>CAWHTK010000004.1:0-356258 GCA_963832205.1 Blastocatellia bacterium | reverse complement strand
CACGTCAGGCCTATTACCGTAAGGCCGTCCCGACTAACTCATCCCCCCTGCTGGCCCACTTGCAAAGGTTGAAAAGAGACCGATTTTCGATAGAATGATCGCCGCTTCATAAGGATGAATGGCGATCATGCCCGAACAGTCGGTTTCGCATTACCGCATACTCAAGAAGCTCGGCGCGGGCGGCATGGGAGAGGTTTACCTTGCCGAAGACAACCGGCTCGACAGAAAAGTCGCGCTCAAGCTGCTGCCGCAAGAGTTCACTCAAGACGCGGAAAGACTGAGGCGGTTCACGCGGGAAGCGAAAGCGGCCTCCGCTCTCAACCACCCCAACATCATCACCATCTACGACATCGGGCAGACCGATTCTTCACACTTCATAGCTACTGAGTACGTCGAAGGCGACACGCTGCGCCAGCACTTGCGCCAGTCTCGAATGGCCGCCAGCGAAGTGCTGGAGGTTGCGGTTCAGGTTGCCGACGCGCTCTCGGAGGCCCACCAGACCGGCATTATTCACCGGGACATCAAACCGGAAAACCTCATCGTGAAAAAGAACGGGCTGGTGAAGCTGCTCGACTTCGGGCTTGCGAAGCTCACGGAGCGGAAGGCACCGTCCGCTGACACTTCGGCCCCTACGGCCGCGCAGGTTAACACCAGGCCTAACGTTATACTCGGGACGCTGGCTTACATGTCGCCGGAGCAGGCGCGCGGCAAAGACCTTGACGCCCGGACTGATATATTCAGTTTCGGAGTGTTGCTCTACGAGATGGTCACGGGCCACGCCCCATTTGAAGGCGAGACTACGAGTGATGTCATCGCGGCAATCCTCAAGTCTGAGCCGGGGCCAATCTCTTCCTACTCGCCGGACGCGCCGCCGGAGCTACAGAGGATCATAGGCAAGGCGCTTCGCAAAGATAGGGAAGAACGCTACCAGACGATGAAAGACATGCTCTTAGACTTAAAGAGTCTGAGGGGTGAGCTTGTATCAGAAACAAAGTCGGGGCCGACTGCACCGGCGGATTCGAGCAGTGGGAACGTGCCTACAACCACTGGCGCGGGGGCAACTACGGCAGCAGAGCAAGGCTTAACAACAAACCGAGCAGCCGCCCCGACTCCATCGAGCGCGGAATACATTATCACCGGGATCAAGCGTCACAAGTTTGCACTTCTAATACTGGTGGTTTTAGTCACTGGTGCGATTGTCGGCGTAACTTTGTACCTGCACGCCAGAGACTCTGAAGTGGCCGTCGAGTCCATCGCCGTCATGCCCTTTGATAACCAGAGCCACGACCCCAACGTAGATTACCTGTCGGACGGGATGACCGAAAGCATCATTAACAACCTGACACAGCTCCCTAACTTACGAGTCATCGCCAGAAGTACGGTCTTCCGCTACAAAGGTAAAGAGACGGACCCGCTGGCCGTCGGTAAAGAGCTAGGAGTGCGTGCGGTGCTGGTGGGCCGACTGCTTCAGCGCGGAGACAGCCTGACTATCAGTGCCGAGCTACTGGACGTGCGTGACAACAAGCAGATTTGGGGCGAACAATACAGCCGGAAGGTATCTGACGCGCTCGCCATGCAGCAGGAGATTTCGCGTGAGATTACCGACAGGCTGAGGCTGAAACTAACAGGCGAAGAACAGAGGCAAATCGCACATCGTGGCACAGGCAATGCCGAAGCATATCAGCTTTACCTGAGAGGCCGTCACCACTGGAATAAGAGAACTCAGGACGGTATCAACAAGGCACTGGACTACTTCCAGCAAGCAACCCTGCTGGACCCCAATTATGCCCTTGCATACGTGGGATTGGCCGACTGCTATAACCTACTCACCGAACTCGGCGGGCCGGCGGCGGACCAGACATTCCCTAAAGCAAAGGAAGCCGCAAGAAAGGCCCTTCTCATAGATGACACTCTGGCTGAGGCTCACACGTCACTGGCCTACTGCTTAATGAATTTCGATAAGGACTGGTCTGGCAGCGAAAAAGAGTACAGACGCGCTATTGATCTTAACCCGAACTACCCGACGGCGCGACAGTGGTATGGCGAGTACCTGACGGCTGTAGGGAGGCTGGACGATGCGCTATCAGAAGCACTCAAGGCGCAGCAACTCGACCCGCTGTCGCTGCCCATAAACGCAAGGCTCGGTATGACGTTATACTTCCGGCGCGAGTATGACCAGGCGATAACTCAGCTTCAGAAGACGCTTGAGATAGAGCCGGACTACTACTTGCCACACATATTCTTATACCGTTCCTATGTGCAACTGCACATGTACGATCAGGCCATTGCGGAGCAAGCAGGGATACTATCGGTGTGGAACCGGCAAAAGACGGAGGACCTACTTAACAGGTTAAGGGCGGCATATCAGGCAGGGGGCGAGCAAGGATTATTGCGAGAACAAATTGAGATATTAACTAAAGATTCGAGCTCGAGATTTAGCTCTTCGATATGGGTCGCGGAGGCTTACACCCTACTCGGTCAAAAGGACAGGGCCTTTGAGTGGCTCACGAGAGCAGTTGATGCTAAACATCCCGGCACATACGCCTTAAAAGTCGATCCGATATTCGACCCATTGCGCTCAGACCCGCGCTTCACGCAACTCTTAGCGCGCGTCGGCCTACCGCAGTGACCCGCAAATGAAATCAACTGATAGAAAGAGCAAGTTCATTCGAGCTTCGCAAGTAGGCGAGTACGTCTTCTCTCCTGCGAGTACTTATCTTGAAAGTCTTATCTTCGCTATTTCACCTGCCTCGATTGAACCCCTCCCCACCTGTGATATACATCGCGCGGCCCATTAGCTGAAATGACTATACCCTTATCTAGAGGAGTTCGGCTGCATAGGAAGTCCTTCAAAGGAGGTGGTTCATGCCATTGTTTGATAATCAACAGGGTCAAGATGATGCTGCTCAAGAGATTCTGAACAATGTCGAGCTTAAATCGTTCAAGGCTGTGCCTGCAGCCATCATGCCGTTTGGAGCTTCGGTCCTCAAGTGGGAAGTCACTGGGCCAGCCGGCTTTGGTGTCCAGTTGAACCTGCAAAGTGTAGCGAAAAAGGCGAGCGAGTCGTGCAGCCAATCGGTACCACGACTTACCAATTGACCGCCCGTGTCAGACAATTGAGTCTGTTATTGGGGCAGGTTCGAGTCACGGTTGACGACTCCGTTTGCGGACGCGCTTTGACAACTGAGCAGAAACTCAGACTCCTAGAAATAGCTTCACAGCGCCCAGAATGGGAAACGGCTTACTGGGCCGCCATTCTCGCGCTCAATACAACAATGCGCGGGTGCGAGATTAAGGGCTTGCGATGGGAAGATGTGAACCCGTCTAACCGAACTTTGACGATTCGCAAAAGCAAGACTGAAGCGGGAGAGCGAATGATTCCTCTTACTCAAGAGGCTTTCTCGGTTCTGTCTGAACTCTTCAAGCGTGCTCAGACATTTGGGCCGGTTGAGCCGCAGCATTATGTTTTTGCAGGATTCAGGATAGGTGCACGTTTCAACGGCAATGAGATTGTTGAAACGAGAATAACCCAGTTTGATCCAACCCGCCCGATCAGTAGCTGGCGCACGGCATGGCGGAATCTGACAAAGAAAGCCGGGCTTCCTGGACTGAGATTTCACGATCTCAGACACCATGCCATAACAGAGCTTGCCGAATCAGGAGCGAGCGATCAGACCATAATGGCTATCGCCGGTCACGTCTCGCGCCGTGTGCTTGAGCGATACAGTCACATCAGGATGGAAGCTAAGAGAGTGGCTCTGGAATCGCTGTCTGGCAGAAAACCGGAAGATTACGACACAGTTAACGGCACAGTTCCCGCCAACATTCCCGTCTATTCCGACCTAAGTTCTTTGGAATCAGAGAAGGAAAGAATAGGCGCGCACGGATTTGAACCGTGGACCCCTACCGTGTCAAGGTAGTGCTCTACCCCTGAGCTACGCGCCTCCAAAACAGGTATTTACCTTAGCAGAGGCTTTAAAGTAGTGTCAACTTATGACGCCGACTGAGTCATGCCCAGTGAAAACAAAAGCCAGCGCCGCTGGCTGTCAAACAGTAGGTTTAAGATATTTCGTAGATTCCCTCAGTAAATTCAACCCTACCTGTACCCACGAGATTTCTACTCCGCTTTTTTTTCTCTATCGCAGTATTTCTCCTCGTAGCCCAGCTTATTCCCTCGCTGCGCTATGACTGCTATTATCATTAGCACTATCGCCAAAGCCAGGAGTAGATTCTCTAACCTACTGGCTTTCTTTACTCGTACAGCCTCCAACTCAAACTCTTGCTTCTGATCTCGGAAACTCTCTTCGCACCAGAACCTTCGCTCATAAATCTTTACTACTTGGCCTGCTGATAGCCCCAGGTCTGTTGCCAACAACCAGCTTACACATTTGCCTTTGATGCTTCTCGCAGTTGAGTACCAGCTTCAACTCTAAAGCGCTTAGTCTTGTGATAGACAACATCCCGAAGCTTAAAGCACTGTCCTACTCGAAAGCCGATAATCTCTAAGCTTACCTTCATAATCGCCCACTCTTTATCCACGCATCGCCTTTCACACGGATTACGTAGCTGAAGCCAAGTTCTTTGATGTAGCGCAACAACTCAGTTCGTTGAAACCCGCGATCAGCTACAATCACCACCCTCCACTGCTTCGGGACTGCGCGGCGAAGTGAGGCTAAAAACTCCATTTCAAAGGTGTTTTGGCAGGCACTGAGCATAGTGCCTCTTCTCTACAGCCCAGCTAAGCACAGGGACAGCCCGACCATCGAAAGGTATGAGAGCCATCAAGCACTGACTAAAGCCATGAACAGTTGGTCCAGTCAATGATTATTTCGAGGTACTGCTTGGGGTTGAATTTCCAGCCTGTGATGGAGTTGTCGGACAAGGCGGCGGGCGACAACTTCTTTGCTTTTGCGATCATTGATTCGGTCATTTGAGACAAATCGCCAGGCGCGTTTGAGGTTGTGACGGAAATCAGTCGAGGATTGGAAGCAGCGAGCAAGTTCAGCCAAGCACAGCGAGCGGCAGACTATCATGGAAGAAACTACTTGGCTTAGGGTGGCTTGTTGAGATGAAAGTAGTCCTTTAGTCACGGATCGAGGTAAACTTTCCTACGCGTTTCAAACGCATAACTGAGCCTCCTTTGTGGAAACTGGTTTTGAGCACCCGAATTTCTATCACAAAGGAGGCTCTATTTCTTACTGGGCATGACTCAGATGACGCCGAAACTGGTTTGGTGCGCGCAAGCTTAAACCCTGAGAACTTGCCGGGGGCTTATCGACTACAATTCAATCGTATTTAAGCCTCGGCTAACCGGCTCCAAGGCGTGGTTTATTTTTGTCGAATACGCACATCCAGACGAGACATGCCTTCAACTCCCTCGCCCGGCGAGCTCTCCTCTTCATCGTCCTTAAGAAGATTCACGGCCATCGAGATATAGACCATTGCGCGGATTTCATGTAACTGGAAACCGTCGGCAAGCGATTTAGCGCGATCAAAATTTTTGCGCGCCAGCTCGCCCAGGATCTGGCTATACTCCTGGATGTAATTCGTTAGCGAGCCGCCCATCTGCAATACCATCTCTCCTCTCCTGAAATACTCTGGGATCTCGAACCCCGACAGTACGCTGGAGGCGGCAATGAGCCGATTCAGGTGCTCCATCAATGGCTCGATGATCGAGAAACTCGCATCGGCATCGTGCGGCAGCAGGGCGCGGGCTACCTGAAGCTGAGTGCTGAGTTGCGCGTAGTTGTCAACTCGGTTGCTGATGAGCGAGCGCGCTTCGGCCAACACCTGCAAGCCCTTCTTCTTGTCGCCCGCCGCAAAGACGTTTGTGGCGATGTTGAGAAGCATCTCGACTCGCTCCTCGACCGAGCGCAAGCGCGAGACCTGTTCGAGCGCCTCATCCACCTTGCCCGTCGAGCTGGCCTGTATAAGCTGCTGACGCTCTAACTGGTCGAGCATTTCCGCGCGCATAATCGGGTTGGATACTTTTTCAGTCACGACCTGGTGCGCCTGCTCGACCTTTCCTTCGCCCAAAAGTCTCCAGGCAGCGTTCTGGTAAATATTATTCTGCATCTCAGGCGGCGCGTTCTTTGCCAGCTCGAAGAGCCCCTCGATCGTGCTGTTCTGCATCTGTTCGTATATCCTGGTCGAGGGATGTTTAACTGCCTGGCTGGATTTCTCAAACTCGGCGAAACTTTCCCGAAGCGACTGCGCCTGGGTGGGAGCATATTTTTCAATATCGGGCAGCATCGGGCGAATCATATTTGCGATGTTCACACCGGAATGCCCGTCCATATCCTCGGCGATGACCTTCTGCGCATAGCGGGCGACGATGCCCGCCAGGTCGGCCAGGTCGCGCGGCTGAAAGAGATCGCGCGCCATGCCGCTGGCGCCAGATGATTCGAAGACAACTATAGAGTTATCATGATTGGATACGGTGCGGTTCCGCCCCCATACGAAGCAGGGCCAGCGCAACGCTTGATGAAACCGGGTTCCTGGAAATATCCTCCGAGCGCAGCCGCTTGATTATGCTTGCGCAGAGACTGGCAGCCAGTTCCTTCTTATGCGCCTGGAGCTGATAAAGCAGAGAGAATATGTCGTGGTCAACACCCCTGTTCAACGCCTCCTGCGCAATGCGCAGTCCCTCGGCGGGGTCCTTTGCAGCGATTTGCTGCGCGAGCTTGATTTCCATATTAACTTCAGGGTCGGGCTGATTGTAGTACAGGGCAGGGTCTCGCGATGGCAGACGAGTGGCGCGGACGAATTGTATGGCCAGGGCCGGATCATACTTTGCCGCAACCGCGAGCATCTCCTGGCGAATCTGCATCGAAGGGAGGCCGCCCTGATGCTGCCTTATGTCCTTTTCCATCTCGGCTGCTTGAATCTCGCTCAGCGCCTCCGCCGCGCTCTTAAAGAGGCCGCGCGCGCGTTTATCGTCGTGTTGCCAAAGAAGGTCGGCAGCGCCAATCTGTATGCGTATCCTGTTTTCAGGGAGCTTTAGCGACTGCGCCGATTCAATCGCCTCATCGGCAAGAATCATCGCCTTCCTGGTCATCTCGGCCTTGCGCTTTTTGGCCTCTGATTGTGAAACCGGAGATTGGGCCAAAGCTTGCGAGACGCTCGCGAGCATTAAGATCAAGATAGTGATTCTCTTCCTCATGAACCCTCCTGAAATGACGCAAGCTCTAAGAACGGCTCTTAAAGAGCGTGATCGAAAGGTTAAAGACTGACTAACTATTAGACGCGCTGGATTCTATTATGTTCCAATAGGACGAAGACGTGCGGTTCCGCACTGTTGATGAGAATGGCTAGCCCGGTCTGTCTTGCAACAAACCGGGCCGCGGTCGGGTAAGCCGATAAGATAACCTGGAGGTTTCTTTGAACAAGATCGAACGCGTAATGAGCGCCCTCGATGGCGAGAAAGTTGACCGCCTTCCCTTCGGCTTCTGGTATCACTTCGGGTTGCAGCACATGCCGGGGCGATACCATGCCGAGGCAGAGATAGATTTCTATCGAGCATACGATCTCGATTTCCTGAAGGTCATGAACGATTACGCATACCCTCTGCCGGACGGGATCGAAGCGATCAAGCATGAAGAAGATTGGAGGCGAGTCGAACCGGTAAGTTTGAAAGCTGAGGCGTGGGGCGAGCAGTTGACGGCGCTTTCAATGATTAATGACGCTATCGGCAAAGAAGCCATGTTCATCGAGACAATATTCAGCCCATGGACTACGGCTCGCAGGCTGACCCCGAGCGGCAGTCTCACGGAAGCGCGCAGCCGATTTCCCGAAACGCTGCTTGCCGCAATGGACAGCATCGCCACATCACTTGCCGAGTATGCCCGGCAGGCTATAGCTTGCGGCGCGTCAGGCATATTCCTTTCGCTCGGCGCTGCCACCAATGACACCATGACCGCGGAGGAGTATAAAATCTGGGGCCTGCCCTTCGATCTGAAGATACTGGAAGCGGCAAGCGAAGCTCCTTTCAACGTCCTTCATATTCACGGGCGAAACATACATTTCGATTCGCTGATGGACTATCCCGTCGCCGCAATCAACTGGTCTCATGCCACGACCGAGCCATCGCTGGAGGAAGGCCGGCGAAGGTCGGGCAGAGCAATTATGGGCGGAATAGACGAGACGACGGCCGCTCAGCTTTCTCCGGCCGAGATGCGAAATCGTGTCACGGGCGGGATAAGTAAAATGGAGCGCGCGGGGCTTATAGTGGCTCCGGGCTGTTCCGTAGCTACTGACACGCCGGAAAGAACGCTTCGCGCAATCAAAGACGCGGTCGAAGCCCTCGGGTGAGTCGCCCCTATAAAAGAAAAGGGCTGCCGCGGCAGCCCTTTGTTCAATTCAAGGTTGATAGTTTTAGGAAGCTATAGCCGTCCCGTCAAGAAATGCCCGCAAGCGGCGAGAGCGCGAGGGGTGGCGCAGTTTGGCCAGGGCCTTCGCCTCGATCTGCCGGATTCGCTCGCGGGTGACGTTGAAGTGTTTGCCGACTTCCTCAAGCGTGCGCTCTTCGCCCGACTGGTCGAGCCCGAAACGCATCTTTATGATCTCTTTCTCGCGCGGGGTGAGCGTCGAGAGTACGTCCTCCGTTAGCTCGCGCAGGTTATTAGTAATCGCGGTCTCCGCCGGATTGGCAGAGCGGCGGTCTTCGATGAAACTCGCGATTGTAGTCTCGCCGTCATCGCCGATGGGCGTCTCAAGCGAAATGGGCTGCTGCGCGATCTTAAGCGCCTTGCGCACTTTCCAAGCGGGCATATCGACGCGCTTGGCAAGTTCTTCGTGGGTCGGCTCGCGGCCAAGCTCCTGCACCATCAGCCGCTGAGTGCGCAGAATCTTATTAATGACCTCAACCATGTGAACGGGAACACGAATCGTGCGCCCCTGGTCCGCAATGGCGCGAGTGACTGCCTGGCGTATCCACCACGTAGCATAGGTCGAAAACTTGTAGCCGCGCCTCCAGTCGAACTTCTCGACCGCGCGCATAAGACCTATGTTGCCTTCCTGAATCAGGTCGAGGAAGTGCAGACCGCGGTTGATATAATTCTTGGCGATGGATATGACCAGACGCAAGTTGGCCTCAATCATCTCCTTCTTGGCCTGCTCTACTTCGGCCTCGGCCTGAATTATATTCGAGTGCGTGCGCTTTATATCGACCGCCGACGCCGCGTATCTGCGCTCGATTTCGCGAATGTGTTTGCGCAGGTTCCGCTGCTGCTTCTTTAGTTCGTCAATGTCTTTGCGCCGTTTGTTTTCAAGCGCGCGCTCTATCTTTGCCAGCTCAGTCTCGGTGCCGCGCACTTCTCTGGCGAAGCTCTCGATGGAAGCCATGAAACGACGCCTCATCTCGGCGCTGAAGGTGAAGCCGCGCAGGTGCTTGGACATCTCTATAAGCAGGTGAGCGTACTGGCGGCGCATCCTCTTGAGCTTTTTGGAACTCTTCGGCTCGGCCTCGATCTTGGCGGCGAGCTTCAGAAGCTTATCGTGCGTCTTGAGGATCTCCTCAAACTGCTTCATCGAATTCTGGCGAATCTCTTCGCGCTGCTCTTCGAGGTTCTCTTCGGCTTCAGGATCAGTCGCGACGTCGATTATGTCCTGAGGATTTATCTCTCCATCCCTGAGCTGTTCGTATAGACCGCGCACCTCTTCGATGACGATGAAGGAACGCGACAGGGCTTTGTTTATGCGTTTGTTGCCGCGCTCGATACGCTTGGCTATGCGAATCTCGTCTTCGCGAGTGAGCAGAGGGACGGAACTCATTTCGCGCAAGTAAAGCCGCATCGGATCGAGCGACTCGTCCTTGCCAGGCTCAAGGTCAACGTCAACCTCTTCGGCAGACTCTTCTGAAACCTCGGTCGTCTCCTCTTCTTCTGGCGCGACCGCCTCCCACAGAGACTCAGCTTCGTCTTCATCTATCTCCGCGACAACACGCTCGATGTCTACGGATGGGCCGAAATCCTCCTGCCCTTCATCCGTTCCCAAAAGAATGTCTTTGTCCATCCTGCTTTTCATTTCCGCCTTTCGCCATCCACGTCGCGTCTACCCGACACTAAAAGGCGCCCCTTTGCTAAGCGGCGCCTCGTTTCTTCTGTGTCACCTAAATAATGGTTGACATCTTGTAATGCAATACATAATATAACCTGTAATAGTCTATAATACAACATAATTCGGCAAGTATCCAGAAGCAAGGACAGGGGGAGAAGGATGTCTTCAGAGCAATAACGTTGGCGAAGTAAATGGTGATATATATCAACAATTAACTACAGCACGCAATTATCTCAGAATCCTGGATGATTTCTACGCACGAGCCGCGGCATCACACAGTACGACTTTCGAGCATTATCAAGTTTTGCTGGCGGTTCATTGTCTTGGAGATAGTCATCTCCCGCTCAGGGCGCTTGCCGAACACCTTGTCAGGGATAGAACCGCGACGGGGCAGCTCTGTAAAAGAATGCAACAATTAGGGTTATTGGACTTAACCTATGAATCCAACTCTCACAGGCCACAACTGCTCGTCTCGCTCAGCGACAAGGGCAGGCAGGCGCTAAAAGCCATAACCGAAGACGGCATGAAGAATCGCGACCAGTATTTGAACTCTCTGCCGCCCGATAAGCGTGGCTATCTTGCCGAAGCGGTTCGGGTTTCCTGGCTTGAAGGGTTGGAATCGGAAGCGCCATCCCCCCGCAAAGGAGTCCTGGGACATTAATCTTGAGAATTTACGAAATAAACGTCCGGGTACATTGTCGGGATTTCAGCCAAATTACAGAATCATATCTTAAAGACCTTAGACGAATCGGGTTCGACGCTATCTGGCTTATGGGAGTATGGCAGGTAAGCGACGGCGCGCGAAAGGTATCCCAGATAGTCTCGGAAAACTTTGAAGCCTCTCCCTACGCGGTCCCCTCTTATACTTTCAGCCAGTCGCTTGGCGGAAATGATGGGTTCATCGCCCTGGTATCGCGCGCGCGCGAAGCGGGCCTCAAGGTTATAGTCGATTTCGTTTTCAAACCACATGGCGATTGATTCGCCCTGGATAGCCGAGCACCCGGACTTTTTTATTCGCAGCAATCCGAAATGTCGCCGTCAGAGTACGGGAGATTTCTTTCTTCACCCATCGGGCGAGGTCATAGCTTTCGGGCGCGATCCATACTTTCCTCCGTGGCACGACACGGCGCAGTTAGACTATAGCAACGCCTCTCTCAGAGCGCGCATGACGGACACCCTCAAATGGATAAGTCAATACGCCGACGGCGTGCGCTGCGATATGGCAATGCTCGTGCTTAAAGAGCAGGTTCGCCACCTCTGGTATCCGCTTGCTCCGACCTCGTGGTTCGACAACAGGATGCCCGGAGAGTTCTGGGACGAGGCCATAAGCAAAGTCAAAAGCGCCAGAGCTGACTTTAAATTTATTGCCGAGGCATACTGGGATAAGGAGCCGCATCTTCTCGCGCTCGGATTTGATCTGGCCTATGAGAAGAGGCTTTATGACGGTCTGGCTCACGCAAACCAGCATCTTGTCGCCGAGCGCATCACCAGAGACTTGAGCCTGCTGGAACGGTCCTTATTCTTTATTGAAAATCATGACGAGCCGCGCGCTGCTTCCATATTTACCCGCGCCGGAAACCTTGCATCCTTGGCCTTGATACTTTCCCTGCCCGGCTCGGTACTTATTCACGAAGGGCAGATGGAAGGCAAGACCGAGCAATTGCCGGTGCAAAGACTCAAGCCGGAAAAAGAAGAGCCTGATGATCTGGGCCTGAAGCGATCCTATGAGCTGTTGCTTGGCCTCACGTCGCACGGAGTCTTCACGGCCGGGGCATTTGCTTTGTTTAACAGCGGCGCCGATTCGGTGATCTCATTTATCCGGCAAGACGCCCATCGCACCATAGCTTATCTCGGTCAGGTTACCGATTCTGATCGCATATTCAGCTCGCTCACGCTCGACCTTACGCCGCTTGCCCGCGTAATAGGCGCGGCGCGCCATCTCAGATTGACCAATCTGATCAACTCCCACTCCGTCGTTTTAGAAGCCGACCCCAGGGGTTTTCACGTCCGGCCCGATCGCCTCGGCGTCAACGACCGTTCACTTTTCTGCCTAGTTGAAGCGACTACAGCTTGAATATTAGCGTTTCTTGACAACCCCCAGAGCGGCGTTTATAGTCGCTTTTAATGCCTCGCAATAGCTCCAATACAGAAACCCGCCCCAGGGTGCGCAGCACTACAATACTCGCGGTCCGCAAGGAAGGTCAGGTTGCTGTCGCGGGCGACGGGCAGGTTACATTCGATAAGACAGTTATGAAATCGGCCGCCCGCAAGGTGCGACGGCTCTACAATGATAAGATCATCGCAGGTTTTGCCGGCTCAACCGCCGACGCCTTTACCCTCTTCGCCAGGTTCGAGGCAAAGCTGGAGCAGTATCACGGCCAGCTTCAGCGCGCGGCCGTCGAGATGGGCAAAGAGTGGCGCACGGATAAGTATCTCCGCCATCTGGAAGCGCTGCTGATCGTGGCTGACTCGACCTCGTCCCTGATAATTTCGGGCGGCGGCGACGTTATCGAGCCGGACGACGGGGTGGCGGCGATAGGGTCGGGCGGCCCTTACGCGCTGGCTGCCGCGCGCGCGCTGATACGCCACACGGAACTCTCCGCGAAAGATATAGCGGCCGAAGCCATGAAGATCGCCGGCGAAATCTGCATCTACACAAATTCCAATCTGCTCATTGAAGAGCTATAATTACTACTTTCAGATTGTGGCGTGATACCGCGCCACCCGATTAGACACGACCATGGTTATCTATCTTTCAGGCGAAGTAAGTGATAAACCTCGACTCGACGAGATGACTCCGCGCCAGATCGTCGAAGAGCTCAATAAATATGTCGTAGGCCAGCACGCCGCGAAACGCGCGGTCTCCATCGCGCTGCGCAATCGCGTCCGCAGGCAGAAATTACCGCCCGACCTGGCCCAGGACGTTATACCGAAAAATATCATAATGATCGGATCGACCGGCATCGGTAAGACTGAGATCGCCCGGCGGCTTGCGCGCATGTCGAACTCCCCTTTCCTCAAGGTGGAAGCGTCGAAGTTTACCGAGGTCGGTTATGTCGGCCGCGATGTCGAGTCGATGATACGCGATCTGGTCGAGATAGGCGTTGACCTCGTGCGCGAAGAGAAGATTGCCGAGGTGGCCGATAAGGCCGAGCAGAATGCGGAAGAGCGCATGCTCGATCTGCTGCTGCCGCGCACCAAGTCACTCGAAGACGCCGACGCCGACGCGGGGCTAGACAATTTCGAGCGCACCCGCGAAAAGCTTCGCCAGCAACTTCGCGAAGGCCGGCTGAATACGCGCATAGTCGAGATCGAAGTGCAGGAGCGTAACGCTCCGGGCCACTTCGAAATTTATACGCCCCAGGGCATCGAGGAGATGGACATAAATCTCCGCGACATGTTCCCCAACATGTTCGGCTCGCGCCAGAAGATGCGCAAGATGCGCGTCGATGAGGCGATGGAGTATTTGATTCAGGAAGAAGAGCAAAAGCTGATCGATATGGACCAGGTCGCGCGCCTTGCGCTGGAGCGAGTCGAATCGTCCGGCATCATCTTTCTCGACGAGATCGACAAGATCGCGGGCCGCGAAAGCGGTCACGGACCCGACGTTTCGCGCGAGGGCGTTCAACGCGACATACTGCCCATCGTAGAGGGGACAACCGTCAACAGCCGCTACGGCATGGTCAAGACCGACCACATACTCTTTATCGCGGCCGGCGCTTTTCACGTGGCGAAGCCCTCGGACCTGATACCGGAATTGCAAGGCCGGTTCCCGATTCGCGTCGAGCTACAGCCGCTTACGATCGATGACTTTAAACGCATATTGACCGAGCCTAAGAATTCTCTTGTGCGCCAGTACAGGGCGCTGCTGGAGACCGAAGGCATAGACCTTTCGTTTACCGATGACGCGATAGACTCCATCGCGCGCTTCGCTTTCTCGGTCAACGAGCAGACCGAAGATATCGGAGCGCGGCGGCTTCATACGATAATGGAGACGCTGCTCGACGAGTACTCTTTCGAAGGCCCCGACCTTGAGAATAAAACGGTGGTGATCAGCGCGGATTACGTCCATAAACAACTCGCCCCCATAGTCAAGAACGAAGACCTGAGCCGGTACATACTGTGAAGCCCAAGCCGCAAGAGGACGGCCCTCGCGATTTTTTCGTCACGGCCCGGCCACTGTCTCTCCTAGCACTCCTGCTCATATCATTCGCCGCCATCTCCTGCGGAAAGGTCGGCGCGCCGGTTGCCCCGGCCCGTTTTACAATTCGCGCTTCCGAGCTTGCGGCCATACAACGCGGCGCAGTCGTCGTGCTATCTTGGCCGGTCCCCCCTCTGGCAAAAGACGATTCGAGCCGCTCTTACATAGCGCGCGCGGACGTTTACCGTTTATTAGAACGGCGCGACGAAGATCCCATTCTGGACGCCGAAGACTACGAAGAGCGCGCGCAGGTCATCGGGTTTCTCAACCGAGCGACCATAGAAGCGCAGGCGAGCTCGTCGGGTCGCCTGGAGTTTCGCGACTCTGTCAACTTGAGCCAGCCCGCCCGGCTTGCGAATGTACGACTGCGCTATGCCGTGCGCTATATCAATAAGGGGGACAGGCCGCGCAGTTTTCAAACACGGTCGCGCTGGAGCCCGCTCCAGGCGTTGCTCAACCGCCGGCGGACCTTGCGGCGCGCGCGCCGTCGCAGGATCTGGTGACGCTTTCTTGGAGTGCCCCGGAGGCGAACGTTGACGGGACGCGGCCGGCCTCAATCGTCGGGTATAACATTTATCGCCGCGCGGCAAAACGTTCGACCTTTAGCGGTCCCATCAACGAAGACCCTGTCGCGGAGACCGCCTTCAGCGATAAGGATTTTCAATACGGGCAGCAATACGTCTATATAGTGCGCGCGCTTTCGCAGGGACCCAACGGGTTGATTGAGAGCGCCGAAAGCGAATCGATAACCTTCACGCCTCTCGATACGTTTCCGCCGTCCGCCCCCGACCCTGTAACGGTCGCTTCCGCCAACGGCATAATAAGCATTTTCTGGCCGAGCGCTCCCGAGCGCGACGTGGCCGGTTATAACCTTTATCGCGCGGAGCAGGCCGACGCGCCCGATAGCCAGTGGGTCAAGCTAAACGATCAACCGCTCAAGATTCTCACTTATCGCGACGAGCGAGTCGTCGTTGACCGGAAGTACTTCTACCGCATAACGGCCGTCGATATCCACGGCAACCAGAGCGCGCCGACGCAAGTTGTAGCGGAGACCGCGCATCCCTGACGCCGCGTGGATAAGATGGGCGCGGTTGAGTAGAATAGTTTCACGGCAATCTGATCAAACAGCCGCTTTATACGGAGGTGAGTGAGGATGGACCTGAAGCGCGTGGTCGTGACCGGCCTGGGCGCAGTCAGCCCGAACGGAATCGGGCGCGAAGCATACTGGCAAGCGACCGCAAACGGCGTAAGCGGGACCGGACCGATCACCCTGTTCGACGCGTCGAAACTCTCCTGCAAGGTCGCGGCCGAGGTGAAAGATTTCGACTTCGACCGCTACGTCTCAAAAAAGGACCGAGACCGCGTTCAGCGCGCCGTCCCCATGGCATTTTATGCCGCCGAAGAAGCGGCCGCGGACTCGGGCATAAGTTTTGAAGAGCTTAATGCCGGCGAGCGCGAACGCACGGGCGTCGTCATAGGGACGGGCGCCGGGGGCATCGAGTTTGCCGAGCGTCAGTACCGCCAGTATTATGACCGCGCCGATCACGACGCGGCCTACCGCCGCGTCAGCCCTTACTCAATAGTCGCTTCATTCGTGGGGATGATTTCGAGCGAAATCAACATGGCTTTCCGGCTGCACGGTTGCAGCCACGTCGTCTCCACCGGCTGCACAAGCTCGACCGACGCCATGGGTTATGCATGGAACGCCATACGACTTGGCCAGGCCGACCGCATAATAACCGGGGGCGTCGAAGCCTGCATCACGTTCGGCCTTATGACGGCCTTCTGCCGCATGGGCACCGTTACGACGAAATGGAACAACGAGCCGGCGCGCGCGTCGCGCCCCTTCAACGCCGACCGTGACGGGTTCGTGCTCGGCGAAGGCTCATGGATTCTGATGCTCGAAGAGCTTGACCACGCGCTCAAACGCGGCGCTTCCATATACGCCGAGCTGGCCGGCTACGCCTCTACGTGCGACGCTTATCACCGGGTGCAGATAGCGCCCACCGGACACGACGCCGCGCGGGCGATGAGGCTGGCAATTGAGCAGGCGGGGCTAACACCCGACGATATTGATTATTTGAACCTGCACGGCACAGCCACCAAGATTAACGACCGCACCGAATCGGCCGCCGTCCGCATGGCGTTCGGAGACCGCGCCGGGCGAATACCGGCCAGCTCCACCAAATCCATGATAGGCCACCCGCAGGGAGCATCGGGCGCGGCGGGCGTGGTCGCCACGCTTATGGCGATGAAGCACAGCTATGCGCCGCCGACAATAAACGTCGAAGCGTTCGACCCTGAATGTAATCTCGATTATGTGCCGAATAACGGGCGCGAGACGCGCATCGATACGGCCCTGTGCAACTGCATAGCCTTCGGGTCTAAGAATTCGGCGCTGGTTTTCAAGAGGTATGAGGCAACGCGCGAGCTTTAGCCCGCCCGCCAGTCCTCTATCGATACGAATTCTCGTCGCGATTTGGTACTACCGGTACCGCCTGTAAAGCGCTTTTGCGCTGAGAATCTCCATCTGATATGCTGGCACGTTTGTTGCCAATCACAGTTGGCCGTCATGAAGAACCATTCAAGATAATTGGAGGATAAAGAAGCAACATGAAATTATCGAAGCAGACTCTACAGACCATTTTATTGGCGATTTCGCTCGTGTCGGCGGCCTGCTCGGGTAGCACCACCGAAGAGAATAAGAATGCGGCGCAGGCCGGCGGCCAGTCCGGGCAAGCGCCGGCTTCGGTTATGACTACGAACACCGCGCCCGACGGGACGAAGGTTGAAGAGAGGACTTTCCCCGACGGCGACATAGCCTCCGTCACGCGGCTGAGCCACCCCGACGGGCGGCGCAGAGTCGTCATCACGTCACGCGATCACCGCACCGCCATGATCAATGACTCGAACGTAGTCGAAAAGGCTATGGACATGAGCGTTGACCAGATAAGAGAGGTAGCGGCTACATCATGGACCGTTGCGGAAAAAGCCGGCGAGACCGTAGGCGCTAAGGCGGCAGACACGGCCGAGACAGCCGCGTCAAAGACCGCGGATGCGGCAAAGCAAGGTGCCGGCGCGGCTAAACAAGGAGCAGGAAAGGTCAAAGATGGCACGATGAAAGTCGCCGATGAATCGTACGACGCGGCCAAGAGCGCGGCCAGTAAAGCCGCCAAAGCCGCCAAGAAGGCAGGTAGGAAAGTCAAAGACGCGGTGACGCCTTAAAGCCTCGCCGAATTCATCACGCCAGGAAGCCCGTCTCAATCCGCAAGGGGGTGTTTTGAGACGGGCTTCCTTGTTGCTATTCTCATATCGCAATGAGTCGCAAATCACTCGAAGAGGTCTTGAAAGAATGGCGGGGTCCGCCCCCTACTGGGAAAAGCACGCCGACACAATCAAGATGATGTTCGAGCCGATCACACGGGCGATGATCGGAGACGCGAAAATCAGAGATAGTATGGCGGTGCTCGACGTTGCCGGGGGCACGGGTGAGCCGGGGCTGGCAATCGCTCGCAAGCTGGGCGAGCGCGGGATAATCATTTGCACTGACGGCGCGCTTGAGATGGTCGCCGCGGCAAAGAAAAAGGCGAGCGCGGCCGCGTTGCTTAATATAGGTTTTGCCCGGTGCGTCGCGGATTCCCTCCCCTTTCGAGACGACCTGTTTGACCTGACGGTCTCAAGACTCGGCGCGATGTTTTTTATTGATCCTGAAGTTTGCATTCGCGAGATGCGGCGAGTGACAAAGCCAGAAGGCACTCTCCTGCTCGCCGTCTGGGGGGTTCGCGAGCTAAATCCCTTCTTCGCGATAGTGACCGACGTAATGGCTCGATACCTGGAGTCGCCGCCCGAAGACCCTGATGCGCCGGGCGCGTTCCGCTTCAGCGAGCCGGGCAACCTCGCGGGTCTTGTCGAGCGGTCGGGCTGGCGCGATGTAAGCGAGAAGACGCTCGATTTTTATATCGAAGCGCCGCTTGACCTCAAAGAGTTCTGGGCAATGCGGTCCGAGATCAGCGATACACTCAGGAACAAGGTCGCAAGGCTATCGACCGAGCAAATCGCGAGCGTCGCCAAAGAGGTAGAGACATCCGCGCGCGGTTTCTTCCCGAACAACAGGATGAAATTCCCCGCTCAAGTCATTATCGTCAGCGCGCGCAAGAAATCATGATCTGAAACTTCAAATCGATTCAAGAAAACGGCCGAGCGCGTCAAGATAATCACGGCCGCCGATTATGTATGTTGAATTGTGCGACGCGCCTTCCACCTCGTAAAACTGCTTGGGCTCCGAGGCCGCCTCGAACAACCGCCGCCCCATGTCGAACGGAACTATCTCGTCGGCGCGGCTGTGTATAAAGAGCTTCGGGCAACTCACGCGCACGATCTTGTTTATCGAATCCATCTTTGTTTGCAGAAACGCGGCGGGCAGAAACGGCATCAAGCGCGCAGCCATATCCTTTGCCGAAGTAAAACTCGACTGCACGATCAATCCGCCGGCGGGCGCGCGACCTGCAAGCTCGATTGCCGCCACACCGCCGAGCGACTTGCCGAATATGACTATCCGCTCCGCGGACAGCCCGCGTCCCTTCGTCAGGTAATTCCACGCGGCGCTGGAATCCTTATAAAGTCCGCTTTCCGAAGGCGACCCTTCACTCTTTCCGTAGCCGCGGTAATCGATGATAAAAACGGAGACGGGCAGCTCCAGCAATCTCAGCAGCATGTCGAAGCGATATGACAGGTTGCCCGCATTGCCATGAAGCCAAAGCAGCACCTTGTCGGTTTGTGAGCCCGCCCGCGTCGCATACCACCCGTGCAGCGTCAACCCATCCTCGGTTTGAAAAAAGCAATCCTCTACGCTCACGCCCTCGGAACGAGCAGCGCCGTCAATTGCCCAGAATCCGTCCGGGTATCTCGTCGGGAAGAATATGAAGCGGTCTTCGAATAACATGACGAGAATTATACCCCTCTGCGCGGCCGGTGCTTGACCTGCTTGAATCCTATATGTTACGTATGCTCCGAATTCTCAGCGCTTCAAGAAACAAGATCAACGGTCCAAGGTGAGGGGTCCCCAAAATCTATAAGCTGAGCTGACGGCAGGCGGCAGATAAGCCGTCGCCTGAAATGAGGAGAGGATAGATGCAAAGAAGAATACTCATGTTTGCTGTCCTGCTTGCGGTCGTGTCGGGCGGCTTGCTGTTCCCTTCGGCTGCCGCGCTAAAAGAAGGCGGAAACGCGCGCGCTCGCAGCCTCCCTGTTGCCTTGCGAAAGATTCTTGCTCAAGGACCGCGTGTAATAAAAGGGATTCCATGGGGACCGACTGAAGCGGACGCCGAGGCCGCGAAGGCAAAGGTTTTGAAGAGCGCGCCGGTTCGCGCGCAACTACGAGGCGCGCGCCACCGCATCCTCTCTTTTGAGCTGGTCGAACAAGCCAAAGAAGACTAACGGGGAGATGTCCGACCCGCCCGACAGCTACCGCGCCACGCTGTTTGATTACACGAACAACCGGGCCTTCATCGCATCGGGCCGATTTGACAGCGCACAGGTAAGCGTCGTCGAGTCGGAGACGCAGCCCGACGTGAGCACCGAAGAGTTTCAGGAGGCCGTCGCCGTTCTTAGCAAAGACCCGAAATTAGGCCCGGGATTGCTCGATAAATCGGTCGCGCCTTATGAGCCGATGCCGCCGCTTATGAATGACTCGGAGCCGGTTAAGGACGTCGAGCGGACCATAACCGTCGGGTTGCTCGCCAAAGACGGCAGCTATAACGAGATCGTAGCCGTGAACCTGATCCGTCATAACGTGACCCGATTCGCGAGCAACGCGCCGCCCACGGCAACAGTAGCCCCGTCAATGCTGTGCGGCCCGCCGGGATCGGGGCAGGGCGGGACGAACCGGGGGGCGGGGCAGGCGCTGATTACGATAAGCCGGGGCAGCACCGAAGTATGGCGATTTGTAGTGCTAAGGCCCTCGGCCTCTTCAGGCACGCGCGCCTCGGGCGTCGAGCTGCGCGACGTCTTCTATCTAGGCAAGAAGGTGCTTGCGCGCGCCAACGCGCCGATATTAAACGTGCAATACGAAAGGAACCTGTGCGGGCCTTTCAGGGACTGGAGCTGGTCCGAAGACAGCTTCGACGCCGTGGGCACAGACATCGCTCCCGGCGTGCGGATTTGCACCGAGCCGCCGCGGACTATCCTCGACGACAATACTGACTTCGGCAATTTCAAAGGCGCCGCGGTCTGGGATACCCGCGAGGACGTGCAGATCGTAAGCGAGATGAATGCCGGGTGGTATCGCTACCTGTCCGAGTGGAACCTGCAGGACGACGGCGTGATCCGCGCCCGCTACGGGTTCGGCGCGACCTCGAACACTTGCGTCTGCCACATACACTTCCACCACGTATACTGGCGGCTCGATTTCGATATTGTCACGACCGAGAACCAGGTCTCCGAGGGCCGGGTCGGGTCAGAAAAGAAGATAATTACCGAGGGGATGTTCCCGCGCGTGTTCGGCACGCAGCACCGCTTCATCATAAAAAACATGAGCGGATTCGAGCACGCGATAATAACTCCGGGGCCTGACGATGGCAACTTCGACAAGTACGGAAAGGGCGACGTCTGGGTGCTGCGCAGCAAGTTTCCGAGCGAGCTAGACGACGGCGTCAACTGCACGAGCGGGTGTGACACGCGCATCCGCTATAGAGCCGTTCGTTAACGGAGAGGTCATGGGCAACTCGGACTCCGTCATATGGTACGGCGGTCACTGGACCCATGATAACGCGGATACCAGCTCCATATCCGGCCATCACGTACTGGGTCCAAACATCGCCCTCGAATTCTACTAAGAGGGCTTAGCTTTAAAACGGCGCGGATGAAAAGAGAGGTCTTTTCATCCGCGCCGCTGCTTTTCGGCTCCTGCGTGTCTCCCTCTCCTGATCCATGCTATAAACAGATTCAGCATATGACGAAGATACTCGACAGGGCGAATCTTCTGATCGAGCGCGAGCGGCTGAAACGCGAGGGCAGGCGGCTGGTCTTCACAAACGGGTGCTTCGACCTTCTGCATCCCGGCCACGTCCGTTATCTGGCGCACGCGCGGTCGCTCGGCGACGCTCTCGCGGTCGCGCTCAATAGCGACGACTCGGTCCGCGCGCTAAAGGGCGAAGGCCGCCCGATACTCAACGAGGCTGAGCGGGCTGAGGTAATAGCCGCGCTCGAAGCAGTCGATTACGTGACGGTATTCGAGGAAGAGACCCCGCGCGAGCTGATAGCCGTGCTGTTGCCGGACGTGCTCGTTAAAGGGGGCGACTGGCCGGTCGAAAACATCGTGGGCCGTGAAGAGGTCGAAGCCGCGGGCGGGCGAGTCTTATCGCTTCCGTTCGTCGAAGGCTCTTCGACCACAGACATAATCGAGAGGATACTTTCATCCGGCAAATGATGCCGACGGGTTTGATAGAGTCTTTACCCTGGCTAGTTTTTCTATCAGCGCGGCACCAGAGCGTTTACACATGAAGCACGTCATAGTCGGCACCGCGGGCCACATCGATCACGGAAAAACGGCGCTGGTAAAAGCGCTCACCGGAATAGACGCGGACCGCCTCAAGGAAGAAAAACAGCGCGGCATCACGATTGACATAGGCTTTGCCGACCTCAGCATCGATGACTACAGCTTCGGGTTTGTCGACGTGCCGGGCCACGAGCGGTTCGTAAAGAATATGCTCGCGGGCGCGCACGGGCTCGACATGGTTATGCTGGTGATCGCGGCCGACGAATCGATCATGCCGCAGACGCGCGAGCACTTCGACATATGCAAGCTGCTGCGGGTAAAGAGCGGGCTTGTCGCGCTGACAAAATCGGATCTCGTCGACGAAGAGTTGCTGGAGCTGGCAACGGCCGAGGTGCAGGATTTTATCGCCGGCTCGTTTCTCGAAGATGCGCCGGTAATCGCCGTGAGCAGTCGCACGGGTCAGGGCATTGAGGAGCTTAAGCAGGCGCTTGTCGAGCTTGCCGGCCGCATAGAATCGAAGGCGACCGACGCGGTGCCGCGCCTTCCCGTCAACCGCGCTTTTTCGGTTAAAGGGTTCGGCACGGTCGTCACCGGCACGCTCATCGCCGGAGAGCTTAAGGTCGGAGACGAAGTCGAAGCGATCCCGGAAGGCGTGCGAGCGAGGATTCGCAACATACAGGTACACGGGCACGACACGGGGCGCGCCCACGCGGGTCAGCGCACCGCGATTAACTTGCAGGGCGTCAACGTCGAACAGGTCCCGCGCGGCGCGGCGCTCGCCCCGTCGGGCAGGCTGCGGCCGTCGTCAATGATCGATGCGCGGCTCGACCTTCTGGAGAGCGCCCCGCGACCTCTTGCGCAGCGGGCGCGCGTTCGACTCCACCACGGGACCGCCGAGGTGATGGCGCGCGTCGTCGTCTTGAGCCCGCCTGTCGAAGCAGCGGACGGGGCGAGCGGGTTCTCGTCCGCGGCGGTGCTTCCCGGCGAAAGCCGGCTCGTTCAACTGCGACTCGAAGAGCCGATAGCCGCGCTCCCGGGCGACCGCTTCATAATCCGCAGCTACTCACCGCAGGTGACAATAGGCGGAGGCGTCGTCATCGACGCGCTGGCGGAAAAACACCGCATCCGCGATCAGAAAGCTTACGACCGGCTCAGGCAACTGGAATCATCCGACCTCGATAAGCGAATATCGGTCTTTCTTGAAATGGCCGGGCCGCGCGCCATGACGGCGGGCGAGATGGCGGCGCGAACAGGCGCGACCGATGAGCAGATAGCGTCGGCCGCCCGCGACCTCGTAGCCAGAGGCGAGGCCCTTGAAGCGGCGGCCTCGCCGCTCACGCTTCTTTCCGCAATAACCTTTCAGGAACTCGCCGGACAGGTGGTGGATTTGCTCGCGCGCCATCACCGGCGCGAGCCGCTCTCGCTCGGGCTCAGCCGCGAAGAGGTCCGCGAGCGGCTGTTTGGCACGGCCAGACCCGAGGTGTTTCGCGCCGTCGTCAACCGGCTGGACGAGCAGCGGAAGATCGCCGCCGAACGCGACGCCCTGCGCCTCGCTTCGCATCAGATCGAGCTATCCCCCGAGGACGCGGCGGCAAAACAGGCTCTGGAGGCCGGTTTCAAGGCGGCGGGGCTTCAAGCCGGCACCCTCGAAGAGACGGCCGCCGCCTCGAACGTACCCGTCGAGCGCGCGCGGAAACTCTACACGCTGCTCGCGGCCGAAGGGCGCATTCTGCGCATAGGCGATTTCATTTTTCACGCCGAAGCGATTGAGGGGTTAAAATCAAAGGTGCGCGAGCGCAAGGCCATAAGCTCGAAGATGGACGTGGCAGCGTTCAAAGATATCACCGGGGGGCTGACGCGAAAACATGCCATCCCGCTGCTGGAGTACCTGGACCGCGAGCGGATCACCCGCCGCTCGGGTAATGAGCGCGAGATATTATGACCGGCGTGTTTCCTCTGGTTTACGCCTTGACTGCGCGCGCCGGCAGGAAATATTCTATCAAGCCCGCTTGTGAGAGCTAGTTTATGACATCAAGGCGCGACCAAAAATCCTTTAATAGAGTGGCGCTCGACTCGCCCCAGCTTGATAGCGTCGGCAATTCCGTCCTCGGCGAGGGCGAGCTATCATCACATCTTGGCGCCTTTATTCCAGGCGTAGAGGCAAGCGACGGACCGGTGGCCGAAGAGACGGCGGCGGAACTGGGCGAGTCGGTCGAAGACCCGGTCGAGACCTTTTTCGACCTCGCCATGCGGGAGCTGGCCTCGCTGCGCACGCGGGCCGAAGTCGACGCAATCGAGACGGCCGCAAGCCTGATAATCGATTGCGAACAGGTCGGCGGGCGCGTCCACGTCACCGGCATAGGCAAGAGCGAGCACATAGCCCGATACGTCGCGTCTCTGCTTTCAAGCACCGGCACGCCCGCTTACTTTCTGCACGCGACCGAATGTGTTCACGGATCGGCGGGGCAGGTGTGTCCCAACGACGTCACGATAGCCATATCAAACAGCGGAGAGACCTCCGAGCTTATATGCGCGGTGGAAGTCCTGCGCGAGTTCGGCATAAGGATCATCGGCATATCAGGCAATCGCCATTCGGCGCTGGCCGATATGGCCGACGTAATGTTGTACGCCGGCGTTGATAACGAAGGGGGCGCGCTGAACCTCGTCCCGCGCGCAAGCATACTGGCAAAGATTTATGTACTGTGCGCGCTCTCTGTCGCCCTGGAATCGCGCAAGGGCCTGACCCGCGAGCAATACGCCAGATGGCATCCGGGCGGGCGGCTCGGCAAGCTGGCGCGGGGAGATTGAAAGGCCGAGGCCGCGACTCGACAGGGCGCGAGCGTGGATGGATGGAATGCCGTGCGGTCGCGGCCTCAAAGCTCAATTACTTCGTTTTGACTTTGGGGCGGCATAAAAAGACTGAAAGTTTACGGGCAGAATAAAGCAGAATAAAAGCGCGGCCCCGCAAAGCCGCGCTTTTAGATTTTAAGACAGTATGTTTTTTAATTGTCGCTCGACGGCTTCCGCTTGAGCGTCGGCTTATCCCTGTCAGACTCATCCGCTCCGTCCGAGCCCCCGCGCTTCGGCTTCCGCCTGAGCGTGGGCGCGCCGTCGTTGACGCCGAGCTTCGATTGGTTGGTGATGGCCAGCAGCTTTTCTTTCATCGCGCCGAACTCACTGGTGCTCACGACGTACTCGTCGCGGTTCGGGAAGCGCTCAAGCAGCTTGCGCGCTTTATCGAGCCGGCTGCCCGTCGTCGGGTGCGTCCCGAATACCTTGGCGAGCGTGCCCGGCTCCTTCTTCTCTTTCGATTTCAGCTTCTCAAAAAAGTTGAGCATCTGCATCGGGTCGTAGCCCGCTGCCCACATGTACTGGAGCCCGAGGCGGTCGGCCTCTTCCTCCGCGCCGCGGCTGAACTTCAAGAACGTGAGCGGCACAAGGATATTGGCCGCGTTCTGAACGATTGCGCCGAGCGGCCCGCCGACAAAAATCAAAGGGATCGAAAGCCACTGGAAGAGCTGGCCTTTCGACGCCTGCTCGACGCCGTGCCGAGCGGTCACGTGCGCGATCTCGTGCGCCATTACGCCCGCGATTTCCGCCTCGCTGTCCGCGGCCAGTATCGCCCCGCTGTTGATATAGAGGAACCCGCCCGGCAACGCGAACGCGTTCACGTCGGGCGCGTCGATCACCTTGATCGTGAAAGGGAGCTTCGCGTCCGAGCGGAGCACAATGTTCTGGCCCACGCGGTTCACGTATTCGGTCACGCCCGGATCGGTTACAAACTTGGCCTGCCGGTCGATCTCGGCGGCCAGCTGGCGGCCCACCCTGATCTCCTTCTCGATTGAATAGAAGTCGAGGTTGCCTTTGTTTATGTTGCGCTTGCCGATCATCAAGGGGTCCTCTTTATCCTTGAGCGGCTTTACTTTTACTTCTTTCTTCTTATTCTCTTCCGGCTTGATGTCGCCCGCGAGCGCGCCGACCGGCCCCGCGAGCAATGCGAACGCGAGGGCGACCGCCGACACACGCTTTGTAAATTCGAGCTTGAGCTTCATATGTACTACCTCTCTTAGACCCATTACCATTTTGCTTGAAATCTTAAGGCTGATCGCTTTGATTTGCGCGATTGATTAATTAGACACTTACCCAGCCTATGATAATTCTATCAGCCGGCCGGAAACGATTACAACAGCCAAATTTGACACCCCTTCAACGCGGTTTCTATAATCCCTGACTTACTCTAATCTCGTATAAGCAGACAGAGGGCAAATACTCATGGCGGAAGAACAGCAACCAGGTGTCAACGTAAACGAGCTACTGCAACAGCGGCAGCGGTCACTCGAAGAGATAATATCGCTCGGGTTCGACCCTTACCCGCATAAGTTTGATCGCACCCATACCATAAGCCGGATAATCGCCGAGCTTGGCGAGAAGACCGGCGAGCAGCTTGAGGCCGAAGCCCCGCGCGTGCGCGCCGCCGGCCGCATCCACGCGATAAACCGCATGGGCAAGGCCGCCTTCATACGCTTTACCGACGGCCGTGAGCTTTTACAGGTCTACTTGAAATCGAACGAGGTTGACGAGCGCACGTGGTCGCTGTTCAAGCTTCTGGACCTCGGCGATTTCATAGGGACCGAGGGACGCGTCTTTCGCACGCGCACGGGCGAGCTGTCGATTCACGCCGACTCGATCACCTTTCTCGCAAAGGCGCTCGTGCCGCCGCCCGACAAGTACTACGGCCTGCATGATATAGAGATCCGCTACCGCCAGCGGTACGCCGACCTGATCGCGAACCGCGAGGTTCGTCGCGTGTTCGAGACCCGCTCGGAGGTCATAAGGCTGATACGCAGGTATTTCGACGACCGCGGGTACGTCGAGGTTGAAACGCCGATGCTCACCCCGCTGGCCACAGGCGCGGCCGCGCGCCCGTTCATAACTCATCACAACGCGCTCGACATCGATCTCTACGCGCGCATCGCCCCCGAGCTTTATCTGAAGCGGCTCATAGCGGGAGGGTTCGAAAAGGTCTATGAGATCAACCGCAACTTCCGCAACGAGGGATTGTCGACGCGGCACAACCCCGAGTTCACCATGCTCGAATGGTACGAGGCCTATTCGGAATATGAAGACCTCATCCGCCTGACGGAGGACCTGATCTCTGGCATCGTAGAGAAGGTTTGCGGCGGCGCCCTCGTCGAGTATGGCGAGAAGAAGATAGATTTTTCGCGCCCGTGGAAGCGTTTGACGATGCGCGAAGCCGTCTGTGAATACTGGCCGGACCAGTCAAGGCGTCCGACGCCCGATGATCTTTTGACGGAAGGAGCTCTTCTCAACTTGTATAGGAGAGTTCGCCGGCCAGGATATTGCTCATCTCAGTAAGCTGAGCTACGGCTATCTGCTCGGCGAGGTATTCGAGCGAGTGGCCGAAAGCAAGCTTATCAATCCAACCTTCATCACCGAGTTTCCCGTCGAGCTGTCACCGCTGTCGAAGCAATCCGAAAGCGACCACAGATTCGTCGACCGCTTCGAGCTGTTCATCACCGGCATGGAGATAGCAAACGCCTTCTGCGAGATCAACGACCCGAAGGACCAGCGCCGCCGCTTTGAAGAACAGATGCAGCTTCGCGCGACCGGCGACGAAGAGGCGATGGTGATTGACGAGGACTACATACGCGCGCTCTCTTACGGCATGCCGCCGACGGCCGGCGAAGGGATCGGCATCGACCGACTCGTTATGGTCCTGACCAATCAGCGATCGATTCGCGACGTGATTCTTTTTCCTCATATGCGGCCGGAGCGAGCCGGCAGGGGGCAGGCCAAGGAAGAGGTCGAAGAATGAGCTTCCCGGCATCCATACGCTGCCCGCGGTAAGCTCTAAACTGACATGCCTTACGAACTCTTCATCGCCATGCGTTACCTGCGCGCCAGGCGCAAGCAGGTGATGGTGTCGGTCATATCGGTGATCGCCGTGATGGCTGTCGCCGCGGGGGTCGCGTCGCTCATAACGGTGCTGGCGATGATGACCGGGTTTCGCGAGGAGTTTCAGACCAAGATACTTTCCGGCACGGCGCACATAAATCTATCGGCAAAGGACCGCCGCCCAATCGAAAACTACCGCGAGCTTGTCGCCCGGCTCGAAGCGCTCCCGCGGGTGCGCGCGGCGGCGGCAACGCTTTATCAAGAGGTTCTCATACAGGGCAGCAATCGCACGACCGGGGCGATACTCAAAGGCGTCGACCTTAACGCTTCGCCCGACGCAAACGAGGTCTTTCAATTCACGACCGAAGGCGACCCCCAATCGCTTGCCGCGCCTGAAACCGACGAGCAATCAGACGCGCCGATAGATCGAATAATCCTGGGGCGCTACCTTGCGGAGGACCTCGGTCTGAAGATTGGCGATGTCGCGACGATCATATCGCCCGAAGGGCACCTGACGCCTATGGGCATGTCGCCGCGCTACCGCGACTACAAGGTGGCAGGCATGTTCGAGTCGGGGCTCGCGGATTACGATTCGAAGTGGGCCTATATTTCGCTCGACGCCGCGCAGCGGCTCGCGGGCGCGGAAGGCGTCGCCCAGCTCATCCAGATGAAAGTCGATGACGTCGATGACGTGAAGGCGATCAAAGCCGAAGTGCTCGCGGCGGTCGGCGGGGAGTTCGAGGCTCAGGACTGGCAGGAGTTGAACGCGCCATCTACAGCGCGCTCAGCTATGAAAAATACCTTTCTGGGATAGCTCTGCTGATCGTCATCGGGATCGCCGCGCTCAACATCATAACGGTGCTGATTATGATCGTGATGGAGAAGCGCTCGGACATCGCGATACTAAAAACGCTTGGGGCGACGAGCCGAAGCGTGATGTACATTTTCATGACCGAGGGGCTGGCCATCGGCATCACCGGGATGATCATCGGCGTCTGCCTCGGCGCGGGATTTTGCCACCTTGCCGATTCGCGCCGGTGGATAGAGCTGCCGGCCGGGGCCTACGCTTTGGATTATCTGCCCTTCCACATCAACGCGACGGACGTTTTAGTCGTCGCGGCGGCGAGCATCGCGATAAGCTTCATCTCGACTCTTTACCCGGCCTGGAACGCGGCGAGAATCGCGCCCGTAGAAGCGCTCAGGTATGAGTAGCGAGAAGACCTGGGGATTTGAGATTTCGGATTTGAGATTTAAGACGGCGAATTTTATATGCGAGATAAAACGATTACCGGCCCGCCAGCTTTCCTAAAAACGGAAGGTCTCACGAAGATATACAGGGCGGGCGATAATCGCGTTAAGGTCTTTGAAAACTTATCGTTCGAGATTGCGCCGGGCGAGATGGTCGCGATAGTCGGGCCGTCGGGGGCTGGAAAATCGACCTTATTACACTTATTAGGAGGATTAGACCGGCCGACGAGCGGTTCGGTAAAAGTGGCGGAATTTGACATTTTTAAACTCGGTGATGTAGACTTGGCTCGGTTTCGGAACAGGGAGATTGGGTTCATCTTCCAATTCCATCACCTGCTGCCCGAGTTCTCAGCCGTTGAAAACGTAATGATGCCGCTGCTCATCAGCCGCCTCCCGCACCGGGACGCGAGAGCGCAAGCCGACCGCGCGCTTCAAAGCGTAGGGCTCGACACGCGCGCCTCGCACAGGCCGGGCGAGATGTCCGGCGGTGAACAAGCGCGGGTTGCCCTGGCCAGGGCGCTCACGGCAAACCCGAGATTGCTATTGGCGGACGAGCCGACCGGCGATTTGGACAGCAAGACGAGTGAGAGCATTCACGCCCTGCTCAAGGAGGTTCACAGGTCGCGGGAGTTGACATCGGTGATAGTGACCCATAATCACCGCCTGGCTTCCATATGCGACCGGGTGCTGCGCCTTGAGGATGGACGGTTGACACCTGATGTCGGAGACTGAATGTCACTTATCATCTCGATCCGTGTGACTGACGGCTTCCGGCGTCTAACCTCTGATTTCTAGCCTCCAACGACTATTCGCTATGTTCGAACGCTATACCGAAAAAGCGCGACGTGTCATCTTCTTCGCCAGGTACGAAGCAAGCCAGTTTGGGGCGCAGGCTATCGAGGCCGAGCACATCCTGCTGGGATTGCTGCGCGAAGATAAGCAATTAACTCAGAAGTTTTTCCGCAGCCCGCACTCAACCGTTGAGTCGATACGCAAGGAGATAGAGGGGCGCTCGCCGCTGCGGGACAAGGTTTCCGCGTCCGTCGATTTGCCGCTCAGCGCGAGCGCAAAGCGAGTGCTGGGGCATGCCGCGGATGAAAGCGAGCGGCTCGGCCACCGGCATATCGGGACCGAACACCTGCTGCTCGGGATAATGCGCGAGGAGAAATCGGCCGCGGCCGAAATCCTCTATGAGCGCGGCCTGAGGCTCAACCAGATCCGCGAAGATCTTACGCGCGCCCATCACAACGAGCGCGCCATGGCGCAGAAGAAGGATGCGCCGCACCTCGCCGAATTCAGCCGCGACCTGACGGAAGCGGCAGCCACCGATCAACTCGATCCGCTCATCGGCCGCGAGGCCGAGATAGAGCGCGTCGTGCAGATACTATGCCGCCGCACCAAGAATAATCCCGTGCTGATAGGCGAGCCGGGGGTCGGGAAGACCGCGATTGTCGAAGGGCTCGCGCAAAGAATAATTTCAAACGACGTGCCGCCGTTCCTGCGCGATAAACGGATACTGGCGCTCGACCTCTCGCTGATCGTCGCCGGCACGAAGTACCGCGGCCAGTTCGAAGAGCGGTTGAAGATGATCATGCGCGAGCTGATCGAGAACCCGCATTACATAGTCTTCATAGACGAACTGCACACGCTCGTGGGCGCGGGGTCGGCCGAAGGCTCGCTCGACGCCGCGAACATCCTCAAGCCCGCATTATCGCGCGGCGAGATCCAATGCATAGGGGCAACGACGCCCGCCGAGTTTAGAAAGACTATCGAAAAAGATCGCTCGCTCGAACGCCGGTTCCAGGCCGTCAAGGTCCCGCCGCCGAACGAGGAAGAGACCATAAAGATTTTAGACGGCATCAAAGAGCGCTACGAGACTTTCCATCAGGTCAGATACACGCAGGAAGCCATCGACATGGCCGTCTTCCAATCGCACCGGTACATCCCGGATCGCTTCCTGCCCGACAAGGCCATAGACATAATCGACGAGGCGGGCGCGAGAGTGAAGTTGAGAGAGGCCCACCTGCCGGCCGAGATACTCGACAGCCAGCGAAAGCTGCGCCGCCATACGGCCAACTACGAGCGCGCGACGGCCGAGCGTGACTTCGAGCGCGCGAAGATTTTCAAACAGAAAGAGCAGGAAGAACTCGACCGCCTAGCGATGCTCCGCGAAGCGCACAACATAAGCGACGAGCCGTTCCCGTGTGTGACGCGCGACGATATAGAGGAAGTAGTATCGCGCTGGACCGGCATCCCGATAACCTCGATCAAGGAAGAAGAGACGCAGAAGCTGCTCCGCATAGAAGAGGAGCTTCACAAGCGAATCATCAGCCAGGACCGGGCCATCTCGGCGCTCTCAAGAGCTATAAGACGGAGCCGCGCCGGGTTGAAGAACCCGAACCGCCCCGTGGGGTCGTTCCTCTTTTTGGGGCCGACCGGCGTCGGCAAGACCGAGGTCGCCAGATCGCTCGCCGACTTCCTGTTCGGCAGCGAGCGCGCGCTGATCAGGTTCGACATGTCGGAGTACATGGAGAAGCATTCGGTCTCGAAGCTCATCGGCAGCCCGCCCGGCTACGTCGGGCACGAAGAGGGCGGGCAGATGACCGAAAAGATCAGGCGCAACCCTTATTCGGTTCTGCTACTCGACGAGATAGAAAAGGCGCACCCGGACCTGTTCAACATACTGCTCCAGGTGCTCGAAGACGGCGTGCTCACCGATTCACTGGGGAACGCCATCGATTTCAAGAATGCCATCCTGATAATGACCTCGAACATCGGAGCGCGCTTTATACAAAAGCGCGGCCACATGGGGTTTCAGTCCTCGACCAAGCAACAGCAGGCGAGCGTCGAAGAGGGCGTTATGCAGGCCGTAAAGCAGACCTTCAACCCGGAGTTCATAAACCGGCTCGACGAGATAATAGTCTTCGAGCCGCTCACCGACGACGACCTGTTCGAGATAGTGGGCCTGCTCGTCGCGCAGCTCAACCGCACGCTGATCCGCCGCAAGCTCCAGGTGCAGATGACCGAGGAAGCCCGGCGCTGGATCGTCGAAAAGACCTGCTCGGATCGCTCGTATGGGGCGCGACCGCTCAGGCGGGCCCTGCAAAAGCACGTCGAAGACCCGCTTTCCGAAGCGCTCATCGGCGGGCAGTTCGGCGAGGCGTCGATTGTGGAGGTTTACCTCGAAGACGACCGGTTACAGTACCGCGCGCTTGAGCTTGAAGAGATGAACGACGCGCTTCTTGTGCAGTGAGGGCGGCAATGCCGCCCTCATTTTCTTAATTATCGAAGGCCCTTCCGGGTTCCCTGCCCTCCTCACTCTACAGACAGAAAGCCGACAAAGAAGGCGAGGTGTTTATATACTCGCCGCGGGCGGATTGCGGATTGGGAGTTTCGCATTTAGTATTTAGAATCTTGAAAAACGGGCGGCCGGGCGGGTTGGATTGAGCGTTCGATCCAAAATCTTCTCTGGTTGGCTTTGTCCGCCGCATTTTTGTTACAATAAGCGGTCAAAGCGACGTTCTAATATTTGCTGAGAGATGAGGCAGCCACAAGTCCGGCCCGTGCTTCATAAAGACCGGGTCGCTTCGGCCCGCGAGCCGTGAAGCTGTCAGGCGTATGAATGGTAAGGTTCTCGAATAGCCCCGAAAAAGATAGGAAGGCAGATAGACCGAAGCGAACTCGGCAATTCTAGGGAGCGTGCAGTCCATATTATGAGTAAGCGTGTTCTTTCTTTATTCATCATCCTTGTAGCGGCCACAGGCAGCTGGCCCATAAGCGGCCCGGCGGCTTCGGCCGACCCGGAGGCCGCCCCCGTGCAGGCGCAGAATGTCACCGTCGAGCAGGTGCTGGTGCGCGGAAACCGCCGCATCCCCGAATCGACCGTCAGGATCTGGATAGCCACGCGCGAGGGCGACCCGTACAACCCCGGACAACTCGACCGCGACGTGCGCGCGCTCTACGCTCAGGGGCACTTTCAAGACGTGAGGGTTTTTGCCGAAGACGGCGCGCGCGGCGGCAAGGTCATCATGTTTGAAGTGCGCGAGCGCCCGCTGCTTCTAGACATCCGCTACGACGGGCTCAAGAGCGTTCAGCAGTCTACGGTGCTCGAAGAATTCCGCAAGCGCTCGGTCGGGCTTTCCAAAGAGTCGCAGTACGACCCCGTAAAAGCGCGCCGCGCGGCGGCCGTCATAAAGGAACTGCTCGCAAACGAGGGCCGCCCGGAAGCGACGGTCGAGCCCGAGATCGAGCAGATATCGCAGACGGCCGTTGCCCTGACGTTCAAAGTCACCGAGGGGCCGCGCTTCCGCGTCGCCGACATCGACTTCGAGGGCAACCAGGTCTACTCCGACGATCACCTGCGCGGGCAGATGAAGCTCGTCAAGGAACTCGGGTTGTTCACCACCTTCACCTCGAAGGACATCTATCACAAAGAGAAACTTGAAGCGGACCTCGACAGGCTCCGAGTGCTCGTTTACGCCGACAATGGATATTTGAAGGCGAGGTTCGGCGAGCCGCGCGTCGAGCAGGTCGGGCAGGTCGGCACGTGGATACCCATATTCGGCCATAAGGGGCAGGGGCTCAAGATAGTCATCCCCGTCGATGAGGGGCGTCAGTACAAAGCGGGCGCGATCAAAGTCGAGGACAACACGGAGTTCACCGAGGATATTATCAAGCAGGTGGTCGGCATGAAGCCGGGCGATGTCGTGCGCGGCTACAGCGTGATTAATAAGGGGCTTGAGGAATTAAAGAAGCTTTACGGCTCGCGCGGATATATACAGTTCAGCGCGAACCCGCAGCTCGACTTCAAGGACGACCCGAACGACCCAACCACCGGCACCGCCGACGTCACGTTCGTGATCGAAGAAGGTAAGCAGTACACGCTCAGGCGGCTGGAATTTCTCGGCAACACCTTCACGCGCGACCCGGTGCTGCGTCGCGAGGTGCTGCTAAACGAAGGCGAGCGCTACAACGAGCAGTTGTGGGACCTGAGCCTTCTCAGGCTCAATCAGCTAGGCTACTTCGAGCAGGTGAAAAAAGAGGACGCCACGATCAACACCAACGAGCGCGAGGGGCAGGTCGATCTCACAATCAAGGTGCAGGAGAAAGGCCGCCAGCAGATAAGCTTCACCGGCGGCGTGTCGGGCATCGGCGGCTCATACATAGGCATCGACTACTCGACGAACAACCTGCTCGGGTACGGCGAATCGCTCTCGTTTTCGGTGGCCGCCGGCAACCGGCAGAAGATTTTCTCGTTCGGGTTCAACGAGCCGTATCTCAAGGGGCGGCCGATAAGCCTCGGGTTCAACGTCTTCTACCAGAATTATCAATTCATCGGCCAGGGGTTCGGCACGGCCACTAACCAGAACCTGGTTGATTTCTTCAGCGGCCAGTCGCTCTTTACGCAGAAGACCACCGGAATAAGCGTGTCCGCGAGCGCGCCGCTCAGTTATTTCGCGCGGCGCTTCCGCATGGGGCGTTTCGTCAGGCTCGGACTCTCCTACACGTTCCGCACGACCGACATAGTAGACCCGGACATAAACCGCGACGGCGACCCGACAAACGACATACTGGTGACGTTCCGCCAGAGCGGGGTGACGCAATCGACGGTCACGCCGACGCTTGCTTACAACACGCTGAACTCGTCGCTCGACCCGACCCGAGGTCAGGCGTTGACGATGGGGCTGTCGTTTTCAGGCGGGCCGCTCGGCGGCAAGGTCAATACCATCGAGCCTACGGTCGAGTTCAAGAAATTCTTCCCGCTCTTTGCCGGCAAGGAGTCTGCCCGCAACGTCGAGGCGGGCAAGTCGCGCACGCTCGGCTTCCGCATCCTGGCCGGGCACATAAGCTCGTTCGGCGATCAATTCCAGTCCAACTCGTTCTCGTTCATCGGCGGGACGCCGCTCTTCGCGCGATTCTTCCTCGGCGGCGAAGAGACGATCCGCGGGTATAACATACGCGGCATATCGCCGACCGCGCCCGTCCGCACGACCGCCAGTTCGCGCAACGTCGTCGCAATCGGCGAGAGCGGTGAACAGTTGCGGGTGCGCCCGGCCAATCGCGCGACCTCAAACAGCATCGCGCCTGGTGTTATCCGTGATTTCACCTTCCAGGACAGGACCGACGCGTTCTTCCCGGACTTCCCGGCGTTCGTCGGCGGGGACACCCAGCTCCTGTTCAACGTCGAGTACCGCATACCGATAATCGGCCCGGTGCAGTTCGTTCCGTTCTTCGACATCGGCTCGGTCTTCAACGTGCGCCAGCTCGAAGTCCAGGGCGAGCAATCGGAGTTCATACCGAACCAGACGCTCGGATTTGTGACCTTGAACCAGCGCGGGCAGATAGCCACCGCGCGCGAGATAAGGCGGGCGACGCCGCCGGAAAACGGCGGGGGGCTGCCGCCGGGCTTTAAGAATGTTTTAATCCAGGGCGACCAGCAGACGAGTCGTACTATTCTGCTGGACCAGACTGTCAACAGCATCTTCGACAATTACCGTTACAGCATGGGCGGCGAGTTCCGCGTCCAGGTGCCGGTCATCAACGTGCCGTTCCGCTTGATATTTGCGTATAATCCTAACGCAAGAAAAGTATTTCCCTTCATAGAAGACAGGCGGGTAATACGCTTCTCGATCGGCCGCACCTTCTAGGCGTGGCGCGTGTTTCGCGGTTACTGGCTTCCGGCGAGGCGAAAGAATAAACCGGAAGCTAGTAACCTAAAATGGTTGCTGTTATAATCGTTTTTTCTCAGGTGCGGGCTGACGCTACCCGTTAGTCTTGCTCATATCAAAACCTACAGGAGCAGTTATGGTGAAGATCAAGTTTGCTGCGCTCGCAGCAGTAATAGTGGCAGCGGTGGCGACAGTCGCGTCGGCGCAGCAGGCTACTCAGGCCGGAGTAAGCGCAACGATCCCCGATGGCAAGATTGCCGTCATAAACAGGGCGGCTTTGCAGAGCCAGATAAACGAATTCAGGCAGAAGGTCGACCAGGTCAACAATCAGTACAAAGACCGTATCCAGAGGATGGAGGGCATGAGCCAGCAGATCAAGCAGCTGGAAAACGACCTCCAGACGAAAGGGCCCGGACTGACGGCCGACAAGGCGGCCGAGATGCGCAACACTTATGAAGACATGAAGAAGCGCGGCCAGCGTGAGTACGAAGACCTCCAGGCCGAATACAACCGGGCCGTCGAATCCGCCACGCGACCGATAGGCGAGAAGGTCGGGCAGTTCATGAATTCATACGCCCAGCAGCGCGGCATCGTGCTGATCATCGATCTCGCGGGCGCGTCGCAGACCGGCTCGCTCGCCTGGTGGAGCCCCGGCACCGACATCACCACCGACTTCGTAAACGAGTACAACAAGGCGAACCCGGTCCCGGTCACGCCGGGCGCCGCTCAGCCCAGGCCGCAGCCGGTTCAGCCCACACCTAATAAGCCGGCGGGCGCCAAGCCTTAAGCGCGAAGGAGTAAAGTTATGAAGTTTTTAAGATTACCCCTGGCTATTATCGCGCTGCTTGTTTCGACAGTAGCCGCTTCGGCGCAGCAAACATCAACAGGCACACCGCCGGCCGAGCCACGACAACCTCAGGCCGGGCTGCCGCAGACGAGCGCCGCGATGCCGAAGGGCAAAGTGGCCGTCATCAACACGGCGCTCTTCCAGGAACAGGTGGGCGAATTCCGCGCTAAGCTCGAAGAGTTGAATCGCACGTTCGAGCCGCGCGCCAAGGAGCTTGAGTCGCTCGCCAACCGCATCACCGCGCTTGAGAACACGCTCAAGTCTCAGACCCAGGTGCTGTCGGCCGCGAAGGTCGCGGAGATGACCGAGCAGCTCAATGACATGAAGAAGGACTATCAGCGCAGGGCCGAGGACTTGCAGGCCGAGGCCGAGCGAACGCGGACGCGAGCCTTCGAGCCGCTCAGCCAAAAACTCGGTAAGTTTGCCGAGGAGTACGCCCGCAAGCGCGGGATAGTCATGCTCGTCGACCTTGCGAACTCGGTTCAATCAGGCACGGTACTCTGGTTCGACCGCCGCTCCGAAATAACACAGGATTTCATCAACGAATATAACAAGGCGTTCCCGGTTCCGGGCGGGGCCACTCCCGCACCCGCGTCGCCCGCGCCGAAGAAACCCTGAACGGATATAGCATAAACGCTAAAAGGCGAGGGCGCGTTAATCATCTTAACGCGCCCTCGCCTTTTTATTTTGGCCTGAACAGATTATTGAAAAGAATCGAGCACGCCAAGGCCGTGCTCTTCCTCGTCCTTCGCGCGCAGCAGGTCGAGTATGAGCGCCGTGTTGCTCGAAGTCTGGATAGTCTGCTCGAAGACGGCCGTCAACTTTTCAAACTCGAAAGACCCGTCGACGGCGCCCATCAACTCGCTGAGCGCCTTGCGTCCGGACTCGTTCCCCACGACTGCGCCGACGACCAGCCCTTCGTCGAAATATAGCTCGCCGTTGCCGCTCGAAGACGCGATCAGCAGCGTGCCCGACAGCTTGCTGTTTTCGATTATCTGGATGATGTCGAAAAGGTTGACGTCCGAGAGGTTGCCCGAAAGTATCTTCTGAGTACGGGGCGGCGCGACCTGCGTGCCATGCACGTCGCGCAACTGGCCCGTGACCGAAACCCGCGGGTCGAGCCGCTTGGCCTCAAGCAGCCGCTCGTTGGCGCGCTCAAGGTCTCCGGCCGTTATGTGCAGGCTCGCGAGCGCGAGGCACTGCTGTGCCGCCTGCTCTCGCATCCCGGTTTCGACAAGTATCTCGCGCAGCTTTTCGCGCAGCCCGATGTGACGCGGGGTATTATCAATCGCGCGCTCCAGCGTCTCTATCGCGCGGTTGAGCATGCGGTACTTGACCAGCAGCTCCGCGTCTATTATCGCGCTTTCCGGATCGTATTCGTTTGAATTGTTCCTCATCATCTTTCGTGACCGCTGCCTGATGCCTGACAGTTTACCACAACACCGGGCGGCCCATCAGTCTCAACCGCCGCCGACCACCGATATGCAGGTAGCTGTCGGCGAGCGACACCAGCTCGGCCCTGTCGAAAATAAGAGTCTTTCGGGCTGTCACGCTTAAAGCGGTCGCGCCCGCCTGCTTCATATTTTCGATGGTCGGCACGCCTATGACCGGCACGTCGAAGCGCATGTCCTGGTCCGGCTTTGCCACTTTTATCACGACGAAAGGGCGGCCCCGGGTGATCTGGCCCGCGCGCGAGATCACGGCGTCGGTCCCCTCCATGGCCTCGATCGCGACGACGGCGCGATCCTTGACGGCGATTGTCTGCCCGAGGTCTATGCGCGCGACCTCGCGCGCGACGCCCATCCCGTATTCTATGTCGGCCAGCTCGTCTTTAGTCGGGGCGCGGCGAGTCATCACCCCCTCGCGCGCGAGGAACGACTCCAGGAATAAAGTTGAATCGACGAGCGTTATGCCTTCGCGCGCAAGCTCGTCGGCTACGGCCCCGATCAAGCTATCGGTATTCTTGGCCGCGAGCCCCGCGAGCAAGCGGACCATCCGGAGGTCGGGCAGCGCGTTGAGGCGGAATATCTGGTGATGCTTAACCTGCCCGGCCATTATCGCGTGAGTCACCTGCTCGCGCTTGAAGAACTTTATCAAGCGGCCTAGCTGGCCCACTCCCACCCACTCGACGCGCGCGGCCGCGCGCTCGATCTCGGGCGCGGTCTCCTCCTTGATCGCCGCCACGACCACCTCTACGCCTCGGTCGCGGGCGCCCTCAAGCACGAGAAATGGGAAGCGGCCGTTGCCGGCAATAAGACCATACTTCATGTATTTGAAATCTCAAATCTCAAATTCTATTTAGTAACCCCGCGTTCGGACGTTTCGATGAATTCTACGAGGTAATCGATCTCGGGCCAGCCGCTCAACTCGCGTTTGATAACATCGAGCGCCTGCGACGTGTTGAGCTTCGCCGCCAGTAGCAGCCTGAAGGCATGCGTTATGCGCTTGATCTCATCGTCGGAAAATCCGCGACGGCGCAGCCCGATTGAGTTCTGCCCGTAGCAGCGCGCGTGATTGCCGACCGTGCGGGCAAAAGGGAGGGCGTCTTTTACGACCACCGAAAAGGCCCCTATAAAAGCGTGGCGGCCTACGCGGCAGAACTGGTGAACACCGGCATAGGCCCCGAGCGTGGCATGGTCGTTGACCGCTACGTGGCCGGCCAGCGATGCGCCGTTGGCGAATATGACGTTATTGCCGATGCGGCAGTCGTGCGCCACGTGCGATTGCGCCATGAATAGATTGTCGGAGCCTATCTCGGTGACGCTGCCGCCCCCTTCGGTGCCGCGGTGCAGCGTCGTAAACTCGCGAAAGGTGTTGCGCTCCCCCGCTCGAAGAAAGCTGCGCTCTCCGTGGTACTTCAAGTCGTGCGGCGCCTGACCGGCGGAGACGAAAGGAAAGAAGATCGTGCCGCGGCCGAACTCGGATGGCCCCTCGATGACGCAGTGGCTCGTGACCCGCACGTCATCGTGCAGGATCACGTCGTCGCCTATTATCGAGTAGGGTCCGATGGTGACGTTGCGGCCCAGCTCCGCCTTTGGGCTCACAATGGCTGTTGGATGTATCGACACCTCGCGGCTCATCTAAACCTGTGGCTCGACCGGGGTGAAGGCGGCGCTGTTGATCTGGTCGCTGCGCTCGACGACGCTCCGGTCCACGAGCGACGAAGATATCTCGGCCTCGGCGACGAGCTGGCCGTCGACGTAGGCTTCGCCGCGCAGTCTTATGTAGCGGGGGCGCAGCCTCAGCACCGTAAGCTCCAATCTGGAGCTGGTCGCCCGGCACCACGGGCCGGCGGAATTTGGCGTTATCGATACCGGTGAAGAAGACCAGCTTTGTGCCGCGGTCGGGGATGCTGGCAAGCATCAGCACGCCGGCCGTCTGCGCCATCGCCTCGACTATCAGCACGCCCGGCATGACGGGCGCGCCCGGAAAGTGGCCCGCGAAGTACGGCTCGTTTAGCGTGACATTTTTTATGCCGACCACACGCTTGTTCGGCTCCCATTCGACGATACGGTTGACGAGCAGAAAGGGATACCGGTGCGGCAGGATCGCCTGGATCTGCGTTATGTCTAGCAGTGTTTCCATATCCTCCCTAATCGTCACTCACCTCTTCCTGATCGAATTAACCCGGCCTCCCGGACGATCTTTTCGAGTTGTTTGAGCCGGTCGGCAAGCTCGGGGAGTTTCGAGTATAGCACCTGCGAGCGGCGCCACGCATTGTGGTCCTGCGCCGGTATCACTCCGCCTATCACCGCTCCGGCCGGGACGTTCCTGGTAACGGCGGCCTGCCCCATTATTATGACGCCCTCGCCTACGGTAACGTGCTGCTTGGTGCCGACCTGCCCGGCAATAACGCAGCGCGGGCCGATGCGCGTGCCGCCGGAGAATCCCGTGAGCGCCGCCACTACAGTCTCTTCGCCGATCTCCGTGTTATGCCCTACCTGGATAAGGTTGTCGAGCTTCACCCCGCGCCTGATGATCGTATCGGTGAAACCTCCGCGATCAATCGCGCAATTCGCCCCGATCTCGCAGTCGTCCTCTATGCGGACGCGCCCGAGTTGCAGGAGCTTCACCTGCCTTCCTTGCTCGTCCGGCACGAACCCGAAGCCGTCCGCGCCTATAACCGTACCCGCGTGTATGATGACGCGGCTGCCGATCTCGGTCCCGTCATAGATCGACACGTTCGCGTATATGACCGTGGCATCGCCTATCCGGCAGTCGTCGCCGATCACCGCGCCCGAGTGAAGAGTAACGCGGTCGCCGATGGTCGTGTTGCGCCCTATGGTCACCCGCGGGTGGACCGACAAGTCTTCGCCGAGCAGCGTCCCTTCCCCCACGATAAGATCGTCGCTCACGCCGGTCGGCACGTATGCCTGGCCGTGCAGCGCCTCAACGGCGCGGGCGAACGCAAGCTTTGGATTTGCGCTGACGAGGAGGTTCGAGGCGGCATGCTCGATGGGCCGAGAGACTATAACCGCGGTCGCGAGCGATTCCACCACGCGCTTGAGGTAGCGGCCGTCGGCGGCGAAAGTCAAGTCGCCCTCCCGCGCCTGCTCGAACGACTGCGCCCGGTGGACGACCGCCTCCGGGTCTCCGATCAATTCGGCCTTTATGATCTCAGCCAGCCGGCCTACGGTCTGCATCTATCTTCACCTGATTGAATTCTTGAGCGGGCTTGTGACCAGACAGTTTCCCATAACGATCCCCGGCGCGCAAGATTCGCTATTTCAAATATCCCTGCGAGAAAAGGCGATATAAGCCGCGGCGGCGCAGGTCAAAGCGACCCCCACAAGGACGATGATGTGATGCCGCGGGATGGAGGAGCCTCTGACGATGTCGAGCGGGCTGTAGTAACCAAAGGGGGAAAGCCAGGCGACCGCCCGGGCCGGCTCCCACACCCGACCGATATAATCGAGCAGGAACGAAGATAGGGCGAGCATTCCGGCAATGGCGCCCGCCACGCCGCGCCGCCTCGTGATCGACCCGACGGCAAGCGCCACCCCGCCCCAGCATAGCAACAGGGCTCCGAGGTTCAGCGCGAGCGATAAAATCAGGCCGGGGCCGGGCCATCGCGTGTCGGCCGGGCCAAAGATATTCAAGCCCGCCCACGTGCCGAGCATTATCATCGCGAGCATGAAGATTATCGTCACTACCACGAGGGCGACAGCGCGGGTGATTATCCAGTATCGAGCGAGGGGGCGCGAAAGCAACAGGTCGATAAACCCGGTCTCTATTTCCGAGGTCGGCACCGTAGCCATCGCGATCACAATCCCGATGAGCGAGCCCATAACCGCCAGGTGAAAGTATCCGAGCGAGACGATGCCGTCGAAAGAGAGGAACACGTCGAACTCCGGCCCGAACATCTGTCTTACGAAAGGCGGGATGAGGTTGGCAAACTGGCTGAAGGACCCCGAAGCCTGAATCTCCGCGCCGACCAGCACGATAAGAACTTGAAACGCGGCAAGCAGAAGACCCATGGCGAGCAGCAGCATCCTCACTCGCTTTATAGAATGCACGAGCAGTATAAGCGCGCCCTTCATCAATCCCCCTTGCGGTAATAACCTTTCAGCACGTCTTCGAGCCTCGGCTCTTCTATAAAAAGATCGACGACCGGAAGCCGGCCGAGCGCGAGTATGAGCGAGCCGAGCTGCCCGCGCGCCGCAAGCTCCCATGCGCGAGGCGCCTCTTCGATAATCTCTATGCCGGGCGGCAACGCCCCTTTGCTACTCACGTCCTCGGAAAAGATCACCCTTACGCGCCTCGGCACAAGGCTTCGCACTTCGTCAACGGCAGAAAGCAGCACAAGCTCCCCCTTGCGCAGCAGGGCTATGCGGTCGCAGACTCTTTCGACCTCCGATAAGACGTGAGACGACATGAAGACCGTCCGGCCACGCTGCTTAACGTCTGCGATCAGCCCGTAAAATGACTCCTGCATCAGCGGGTCGAGTCCTTCGGTCGGCTCATCGAGTATAAGTAGCGGCGGGTCGTGCTGAAACGCCTGGATGATGCCGAGCTTGCGCTTCATCCCGGTACTGTACTCGCGCAGCTTGCGCTTGAGGTCGCGGTCCGGGAGCTCCAACCTCTCCTGAAGCTCGCCGCGATAACCTCCTTCGACGCGCCGCCGGTTAAGGCCGGCCACCAGGTCTAATAAATCAAACCCGGTCTGGTCGCCATAGATTCCCATCTCGCCAGGCAGGTAACCGATATGCGCGCGAGCGTGTAGCCCCTCGGATTGGCAATCGTATCCTAGAATCGAACAGCGGCCCGATGTCGGCCTGAGCAGGTCCAGAAGAATTCTGATTGTCGTCGTCTTGCCCGCACCGTTTAAACCTAAAAACCCCACGGTCTCGCCGCGTTCCACTTCCAAACTTAAATCCCTAACCGCGACCAGTCGCCCATACGCTTTAGTCAGCGAGCGTACGGAAATGGCGGGCGTTGCATCATCATCCATCATCCTGCCCGTATTCTAACAGGCACGAGGGACGGCACAAGAAAGACCGTGCGGCCTGGAGGCACGCTGGCGGGCCGCCGGGGTCATATAAAATTCAAGGCATAGCGATTGCGATGGTAGTGGGGACCAATAATTCCGCGTATGGTCTTTTTACAAAATCGTTCTTTAGGGCTCGGTTTCGCACCGTAACAATACAAAGGGCAGGAAGTCCCTACGGAGGTATGTGAGTATGCTTAGACAGGTACTGGCGCACAAATTCAATGGATTTCATCCGGCAACTTCGAGCGAGCTGGCTATAGACCTTGGCACGTCAAATACGCTGGTCAGCATTCCGGGCAGGGGGACCGTCCTCAATGAGCCTTCGGTCATCGCCGTCCACAATCGCGATAACCACATCGTCGCGGTCGGCCGCGAGGCGAAGCTTTCGATCGGACGCGAGCCGCAGTCCATACGGGTCGTGCGGCCGATCAGCCACGGCGTTATAGGCGACATCGACGCCGCGCAGAAGATGCTCTCCTACTACATACGGCAGGCGCTCGGCAGCCGCAAGCTTATGAACCCGCGCGTGCTTCTGTGCGTCCCGGCCGAGATCACGCCGGTCGAGCAGCGCGCCATCCAGCACGCGGCGCATCAGGCGGGAGCCCGGTCGCTTGAGGTGGTAAAAGCGCCCATAGCCGCGGCGGCAGGTTCGGGGCTCGACATCGACGGGAGACAGGCCGTGATGATCGTCAACGTGGGCGGCGGCACGACCGATGTCGCCGTGTTGAGCTTTGGCGGGCCGGTCTATGTATCGACAAGCCCGGTGGGCGGGTGCCACATGGACGAGGCGATTCTGCGCTACATACATCATTCGAGGGGGCTGGAGATCGGCGAGACGACTGCCGAATCGCTCAAGCTGGAACTCGGATCGGCCCTGCCGCAGAGCGAGAAGCGGACGATGGAAGTGCGAGGCCGCAGCGTGGCCACGGGGATGCCTCAAACGATCAACGTCACCAATGAGGAGATTCGGCTCGCCATAGAGCCTGCGATCCAGCACGTGATAGAGACGGTACGTTACGCGCTCGAAGAGCTGCCCCCCGAAGTCTCCGGCGACCTTATCGACTCGGGTGTAGTGATGAGCGGCGGCACGTCGCAGCTTCCGTGTCTTACGGAGAGGCTGAGCCGCGAGATCGGCTTCGAGGTCCGCCTTGCGCCCGACCCGCTCGGCGCGGTCGTCATAGGCGCGAGCCTTATGCTGCGCCAGCCGCGCCGCGATCCGAGCGGATCGCAGAGGGTATTCGACCAGGCCGAGGCCGAAGAACTCGCCGCCTGAGGCTTGCTTAATACATCGTCTTAAGAAAAGCGGGAGGGAGATTGATGATCTCTCCCGCTTTTCTTAAGAGGCCCTCCGCGCCCCTCCCGTGCTGCTTACTTTCGGCCCTCCGCATCTGTTTTCTCTTCTCTCTGCGTTTGCTTTGCATGCTCGAAAAGTCGCGTCACCTTGACTGCCAAAAATCGCGTGTGTTAGCTTGCCAGTTCTCTTGAGTGTCGCTAATCTCGGTAGTATGTGTTGAGTATCAAACACCGGAAGCGGGGCTGCAAAAACCCCGGAACTGACCTGTGAAAAGGACCACAATGCTCAAGCGTACCCCTCTTTATGACCTGCACGTCTCGCTCGGAGCCCGCATGGTAGATTTCGTCGGCTGGGAGATGCCGGTCCAGTACACGGGCCCGATTCCGGAGCATATGGCGGTGCGCGAAGCGGCCGGGCTCTTCGACGTTTCCCACATGGGCGAGATCGAGGTGACGGGCGAAGGCGCGCTCGATCTCGTCCAGCGCGTCACGACCAACGACGTATCAAAACTCGACGACAACCAGGTCCAGTACTCCACACTTCTCAACGAAAGCGGCGGGGTCATTGACGACCTGCTCGTCTATCGAATCAACTCCGAATACTTCCTGCTGATCGTCAACGCCTCGAACATCGACAAAGACTACGAGTGGATCAACGGTCATAACAGCTCCGGTTCTGTTGTCGTGTATAACACGAGCGGCGCGTGGGCGCTTCTGGCGCTTCAGGGGCCGCGCTCCGAGCGGATACTGCAAGACCTGAGCGATCACATGCTCGACCGCATACCTTATTACTGGTCGCAGCAGGTACAGGTTGACGGAGTCGGCTGCCGCGTGTCGCGCACCGGGTACACCGGGGAAGACGGGTTCGAGATCCTTTGCCCCGTCGACGACGCGCAACACCTGTGGAACCGGCTGCTGGTGACCGGGCACGACCGCGGTCTTGTCCCGTGCGGGCTTGCGGCGAGAAACACGCTCCGGCTCGAAGCCGCCTTCCGGCTCCACGGCAACGACATGGATGAGAAGACCACCCCGCTCGAAGCCGGGCTCGGCTGGGTCATAAAGCTGAACAAGGGCGACTTCGTGGGGCGCGAGGCGCTCGCGCGTCAAAAGGCCGAAGGGCTCACGCGCAAGCTCGTTGGCTTTGAAGTCCTCGACCGCGCCCCGGCGCGCGATAATTACCCGGTCGCAGTTGACGGCGTCGAAGTCGGCCGCATCACCTCCGGCAGCCCCGCGCCGTACCTCAAAAAGAACATCGGGCTGGCCTACGTGCCAACGCAGTACGCCGTGATCGGCCGCGATATTTCAATAATCATACGCGGGCGGCAGGTGCCCGCGCGGATAGTCGAGACGCCGTTTTATAAGCGAGAGAAAAAGTTTGATTGATTTGGAGAGATAAAGATGGCAAATACCCCGGAAGAGCTTAGCTATACGAAGGACCATGAATGGGTGCGCGTTAAGGGCGATCAGGCCACGGTCGGCATCACCGACCACGCGCAGCATCAGCTCGGCGACGTCGTTTATGTAGAGTTGCCGAAAGTGGGAGAGAAGTTTGACTCGGCCTCGCCGTTCGGGTCGGTCGAGAGCGTCAAGGCGGTGAGCGAGATTTACATGCCGCTCGCGGGGACGGTCGTCGAGGTCAACCAGAGCCTCAACGATTCGCCCGAGCGCGTAAACACGGACCCATATGGCGAGGGCTGGATGATCGTCATCAAGATCGAGAACCCCGGCGAGGTGGATGGCCTGCTCAACTCTATCGAGTACGAAGACTACATCAAGGAAGAGGCCTCAGAGTAATCATGAGATACATTCCGAACTCGCCCGACGAGCGACGGTCGATGCTCGAAAGCATCGGCTGCGAGCGGATCGAAGAACTCTTCGAGCAGATCCCCGAACAATTCAGACTGAGCGAGCCGCTGGGCATCGGCCCGGCGATGAGCGAGCCGGACCTCATCGCGCACTTCCGCGGGCTGGCCTCGCAAAACGCGACCGACTACCTGTCGTTTCTGGGGGCGGGCGCTTACTCGCATTTCATCCCGGTCGTCATCGACCCGCTGATCTCGCGCGCGGAGTTCTTTACCGCCTACACGCCCTACCAGCCGGAGTTGAGCCAGGGGACGCTTCAGTATATTTTCGAGTTCCAGACGATGATCTGCCAGCTCACCGGCATGGAGGTCGCGAACGCGTCGCTTTACGACGGCTCGACCGCGGTGGCCGAGGCGGTGCTGATGGCGAACCGCGTGACGCGCCGCACGAAATTCATCTTTGCCGACACGGTCCACCCGCAGTACCGCGAAGTCACTTCGGCTTATGTGAAGAACCTCGGCTTTACCATAGAGCACGCGGCGCACACCGAATCGGGCACGCTCGACATGAGCGCGCTCAAGATCGATAAAGAGACGGCGGCGGTCGTCGTGCAGTCCCCGAACTTCTTCGGCTGCATAGAGGACATAAAAGCCGTGGCCGAGGCGGCGCACGAGAGCGGCGCGCTGCTGGTAGTCACGATCAGTGAGCCGATGAGCCTGGGCGTTTTGAAATCCCCCGGCGAGTGCGGCGCGGACATACTGGCGGCCGAGGCGCAGTCGTTCGGCATCCCGCTCAGCTACGGCGGGCCTTATTGCGGCCTTTTCGCGACGCTCGAAAAGTATCAGCGACAGATGCCGGGCCGGCTCGTCGGCGAAGCCTATGACGGGCAGGGGCGGCGCGGCTACGTGCTGACGCTTTCGACGCGCGAGCAGCACATCCGACGCGAGAAGGCCACCTCGAACATATGCACGAACCAGGGACTGTTCGCGCTGATGGCGACGGTCTATCTGGCGACCATGGGGCGCAAGGGCGTTCAGGAGGTCGCGCGGCAGAACGTGCAGAAGGCGCACTACGCCGCTTCCGAGATAGCAAAGCTCGACGGATTTTCAATGCGCTTTTCCGCGCCCTTCTTCAACGAATTCGTAGTCAGAACGCCGCACGCGGCTTCGGACGTGACGAGCCGCCTTCTCGACCAGGAGATAATCGGCGGGGTGGCGCTCGGAGACTACTACCCGGAGCTTCGCGATTGCCTGCTCGTATGCGTGACCGAGACGGCGAGGAGAGAGATGATTGACCGGCTGGTCGTCGGCGCTCGCCGCATAACGAGGGGCCGAAACTTTAAGCTCGAGATAAAGATGGACAACAGCAGAATCAAGAAAGCCACAACCCACGTAGTTCAAAACGAGGATCTTCTTTTCGAACGCTCGCGCGCGGGTCGCATAGGCTATTCGGTGCCCGCGCTCGACGTGCCCGAACAGAGTATCCCTGATCTGATCGACCCGGCCCTGCTGCGCGAGGATGACCTTGAGGGCATGCCGGAGCTTTCGGAAGTCGACGTCATCCGTCACTTCACCCGGCTTTCGACCTGGAACTACTGCATAGACCACGGGCTCTACCCGCTCGGCTCCTGCACGATGAAATACAACCCGCGCATCAACGAGCTTGTCGCGCGGATCGAAGGCTTCGCCCGCCTTCACCCGCTGACGCCCGCGCCGCTCGCGCAGGGCGCGCTCGCGGTCATACACGCCATCGAAGAATGCCTTGCAAAGATAACCGGGCTGGCGGCTGTGACGTCGCAGCCGGCCGCGGGCGCGCAGGGCGAGCTGACCGGCATTATGATGGTCCGCGCGGCGCTCGCCGAGCGAGGCGACCCGCGCAAGAAGGTGCTGATACCCGATTCAGCGCACGGCACCAATCCGGCCTCGGCCGTGATTTGCGGATACACGGTCGAATCGGTCCCCTCGAACTCGGACGGGCTCACGGACCTGGAAGCGCTACGCCGATTAATGAACGAGGACGTGGCGGCGCTCATGCTCACGAACCCGAACACGCTCGGCAAGTTCGAGCAGAACATCGAAGAGGTCTGCCGCATCGTCCACGAAGGCGGCGGGTTTGTCTATATGGACGGCGCGAACATGAACGCGCTGTGCGGCGTCGCCAGGCCCGCCGATTTCGGCATAGATGTCATGCACTTGAACCTGCATAAGACCTTTTCCACTCCGCACGGTGGGGGCGGCCCCGGCGCGGGGCCCGTGGCGGTGACCTCCGAGCTTGAGCCATACCTCCCGTACCCTCGCGTGGTTCGAGGCGACGAGGGGCTTACGCTGGATTTCAATCGGCCCAGATCGGTCGGGCGCGTCCGCGCATACTTTGGCAATTTCGGCGTGCTCGTGCGGGCCCTCGCTTATATGCTCACGCATGGCGACGCGGGGCTTCGCGAGGCGACCGAGACCGCTGTGTTGAACGCAAACTACATCGCGCATCACCTGAGCGAAACCTACGACATCCCTTATCCGGGGCGAGTCATGCACGAGGTGATCTTCTCCGATAAGAAGCAGCTCAAACACGGCGTGCGCAACGCCGACATATCGAAGCGATTGATTGATTACGGCTTTTACCCGCCGACCATGTCGTTCCCGCTGATAGTCCAGGGCGCGATAATGGTTGAGCCTACCGAAACCGAGAGCCGCGAGGAGCTTGACCTGTTTATCGACGCGATGAAGTCGATTGATCAGGAAGCGGCCGAGAACCCGGACATCCTCAAGCACGCGCCGCACACTACAAAGGTCGGGCGTCTGGACGAGGTGGCCGCCGCACGCAAGCCGGTGTTGCGATGGAAGCGCAAAGCGAGCGGCGACGAGCGAGCCGACAGCACCTCGTCATCGGCCTGAGCGAGGTTGCTACATCTTCAACCAGTCTAGTAAACTCGTCTGTTTCAATTGCGTGGATGCATTGAGACAGAGGGAGAATCTTTTCTATCCCGCGCTTTTATCGAGAAAAAACTGAGAGGAATAAGAATGAGTAAAGAGAGCAAAGACGCATTACGCCACAGGCTGCTAGGCGATCCCCAGGTCCAGACTATGATCAGAATGCGCGCATTCGAGCTATACCAGATGCGGGGGCGCGAGCCCGGCCACGAGCGCGAGGACTGGTTTACAGCGGAAGGCGAGGTCCTTGAGTTTTTGATCCATGAAGAGAATCGCCGAAATGCCAACTCCGGCGGCAGCGCCGCGGGCGCGAAAGAGAGCCCCGCCGAGCAGATGAGTCAGGAAAAGGGCGGGGCGGGGTCCGGGATCGGCGTATGGTCGGCGACCGATCCCGCAAGCTCCGAGCTTGCCCCGTCAATAGGCAGCGAGACGGAGTCGGCTTCGGGTGGGCCCGCCAAAAAGACGAGATCGGGCGCGAAAACCTCTACAACGCGAAAGGCCAAATCTAAAGACGAAACCGGCGAGGGCTCAAAGAAGACCACCTCGAAGGCCCGGTCGAAAAAGTCCGGCCCCAAGAAAGGATAGGTGACGGGGGTGAGGGGTCGAGCGCCAGGGTCGGTTAATCTTAATTTTGAAATAGTAGATTTGAAATACGAGATTTAACGATCACAGGCCCCCGATCACTGTCAGGCCCCTGACCCATTGCCCTGCCCGTGACTTCTATTCTTTAGGCGCGTAGTAAGCTTCGCGCGTGCGGGCCTGGTAGCCGGGCCGCGCAAGATAGACCCGGACCTGCCGCAAACGGCCGTCACGTTCCCCGTTTTTCGAGACGTAGGTGATGATGTACTGATTCTTCAGCTCGCGCGCGACCTCTCCATAAACGCTCTCCATCTGCTTGTCTTCGAGCGGCGAAAATATCTGCCCTCCGGTGCGCCGCGACAGGTTCGTCATCATGAGTTCGGCGCGCTCAAGCCGCGCCGAGAACGTCCGGGCCGCGTTCGCCGTGCCGAATACCTTTCCCACCGTCCCGCCGTACTGATCATTTATGGCCTTCATTATCGCGCGCGCCTTGCTGATGACAAAAACAACGGCCCCGCTCTTTACGACCGCCGAGAGCGCCTTCTCGTATGTCAACTTGCTCGACGTGTCGTCGCCGTCGGTCAGCAGGATAATCGCCTTGCGGCCCTCCACCTTTGCGAGCTGATCTTCCGCTGTGGCGTAAAGCGCGTCATATAGCGACGTGCTGCCGGGAGCATAACTCCCGTTGCGGTCCATTACCATTCCCGGCTTGAACCGCCACGATACCGCGTGGCGCACGTCGTCAGCCTTCGAGGTCCAGTCCTGTATAAGCTCCACGTCCGTATGAAACTTGATGAGCGATATCTGGTCCTCGGCCCCGAGCCCCGCGACAAACCGCATCGCGGCCTTCTTTATCGAGTCGATCTCGCCGGCCACAGAGCCCGATGCGTCGAGCATAAGAACGACGTTCACCGGCACGCTGCTGACAAGAAAGCTCGTAATATCCTGCCGCTCGTTATCCTCGGCAATGATGAAGTCGTCTCGCTTAAGCGAGGTGATCTGCCGACCGCTCGAATCGGTAACGGTCACGTTCAAGAGCACCTCTTCGGCGCGCAATCTTATCGTGTCGTCCGACTCCCTGGGGCTGGACGAAGGCAGCCGCCGCCCGCTTTGCGCCGGCGCGCTCTGGGCAAGCCAGCCGGCGATTGTCAGCACGCTTGTTATTAGTGCAATCGATACTCGAAGGGCGTTCCTCCCGCGGTCGGACATAAAAACCTCTATATAAACCTCTTAGCTATTTCAATCAGTATAACTTAGCAGCAGCCTTCCCTTAAAGCGCCGCGAAACTCATTATTTTTTTTCGCCGCGTCTTTATGGTTCACGCATTGCTTTCAAGTATGGTTCAAGGATTTTTCAAGGCCGCCATAAATAATGATGGCGTCATCCAGGGTTCTAAAATAATACGATACGAAGTATCGGACGAGAATGATGAAAAAGATAGCCTCCCCAACCGTGACCGCTTTTATTTCACTCCTGCTCGTATTCAATCTATCCGTCAACGCATTAGCCGGGCTCCAGTTCACCGCTGGGCCAGGGCGTAGTGCTGACGGGCGCGGACGGAGTGGTATTGACGGGCGCGGACGGGGTGGTGCTGACGGGCGCCGACGGGGTGGTGCTGACGGGCGCGGACGGAGTAGTGCTGACGGGCGCGGACGGAGTAGTGCTGACGGGCGCGGACGCCGTCACCTACACGGGCGTGGACGGGGTGGTGCTGACGGGCGCGGACTCGACCGGCCTTCAGGGTTTCGACCCAGACCTTGCTATTCTGCTCGGCAACCTGCCGGATTCGAGCGCGATCAATGTATTCGTGATATTCCACCGCTTGCCTACCGAATCCGATCTGCAATCGCTCAGGCAGGCTGGAATAATCGGAGGCATACGCTTTTACAACCTGCCGATGGTCCTGGTCAACGCGACCAAAGGGCAGATAGAGGCGATCTCCCAACTGCCTTCGGTCAGGTCGATCTATTCCAATAAGACTTGCCAGTTCTTCACAAACGACACCCGCCTGATCACCGGCCAGCGACAGGTGATCACGGACCGCGTGCTTGCCAATCGCAATAACGGGGTGCCGATGGCCGGCCAGGGTCAGACCGTCGCGGTCCTCGATACCGGAATCGACGCGACGCACCCGGACCTCAGCTATGGAGCACAGGTCGTACAGAATGTTCGCGCGCTTGACCTCCAGAGCGTCGGGGTTGATTTCCTCTACCCGAACTTTATCGAAGGGCTTGCCAATACCGACCTGACTATGGGCCACGGTACCTTTGTGGCAAGCGTGATTGCCGGCACCGGCGCGGCTTCGGGCGGTCATTACGGCGGAATCGCTCCCGCGTCGAAAGTGCTCGGCGTATCGGCCGGCGACGCGAGCCTCCTTTTTGTGCTCTCCGGCATAGACTACATACTGTCGAACCGCGTCGCGCATAACATACGAGTCATCAATTGCAGCTTCGGCATAAACGGCGTATTCGACGCGCACGACCCGGTGAACATTGCGACGAAGATAATGCACGATGCCGGGATAGCCGTGGTCTTTTCGGCGGGCAATCGCGGCGACCAGCCCAACGCGCTCAACCCTTATGCGGTCGCGCCCTGGGTGATCGGCGTAGGCGCGGGCACAAAAGATAAGCGGCTCGCCGCTTTCTCGTCGCGCGGGGCCGCCGCATACGGGATGTTTCACCCCACGCTCGTTGCGCCGGGCCAGTCGATAGTCGCGGCGCGCGCCACGGGGATAAACCTGATCGGTACGACCGGACTTATAGGCGGCCTTATAGGTGGGGATGACGACCTTCAAACAATTCCCCCGGCCTACCTGGCGCACTACACATCAAGCTCAGGAACAAGCTTTGCCGCGCCGCACGTCGCGGCCACCGTCGCGCTCATGCTCCAGGCGAACCCGCGGCTCACGCCCTCGGACGTAAAGCGAATACTGCAAGAGACGGCCACGGCGATGACCGGTTACTCGCGATACGAGGTCGGGGCCGGATATTTAAACACATACGCCGCGGTTCGCAGGGCTGCCTTCCAGATGCCGTTCGGACAGTTCCGCGGCCAGATGAATAATGAAGGCGTATCGATTGCCCGTCACACGCTCGGCCAGTTCGCAGGCGACGTTGCGCCCGGCGCGAGCTATACGCGCAACATAGCTCTCCCGACCGACGCGGTCTATGCGACGGTTCAGACCGGCTGGGTAGAGACGGGCGCGGTCAACGATCTGGATATAACCGTAAGCAACGGCTCGCAATCTTTCGAGTCAAGGTCGCCAATGAGTCTGATCGGCGGGGGTTTCCGAAAGACCGGCGTTTCAATAAACGAACCGGCCGCGGGCAGATGGACCATAACGGTCAAGAACAACGGCGTACGCTCTCAGCGTTTTATAGGCTCGGTCGAGATCATTCGCGCAACCTATTTGGTCAGCGGCCTCGATTCGCTTTCGCCGGCCGAGCAGATTGCGGCGAAACGGGCGCTCAGGACCGGGCTTCTGGCCGCGTCCGGCTCCTTCTCGGGCAGCACGGCCGCAAGGCGGGCGGAGATAGCGCGAGCGCTGATGCTCGGCGCGCATGTCCCTCAATTCCTACCCTACACCCCGACCTTCTCTGACATGAACGACCGGGACGCCTTGTATATCGAAAGCGTCACGAGCTCGCCCTATGGAAACCTGCTTGGCGCAACCGGGTCGCGGTTCAATCCTCAAGGACAGGCCGACCGGCTGATGATGGCCGTGGCAGCGGTCAAAGCCCTTGGGCTTGCCAACCAGGCGCAATCGGAGGCGCTCAATAACCCGGGGCTCGCCGACTGGAATCTGATACCAACCTGGGCGCGCGGCTATGTGAGCATTGCCGTCTCGCGCGGGCTTATGACGGCCAGCAATTCAGGACATTTCCGCCCCTTCGATGCAATCACGCGCGTGGAGCTTGCGACTTCAGCGGTCGCGCTCCAGCAGGCCGCGCGGTAAATAAAAAAAAGAACGAGCATCAGACACAGGGCCGACGTCTGTTTTGGAGGAACGTGGGATGGCGGGACGCTTATCGAGCAAGCTCAAGGACGGGCGTAATCAGTTGCTTCCGATCATATGTGTGCGGCGGCCTGACATGCTCTTCAGGGTCCAACGGCAGTCGAGGGCGGTTCAAGTTTTTTTCAACTCTCCCGTGGTAACTTAGTCGCGATGATTGGGGAAGCTAGATAACACAACTGTTGTGATCGCTCACCAGCGATCACCTGAAAGCGCGGCGTTTGACTGGGGAGGGACGCCGCGCTTTTTTTCTATTTAGCCCGCCCTGCCCGCCATGATCTATTTATTGCTGGCCCCATGTCGCGCGTGCTAGACTGATCTCGGATGTTCCGCCTGATAGACCGCTACATAATCCGAGAGATCGTGCCTTACGTTCTGCTCGGTCTGCTGCTTCTGACAGCAATAATATTTGCGCACGATGCGAGCCGCTTTTCAGAGATGATAGTGGTCGCCTCGCGCAACGGACTTCCAATGGGCGCGCTGGGCCGGCTGATGGGCGCGCTCGTGCCGGGGATACTCGTCTTCACGCTGCCCATATCGCTTCTGATCGGGACGCTGGTCGGGCTCGGGCGGCTATCCGGAGATAGCGAGATAGTCGCGCTAGGGTCGGGCGGGATAAGCCGCTTGCGCATACTAAGACCGGTCATCCTGCTTTCGGTGATAATCGCCTCGGGGATGTTTTACATCACCTTCAATGTCCTTCCGCGCTCCATAGACAACCTTACCGACCTGAAGGCTAACCAGTCGCTCATCTTCCAGGGGCTGAAGAACGAAGTCAAGCCGCGCGTATTCGAGGAGGGGATTCCGCAGAAGGTACTCTATATCGAAGACGTTGACCGGGCGCAGAATATCTGGCGCAACATCTTCCTTGTCGATCTGGGTGACGATCAAGACGGCCTGAAGATAATGACCGCCTCTTCCGGGTCGCTCGGGCAGGGCGAGCGACCCGACGTCCCCGAGCTCTATCTACAGGACGGAGTCTTCCACCTCGCGGGGGGCAACAAATCCCAGGACCAGGACGAGCAGCGGGCCGCGCGACCACGGCCGGCTGGCGCAGCCGCGCCGGAAGCAATCGAGGCGGATGAGGCGGACGAGGCGCAGCCGGCGGCCGGCCCGGAAAGCTCGCAGCGCCGAGAGCGGCGCAAGAATCGGGGCCAGTCGAGTTACACCACCGAGCATTTTGAGCGAACGACGATCAAGCTGGAGTTCGCCGACGAGAAGAAAAACGGTAAAGGGGAGGAAGAACAGGAGCGGGAGCTTCAAGAGATGGAGTGGGCCGAGCTGACAAACTACTCGCCGCCCGCAAACGAGCGGCGGGAGTGGCTGGCTGAAATGCACAGGCGCGTGGCGCTCCCGACTACCTGCCTCGTATTCGCGCTGCTCGGCGTGGCCTTTGGCATAAGCAACGTGCGGACGGGCCGCTCGTTCGGCCTTCTGCTCGGGCTCGCCATCACGATCATCTATTATCTTATCGCGCTGACGGGGCAGCACGCGGCCATCACCGGCACGCTACCCGTCTGGCTGGGGATGTGGCTCGCAAACGCGGCCCTCACCCTGGTCGGCGTACTCGTCCTTGCGGCGCAGCGCAGGCCGGGCTCGGACCCGCTCTCGATACTGAGCCGTGTGCGTCACCGCTTGCCGGGCAGGCAGGTGGACGAAAACGGCGAGCGCGCGCTTGAAGGCGAGTCGTCGGCCGAACGCGCGGAGGGCGGGGCTATACGGAAAGAGCCCGCGCTCGAAGGCCGGCGCGCGCGCGGTTCGCTGTTGCGCCGCTCGCTCCTCAGACGAGCGCTCTTGCCGCGGTTGCTCGACCGACTGGTGCTTACCGATTTCGTGCGCTTCTTCTTTTTTATACTCGGCGGGTTTTCGATTCTATTTATCATCATCACGCTCTTTCAACTGCTCGACTCTATCGCGCGCAACCGGATCAACTGGGCGGTGGTGGCCAATTACCTGCTCTTTCTGCTGCCGATGATCGTCAATTACGTAACGCCGCTGGCGGCGCTCGTGTCGGTGATGGTCACGTTCGGCATACTCCAAAAGACGAGCCAGGTGGTCGCGCTGAAAGCATCGGGCCAGTCAATCTTCCGGCTCGCGCTCCCGACGCTTGTGGCCGCGGTGCTGCTTTCGGGCGTGGTCTTTTTAAATCAGGATTACGTGCTCCCTTTCACCAACCGCCGCCAGAACAACCTGCGCTACCTCATACGCAAGGGGCAAGAGCCCCCGCAGACCTTCTACCAGACGCGCAACGAGTGGATGTTCGGGATAGATTCCAGAATATTCAACTACGAGCATTTCGATTTAAAGACCAACTCGTTTTACCGGCTCAACGTGCTGGATCTTTCGAGGGACCCCTTCACCATAAAGCGCAGGGTCTATGCCAGGCGGGCGCGTTGGGACGACGAGCAGCAGAAGTGGCTGCTTGAAAAAGGCTGGGAGCGCCGGTTTCAGGGCGAGCGCACCGTCGGGTACGAGGACTTCGATAAGAAGTACTTCGAGATGGCCGAGTCGCCCGAGTATTTCAAGAAGGATTCGCGCGGGTCGTCTTCGATGACGCTCGCCGAGCTTCAGCACAAGATAAACGACCTGCAACAATCGGGGTTCGACGTACTCGATTTGAAGATACAGTTGCAGAGCAAAATCGCGTTCCCGCTGACCTGCTTGATAATGGTCCTGGTCGGGCTCCCCTTCTCTTTTTCGGTCGGCAAGCGCGGGGCGCTTTACGGCGTGGCGATGGGTATTGCGATAGGGCTGGCCTACTGGGGATTGATCGGGTTGTTCGAGCAGATGGGGCGCTACGAGATGCTGCCCCCAATGCTCGCGGCCTGGGGACCGAACATGCTTTTTGGGGCCGGGGGTCTCTACTTATTTTTGACCTCTCGAACGTAGTGTGAGACTATTTTTCTTCGGCGACCGATGCCCCTCACAGCCCAAACCGGCTAAATTATCCCGCGACGCTATCAAATGGGATTTAAACGCTCGAACCTGCTGTTGCTCATCGCGCTGCTGTTTGCGGTCATCCTATTTATTGACCGCGTCTTGCCAGCCGGGGTATCGGCGTCGGTCCTGTACGTCATACCGATACTGTTGACCTTGAGGTCCGGCTCGTCGCGCCCGCTGATCGTCGTGACCGCACTTGCCCTACTGGCTACTTTTATCGATCTGCTCTTAGCGACCGACCCTCTGACCAGACACGTGATCTGGTCTAACGAGATGCTTTCAGTGCTCGCGCAGCTCACGACCGCCTCGCTCGTGTATATGCACATCAAGGCCAACGAGCGGGCATTAGCCGAGCGAAAGCGACTGGCCTTGATCCATCAGATCGCGGAAACGACGAGCAGCTCGATTGAGCTTGAGCGCGTGCTCAAGAGCGTATCAGAAAACATAGCGACTCTTTTCGAGGCCGATACGGTCGCCATATGGCTATCGGACGAAAGCGGCAAGAGGTTGCTCCCGGCCCATTACACCAGCGAGTACTACTCGGCCATCAAAGACCTGCCAAATCCCCTCGACTGGGAATCGTCCGAGATGGCAATCGCCGAATCTGTTCGCCGGCGGGCGGTCGTCATAATAGGTCCCGGCTATAAGTCCTCCCCCGCGGTAAAAGAGATAATGAGCAAGCTGGGTGGGGAGACCGGGTTCGCGATACCGCTTTTTGCGCGCGAGCGGCTGGTCGGGGTCATCTCGGTCGTCTTTCGCTCCAAGCGCCAGCTCAGCCCCGCCGAGATCACTTTTGTAGAAACGCTTGGCAAGCAGATGTCGATTGCCATCGAGAACGCGCGGCTCTTTAGCAGCGTCAATAAACAGCGAGAGCGGCTGGAGCGGATAAATGAGATCGGGCAGGTCTTCGCCTCGACGCTCGATCTGGAGAGCATATACCTGGCCATACGCGAGAAGCTTGGCGAGATCGTAGATTGCGATTCACTGCTCATATCGTTTTTCGACCATGAGACCGAGACGATCCGCTGCGAGTTCGCCTACACCGATGGCAAGGTGATTTCGCCCGAAAGGTTCGAGCCGCTCAAGCTCGGCAAGGGTCCGCACAGCCAGTGCATAAGGACAGCGAAGCCCGTAAGGGTCAACGACATCGCCAGGCGCGCGCCCGGCACTTATCGGTATGTCGGCGACAGCGAAGAGTATCCGGTCTCGATCATCTATGTGCCGATGATTGCCGAGGAACGAGTGATCGGGGTGCTTCAGGCGCAGAGCCTGCGCAAGGCCGCGTATTCCGAAGAAGACGTGCCGCTGCTTTCGATCATCGCCAGCCAGGCGGCCTCGGCCATCGAGAACGCGCGGCTCTACCGCGACGCGGTCGAAGGGCGCAGGGCGATGGAGCACGCCAACAAGGTGAAAGAGGATTTCCTCGCAACGCTCTCGCACGAGCTGCGCACGCCGCTCACCCCGATACTGGGATGGACAAGGATATTGAGGCTGCTCGCGGACGATGAGGAGGAGACGCGCTCGCGCGGGCTCAAGGTGATCGAGCGCAATGCTAAATTGCAGGCCCAACTTGTCAACGATCTGCTCGACGTGTCGCGCATAGAATCGGGCAAGTTTTCGCTATACGTACAGGCGACCGCGCTGAACGCGACGGTGCGAGCCGTGGTCGAGAGCGTAAGGGGCGAGGCGGAGGACCGCGATATCACCATAAGTTTAGCGCTCGATGCGGACGATGTACTGGTGCTGGCGGACCCGGCGCGTCTTGAGCAGATAATAAACAACTTGCTCGCGAACGCCATAAAATTCACCGACGACGGGGGGCGAGTCACCGTTTCGACCGGGCGGAACAACGACCGGGGCGTGGTGAGGGTGAGCGATACCGGGGCGGGCATCAGCAAAGATTTTCTGCCGCATGTCTTCGAGAGATTTCGACAGGCCGACGGCTCCACCAGCCGCAAGCACGGCGGGCTTGGCCTTGGCCTTTCAATCGTCAAATCACTTGTAGAAATGCAGGGCGGCGAAGTGCTCGCCGAAAGCGACGGGCCGGGTGCCGGCTCGACTTTTACGGTTCATCTGCCAGCCGCCGCTCGCACCGCGCCCGAGCCGCCCTCTAACACCGCCGGCATGAATACCGGGCCGGGGCAGGAGTTGAGGATGCTCGTGGTCGAAGACGATGCCGACACGCTTGAGATGATGAAGGTGATCTGCAACTCGCGTAAGATGAAGGTCGTCGGCGCGTCCACGGCCGAGGAAGCGATGGCGAGGTTACAGCGCGAAGGGTTCGACATAATCATCTCCGACATATCGCTCCCGCACATGAGCGGAGTAGAGTTCGCGCGAAAGGTCCGCGCGCAAGTCAATACCAACTCGATTCCGATGATCGCGCTGACGGGGCTTTCCTCCGAGCAAGACCGGGCCCGCGCGCTCGAAGCCGGCTACGACGCTTACACCCCCAAGCCCATAGACTACGCGCGGCTATTCGAAGCCATCGAAGAACTGACAAAGTCGAGAGTTGCGGCCGGCGAATAATTTACTGTAGCATTACAGCCGTCGCTTCCACTCCAGACCCGGCCTCGGGTTCAAAATCACCCGATCTAAATCTCAGGAGGCACGCTCGATGTTTTCCCGCTTCTTGCTGACCCTGTTCGTACTGGCGCTTTCGCTTTTCAGCCTGGCGGACTCTTTCGCCGAAAGCTCACCCAACGCCGACCTGATAAAAGTCGAGGTCGCGGACCTGATACCGGATGGGACGGACCGCACGGTCATGCTGCTGCTCAGGCCGGAGCGCGAAGCCGTCGAGCGGATGGGGCTTGCCCGTAATCGGGTCCTGCCACTTGTCATCGGCAGCGAGGAGGCGCGCTCGATATACATCGCCTTCTATAGGCAGACGGCCCCGCGGCCCCTGAGCCACGACCTTATGAAGAAGATGATAGATGAGTACGGCGGCAAGGTCGCGAGCGTGGTGATAACCAGGATGGAGCAGAAGGTCTTTTACGCCGAGCTGAAGCTGAAGCGCGATGGGCGCGAAATTACGCTCGACTGCCGGCCGAGCGACGCGATTGCGCTGGCGTTGCGATCAAGCGCCCCCGTTTATGTACATCGCCTCGTCATGCAGCAGGAAGGCGTTGACCCAAACAATCCCGACAAGAGACAGAATACCGAAAGGACACTCAAGACATGATCGATTTTGGATTTTAGATTTTGGATTTTGGATTGGGAACCGTGAGAATCAGCCCGCTGACTTCTCAGGTTCCGTAATCCAAAATCCAAAATCTAAAATCCAAAATCTAAAATCATCGAGTCACGATTATCCTGCCTGCTTCGCCCGATTCCATCTGACCGATGATGGCGGCGTCTCTTATCCCCGCGCTTACCAGCGAGCGGAGCGTCGCTTCCGCGACGCCTGGATCAACCGCGATGAGCAACCCGCCGGAGGTTTGCGCGTCGGCAAGAACAAGCTGCTCTTCTTTATCGACGCCTTCCTCGTAAGTTACCCAGTCGGCCAGAAAACGCCTGTTCGCATGAGTGCCGCCCGGCGCGATCCCCGCGCGGACATACTCCCAGGCCGCGGGAAGCACCGGAACCCGATCAAGGAAGACTCGCGCCGTGACCGCGCTTGCCGCCGTCATGTTTCGCAGGTGCCCGAGCAGGCCGAAGCCGGTCACGTCGGTCGCCGCGTGCGCCCCCATCTCGGTGACGACCTCGGCCGCGGCCCGATTGAGCGTAGCCATCACCTTTATAGCTTCGGCAATCGCGCCGAGACTGTCTTTGCCCTGTTTGGAAGCCGTGGTGATGATGCCGATGCCGATTGGTTTGGTCAGAATGAGCGTGTCGCCCGGCTTCGCCCCCGCGTTGGTCAGTATGCGGTCCGGGTGGACCGTGCCGACGACCGCGAGCCCGTATATAGGCTCGTCGGTCTTGATGGTGTGGCCGCCGACAATATCGATGCCTGCCTCTTTGGCCTTCGATGCGGCCCCGCGCAGTATCTCTCCGAGCACTTCGGGCTCAAGCGTCGCTTCGGGGAATCCGACGATGTTGAGGGCCGCAAGCGGTCTTCCGCCCATCGCATAAACATCGCTCAAGGCGTTAGCGGCGGCAACCGCGCCGAAGTCGTAACGGGTGGTCAACGATAGGCGTAAAGAAATCCGTGGTAAGCACGAGCGCTAAATCATCGCTCATCTTATAGACGGCCGCGTCGTCAGCGGTGCTGCTGCCGACAAGGACATTCGCGTCGGTGATCTCTGGGAGCTTGCCGAGCAGCGGCAGCAAGTATCCCGGCGGGTGCTTCGCCGCACATCCCGCCCGCTTCGCCATCTGCGTCAGCTTTATCTCATCAAACTCGGTCATCAATGTACCTCCAATAAGAGCGATCAGATTAAAACTCTAGCACTCGGGCAAGTCGAGCAAAAGCCCGCTTGCTCGACTCCCAGTAAAGCATGCCCATGGCCGCGTCGAAGCCGACCCACACGTAGTCCTCGTGCTCGAGCGGGTTAACGCGCACATCGCACTTATCGACCTTGAGCGCGAAGCAGACCTCCTCGTTATGGGATACGCCCGGCGCGTACCGCGACCTCCACTGCGGCGCGATCTCGAACCTGTTGACGAGGGCGAGGTCGATCAACTCCCCCTCTCCGCAATGGATGCCCGTCTCTTCGAGCACCTCCCGCACCGCCGCTTGCGCGTGCGTCTCGCCCTCTTCGAGCGAGCCCGTCACCGATTGCCAGAACCCTCCGTGAGCGGCCACTCGTCTCAACAGCAGAAACTCACGCCCGCTTTCGGACTCGGCGAATATAACGACCTGTATCGAGCGCGGCAGCTTGTATGACATGAAGAGATTTAATCACCGAGGCGCGAGCGGCCTCAAGCATACGGGTTTGGATAAAAGAGAATGGGAGAAGCCCGGCGGTTAATCTCGGGAGAAACGCTGAGCTGGCGGCCAGAATGCTTTCGGGCAGTAATCTGCCAGCGGATGATCGCTTACGACCTGGCAGTACTCTGTCGAGCTATTCTGGGCGCCAGCTCCAACCTGTAAAAGCGTCGCGGTGGCCGGTGATATTGTTCGGATAAGGATGACCTTACTGGGGCCGCGCAGACCACCGGATTGATCGCTTTGCGTTTGTCTGTCGTCGCGCAACGAGCGCGCGGGCGAGAGACTATTTTTTAGGGCCGATCACCGAATCCTTAGCGGCCTTTGCTACGCGAAAGCGCACGACCGTCTTGGCCGGTATCTTGATGGCTTCGCCGGTGGCCGGGTTGCGCCCCGTTCGCGCCTTGGTCTGTTTCTTGACAAGCTTCCCGATTCCGGGAATCGTGAACTCGCCGTTCTTCTTCGCTTCGCGGTAAGCGATGTCGCTCAGCGATTCGATGAACTGAGCAGCCGTCTTACGATTCGTCCCCGTAGCTTCGGCCAGCTCTTGCGAAAGCTGAGTCTTGGTCATCTTCTTTCCTACTTTTGCTGTTACCATAGAATCCTATTTCTCTCTTTCTCAAATAATCTCTGTGATGAGTCACAGGCCTATAAAAAATTCCCGAGCAGCCCCACGATCAACCATCGATCAAGCAAAGCGGGCTGCCAATAAAGATACCCCTGCTCTGCCCGCCCCTTACGAGCCAGCAAAACAGGGGGTTTTCCGCGACGCGAAGATTACTACACCAATCACAAAGTTTCAACCAAAAAACCGCGAAAAACCTCAATTTTATTAGGGAAATTGCGAGATTTCGTCTGAAGTGGCCTTCAACGCCTCTGTCGAGGCCCGGCGACCCGAAAGGCCCTCGATTCGACGGCACCCAATATCGTTGACGCGAGTTTTCTCAAGTGAGAGAATTCTTCGCGTCACTATTTCAATATGATGTTTGCCGGTCGCTTAGAGCATGGAATGGCCGGCGACGCGCGCGGACCCGACCAGGAGTTTTTCGATGTTGGCATTCAAGAATCAGACCGAAGACGACGAGCCGTCTTCGAGGTGGAATATCGGAGTTGATCGCCGCCGGGTGGGCCTATACGTCGCGATTGCGATGGTTGCGGGCTTCGCGTTCGGCTATATGGCTTCGAGCTACGTCGCTCGCCGCGAAGGGCTGATGGCCCGGTCGACCGCCGCGACCCGGTCCGAGCCGTCCGAGGCGGCCCCGGACGCCCGAACGCCGCAACTGCGACAGGTGACGCGAATCGTGCGGGCAGATGCTATCGAGGTCGAAGGCGTAGGCCCTGTTCGAATGATCGGCATCGAAACCCCGGACGGCAAGGAGCCGCGCGCCGTTTATGAGGCACACGGTCAAAGCGCGCTCAACTTTACGCAGGAGAGCCTGCTCGGCCAGCAGGTCCGCCTCGAATTCGAAGCGCAGAACGCGGGCCAGCCCGTAAAGGATGAAGCGGGCTACACGCCGGCTTACGTATATCTGCGCGACGGGACGCTCTTCAACAGCGAGCTCATACGGCGGGGGCTTGCGTTCGTGCGGACCCTCGACCAGTTCCAGATGAGCAACGAGTTTCGCTCGCTTGAGCGCGAAGCATTGATCGGCGCGCGCGGCGTCTGGGCATCTGGCGGCGACATCGCCGCGTCCTCAAGCGCGCAGCCGCTGGCGGGAACCAATACGAATACTTCGGGAGCAACAAAGCGCCTCCCGCTTTCGCCCTCCGACATAGGGCCGAACCTGCCCACGCTCAGCGGCGCGCCTACGCTCAGCGGCGGGACCGTTTCGTCCGAGCCCACCGTAGCCGTCTCGACCGCCGACCGCATGTATCACAAATCGGGATGCGACCTGCTCGGCAAAAAGAGCACCGGGATGTCGCTTGCCGAGGCGAGGTCGAAAGGTTATGCCGGGTGTAGCAGGTGTTTTGCCTCGACCGTTATGAAAGCCCCCTGATCCGGGGGGGACTGATCCGTCTGGCAATGCCCTATTGACTGATGGTTTATACTTTCTCTGGATTGCCCCGGTTACCAGCTTGATTTCATACCCGAGCGCGAGCCCCCTCAAGCTCCTATAAAAGCCCCGCGGGAACAGGAAGAGACAATGCGAAAGACTGCCTATGTGTGGTTGGGCCGGAGCCTGATCACCCTATCGATTGCCATTCTTGCTTTTCATAATCCTGCCTCGGCCGACGGCGCCGCGAAAAAAGCGAAGAACTCCGGCTGCGCCGCGTGCGCCTCTGCTGGAAGATCAAAGAAGGCCAGGACCGGCGCGTCGAGCCATGCGCCCTGTCAGCCGAAGGGGTACGTTGACCCGAAGGTTGCTCCGAGGTATAACGCCGCGCTGCGCCAGCTCAAGCGCGCGGGGTTAAAGCCGATGGTCACAAGCGCCTGGCGTTCGAGCGAGCACCAGAACCGTCTGCACCAGTGCTCGCGCAGTCGCAAATGTCGTCGCCAGCACCCGGGGCTTTACTATGCTATGCCGGCGGGAAGGTCGCTTCACGAAGCAGGGTTTGCCGTTGACATATCGGGCGTAGCCGCCGGACCTCGCGGCAGAAAGAGACTCACGCCGCGAGGGCGAAAGATCGTCAGCATAATGGAGAAGAATGGATTCAGGTGGAAGTACGGTCTGGCCGACCCGGCTCACTTCGAAGCAAACCCGCGCAACCATGGATACCGCAGCGTCAAGCAGGCCATAGCCAAAAACCAGACTCAGTGCAGCACGAACCTGGCGAAGGCGAAAAACAGATCCGCCGCGCGTAATCGTCGATGCTTCCCGGTCACAATCACAAAGGAAGCTGTCGGCCAAGAATCTTTCCCGTCGGAGCCAGCGCGGCGCATAGCCCGTATTCTTATTCCTGGACTTCGACCGGCTTTGCGTTGACCGCCTTGACTCCGGCGATCTTCTTAATGGCCTGGGCGGCATAAAGCAGGTCTTCATAATTTTCGGCCGAGCCGTTGATGATGACTACTCCATTTTCGATATTCGGCGCAAGCGTCATCGAGCCCAAACGCTCATCGCTATTCATGAGTTTGTCGAGGCTGTCGAACAACTGTTCATCGCTAGCCGTGGCTTGATTGTGCGCGGCATCACCCGCGACCTGTAGCTGGTTATTGACTCCCTGAACTCCCTCTACAGATGCGGCCACTTCGCCGGCCGCGGTCTTTGCGGCGTCGGAATCGACGCGGCCCGTGAGCGTAACGGCCCCGCCCTCCGCCGCGACCTCTATCTCAAATCCGCTCGTGCGCTCATCGGCCAGAAGCTCGAGCTTCGTCTTTGCGGCAAGCGTCTTGTCGCTTGTCGGCGCGGCCGCGGTCCCGGCGTTAGCGTTGGCGGCGGGGCCCCGGTTGCCGGACGAGGATGATTCATTTGTCGAAGGGCCGCTTACACAGGCCAGATTAAATATCAGTACGGCGGATAGTGCTGCGAGGGTTTTTCTCATCTTTCCTGTTCCTGATCTCATAGGCCAGGAGCGCGGGAAAGTATGCGCGGCCTGACTCAAAAAAAAACTTCCGGTCCGCTTCGGAGATTCCGAAGCGTGACCGGTAAGAATTTTTCAGGCTACTGATCTGCAAGAGTGGCGGCTGCCCCGCCAGTCCCTTGCATAACTCATCTGCTGAATTATGTCAGATTACCTGTTGGCATTGCCGCGGTTGGCATTGCCACCCGCCGCGTTGGAGTTGCCACCCGATACGACGGCGCTGTTGGTATTCATCATACCAGTGTTGCTGTTATCCGACGTCGTGGCGGTGTTGGTGTTCATCGGACGGTTAGCATTCATCGGTCTGTTAGCGTTGCCATTCCCGTTTCCGTTGGTGCTGTCACCGCAGGCAATAGTGAATACGAGCATAGCCATGCCAACAATTGCTAAAAGTTTTCTCATTCTCTCCTCCTTCAAATTAGCCGCCTTGTAACGGCTATATTGTTATGAAGCGTCACGGTGAGACTATATATCACATTCCAAATTAAAGAATCAATTAGTATTTATCAATCTTTCGAGTGTGGCCGTCCTATGGTAAAGTGCCCCGGCAGGTTACGACTATTCCACCCGAGGGGATTAATGAAACTTACGGCTATCGATTGGGCCATAATTGCGGCTTACTTCGCGCTCTCCCTGGCCATAGGCGTCTATTACGTGCGGCGGGCCGGGCGCTCCACCGAGGAATTCTTCCTCTCGGACCGCTCGATGCCCTGGTGGTTGGCGGGCACCTCTATGGTCGCGACTACCTTCGCCGCGGACACTCCGCTGGTCGTCACCGGTCTCGTCGCGCAAAACGGCGTAGCCGGCAACTGGCTCTGGTGGAATTTCGTCGCGAGCGGCATATTGACCGTCTTCTTTTTCGCGCGGCTGTGGCGGCGCTCCGGGGTGATGACGGACGTAGAGTTTGCCGAGCTGCGCTACTCGGGTAAGCCCGCCGCCTTCCTGCGCGGCTTTCGCGGCCTCTATCTCGGGCTGTTGATCAATTGCATCATCATGGGATGGGTGACGCTCGCCATGCGAAAGGTGTTGAACCTTTCGCTCGACATAGACGCGTGGCAGGCGACCTTCCTCTGCCTCGGCATCACCGCCGTTCTACGTAGTCATCTCCGGCTTCTGGGGCGTCGTCGTCACCGACGCCGTTCAATTCGTCATCGCGATGTTCGGATGCATTGTGCTCGCCTTTTATAGCGTCGACCGCGTCGGCGGCATGGATGCGCTCATCGCGCGCGCAAGCGAACACTTCGGAAGCTCGGAGAAGGCCCTGGGGCTATGGCCCGGTTTCGACAGCCCGTGGCTGCCGGCGGCCACCTTCGCCGTCTATCTGGGCGTGCAGTGGTGGGCCTCGTGGTATCCGGGCGCGGAACCCGGCGGCGGCGGCTATATCGCCCAGCGGATCTTTTCGGCGAAGAACGAAAAGCACGGGCTGCTTGCGACCTTCTGGTTCAACATCGCGCACTACGCGCTTCGCCCCTGGCCGTGGATCATCACCGCGCTCGCCACGGTTGTGCTATACCCCGAACTCAAAGACAGGGAGTCGGGCTACATACGCATCATGCTCGACGTGCTGCCCGCGGGGATGCTCGGATTATTGATAGCGGCCTTCGCCGCGGCATACATGTCGACCATCTCCACGCAGCTCAACTGGGGCACCTCTTACCTCATCAACGATTTCTACAGGCGCTTTGTCAAGAAGGATGCAAGCGAGCAGCATTACGTGCTGGCTTCGCGCATCGCGACCGTTCTCCTCGTGCTTGTGAGCGGGATCATATCATTGCAGCTCGAATCTATCGGCAACACCTGGGAACTGCTTCTGAACATAGGCGCGGGCACCGGGCTCGTGCTGATACTCAGGTGGTACTGGTGGCGGATAAACGCGTGGTCAGAGATTTCATCTATGGTAGCCGCGCTCGTCACATCGCTCACGCTTCACTTTCTCGGCCCGCGGCTATTCGCTCTCGACCCCGGTGCGCCCACGTCAGGGAATCTTTTCTTCGCCTATTCGCTGCTGCTGACCGTCGCGATAACAACCGTCGTATGGATTGCGGTGACGCTTGCCACCGCCCCCGAGCCGCGGGCAAAGCTTATCGATTTTTACGCGAAGGTCAGGCCGGATGGTCCGGGCTGGCGCAGGGTGGCACGCGACGCGAAGCTGCCCGAGGGCAAATCGCTCGCGCCGAATTTTATAAACTGGCTGCTCGGTTGCGCGCTGATCTATGCGTTCCTTTTCGGCATCGGGGAGCTCGTCATGGGGCGTTACCTTCGCGGCGCGCTCTTTATCGCCGCGGGCATGATCGCCGGGTCGATCATCTTCTGGAACCTTGAGAAAATAGGCTGGGGATCGCCGGCGGCCGAAGCCGCCACACCTTCGCCGCAGAGCGCGGTTGACCCCGAAGCCTGGCGGTAAGTAAATTACTAGCTCGCCTGACGGATAAAAACTCGGCAAAGGAATACCTGTGCATTCATTAAGAAAAATACTGGTCGTGCTGCTTGCTTTGAGCGTGTCGGCCGTTTCGGCCGCGCCGCTGGTCAAAAAAGATAAGGATAAAACCGGGCCCGGCTCTTCGGCCGACGCATGGGTCGAAAAGACGCTCGGCTCGCTCGGCCTCGATCAAAAGATCGGGCAGTTGATAATACCGGCCGTCGTAGGAATGTTCTTGAGCCAGGACTCGGACGCCTTTCAGCAGATCCGCCGCGACATCACCGAGTTTCATGTGGGCGGCTATCACATGCTCGGCGAAGTAAACTTTCTGCACGAGCCGGCGGGAGTCGCGCTGCTCATAAATCATTTGCAGGAGATCGCAAAGGTGCCGCTGTGGATAACCGCCGATTTCGAAGGCGGCGTGGGGCTGCGCTATATGGGCGCGACGCGGTTGCCGCGGGCGATGGCGATGGGCGCGACTTATAACCCGGAGATGGCCTACAAGGCCGGGCAGGTAGCCGCCCGCGAAGCCCGCGCCATGGGCGTGCACGTAAACTTCTATCCGGTAGTTGACGTCAACAACAACGCGCGCAATCCTATAATCAACATACGCTCTTTCGGCGGCGACCCGAAGCACGTCTCCGACATGGCCCGGGCATACATACGCGGCTCGCAATCTTCGGGCGTGATGGCCACGGCGAAACACTTCCCCGGCCACGGCGACACCTCGGCCGATTCGCACATCGAACTGCCGGTGATAGATGTCGACCGCGCCCGATTGGACCAGATAGAGCTTCCGCCGTTCCGCGCGGCGGTCCAGGAAGGCGTGGGCGGGGTGATGAGCGCGCACATAGCGCTGCCGCGCATCGAAGGTAGTAATCTGCCCGCGACGCTTTCCGAGCGAGTGCTGACGGGCGTGCTCAGGCAAGAGATGGGTTTCAAGGGCGTCATCTTTACCGACGCGATGAACATGCGGGGCGTGGCCGCACACTACCCCGACGGCGAGGCCGCGGTGCGCGCGGTGAAAGCGGGCGCGGATATAATCCTCTACCCTCCGAGCGTCGAGCAGGCATTCACGGCCGTCAAGCGCGCGGTCCAGACGGGCGAGATCAAAGAGTCGCGCATAGACGAATCGGTGCGCCGCATTCTTTCGGCAAAGGCAACGCTCGGCCTTCACCAGAACCGCTTCGCCGACATAAAGCAACTCGACCGCGTTCTGGGGAGCAAAGAGAACCAGGCGACGGCCCGCGAGATAATCGAATCGGCCGTGACGCTCGTCCGCGATAACAAGAACGCTCTGCCCTTAAAGCTCACGCCCGAAAAGAAGGTGCTGTTCTTGACCATCGTCGACAACAGCGAAGGATGGCGCGACGGAGTGCCGGGCCGCGCTTTTCTTGAGGCGCTCAGAAAGCGCCACCAGAACGTGACGAACGTCTATGTGACCGACCGCACGAGCTGGGCCGAGATCGACCTTATAAAGAAGCTCGCCGCGCTTGCCGACGTGATAGTCGTCAACGGCTTCATACGGGTATCATCCTACAAGGGCTCGATAGATATGAGCGAAGCCGAGATAAACCTGCTCAAACACCTTTCGGCCGTCGATAAGCCGATGGCGTTCGTGCTCTACGGCAGCCCCTACTTAATATCGTTTGTGCCCGATATTCCCTCCTACGTGCTTGCTTACGAATACTACCCGGCGGCCGAGGAGGCGGCGCTCAAGGCGGTGCTGGGCGAGATAGAATTCAAGGGCAGGCTGCCGGTGGAATTGCCGGGCTTTTATCCGATAGGCCACTCGCACACAAGACAGCCGAAAGCACCCGGCGCACAATGAAGCGTGTAGTTGCGACTAAACAATCGGGGCAGACAGGCGCGGCGGTCAACCGCCAGCCGCCCGGTTCATTCGTCGCGCGGTTGCAAGACTTCCTCGTCGCGCCTGAAGGGGAGCGGCCCGGTCTTCGAGAAAGATTCTGGTTCTGGTCGAGCCTGGCCTTGTCGCTTTATTTCGCCGCGAGCGCGTTGTGGGAAGCCTTCAGAAGCGATTACGTGGTTCAGGATGACGCGCGCCAGCACGTCTTCTGGACGCTGCGGTATTTTGACCCGGAGCTATTCTCCGGCGATTTGATAGCGGATTATTTTCAATCCATAGCGCCCGCGGGTTACACCGCCATGTACAAGGTCGCGGCCACGGCGGGAATCAATCCCCTGTTGCTGGGCAAGCTGCTCCCGATCCCGCTCTCGGTCTTAACCACATACTTTTGCTTCGGCCTCTCGATGCGCATATTCCGCGTGGGGTCGGCCGCCTTCGTGGCGACGCTGATAATGAACGAAGGCATATGGATGCGCAACGGGCTGGTGTCGGCGACGCCAAGGGCATTTTTGTATCCGCTCTTTCTCGCATTCCTTTACTACCTGCTAGGACGCAACAGGTGGTTGTGCCTCGCGCCGCTCGCGCTGATGGGGCTGTTCTATCCGAACATTATGCTAGTGGCGCTCGACGTATTGATGCTCGAACCGCTAAAGATTGAAGGCGGGCGGCCGAGGCTATCCAAGGAGAGAGACGATTACCTGCTTTGCGCGGCCGGGCTCATAGTGGCGCTCGCGGTCTTGCTGCCTTACGCCAGCCAGACTTCCGCTTTCGGGCCGACCTACACGGCGGCCGAAGCGCAAGCGATGCCCGAGTTTCAGCAGGGTGGCCGGATGGCTTTTTATCGCGAGGGCTTGCTGCGATACTGGGTTTCAGGCAAAAGCAGCGGCATGGCAACCTGGACCTTCCTGCCGATCACCATATCCTTCGGCTTTCTGCTGCCGGTTCTCGCCATCTTTCCGAAGCACTTCCCGCTCTTAAAACACTTAACGCGGGGCATTGCGCTGCTGCCCAAGATACTAGTCGTGTCGATAACGCTTTTTTTCGCGGCGCACCTCTTTTTATTCAGGCTTTACATGCCTAGCCGATACACGGTAAACCCGCTTCGGGTAGTGCTCGCCATAGCCGCGGGCATCTCGCTTATCACTCTGTTAGACGCGGCTTTCAGATGGTTCAACGGGGCATTATCGCCGCGCCTGCGCTTGATCGCGACGGTCACGGCCGGCGCGGCGATAATGGCGCTTGCCGTCTATCCCGTATTCTCGCCCGCGATGCTCGACACGCGCTACATACCCGGCAAGTACACCGGGCTTTATGAATTCTTCCAAAGCCAGCCGAAGGATACGCTCATAGCATCGCTCGCGCAGGAAGCAGACAACTTGCCGGTCTTTACAGGGCGACCGATACTTGTCGGTCGGGAATACGCCATACCCATTCACAAGGGTTTTTACTCGCGCATGCAGGAGCGGGCCGTCGATCTTATAAACGCGCAGTACGCGGTCGAGCTGGGCGAGCTTCAAAACTTTATCAGGAAATACGGCGTCGATTATCTGGTAGTTGACCGCCAGGCGTTCGACCCGGACTACCTCGACGATAAATGGATAAGACAGTTCCAGCCGGCCGCGGAAGCGGCGAGGTCGCGTATGGGCCAGGGCCAGGAGCCGGCGCTCGCCCGGTTGATGGATAGCTGCGCGGTCGCCACGGACAGGAAATTTGTCGTCATCTCGGCCGAGTGCGTGCTCGGGGCTCAGCCGAGGTAGAGAATCGAACGCTTGACCCGCGAGAGCGGATGTTGCAGCATAAAGTCAGAATGATAGACGAAGTGGACCCGGAAAAAGTATTCACCCTCAGCGAAGCGCGCGGCCTCATCCCGCGCCTTCGCCGCCTGCTCTCGCGCGTCGCGGTCGAGCGCGAGGCGCTGCTCGACATGCGGATCGAGATTGATCGCGCCCGCGAAAAGTCGCATTACGGCGGCGGGAGCCGTCTCGGGCCCACATACCTGGCGCACATGGTAGCCTTCAGCGAGGCGGTCCAGGAGATAGAATTGCTCGGGGTTCACATAAAGGATTTTCGCACCGGGCTGGTCAACTTCCCGTACGAGTACGAGGGGAGAATCGTCTATCTCTGCTGGAAGCCTGACGAGGACGAGATCGGCTGGTGGCACGAGACCGATTCGGGGTTTGCCGGCCGGAGGCCGCTCACCGAAGAGTTCGAATAACCCGCCGAGGGCGACGATTGAGGCGCGGGCAGATATTCCCCTTAGACCCAATTAAAGAGGATTTGTTGCATTTCAGATTAGAGGACAACTGAGGGGAGAGTTTACTATCCTGGCCTTAAACCGAACCGCGCGACTCTTCTCTTCGGTCCGCCTCGTCACGATAGCGGCGGTCGTCCCTGACCCGATCCTTCTCTTCAAGCTCAGCCCGCTCGTCGTTCTTCATGCCCGATTTAAAATTGCGTATGCCCTCGCCGAGCCCCTTGGCAAGGTCTGGTATGCGCCGGGCGCCGAACAGTAAGAGCACTATGAGCAGGATTATGACTAATTCTGTTGGTCCAAGATTCATTGACGCACTCCTTGGTAAAAGCTTTCTTCCGGTGAACTGATTGTAGTCCCGCCTCCAGGGCGTGTCAAACCTAAAGCATTCAGCCGTTTCTTGCTTTTTACCGTGATGAGTCGCTATACTGCGCCTCATAGTGCCGAACCTCTATGTTTGGCCACGGCGACTGGTGCTATAAAACGGCAGTTGAAAAGGCGGCTCCGGTTGACAGTTGCATCGCTCCATTTATCAGGGATCGTAAAGCCAAGTTTGATGTTGAACGGCCAGCATAAACCCATATGACGCTAACGTGTCCAGAGTGTAAATCATCCATTGCGCGCGAAGGCCAGCGATTCTGTTATCGCTGCGGCCACGACTTGCGCGCCTACTACGAATCTTTAAACATCCAGATTAAAGAGCCGCGCCCCGCGTCAGGCCCGAACGGGCCCGAGGCGGCCAAAGAGGCGGAAGAGGCCAAGCAGGAGGCGGAGGCAACGCCGCCCGAATCGAGCCCGCCTGACACGGCCCCGACAGAGCAGCCGGAGCCGACCGCCGAGACGGTCCTCATGCAGGTTCCGGTCGATTTGAAGGGGGCGCTCAGAATACTGCTGCCGACGGGCGACATATTCGACCGGGAGCTTTCGCAGGCCGAGACGCAGATAGGCAAGGGGCCGCGCAACGATATCGTCATATCCGACCCGGCCGTCTCGACCACCCACGCGGTGATCAAGAGCGAAAACGGCTCGTTCTCCATCAGCGATCTCGGCAGCCGCAACGGCACCTACGTCAACGGCGAGCGATTAACCACGCCGCGCAGTCTCCAGCACGGCGACGTCGTGGGGGTGGGGCTTACCAAACTCACCTTCCGGCTGAGCCAGCACAGCGACACCGGCGCGATAGTCACAGCCGACGTGGGCCCGGCCGTCGGACTAAGAGAGCCCGTAACAGTCACCGAGCAGATGCTCGCCGACGCCGCGCTTAAGGCGAACCTGATCTCTCCCAAAGACCACGAGCGCCTGCTCGGCGCGAAGGGGGGCGGCCTCTACCGGGCTTTGATAAACGAGCAACTTATCACCGAAGAGAAGCTCCGCAATTTCATGAGCCGCGCATTCGGCATCCAGACCATAGAGCTTGCAAAGGTCGAAGTGGCCGATTCGCTGGCCTCGACCTTCCCGGCGACTCGCGCGCGCGAGCGGGTGGTCTTCCCCGTGTCGCTTGAGCCGGCCGCAAAGCCGGGCTCGCGCGAGCGGCTCGTGCTCGCCGTGGCCGACCCTACCGACACGGCGACCGTCAAAGAGATCAGCCAGGAGATGCAGGCCGACGTAGAGATAAAACTCGCCACCCCCGCCGAGATCAACGAGCAGGTGGCGCGCCATTACGGCCCGAAACTCATAGGCGTGCTCCCTTCCGGGGAGACGCTCGAATACTCAATACGCAAAAACGACGTCGAGATCGGCAAGGCCACGCATAACGACATAGTCCTCACCGATCAGACCGTGAGCAACACCCACGCCATCTTGCTGACGCGCGACGGCGGCTACAGCATAGTCGATCTCGGCAGCCGCAACGGCACATTCGTCAACGGCGAACGGCTTGGCACACAGGCGACTACGCTCAAGCACGGCGACTCAATACAGCTCGGCCAGACAGTCCTCACGTTCAGAAACCCGGCCGAGACGCGCGAAAATATCACCGCGTCGCTTTCGGTCGAAAACCTCGAAGAGATCAGGGTCCGGGCGGGCATCGCCAACGCGGAGAAGAAGCCGAAGAAAAAGGGCGAGCCGCGCCCGGCGACTCTTGAGACGCCGGCCACGCCCGGTCAGCCCGCGGCGAACATAGCGCCGGCCGCCATACCGGTGCCGCTCGCGGCGGCCGAAGAGGCGGAGGACAAGGCCGAGAAGAAGAAGAAGACCAAGAAGAAAGAGGACGACCGGTTAAAGGCCGCATACGTAGGCGCGGTGAGCCGCGTAGTGGCGCAGGTCATAGCGGTGTTGCTCTCCGTCGTGCTCGCGCTCTGGGTCGTCCAGAAAAACATGTCGCCGCAGCCGGCCGCGCCGGTCGACAACAGCGGCCGGCCGAGGTCCGCGATAAAGGTCGCCAAGGAGGGTCCGCCAAAACGATTGGTCGGGCCGCAGGGCGATGTCGAAGCGTCTGGCGTCTATCATCTTCCCAACAGCGATAAAGTATTTTTCGTGCTGGGCGGCCACCCGTCTCAGATATTCTGGATGCCGATAAACGACAGCGGCCAGGTGCCCGACACCGTAGTCCAGGCGCTCGACGTTCCAATGCAGATAGCCGACCCCGAAGGGATGACCTTCGACGGCTCGCTCTTCTACATCGCAGGGTCTCAATCGCAAGCGGATGGCGGGTCGTCGAACGCGCTCGTGCGATTCGCGCTCAACCCCGCGGGCCAGGCCGTGCAGGGCGAGGTCGAAACAGTTACGGACTTGCGCGGATTCTTGATCGACAACGTGCCGGAGCTAAAAGCGGCGGCCGATCTGCCGGGCAACGCGGGCGGCATCAACATAGAAGGCATAGCCTGGGACGACACCAACCGGCAATTGCTCCTGGGGCTGCGCTCGCCGCTCAGGTCGGGCAACGCGCTCGTGGTGCCTGTAAAATTCGACCCGCGGCGGCTCGCGCGCGATACGCTTCAACTGGCGGGCCAGCCCATACCCCTCACCCTCGACGGCGCGGGCATACGCGACATACAGCGCGGGTTTGACGAGAACACCTTCTATATAATCTCCGGGCCGTCGGTCGGCAGCGGGCCGGGCAGCTTCGTGCTCTGGGAGTGGAAGCCATCGGCGAACACCGCGAACGGAGAGACGGCGTTGCGCAAAGTGCTCGACCTGGACACGGTACTCAAGCCCGAAGGCGTCACGCCGGTCAGACTCGCCGGCCGCGAATTTCTCTTCATAATGGGGACGGGCGGGCGCTACATGAAAGTAGATTTTACCGAAAGTCAGTAGCCGTCGCGCGCAGCCCGAACCGCCTAAACAAGCGACACGTAAGGAGTTTCCGAGGAGAAAAGTATTGCCAACGACCCGCCGTTATACTAACATCGCCGCGACCCCCAGAAGAATCCTCTTACTTTAAAGCTGCTCTCGCTAAATCTCTGGCCCCTGAAGACCGGAGGGCGGAAGCTGTCCGAAGTGACGAGGCAGGTAGAATCCGTCCGGGTTTATTAAAAGGTCGAAACTTGGGGGCACATTTGGATTTCAATTCAAGTAGGACGCCGCGACTGCTGATAGTCGACGACGAACCGGGCATCGTGTCGGTGCTCTACTCGCTTCTGTCGGACCAGTATGATTGCCAGACCGCCCGGAACGCCGGCGAAGCGCTCGACCTGTTGAAGCGCGAGAGCTTCGAGCTGGTGATGAGCGACATAATGATGCCCGGGATGAGCGGTCTTGAGCTTCTCGAAGAGATAACCACATCGCATCAAGACAGTGTGGTCATTATGATATCGGGAAATCTGAATATTCAGAGCGCCATCGAGGCGATGCGGCGCGGCGCGTTTGATTACGTGACCAAGCCTTTCAACCTCTCGGATGTCGAGACATCGGTCGAGCGCGCGCTGCGCCACCAGGGGCTTGTGAGAGCAAACCGGCTTTACGAGCAGCACCTCCAGGAACTCGTCAGCCTTCGCACCCAGGAGCTGAGCCACGCGAATTCGAGCCTCAACGCCACGCTCGAAAAACTATACGTTAATTACCGCGCGACGCTGCGCGCGCTCGCGGCGACGCTCGAAGCGCGCGACATAGAGACGGGCGGCCATTCCGAGCGCGTCGTGACTTATTGCATGAAGCTCGGGCGGCTTCTGGGGCTTGCGGGCCACGAGCTTGTCACGCTCGAACAGGGCGCGCTGCTTCACGACATCGGCAAGATCGGGATACCCGACCGCATACTGCTCAAGCGCGGGGCGCTCACCCAGGAAGAGTGGCAACACATGCGGCGCCACGTCGAGTATGGCGCTCAGATACTCAGAGGCATCGAGTTCTTGCGAGGCGCAAGCCAGATAGTCGCCCAGCACCACGAGCGGTTCGATGGGAGCGGCTATCCGAACAAGCTGCGGGGCGAGCAGATATGCCTCGGCGCGCGCATATTCGCCGTGGCCGACGCGGTTGACGCGATAACGTCGGACAGGCCGTACCGCGCGGGCCAGTCATTCGAGGTCGCGGCCGAGGAATTGTCAAAGTGCGCGGGCGAGCACTTCGATCCGCGGATCGTGCGTGCGTTCCTGTCATTGCGGCTCGACGAATGGCGCGAGATCCGAGACATAGCCGCCGCGCCGCCGCCCAGTCCGGAAGATTTAAGTCGAGAGGTCAGCTACTCTGCCCTCGCTCTTATCGGCGAGCGATTTATAAAAGAGGCGAACGGGTGAGCGGCAACGCGCCTCAACGTCTGAAACATCGCGCATGAAATTTGAGATTCGAAATAACAAATGGGCCTCACTTCACTGACCGAAAAACTATTCTCGAAGCATCGCGGGCGTCTGGAGCACTGGGCGCTCGTCGACCGCGTCAGCGCACTCATACGCTCTGCCGCCGACCCCGGCCGGGCCTTTAGCAGCGCGGCCTCAGAGCTCGGGCGCGCGCTCGGCCTCACGCACGCGGCGATCATACTCGAAACCGAATCGATTGGCGGCGCGGGTTCTTACTCGGCCGCCGACCTCGAAGCAGCCGCCCGCGCGCGCCTGGCCCTGCTCGACTCGGAGCTTGTGCGAAGACTGGGCGGGAGCGATTCGCTTATTGAGATAGTCAACCCGCGCTCGGACGACAGGCTCGCCTCATTGATCGACCCGGGCGAAGACGAGCTGGCCGTCAATATCGGCATAAAGACGATTATGATAGCGCCGATCAATATAGAATCACGCGCCGTCGGGGCTATCCTACTTTACCGGGGAAGGAGCCGTCGCTGGCTCGATCACGAGCATCACCTGATAAAGGCCATCGCGTCGGGGCTCGGTCTGACGGCCGGCCATATGCTTTCGGAGGTGCGGGCGAAAGCCGCGGCCGAGCGCGAGGTGGTGACTAACCGGATGCTTGCGGCCATACGCAGCGCCGTCGGCATAGACAGCGTCTTGAAGGTCGCGGTCGAAAGCCTGGGCAATGCCCTCGGCGTCACGCGCGCGGTGATATACCGGTGCCGCGGCGGGCAACGGGGCGGGCGCGGCGTATGGGCAGAGGGCCGCGGCCGAGTTCAAATCGAGCGTGCTGGTCCCTTCGCTGCTAGGCTCGGCGCTCGACATAGCCGGCTCCCCGGTGCTGGGGCAGTTGATCGAAGGCCAGACGATCTCCATACCCGATACGAGCGAAAGCCATACGGTCGTGCGCGCCATCGGCGTGCGGCTCGGCGTGCGCGCGATGGCGCTCGCGCCCATAGCCTACAACGGGCAGATGGCGGCGATACTGACGCTCGAACAGTTCGACCGGGCGCGCGAGTTTACCGAGGACGAGATAAAGCTTGTAAGACTCGTCGCCGAGCAGACGGCCGTCGCGCTCTATCAAGCAGAGCTGAATCGCGAGGCCGAAGACTCCGCGCGCCGCGACGCGCTCATCAGCAAGATCGGATCGGCCATACACTCTTCGCTCGATTCCAACACCGTGCTCGAAACAATAGTCGGAGAGCTGGGCGAAGCGCTTGCGGCCTGCCGCTGCCGGCTGGCGCTGCTGCCGAGCCCGCTGCCCGAAGCTATTCCTATAACGCACGAGTACGTCGCCAGATGCTGCGCCAATCGCCCGGCGGCGGGCCAGTCAATCCCGGTCCCGGAAAATCACTTCTTGCAGTCGGTCCTCGGCTCCGAAGGCCCGCTCGTATTCAACGACCCGGCGTCGGATTCCGCGATAACACCTTTCCAGGACCGCTTTGAAAAAGCCGGGGTCAAATCCATGCTCAGCGCGGCCATACGCCTGGACGGCCGCCCGATAGGCTTGATAAGCCTGCACCACTGCGAAGAGCGCCACACCTGGACGCGTTGGGAGATAGAGATCGTGCGCTCGGTCGCCGAGCAGGCAGCGGTCGCAATACGTCAGACCGAGCTGTACCGCGAGGTGCGCGAATCGGCCATGCGGGCGGGGCTCGTCAATCAGATCGTCGCGAGCATACGCCGCTCGCTCGATTTAAAAGAGGCCCTACAGGTCGCCGCCGAAGAGCTGGGGCGCGCGCTTGGCGCCGACCGCACATACTTTCGCAAGCTGGTCGGACAGGAAAACGAGATAGTGGCCGAGTACCTGTCTCACCCCTCGCTATCGATACGAAACATACCGGCCCCGCTCGGCTCATACGTCTCCTCGTACTTGATGGAGTCGAGGCGCACGCTGGTCATCGACGACGTTCGCGCCTTCGCCCTCTCCTACCCCGACATCGCGGCGACGGTACAGCAGTGGCAACAGGAGCCCTCCAACCTTTCGCAGATAGTCTGCCCGATACAGCTCAACGGCGAGTACTGGGGCGCGCTCGCAATCGCGCAGACCACCCATGCTCGCAAGTGGACCGCGAGCGAGATCGCGCTGGTCGAGATGGTCACCGCGCAGATCGAGGTAGCGGTGAGCCACAGCCATCTGTTCCAGGAGGCGCGCCAGGCAGCCGAGCGCGAGGCGCTCATCAGCCACATCATTCACGGCATAAACCAGTCAAATCAACTCGACGAAATATTCGACATCGTGGCCCGCGAGCTGGGCGAGCACCTTTCGGCCGACTCGCTGCTCATCGCCAGGCACGACGAGGCAGCCGAGTGCTGGGTGGTCGATTTCGCTTATCGTAACGGCGTGGTGTCGAGACCGGGACGCGTATATGAGACCGACGATTTCTTACCGTTCGCGCCCGATCAACAGGATGACGTAGTGGTTTGCGATGATGTCGAAGGCGATCCGCGATTTGCCGATCACCTCGATCAATTATTTCGGCCGGCCGGCACGCGGGCCTTCATGGCGGTGCGCTTGAAGTACGGGGGCAAGCCGCGGCTGGGGATAGCGGCGACTATGAAGAGCGGGCCGCGCCGCTGGACGTCGGAAGAGGCCGAGGTGATAAGGGCGGCGGCAAATCAGATATTCACGGCGCTACAGCGGGCCGAGCTGTTCGAGCAGATATCACAGGGCAAGTACCAGTGGGAGGCCACCTTCGACGCGCTCACCGACGGGATATTCATATTCGACAGCGACGGCGTGCTCGTGCGCGTCAACGAGGCGGGCGCCGCGTTCGAAGGCGCGGACGTGCGACAGGTGATCGGCCGTCGCTGCTGTACCCTGTTGCAAGGGATAGAGAGCGAAAACTGCCGCGTCGCGGAGGTGATGAGGACCGGCCGGCCCGTGACATTCGAGCTCGTGCCGGAAAAACTCTCGCGCCCGGTGCTCGTCACCATGGCCCCGCTCGCCGGGAACCATGAGCATCCCTCGCCGGGCGAGCAACGCGCCGGCGACGCGGCATCAGGTCCGATCGGGGCGGTCTGCATCGTGAGAGATTTGTCGGAGCTTCGGGCAGCCGAGGCCGCCGCGCGCGAGCAGCGCAGCTTCCTGGTCAAGCTGATCGAGCATGCCAACGACGCGATATTCGCCTTCTCGCCCGAAGGCCGCCTGATCTGGTTCAACGAGCAACTCATCACGCTATCGGGCTACACCCGCGAAGAGCTGAACGCGGCCGATTACCGGCAGTTCCTGCTTGGTAACGAGAAGAAGATAGCCGTCAACCGCTTCACGCGCTGCTCTTGGAGGCGAGGCCCAGACGTTCGAGTTGCACGGGCTGAAGAAGGATGGCGAGATTCGGCTGCTGCTGATGACCTATACGCCCATCTATGATGAGGGGCGCGTCGCGAGCGTGCTCGCGATAGCGCGCGACATAACCGAAGAGCGACTTGCGAGCGAGCGGGCGGCCCAGGCCGACAAATTGCGCGCGCTCGGCCAGCTCGCGTCGGGCGTCGCGCACAACTTCAACAACATACTTGCGGCCATACTCGGCCACGCTCAGCTCATAAGGCGCGATTCGATGGACGACCGCACGCGCGATCGCATGGAGATAATAGAGCGCGCGGCGCTCGACGGCGCGCAGACCGTAAAGCGCATACAGGGTTTCGCGCTTCAGCAGAACGAATCCGCGAGCGAGCCGATAGATATAAATCAGATACTGCAAGACTCGGCTAACCTGACGAGAGCGCGCTGGTGCGACGAGGCGCAGGCGCGCGGCCTTCAGTACGACGTGGGGCTTGAGCTGACCGAGGTCCCCATCATACAGGGGTCGGCCTCGGAGCTGCGCGAGGTCTTCGTCAACATAATACTCAACGCGCTCGACGCGATGCCGCAGGGCGGGCGTCTCCGCATAACGAGCGAGGCGCACGGCTCGTTTGTAAACCTGACGTTCGCCGACACGGGGATTGGCATGGCACGCGAGGTGAGCGAGCGCATATTCGAGCCGTTCTTCACCACCAAGGGCGTGTCGGGAATGGGCCTGGGGCTCGCGGTGAGCTATAGCATTGTCGAGCGGCATGGCGGGCGCATCGAGGCGCAGAGCGTGCCGGGTCGCGGGACCTCATTTATCATCACGCTGCCGGTCGGCGAGCTCGCGCCCGTAGAGAGCAACTACGGAAACCATCTGCGAGCGAAGGCCGCAAACGTGCTGGTCGTCAACGATGACGAGCGCGTCAGGGAAGCTCTGGTCGGGATGTTAAGCTCCGCCGGTCACTATACCGACTACGCGGCAAACGGCCGCGAAGCTCTCGCGAAGATGGAGCGCAACCGATTCGAGCTGGTCTTTACCGATCTTTCGATGCCCGGAATGGACGGGTGGGCGGTCGCGGGCGAGATCAGACGGCGCTGGCCCGGAGTGAAGATAGTATTAATAACCGGCTACGCCGTGCCGCCGGAAACCGTCACCCATAACCGCGGGCTTGTCAACGACGTCATATTTAAACCCATACGCTTCGACGACATCAGCGACACGCTGAGCCAGGTGCTCTCTTAAATCCGGCCATCCGGGTTGGAGTGCGGTGACTTATCACCGCGTCAAAAAGCTCCGAGCGTGTCGCAGCACTCCAAAATCTTCTCATCAGCACATTATTCCATCACCTACCTAAAATCGATTTCGATTAACGAGCCTTCTACTTGCTTCGATCAACTCGCGGCGCAATACTTTTGAGTGGAGAGATAAGATTTGCCAACGCTATCGGTCCAGGACGTCGAGAGACTTTACGAGGGGGGCGAGAGCGGCGTTGCGGCGCTGCGCGGCGTGTCGTTCGAAGTCGAAGCCGGAGAGTTCGTGGCGCTCATGGGCCCGTCGGGGTGCGGCAAATCGACCCTGCTTCACCTGGTAGGCGGGATGGATCGCCCGACGAGCGGGCGCGTCATTCTCGACGGGCTAGATCTCGGAAAGCTCGGCGAAGAAGAACTCGCCCGGTTGCGTCGCAAGCGAATCGGGTTCGTCTTTCAATTCTTCAACCTGCTGCCGACGCTGACGGTAGCCGAAAACGTCGCGCTGCCGCTACTGCTCGACGGCGCGGATGATCGCGCTACGCGCGAGCGCGCGGCGGAATTGCTCGCGCGCGTCGGCCTGAGCAAAAGAGTAAAACACTTCCCGGCGGAGCTGTCGGGCGGCGAGATGCAGCGCACCGCCCTGGCCCGCGCCGTCATCGCAAAGCCCGGTCTGCTGCTGGCCGACGAGCCCACCGGCAATCTCGATAGCGAAAACGGCAACGGGATAATGAGCCTGCTTTCCGACCTCAACCGCGAGCTAGGGTTAACGATCATAGTCGCGACCCACTCGGACGAGACCGCAAGCTACGCCGCGCGCACCATACGGTTGCGCGACGGACTCATCGAAAGCGACCCGAAGGGTGCCCCTCCCTATGCAGGCGTACTTCAAGCTCTTTAGACAATTCATACTCCGCGCGCTCGCCCGCGACCGGGCGCGGTCCATCATCACCGCGCTCGGCATAGCCCTCGGCGTCGGCGTCGTCATCGCCATAAGGCTTGCCAACGCAAGCTCGCTCGAATCCTTCCGCGCGGCGACCGAATCAATCGCGGGCGAGACCTCCGTCCAGGTAACCGGGTCGGCCGGCCGCTTCGATGAATTGATACTCCGCGACCTCGCGTGGCTCCGCGACTTCGGCCAGGTGAGCCCTGTCATCTCCGGGTACGCCATGGCCGACCTCCCTCAAGCAAGCGAGTACCTCCAGGTGCTGGCCGTCGACATCCTGCGCGACCGCGAACTGCGCCGATACCGGCTGCTCAAGCTGAGCGATGATGATCGAGAGCCCACGGCCCGCGAGTTTCTGATGCTGCTCGCCGACCCGTCGTCGATAGTCCTCACGGACGATTTTGCGAGGCGGCATAATCTTTCAATCGGCAATAGCATATCGCTGTTGATCGGGGAGGGGCGGCGCGAGTTTGTCATCCGCGGGCTTCTATTGAGCGAGGGGCCGGCGCGCGCGCTGCGAGGTAATTTCGCGCTCATGGATATTGCCGCGGCGCAGCTCGCGTTCAATCGCCTCGGCCTGCTCGACAGGCTGGATATAAAACTCAAAGACGGCGTGAACCTTGACGCGGCCGAACGCGAGATAGCCGCGCGTCTGCCGGCGGGCCTTGAGGTTGTGCGGCCCGAGGCGGGCTACGGCCAGGTCGAAAAAATGATCGCGGCCTTTCATTTCAACCTGACCGCGCTAAGCTCGATTGCCCTGCTGGTCGGGCTCTTTCTCATCTATAACACCATCTCGATATCGGTCATCACGCGGCGCGAAGAGATCGGGACACTTCGCGCCGTAGGCGTCAGCCGGCGCACGATACTGGCGCTGTTTTTGGGCGAGGCATTGCTTCTTGCGACCGCGGGGACCGTGGCCGGGCTCGCGCTCGGGCGATTGATGGCCGAGATAGCCGTACGAGCGACGGCTACTACGGTCGAGACTTTTTACATCGCGTCGGCGGCGACCGAAGCGGCATCGGCCTACAGGCTCGGCCCGGCGGAAGTCACGCTCGCATTCGCCCTCGCGCTCTCGCTCGCGCTGGTCGCCGCCGCCATACCGGCTCTGGAAGCCGCTCGCGTGCGTCCCATTGAGGCGATACGCGGAGCGGAGCGGCTGGCGAGGGCGTTCAGGCCGTCGCGAAAATACATGCTCATATCGCTCGCGTTGCTCATTGCCGGGTACGCAATGACGCGGCTCGAAGCGATAGACGGCCTGCCGATCTTCGGGTTTCTGGCGGCGCTCGCGGTGATGTTCGGCGGCGCGTTCCTCGCCCCGAACGCGCTGTGGCTGGCATGTGTCGCGGGCGGGCGGCTCATCGGAGAGTTGATACGCCCGCTGAGGACCGAGGCTATGCTTGCGAGCGCGAACCTGCGCGGCGCGATTCCGCGCGTCTCAATATCGGTGGCGGCGCTCGGGGTCGCGCTAGCCATGATGGTTGCGATATCGGTGATGATCGGCAGCTTTCGCGAGACGGTCGATTACTGGATTGGCCAGACGATGGTCGCCGATGTGTACGCGAGACCGTTGATAAGGAACTCGGCGACCGACGAGGGTGACATAGCTGCCGAAGCGATACGGCAAGTGGCGGCCGACCCTGAAGTGGCCGCCGCCTACCCGTTTTCGACTCAGCAGGTGAACTACCTGGGCGAGCCGGTGATTGTCGGCGCGGGCGATTTCAGAATCTTTGTCGAATACGGGCAATTGCTATTCAAATCCCCCGCCGACGCGCGCGAGCGTATAGGCAATGCGATAGACCGCGACGAGGTGGCGATCAACGAGACATTTTCGCTCCGGTTAAAAAAGAACGTGGGTGATACAATCGAGCTCCCGACCGTGGATGGCCCGCGCAACTTCAAGGTCATAGCCGTCTATTACGACTATTCGACCAATCGCGGCTGGGCCGTTATGGACCAGCGCGCCTTTGATCGCCACTTCCCATACGCGAGGCCGAGCAGCCTCTCCGTTTATCTCAAACCCGGCGCGAACGCCGAAGCCGTCAAAGACAGGTTGGTGCAGACGGTCGGTAATCGCTTTGAAGTATTCTTCGCGACCAACGGGAACCTGCGCCAGGAGATCATGAGAATATTCGACAGCACATTCGCCATCACTTACGCGCTGGAAGCGATTGCGATACTGGTTGCGGGGCTGGGGGTGATCTCGACGCTGATAACTTTGATACTTGAGCGGCGCGGAGAGATAGCGGTGCTCGGCTTTCTTGGCGCGACGCGTGCCCAGATACGCCGCATGGTGATTATAGAGGCGCTGCTCATCGGCGGGGTGAGTCAACTGATAGGCATCGTCACGGGCGTAATGCTCTCGCTGGTATTGATATACGTGATCAACGTGCAGTCATTCGGCTGGACGATACAGTTCTTCTTCCCCGCCGGGTTCATACTCCAATCAACCCTGTTGATAGTGGTCGCGGCGGCCGTGGCCGGGCTCTACCCCGCGTCGCGGGCGGCGGGCGTCGAGTCAATAAGCTTTGCGAGGGCGGAATGAAGCGAACAAGTGCGAAGGCGATAATCGCGCTCCTCACAATTTTCATATCGGCCGGGGTCGCGGCCGCGCCGGATAAGCAAGCGTGGCGCGAAGCCGGGCCGGGCTATAGCTTCTCTTTCCCGCGCGATCACGCGTCACACCCGGAGTTCGGGCTTGAGTGGTGGTATTACACCGGCAACTTGCGGGCGGCGGATGGGCGCAGATTCGGTTATCAACTCACCTTCTTTCGCGTAGGCATAACGCCCGAGCAGACAAACGTGTCGCGCTGGGCCGTGCGCGATTTGTATATGGCGCACTTCGCCGTATCGGATATTGAGCAGGAGAGCTTTCACGCGTTCGAGCGATTGAATCGCGCAGGCATTGGCTGGAGCGGCGCGGAGACGGACGGGTATCGCGTATGGAATGAAGATTGGGAAGCGCGTCTCGAAGGCGACGTTCATATGCTACGGGCGCGAGATGGCGATTATCAAATTGATCTAAGGGTGAATCCCGCAAAGCCCCCGGTCATTCACGGCGCGGGCGGCGTGAGCCAGAAGGGCGCGAGCGCGGGCAACGCGTCGCATTATTATTCGCTGACGCGGATGGAGACTACGGGAAAGATTATCGTCGGCGGCGAGGTTTTTGATGTTGCGGGCTTGAGCTGGATGGACCACGAGTTCGGGACGAGTTTTCTTGAGCAGGAACAGGTCGGTTGGGACTGGTTCTCGATGCAACTGGATGACGGGCGCGAGCTGATGCTCTTTGATTTGCGGCGCGCTGATGGGTCTATCGATCCGCGTTCAAGCGGGACGTTGATAGAAGCGGACGGCCGCGCGATTCACTTGCCGATGGAAGAATTCCGCCTCACCCCCGGCGATGTGTGGCGTTCGACGGCAAGCGGCGCGGCATATCCTACGGCGTGGACGATAGATATTCCGCGATATGATTTGAGGTTGGGTGTGCGCGCGGCATTCGCGGCGCAGGAGTTAACGACGGCGGAAAGCGCGGGCGTGATTTATTGGGAGGGTAGTATCGAAGTCAACGCTACCGAACGCGGTCGTAATATAGCCGGTCGCGGTTATTTGGAGATGACCGGCTACGCTGGACAGAACATGGGCGCAATCATGCGCAGGTAGCTGAGGCTGTGAGAGCGCCGTATGCTGTACAGGTAATCGCGTAAGAGCGCCGTAGGCGCGGAATGTTTATAGCAACCGAAAGCATATAAAACCCGAGCTCCGTCAGGAGCGGAATGTTCACATTTCGCCCCTACGGGGCTCATCTTTTCTTTTACGTCGTATCTATAAACATCCCGTCCCTACGGGACTCTGCGGACCAGGATTATCCCTCAACGTAGCTTCTGCTCAATCTCGTTTACTTCGTTGTCGCGCCGGTGGTAGCCCATGCGCTCGACCATCTCTTTGGCGGTCATCCAATGCTCGCGGGCTTTGTCCTGATTGCCTTGCGCCAGATGAAGCCGCGCCGATTCCAGATGATAATCAGCGAGATGCAAACCCATCCCGCCGCGCGTGGCGATGCGCAACGCTTCGGCCAGATCGCGCTCGGCCCGCTCGTAATCGCCATTGAATCGGTGCAACTGCCGCGCGCGCCAGCAGTCCGCGCGGTAAGTAATCCATCTGTCCCTGCTTGTCGCAGCCCGTCCACGGCGCGTTGCAAAAACTCTGCCGCCTGCGTGGTATCGCCCGTACCTGCCTGTTGCGCTTCGAGCAGCCATGCGCGCCCCAGTGAGAGATTGTCCAGAGCGATGTCGAGCAATGAATGCCACTTTTTACCCGTCTCAAGCGCCCATGCAGCGCGTTCTTTCACCTCCTGAACTTGTCCCTGACTGAGCAGCAGATCGCAGTAATGAAATCCATTGCAATGAATAGAGGAGTGGGTATTCAGGCTGCCGCTGTTTTTGCATCTCTTCGGCTTCGCGGAAAGCTGCGGCGGCTTCCTCAGTGTGCCCTGCCTGATGCAGTGCATCGGCCAGCGTTGTTCGTTTGCTCATTCGTTGAAACTCGTCACCGCTACGATCCGCCAGTTCAACGCTCTGCTTGGCAAGCTTGAGTGCCTGCGGCAAGTTGCCAATAGTCAAGTAAAGTTCGCTGAGGTTGCTAGCGACTATGGCAGCATTTTTCCAATCCTTCGCTTGCAATAAACGCCTCTAATCCCGTCTGCATCGGCTGCGCCGCTTCCTGCAATCGTCCCAGCGCGCGCAGGTCATAAGCCTGCCTGATTCAGCACAAATCCTTTATAATCATCCGTGAGTCCTGCTACCGGTTGTTCCCAAGGTATTTCAAAGAAGCCAGACAGCGCCGCCAGATCAGCTCCAAATGCGCCCAGCTTTCTAGAACTGAAAAACTCATTCCCTCTCAAAATCCGCCGATAGTAGACCTCATCCAACGCCTCCTGATGCCTGCCCGCTGCACAACCATGCGACACGGCAGCAAAGAGCGGCGACATCTCTTCCACCGTGTCAGGGAATTCTTTAGCCGTGCGCTTGAGGTGTTCGTAGAGCCGATTGTTTGCTTCGCGCCAAGCGTCGGGGCGCTCGCGTTTGAGTTGTTGTTTGAAATGCTCGCGCACCAGCGGGTGCGCATCCAGCGTGTCAGGTCTCGGAATTGCGCCCAGCAGCTTGATCGCGCCGCAGCTTTGCCAATGCCTGTTGCCATTCGGGCTCTTTCAAATTCTGAAACGCTTCGGTCAGCCCCGGAATAGCGGGCGCGGCGCGCAAGGCCATGATGGACGCGATTTCGGCGGGACGATCAAACAGCCCCAGCAAGCGCAGCACGGCCAGCTCTACGCCTTCGCCCAGCCACTTCTCATATGCGGCAAGCATCTTTTGCGCGTTGTCGCCGTGCCGCGTGTCATCTAAACAGATTCTCAATCTCTTTGCGCCGCCGAATGTCGCCGCTGCAATACCTCATCAAGATAACTGCCCAACAAGGTCAGCGAAAAAGCGTGGCCGTCGAATTCTCTTGCTGCCTCTTCCAATTCTTCATCATCGCCTTTGACTTTCAGCGCTCGCAAAAGCTGCGCGCCTGCTTGCGGCGACAATTGCTCAAGGTCGTGTTGTACGACCGTGCCGTTTTCAAATTCGACCAGATCGCCGACACGCTCGCGCGTCGAGATCACGCACAGCCCCGGTTGATGCGCCGCCAACTCGACAAGAAGCGCCTGCAACGCCGCATCTTTCAATCGCCCTTCCTGCGGCCCCGGCGGATGTTGCAGCGGTTCGAGTCCGTCCAGAACGAGCAGCGTGCGCGTTTGCCTGATAAAGCTCGCCAGCCGCTCGCCTTTGTCCCACGGCGAGCCTTGCGTCGGGTCTGTGTCGCCGAACCAGCGCAATGCCTGATCAATGAACAGGTCGGCAGATGCGGCGCGCTCGCTCGTGCCCTGACTGTAAAACGACCAGCCGTAGACGCGCTCCGCGCCGCGATAATTGTCCCGCGCCATGCGTTGCTTGAGCCAGTGATTGACCAGCGCCGTTTTGCCTACGCCGCCCCAGGCGACGAAGGTGATGATGTTGGTGTTGGGATTCGCCCAGGCATCGTCGAGCATTTGCAATTCGGCATCGCGGCCGAAGAGATCGGGGCCGGTGACGGGCAAACGGGCGATGGAGATTTTGTCGGAGGCTAAGCGGAGAAGTTTTCAGCGTTTGAGCATTTGCCGTCTGCTTAATTTTGCGCGCGATATTGGCAAGTTCTTTATTCAGTTCCCATTCTTCAAGGGAATCGAGCGGCCGGGCCGGATCGTTCGCCGCCTCGTATTTCGCGAGCGGTGTCACTTCATAAAGGCACTCGCGTGACGGCCACCCAGAATATTTTAGCGCCCTTCTCCGCGGCTTCTAACTCTTGCTCGATTATAAAGTCCGACGCGAGGGAGTTCGGGCTCACGAGGAAGACTGCAACCTTGGCCGAGGCCATTGCGTTCTCAATCTCTTCCTTCCAGGGCGTGCCCGGCTCGATCTGAGTATCGTCCCAGACCTTGACCCTTCCCTGGCGCTCTAGCGGCGCGAGCATGGTCCGGAGCCTGTCGAGCCACTTCTTATCCTCGTGGCTGTAGCTTATGAAGACCTGATCGCGAACCCCTTGCCCCATGGCCGCGCATTGTATAATTCATTCCAATATAAATCTACTTCATTCGCGCTCGGCGGCGACCGGCTCATTCTCAGGATCAAGCTGGGCCATTTCGGCAATCAATAACCGCTCGCACTCGGCCGGGTCGGATGGTATATCGGCCGGCTTATCGCTCTGCTCTACTGTCGCTCTGGCCGGGGTCGCCGGGAGCCAGAAGCCCGAAATCAACCCAATAACCGCAAAAATCGCGCCCGCCCAGAACACGTTATTGAGCGCGCCGCCCAGCGCCGATTGCATCGACCGCAAGAGCGCCGGGTTTAAATTAGGGCGCGCGATCGGGTCTATAAGCGCGCTCGGATTATGAACGACGCGCGCGACCTCTTCCTCGGGCAGCCCGCTCTCGGCCTGGATCTCCGAAAGGTGGGATTCGAGGCTGAGCGTGAGCACGAGCCCCATCAACGCCACGCCTACGGTCTGGCCTATGGAGCGCGAAAACTGATTGACCGAGGTCGCGATGCCGAGCCGGTTGCGGGGTACTGAATTCTGAACTGATATGAGCAGCGCGAACATCACAAGCCCCATGCCCATGCCCATCACAGCCATATCCGCGATGAGCCACGAGCGCGGCGTGGCCTGACCAAAGGTCGTCAGCCAGAGAGAACTCGCCGCCAGAACGAAAAGACCCGCGATGATCGTCGAGCGATAACCTATGCGGAACATCAACTGGCCGCCGATGACCGCCATGATGACCCACCCGAGCAGAAACGGCGTGAGAAGAATACCGGCCTCGGTCGCCGAGCCGCCGAGCGTGCCCTGCACGAACAGCGGAATAAACGAAAGCGCGCCGAACATCGCCGCGCCCAGAAGAAACGCGATGATCGCGCCCACGGTCATCATGCGGCTCTTAAAGAGCGAGAAAGGAACAATGGGTTCCGGCGCGCGCCGCTCGGTCCACACAAATAGCGCCCCGAAGACAAACGTGCCGATGGCCGCGGCTATCATGCTCGGGCTCCTCCACAAAGCAGGGTCACCGCTCTCGACGAGCACCAGCAGCAGGAGCGTGACCGAAAGCGTCAGCCACAGCGCCCCGGCATAGTCGATGACCGGGCGTTCGGTCCGCTTCGGCTCCACGAGCGCGAGCCCTACGACGACGGCCGCCGCGAGCCCGAACGGAATGTTTATATAAAAGACCCAGCGCCACGAGAGCTGGTCGGTGATGAATCCGCCCGCCAGCGGCCCCAATATCGAGGCCAGCCCCCATACCCCGCTAAAGAGTCCCTGCATGCGCGCCCGCTCGCGGAAGGTGTATATGTCGCCGTTTATCGTCATGCTGAGCGGGATGAGCGCGCCCGCGCCAAGTCCCTGGACCGCGCGAAAGACGATAAGCTGCTCGATTGATTGCGACGCGCCAGAGAGGACCGAGCCGAGCAGAAAAAAGGCTATGCCTATCAGATAGAACATGCGCCTGCCGTAGAGGTCCGACAGCCGCCCCCACAGCGGCACGGTAACAGTCGACGTGAGCAGGTAAGCGGAAAAGACCCAGCTATAACGATCAAGCCCGCCGAGCGAGGCAATCACCGTAGGCATCGCGGTTCCTACGACGGTCGCTTCGAGCGCCGCGAGAAACATCCCGAGCATCACGCCCGCCGTAACGGCCCGCCGGCGGCGGCGCGAAAGAATTACGTTCGGCCTCTCGGCTGGTTCATGGCTGCCTTCAGGTTTATTTTTTTCCATGAATTCTCGCTCATACGATAGACGATGGCCCGCGACTTCATGATTCAGTCGGGTATTCGAGCTCGCGCCAGCGCTTCCACCCGCCGTCCATGGACAAGACGTTCGTATAGCCCATCTGCTGGAGCGCGTCGGCCGCTAGCGCCGAGCGATACCCGCCGCCGCAATAAAGTATTACCTCGCTCGACTTGTCGGGGACCGTCTTTTCGATGTCGCGCTCGATTATTCCTTTACCGAGGTGGATCGCGCCCGCGGCGTGCGCTTGATCCCATTCGTTATCTTCGCGCACGTCGATAAGATGAAAGCGCTCGCCTGCCTCCTGCCTGCGGCGAACCTCTTCGGGCGTCGTCTCGCGCACGCGCGCACTCGATTGATTGACAAGCTTCAAAAACCCTTCCGAGTGTTGCATACGTGCCTCCCGTTCGCGCCGAGAAGTGATCGACTCACGCCGATTTATAATTGAATGATAGCCAACCAAAGGTGCGCCCGCAATTTTCAGTAGTGGGGTAATAATCTGTTGACGGTCCAATTACGTCTTCTTAGAATTCAAGGTTGCTGCGAAGCCTGGCGATGTCGCGCTGCGGCGGGGCGCCGAATAGCTTTTTATAATCGCGGCTGAAGTACGTTGGGTCTTCGTAGCCCACACGAAATCCCGCGCTCGCCGCGTCCAGCTCTTCGCCCAGCATAAGGCGGCGTGCTTCCTGCAGCCGTATCTGCTTCTGAAACTGCAAAGGGCTCATCGCCGTTACGGACTTGAAGTGATGGTGGAAGCCCGAAATGCTCATTCCGAGTTCGCGCGCGATCTCATCCATTCTGAGCGGCCGGTTAAAGTTCTCGCGCAGCCGTCCTATAGCCCTGGAGATGCGCCCAGTGTCCCCTCCCGAAGCTAGCAGATGGCTTAGCCGCGCACCCTGCCCCGCCTCAAGGAGCCGGTAAATGATCTCTCTAATGATGAGCGGCGCAAGAAACTTGAGCTGGTCGGGCGTATCGAGAAGCCTGACCAGTCTGACAACCGCGTCGAGCATACCGGCGTTGATCGGGCTGACGTCTATCGCTTTTGCGCTCGCGTCAGCCTTCTTTGCTTCGACACCGGACTCCATCAGGACCGAGGCGACGAGAGACGGGTCGAGGTTCAGCCGGAGGCCGAGGTAAGGCTGTTCTTCCGACGCCTCTTCCACCTGGAAGACGACCGGCAAATCGACCGTGAAGATTAAGTAGTGCCCCGGGTCGTACCGATACAGTTTCTCGCCCAAAAGCACGTGCTTACTGCCCTGGGCGACAAAGCAGAAGGCGGGCTCGTAAACGGACTGCACCGATTGCGTCGGCTTCGATGAACGGGCGAGGAAAAAGCCGGCGAATGCCTCCAACGATCCGTTCTACTTGAAGGGCTTGCGCCATCCGGTCGATCAGTTCCTCCCTGTTGATTTGCATCCTTTGCGCTTCGCGTTTCGCTTCTCTTTGGCTCATAATTTCATATTAGACGCTTTGTATCCTATCAGCACGCCGCGCCCTGAGTTTTTGCAGGATTGTCCAATGATTCGCGATTATCGTCATACCGCCTTATTTCCCCGGGCCTTTACAATCAAACTATAGGAGGACGCGGAACTGGCTACTAACCGACCTGAAGGATGTTTGGGGAGATTTAAGGTAAGCCTAATGGCGGCAGCTAAGAGGAGAAATTATGCAGAAGGTTATATTGAATAACGGTGTGGAGATGCCCATCCTAGGGTTCGGCGTCTACCAGATAACCGACGCCAAAGAGTGTGAGCGGAGCGTATCTGAAGCTCTGCGCACGGGCTACCGGCTGATCGACACCGCGGCCGTTTACATGAACGAGGAGGCGGTCGGCAACGCGATCAAAAGGAGTGGTGTCGCGAGGGAGGAGGTCTTCGTCACCACCAAGCTCTGGGTCTCGGACGCCGGCTACGAGAGCGCGAAGAAGGCTTTCGAAAGGTCAATACAGCGCCTCCAACTGGACTACCTGGACCTATACCTGATCCACCAGCCCTACGGCGACGTTTATGGCTCCTGGCGGGCGATGGAAGAGCTACACCGGGAGGGCAGAATCAGGGCGATAGGCGTCAGCAACTTCCACCCGGATAGGTTGATGGACCTGATCGTTCACAACGAGGTGGTGCCGGCGGTCAACCAGGTCGAGACGCACCCCTTCAATCAACAGGTCGAAACCCAACAGTTCATGCGGGAGAACAGGGTCCAGATCGAATCATGGGGGCCGTTCGCCGAAGGCAAGAACAACATATTCCAGAACGAGCTGCTGCTCTCCGTCGCCGGCAAGTACGACAAGAGCGTCGCCCAGGTGATCCTGCGCTGGCTGACACAAAGAGAAGTTGTCGTTATTCCGAAATCGGTCCGGAAGGAAAGGATCGTCGAGAATTTCAACATCTTCGACTTCGAGCTGAATGCCGAAGACATGGCCGCCATCGCCACGCTGGACACTAAGCAGAGCCTTTTCTTCGACCACCGCGATCCGGCAATGGTGAAGGTTTTAGGTGAATTCAAACTCGAAGCCTAAGACCGCTGCCGCCGCGGTTGAAGGACGCAAAGAAAGTGCTAAAGAAAAAATAAAGATGCTGCAGTGAAGCTTAGTAGAGCATCGGCAATGAAGAGTAGGTTGGTGAATTATCTTTAGGGAGCAATTATGAAAAAAAGAAATTTGGGAAAAAGTAATTTAGAAGTATCGGCACTCGGGCTGGGCTGCATGGGAATGAGCTTTGGTTTGGGTCCGGCGAAAGATAAGAAGGAGATGATTTCGCTGATTCGCTCAGCCGTCGAAAAGGGCGTGACGTTTTTCGATACTGCCGAAGTTTACGGACCCTTTACCAACGAAGAACTCGTCGGCGAGGCGCTCGCTCCCTTTCGTGAGCGGGTCGTCATCGCCACTAAATTCGGGTTCAACATTGACCCGGACGGTACGCAGCACGAGACGCCGCCGCTCAACAGCCGACCGGAACATATCAAACAGGTTGCCGAAGCGTCGCTCAAGCGGCTCAAGACCGATCACATAGACCTGTTTTATCAACACCGCGTTGACCCGGACGTGCCCATGGAAGACGTGGCGGGCGCGGTCAAAGATTGATTCAGGAAGGTAAAGTGCGACATTTCGGGCTTTCCGAAGCCGGAGTCGAAGCGATTCGCCGCGCGCACGCCGTGCAGCCTGTGACGGCGCTGCAAAGCGAATATTCTTTGTGGTGGCGAGAACCGGAAGCGGAAATTCTGCCCGTCCTTGAAGAATTGGGAATCGGATTCGTTCCCTTTAGCCCGCTCGGTAAAGGTTTTTTGACGGGAAAGATCGACGAAAACACGACGTTCGACAGCACCGATTTTCGAAACACCGTTCCGCGATTTTCGCCGGAAGCGCGCAAAGCGAATCAGGCTTTAGTTGATTTGATAAGCAGTTTTGCCGAACAGAAAAACGCCACGCCCGCGCAGATCGCGCTCGCCTGGGTTCTTGCGCAAAAGCCCTGGATCGTGCCGATTCCGGGAACAACGAAGTTACACCGTCTTGAAGAAAACATCGGCGCGGTTAATGTCGAATTGACGACTGACGACCTGCGCGAACTCGATAACCTGACATCGCAGGTTAAAGTGCAGGGCGCACGATACGGCGAAGGCTCGCAAAAGCTGGTCAACCGCTGATCTGTTTAGCAATTCAGTAGAAACGGGGAGAAAGTTTTAGGCTGTTTAGTCTGGCTCCCCGTCACCTTCGAGCCCGGCGTCTCACGGCCTGGCACGGGCACCCGCTGGGCCAGACCCTGATCGTGATATCCGGCTACAGAATGGCCTGGATTCGTGCAAAGCTCTCTTCATTGTGTCTAATTGCCAATAGTCGTCTATTCGCTATACTGATTGAACAGATTACTTATTCTGTTCAATTCAAAGCGGCCCTGGAGTGAAACACTCCTGTGTGGCAGCAACACAGCGTTACCCCACTAACCAGTTTTCATACGAGCGGCCAGATGCGCGGGACTATCCATAATGAGAGCAGAAAAATTATCACGGTCAGCAATGCGCCTACCTTGAAGAAATCGAAGAACCTGTAGCGCCCCGCGCCGTAAACGAGTATGCACGACGGCTCAAGCGGCGTCAGATACGAGCAGCTTGAAGCCACCGCTATCATTATCGCGAACGGCCGCGGGTTTAATTGGAGCGCCGTGGCCGTCTGCATCGCGACGGGGAAAAGGACCAGCGCCGCCGCCTCGTTCGACATGGGCTGGGTGAGCAAGACCGTCAGCAAAAAGAATGACGCGAGGATAAGCTCGGGGCCGAAGCCGCCCGCGTAACTGATTATGTGATGGGCTATGAAGCTCGCCCCGCCCGACTTTTCCATGGCGGCCCCAAAAGCAAGCATGCACCCGATCAGCACTATTATCCGCCACTCGACCGCGTTGTAAGCTTCTTCGGGGGTGATCACGCGGAAGAGGAACATCATCAGCACGCCGATCACGACGGCCGCCGCGAACGGGAGCAGGTTGAGCGCGCTCACCGCGACGACCCCCGCAAAGGCCGCTACGGCGTACCGCGCTCTGCGCGAGCGCGGCCTGAGACCCGACACGTCCGTAAGCAGGGTGAAGTGGCCTTCCTCGACCGCCTTTCGAATCACATCGTTCGGGCCTTCGAGCAACAGCACATCGCCTATGCGCAATTCCAGTCCGCTCAGCTTCGAGTGCAGCGTCTCGCCCCGCCTGTTTATTGCCAGCACCGTGAGCCCGAACCTCTCGCGAAAACCGACCTCCTTCAACGTGCGCCCGCGCAGGTCCGAGCCGGGCATAATCATCGCCTCGACGAGTTGAAGCCCCTCGACATCCGTCGTGCCGCCCAACTTGAAATCGGCCTCGATCTCAAGCCCCGCGGTCTCTTTTATGCGAACTATGTCTTCGAGCCGCCCCTGGACTATCAGCAGGTCCGACGGCCGTAGCACTTCCAAAGCGTGCGGCACAAGCCTTCGGCCCCCGCGCACGATGAGCAACAGCTTCAGCTCTATTTCCGTGCCCAGACTGCTTTCGCCAATCGTCGTTCCGCAAAGGGGCGAGTCGGGAAGAACGATAAGCTCGGTTATGTAAGCGGGCAGGTCGTAATCGCGCTCGATGCTCTCGTCCGCGCGGTTCGGCAATAGCCTTATGCCGATTGTCAGCATATAGAGCAGCCCCGCTACGGCTATGGGGATGCCCATGGGCGTCAGCTCGAACATGCCTAGAGGCGGCAGTCCCCGCTCGGTCATCAGCCCGCTGATGACGAGGTTTGTCGAAGTCGATATGAGCGTCACGCTGCTCGACATGATCGCGGCGAATGCGACGGGCATAAGGAGCTTGGAGGGCGAAAGTCTGGCGCGGCGGGCGAGCCCCATGACCGCGGGCACGAATATGGCCGCGGCCGCCGTGTCGCCGATGAATGAAGCGGCCACGGCGACCGACAGCATTATTGTGAACGCTAACGCGTATATGGTGCGCCCGCCGTGGCGTTGAAGCAGGCGGCCGAGGCCGTCGACGAAGCCCGTCTTCACGAGCGCTTCCGTCATAACAAAGAGGCCGGCCACCATAACCACGGTCTCGCTGCCAAAGCCCTGAAAGGCGCTGTCGAGGTCGAGTATTCCCGACACAAGGAGCACCGACAGCAGCGACAAGGCGATGATCTCAAGCGGAATGAACTCGAGCGAAAACAGTATGACGACCGCGACGAGCAATATCAGCACGAGGGCTATCTGCGGGTTCATCTATCTAAAATAGCATGCCGCGCGAGTCCGGCGGCTGGCGGCGCGCTCGATAATGGTTTTGCGCGGCTCTTGACCGCCGGCTCTCCAACCCATACAATCCCTTGCCGCAGACCTTTAGATCTTCGATTAATCAACAATCAAACCGCCAGTGGAATAGTTGCTTTCAGGAGCATACGCATGCGACATAAGAACGCGTTCATATCCTTTGCGCTCGCCGGAGCGCTCGTGGCGACAACGCTTGCCGCTTCGGCCTTCGCCAACGGGCGAGAGAGGCTCACGCTCGATCTGTTTCTCGATTGGGAGTACGTCTCGCAGCCTCAGATTTCGCCCGACGGCTCCCAGATAGTCTTCACCCGCAGATGGACCGATAAGATCAACGACCGGTACGAAAGCGACGTTCTGGATAATGAACTCCGACGGGTCGAAGGCACGGGTGCTGATGAAGGGGTCGTCGCCGCAATGGTCGCCCGACGGCCGCCGCATCGCTTACGTCGCGCCGGGCCAGCCGGCGGGCGCGCAAGTCTTCGTCAAATGGATGGACACGGGCGAAGAGACGCAACTGACCAGGCTTGAGCGCGGGCCTTCGAACATCGCCTGGTCACCCGACGGCAAGCGAATCGCCTTTACGATGAACGTACCCGCGAAGGCAGATTTCACCGTAAAGCTACCAGCCCGGCCCGCGGGCGCGAAATGGGTCGAAGCGCCTCGCGTCGTAGACGATTTGAATTACCGCGCGGACGGCTCGGGCTACCGCCCCGACGGGTTCACGCACATATTCGTCATCCCCGACACCGGCGGCACGCCTCGCCAGTTGACCGAAGGCGATTACAACCACGGCTCGCCCGAGTGGACGCCTGATTCGCGAAGCATCATCTTCAGCAGCATACGAAAGCCCGACGCCGAATATACGCGGGGGGACTCCGAAGTTTACTCGCTCGCGGTCGGCACCGGTCAGGTCCGCCAGTTGACCGACCGGCGCGGGCCGGACCAGAACCCGACGATTTCGCCGGACGGCCGCCTCATCGCCTACACCGGCAATGACCTCTCCGACGATACCTACACGGTGTCGAGCCTCTATGTGATGAGCGCCGACGGCGCGGGCAAGCGGAGGATTGCGGAAGGGTTCGACCGCGCGCCTTCGCAACTTGTCTGGGCCAACGACGGCTCGGGCATATACTTCACGAGCGAAGACCGCGGGACGAACAATGTATATTTCGCGCCCGTCAGGGGCGGCGCGCCGCAGCAGGTGACGAAAGGCAATCATCAGATCGCGCTCTCTTCGATTGCCTCGAACAACATGGCCGCGGCGGTGCTCAGCGGGCCGCACGAGTCGGGCGATGTTGTCGTCTTTAACCTGAAGCAACCGGCGATAAAGAAGCTCACCGACGTAAACGGCGACCTGCTCGAAGGCCGCCGCCTGGGCGACGTCGAAGAGATATGGTACGACTCGGTCGGAGGCAAAAAGATTCAGGGGTGGGTCGTAAAACCGCCCGACTTCGACCCGTCGAAAAAGTACCCGATGATGCTTTATATCCATGGCGGGCCGCACTCGATGTACGGCGTCGGGTTCAATTTCGAGTTCCAGAATCACGCGGCCGAAGGATACCTTGTGCTTTATACGAACCCGCGCGGCTCTACCGGGTACGGGCAGGAGTTCGGCAACGCGATCAAGAATAATTATCCCGGAGACGACTATCACGACCTTATGAACGGAGTCGACGCGGTGATAAAGAAGGGCTACGTCGACGAGCAGAACCTCTTCGTCTGCGGCGGGTCGGGCGGCGGGGTGCTTACGACGTGGATCGTCGGGCACACTAACCGCTTCAGGGCCGCGGTCGCCATGAAGCCCGTGACCAACTGGTACAGCTTCGTAGGCACGACCGACGGCGCGAGCTGGTATTACAACTTCAAACAACTGCCGTGGGAAGACCCCGCCGAGCACCTGCGCCGCTCGCCGATCACGCACGTGGGCAAGGTGACCACGCCGACCATGCTCATGACGGGCGAGCTCGACCTGAGAACGCCGATGGAGCAGACCGAGCAGTACTATCGCGCGCTGAAGCTGCGAAAGATAGATACGGTGATGGTGCGAATACCGGACGAGTACCATCCGTTCAACGCCACGCCGCGTCACCCATCGAATAAGCTTCAGCAGGTGGCCTATCTGCGCGGGTGGTTTGAAAAGTACAGAAAAAAATAGAAGCATTTGCCTCCTGTATTGCACAGGAACTAAGAGGCGCGGGCAAGTCAGCGATGATACTGCTCGCGCCTGTTTTTTTAAGGCTTGTCTCAATGCTCGCGACATCGACCCCGCGGGGCTTTGCGCACTATAATCTTCTGCTTATGACTACCTCACAATTTAATACGGGCACGGCCGCGCCGGTTATGCTGCTTGTCGCCATTCTATTTACTGGCTTCGGAGGCGGCGCTTACGCCAGCCAGGGTAACGCGCCGAAATCGAGGATCACTGTGGCTTCCAACGTAAGACTTCGCGCCGAGCCAAACACTTCGGCCGCGGAGATAGCGAGGCTCCAGATCGCGACCGTCCTCAAAGAACTGGAGCGCTCGCCCGCTAAAGAGCTGATTGGCGGCGCGGAAGATTACTGGTATCGCGTATCGACCGACGACGGCAAACAGGGGTGGCTATTCGGCAGCCTGACGGCGGCATTCGACCCCGCGCGCCGCGCCGAAACCTACCTCCTTATAACCGCCGACCGGCTCAAGCAAGAGGACCTGAGCTTTTTCGATTACGCCGATCTCGGCAAGTTTTTATCGTCGGCCATAACGGAGGTGACCGACCGTCAGAGACTCGCCGAGCTTGAGCTGTCGAGACTGATTGCCATGCAGAAGGCGACCGTGCGCATAAGCCTGGGGGATGCCAGCGCCTCGCTCTATAAAGATTGGATAAAGGCAAACGAAGCGGAGCTGGTCTATTCCGAGCCCGCGGGGGCGTGGCACGTCAAATCCGACCGCTTCTGGCAGTTGCAAAAAAAGTATTCGACTATGCCGATTGGCGAGCGCATAGCGTGGGAAGCGGCCAGCAACCCGCTCGGGGGCGAATGCGAAGGCGATACGTCGTGCATCATCCGCATGCTGAATATGACGACGGGCAGGTTTCTCAGCCTCTATCCGAAAAGCTCCCGCGCCGACGAGGTGCTGGCGCAGATAGGCGATTACCTTGAAGAGTCATTCGATATGCTGAAGGATGAGCCGCGGCTTGACGCCGCGGGCCGCGCTCACATGCGCAAAGAGCTCACGGAGCTTCGCGCCTCGCTCGCGAAAAGTTCAAGCCCAAAGAGATTGCGGGCGCTCGCCCTCATTGATAAGTACATGAATCATTACCGCTAACGCGCCGATAAGCCGCGGGCCGCCCGGCCGGCGCTGTGTGATAAAATCACGGCTTAAGATAGCAAACGGGTTATCAAGGGATTATGACCGGCGAAGAGATTTCGATTCATGTGCGCGATGGGTGGACACATGTGGAAGGCGATTTAAGCGAGCAGAGCGCGCCGGGGTTCGAGCGATTGATGCTTGAGATGAACGGCGAGACGGGCGTAGTGATGCTCGATTTTTCCGCGCTCGATATCGAAGATGGCCCTGCGCTCGCGGCGGCGATCAACTCTCTGCGCCGCGCCTGCTCGCGCCCGGCAAGGCTGCTCATACGCGGCGCGCCGCAGATGCTCGGTCATAACCTTTATCGAACGGGGATGCTCGCGGCGGGCCAGGTCGAACTGCTCGACATGCGGCTGGACGAACCAGCGGGCATTTAATGATTTTGGATTTTAGATTTTGGATTAGGGAGCCTGTTCGGCAATCCAAAATCCAAAATCTAAAATCCAAAATCGAAATGGGGGGTACGCGGTGTCTTCCATAAAGCGTATAGGAGTGCTCACGGGCGGGGGGGATGCGCCGGGGCTTAATGCGGTCATACGGGCTGTGGTCAAGACGGCCGAGCATGTTTACGGGTGGACGGTCATCGGCATCGAAGACGGTTTCGAGGGCCTGCTCAAAGAGACCCGGACGCGCCGCTTGACTCCCGACGACGTGCGAGGGCTGCTCCCGCGCGGCGGCACTATTTTGGGCAGCACCAATCACGGCCATTTTGCCGTTCGCCAGGAGGAAGGCCGCTTCATAAGGGACGAGGCCGTTTTTGAGGAGGCGAAGCGCAACATCCAGCGACTCAGGCTCGATGCGCTCGTAGTGCTGGGCGGCGAAGGGTCGCAGTTTATAGCCTGCCAGTTTTCGGAACTCGGCGTGCCGATTATCGGCGTGCCAAAAACGATAGATAACGACCTTGTAGGGACCGATCTGACGTTCGGGTTCGACACCGCGCTGGACATCGCCACCGAGGCGATAGACCGGCTGCACACGACGGCCGAGAGCCACGACCGGGTCATGGTCGTCGAAGTCATGGGGCGTCACGTCGGCTGGATAGCGCTACAAGCCGGGGTCGCCGGCGGCGCGGACGTGATACTGATCCCGGAGGTCCCGTTCTACGCGGAAAAGGTCGCCGAAAAGATTATGCAGCGCGAGCGCGATGGCCGCCATTTTTCAATCGTGGTCGTCGCCGAAGGGGCGAAGGCGACGGGCGGCGAGCCGATATACATCGAGCAGGGCAACACGAGCCGCGCGGCAAGGCTCGGCGGAATAGCCGAGCAAGTTGCCTGTAACATAGCGGACCTGACCGGCAAGGATTGCCGCGTCGTGGTGCTTGGTCACTTGCAACGCGGAGGGACGCCTACGGCTTTCGACCGCATGCTCGCCACGTGTTATGGCTCGGCGGCCGTGCGGGCGATTGCCGCGGGCAAGTTCGGTCATATGGTCTCATGGACTTGCAACGAGATACTTACCGTGCCGCTTGAGCAGTGCGTCAAGTCGGTAAAGACGGTGCCGCCGAATCATTACCTGATAGGCGCGGCCCGCGATCTCGGCATCTCCTTCGCGGGCGAAAACGATTAAGCGCGATTTGTGACCCGTCGAAGGTACTTATTCTCAATTCGTCGAGAAAATAGCCCCGTTTCCCCCGATCAAAACTCTCTTAGCGCGGCAGGCGCCGGGCAGTTCCGCCTGGCGAGTGGATACTACAACATCGCGCGGAGGCAGCGGCTGCGGATTCAGACCGCGCAGCGCAAGACCCGAAGATAAGCCTCGCGAGATTTCAGGCAACGCCGCGCGATTGAGTTCAGCGATGTTATGCGGTGAAGGGTCAACTATACGCGGATCGAATCTGAAGGGCGGCGGGTCGGGGATCGGTATCGGGAAGCGAACAGGACGCTCCAGTTCCAGGAGCAACTCGTCGCGGAGTTGCAAAACGATGTGATCCGGCAGTCGCAGGATGATGCTCAATCAGCCGGTCTACTTCGCAGATATGCACGCGCGCGCGGCAAACGGGCAACTCTTGCGTAGTGCCTCCTATGATGACCGGGCGAACTACGCGACCTCGCACGCGGCACCTACAGAACGGCCAATGCTCGTACAAGCGCTCTGGAATCGGCGAGATTTCCTGGATTGTTGCTCTAGGATCAAACTTCCAGACTGCCTCATAGGCGTGCATACGTTCCAGCGAATCGATAGTTGTTGTTTCTTTTTTGCCTCCCGGTTGAGCCGGGGCCAGGAAAATTCGCGCGCCTTCCGCCTGCTTCCGCGTCAGCGGAAGTTGCGCCTGCCCTTGCTCCACCGGGGCTTTGGCCGAGAAGGTTGCCCTGACGGTCAAAAGCATGCAGCTACTACCTGGGTCTCCTTCTTCGGCTCGCCTTCGAAAGAAACTTTGATAACTACGCCTTGTGTTAATTTGATCATCTTTGCCTTTTTGCTTATCGGTCATATGTTATACCTCTCTTAAGATTTCGAACTTAATTAGTGAGGAGGGAGTGTTAGGTTTTGTCGTTTGATACTGCTTTTGCAACTAGCAGTTTTAAGTAAGGTTTTCGAGGAAAGAACGGTCCTTTTTCTATTTACTTCTTACTTTGCCTCCACATTCATAGACTCAATTCAATAAAGGATCCATTCACGCTCATGAAGATTATTGTGAATCTCGCCCGGCAACTTTAGCGTATAGCAGACCGAGAGCCGGTCTGAAGTTGACCCTAACTACTTATCGCTGATAGACTCGGCGGCAATCATTTCCACTCAGGAGGTACAAGCTGTGTACGGGATTAAGAAGATTTTTGTTGTGGTCGCGCTCGCGACTGTGGCCGCGGCCCAACTGCCGGGGCCGCCGCTTGATGATTCGAGGCTTCCTATCCACACGCTGGTCCGCGAGGACATATTCGCCGGCTTTTTGACCGATGATATGGAGCGTTTCTCAAGGGGAGAAAAGAACATCGACATCCTGCTTGAAAAACGACCCGGCGAAAAAGCCGGCCTGCTGGCCTGGAAAGGCGGAGCGGCCCTGTATAAAGCCGTCCGCGCTCTTGAAAACAATAAGGCTGATGAGTATCAGCGTTATTACCGCCAGGCGCTCGACAATTTCGCTCAAGCTCGCCAGGTAGGCCCGCAGGATGGCGGAGTCATCGCGGTGACCGGAGGCAGCTACGTGATATTCGGCGACCGGCTGGCGAAAGAGCATCAAGCCGCCGCCTGGACCCAGGCGTATGACGCTTACCAGATGCTCTGGAAATTCCAAAGCTCGGCGGTCGATAAGCTCCCCTTGCATCTGAAGGGTGAACTCCTCGGCGGGCTCGCGCAATCGGCCCAGCGCACCGGCCGCGCCCAGGAAGCGGAGCAGTTCGTCGATAAGATAATCTCATCGATGCCCGGCACTCCTTACGAGCCTATCGCCAAACAGTGGAAGAAGAGCCCGGAGGCCGCCGCCAACTCAAGCATCACCTGCATGAGCTGTCACGACGGCGGGCGACTCAACGCTCGCATGGATGCCCTCAAAGGCAAGTGATCAATGACAGATTGTGGCGCTCGTCGCAAGTCCGGCGAGCGCCACAAAACTCCCGCCTGACATCTATTCAAATTGTCTTGAGCGCCCGGTAGGATTATACTGGCTTAGCTTCCGAAGAAACCCAAGCAATATTGGAGGCTTTTATGAGAAGCTGCCAGTTACCTGCCGGAAAGACTCTTCTCTTGATGGCTGCCGCGCTCTGCCTGGTGACGACGGCCGCGACCAGTTCGCCGGCTCAATCGAGGACGTCGACGATAGAGCGCCGCATCGACGATATGAACCGCCAGCGCCAGCAGTATGACCGCGAGACCCTGCGTGACAGGCCGGGTGGAAAAGACGAGAAGCTCGCGAACCAGAAGTCGGCCCAGGCGATTGCCTCGCAAGTCAAACAGGACTTCGAGCGAATCCAATCGGTCTATAACGATATAGTGATAGCGATGTCGGCCAGCGACACGCTCGACAACAGGTTCGTCTCCGAAGCGACCACTGAAATAATGAAGCGCGCCAGCCGCCTCAAGACCAATCTGGTGCTGCCCGCTCCGCAAGATACCGAACAGGGGGCGGCGAAAGAGGCCGGTTTGAGCGACGATCAATTGAAGCCGAGGCTAAAGAAGCTTTGCCTTCACATCGTGAGCTTCGTGACCAACCCGCTGTTCGAAACGTCCGGGGTGCTCGACATCGAGCAATCGACAAAGGCGAGCCGCGACCTTGAAAGCATAATCAAAGTCAGCGAGAGCATATCAAAGACCGCCGAGAAGCTGACAAAGAGTAAATAGCTACCCGCTAATGAAAAGACCGCCCCGTGGCACGAGCGCATCTTTTGCGCCGCGGGAGTCTTGTACGCTTCATCTTTTCACCGGCCGGGGGCTAGGGTCCTTGCGGGGAGACGAGCGCAAGGAAGCGCGGGTCGTCGCGGAGGCTTTCGAGGTCAGGGTCTGTGGAGGCGCGGAGTGTGTTGAGCTTACGCATATCGGCGAAGGATTCTTCGAGGTACTTGATCGCGGTATCTTTATCGCCTTCGAGCGCGTGTATGCAGGCGACATAATATCTCGTTGACGACTCGTTAGAGCCCCGCCGCACGCGCTCCTGGAACTGCTTCAAAGCCCGCTTGAAATACTGCTCGGCTCGCTCGGCATCGCCCTTTCGAAGGTGCGCCGCGCCGAGCTTCTGCTCAAGCTCTATAAGCGTGCGGTCGCGCAGCGCGTGATCGCTCGACGAGAGAAAATCCAGCTCGCGCTCGTACTCGGCTATCGCGTCGTCGTAACGGCCCAGGTGATAGAAGACGTAACCGAGCCGCGTGTGCGCGCCGACGATCTGGAGCCCCTCCTTGCCCGATATGCGCCGCTCCTGTAGCTCGATGGCCTGGCGCGCGACCTCTTCGGCCCTCTGATAATTACCGCGAATCGTGTGCAGGAACGCGAGCTGAAGATACGCATAGCCGGCTTGCGGGTTGATGGCGATGGCCTGCTCAAGCTCCGTTACGCCTTCGTCAATCATCCCCTTCCCGATCCAGTAAGCGCGCCCGAGCGTCGAATGAACTCCCGCGCTGTTCGGGTCGATCCTCAGCGCCTGCTTCAGCGCCCCTATGGCTTCGTCAAAATGGCTTATGCTGTTATAAGCGCCGCCGAGCGCCTGGTAGGCCATCGGCAATACCGGGTTGAGCCCTATCGCCGTCTGCGCGAACTCGACCGCCTTGTGCGAAAGCTCCGGTATGCCAAGAAACTGCCCCTTCAGGTCGTAAGTTATGCTCAGCCCGGTCCAGGCGCTCGCGTAATTCGGGTCGAGGTCCCTCGCCTTCTCGAAGAAGTATATGGCGCGGTCGAGCGAGTCGCGGCTGCCCGTGCGCAGGTTCATCATGCCGCGCGAGAAGTTCTCGTAGGCCTCGACCGATTCCGTCTCGTCGCGCTCGATGGCATTTATCTCGCTCGTGCCGAGCTGAAGATTTAGCCCCTGGCTCAGCTCATAGACGATCTTGTCCTGCAGGTCGAATATCTCGGTGATGCGGCCGTCGATCTTGACGGTCTTCAGGAGCGTCCCGCTCTCGACATCGATGAAGCGGGCGGTGATGCGTATCATCTCGCCTATGCGCTGATAGCCGCCCGCGATTATCCAGGACGCCCCGAGCCGGCGGCCTATGTCAATCGCCACCCCCTCGTCGACCTCGTGCAGGTGGCCGGAGTTTATGTTCTTGAGCACCTCGAATATTCGCTCGCGCCCGATGACCGAGATGCCGCGTATGCTCTTGAGGTCGGCCGTCACGGTTTCGGCTATGCCCGACCCGATCCAGTCGTCGGCCGGCTCCTTGGTGATGTTCGAGAAGGTCATCACCGCCACCGCGCTTTCGAGCCTGGTGCCGGTCGCGCCCACAAGCGAGCGGCTCTCGGAGAGCATCATCGTGGGGTTGTGCTCGGTCGGGATCGAGCTCATGTTCGACGTGCGCTTGTCAGCGTCGAGGTCGCGCTTCAGGTTTCTGAGGTCGATATACAACTCGCGCGACGACTGGTAGCGATATTCCGGGTTCTTCTCCATCGCCTTGCGGATTATTCGCTCCAGCTCGTGCGGCACGCTGTAATTGAAGCGGGCGATGGCCGGCGGCTCTTCGTTCACTATCCTGTTTATGACCTCGGTGGCGCTGTCGCCCGCGAAGGGGAGCCTGCCGGTCAGCATCTCGTAGGTGACGACGGCGAGCGAGAAGAGGTCGGAGCGGTGATCGGTCTGGCGGCCCAGCGCCTGTTCGGGCGACATGTAAGAAACGGTCCCGAGCACCAGCCCCACCGCCGTCTCGCGCCCGAGCTGCGCCGTTGCGTCGCTGTTCGACCTGACCTGCCCCTGCCATGGCTAGCGGCCCGGAGTTGGAAACCTTCGCGAGCCCGAAATCGAGCACTTTGACAAGGCCGCGCTCGGTTATCATCAGGTTCGCGCTCTTCACGTCGCGATGGACGATGCCGAGCGAGTGCGCCTCGTCGAGCGCGTCGGCTACCTGCGTGGCCACGTCAATCGCCTCGAAGATCGGCAGCGGCCCGCGCGACGAGCTTATGCGAAAGCAGCTCGCCTTCGACGTACTCCATCACTATGAAGCTCGCCCCCTGGTGCTCGCCTATGTCGTATATCGCTGCGATGTAAGGAGATCGCAGGGCGGAGGCGGCGCGCGCCTCGTTGAGAAACCGGTCGCGGCGGTCGGGGTCATACTGGTATGAGGAGGGCAAAAACTTTAGCGCGACCGCGCGGCCGAGCCTCGTGTCTTCGGCCAGGTAAACCTCGCCCATTCCACCCTCGCCGAGGCGCTCGCCTATGCGGTAATGCATTACAATATCGCCAATCATAACCCGCGTGGCCCAACCTTTCGACCTGGTATTAACAGTATGACGCACGGGCGGGGTAGCGCAAGAAAATAGATGCAAAAAGCCGGACGTGGCTCAGACGTGGACCTCGCCATAAGCCAGCTCGCCCGCCGCTTCGCGGTACGCGCGCATGATGTAAAACATCCAGCCGTAAAAGGCGAGAATAGAGAGCAGTACCAACCAGCCCGGCAAGTAGCCTATCGAGGCGTTGTTCAAAAGCTCGCTCGGAGACTGAATAAGGTGGTAGGTAGGCGCATCGGGCTGAAGGACGCTGGTCGTAGTCTTGAGAAACCATGCAATGAGCAGGATCAGGAATAACCAGATGTAGTTCCGCCTCAATCTTCTGGCCATGGCCTGGCTGCGGGTCATAGAGAATCTTGGAAGGCGCAGGTCGTCGGCAAGCTGGGCCATCCAGTGCGTCGGGTCGAGAAGATCGCGCGGCGAGAGTATCCGCGCGTAGTAGTTGCGCTCGAGCATGCGGACGCGGCTTCGATAGACGTGAAAGAAGCGATAGCGGCGCGACTCGATGTGCAGGAGCAAAAAGACGAGCACCATCGCGAACAGCAGCACGCCGTGGTGCGATTGCGGGGAAGAGAGCGAGACCGACAGCATCGCCGCCACGGCGGCTATCGCCCAGTTGGTGGTGCGGTCGAGCCTGTCGCGCCAGCTCATCATGCGCGACAACTCGCCGCGATAGTAATGCGCGAGCGTGTTGACGAATTCCACCGAGTTAGTGGGGAAAACGGGCGGGGCCGGCTTCGGCTCCGGCCTGATAGTTATATCTTTTTCCGTTAGCATAGCGCCTCTTTAATGGCGGTTTATCATAACACCCGTGGCAGGTCAACAGGGAAAGCGCGACCATACTACGCTCCGCGCGGATCCCTGCCAACGTAACCGGGGTAGACTGAGTTCGACGTAAGCTCTATTCCGCCTGTTATGCGGAAACGTGGCCGGGGGCGGGGGCGGCACCCGCCGCGCTTCTTCGGGAGTGCGGGCGCGGCGGCGCGCAAGCTCAAGCTTCAGGCTCTCCTCCCCGCGCTCCATCGCCCAGTCGATGGTTGGCCGAAAATATCGGCTTGAGCAAAAACGAGAGCGAGCGAAGCAAAGGCTTATCGGCGCTTATCCGCCAATCATAAATCACGTTCACTTGCTCGCCGTCTTGCTCGAACGTCCACACGCCTTCCCCCTCGAAATCTCCCCACGCCCGGAGGCTGAACCCATGCGGGTATCGAGACTCGGTGACGCGGAATTGCCAGCGCAACGTGTAAGGCAGCCAGCCCTTCGTATATAGGCTCACGACTTTGCCTATGCCGTCGTCGTCTCCGGGGTCGAGCACTTTGACATCGAGATAGACCGAGGGCCACCAGACCGGCAGAAGCTCGGCCCGCTTGAGAATGTCGGAGACTTCGTTGACCGTGCCCTCGACCCTCCAGCGCGTGATGAAGTGATAGTTGTTGTTCGCCATAAGAATGCCCCTCCAGCCATTCTTCGAATACGACCCGCGCCGGCTTTTCAGATTTCGGAAGAGCTAAAACGGCAGCGAGCTTATATGGCATTTGCCGCAGACCGGCTCGCGCGCCTGTACGTGGCAGCCCCAGCACATCGATTGGTGTCGCTGCCCGCGCGAGGTGCTTATATCAAGAATATCCGATTTGCGCCCCTCTGCTGTTTCGGCCAGCTTATGGCAGCGGGCGCAGGTCGCTTTGCCGACGTGAGAGCTGTGCTTGAAATTGTACTGGGTTGAGGCCGCGCCGAGGCCGGGATTGAATGATACGGCCTCCGCCTTGAGCGCGTGACAGACGTCGCACGCGCTGAATTTCTGGCCCGTCTGGTGCGCGTGGCAGCTATAGCATTCTACGTGGCCGGGGAAGCTCGATTCGTTGCCGCGGCCCTCGAACCTGTGACAGAGGTCGCAGCGCGGCGAGCCTTCCATCTGGCCGCGCATCTTCTCCGCGTCCATGTGGTCGCGGTGCGAGAATCGCTTTATCCCGAACTCATCGAACTATGACAGGAAATTCTCGTAAGCGCGCCTTTGGCATCAACCGGCTCGGTGTGGCAGACAACGCAGAACCGGCTCTTTTCGGCCGTGAAATCCTTCCGGTGACATTCTATGCATGCGGCGTGGCCGGGAAATACGGGCGTCGGATCGTTCGTCGCGCGCTCGTGACAAAACGCGCAGTCTTTAGTCCTGGTCTGGTGCTCGGGCCGGTTGTGATCGAAAGGCGAGAGCTTCTCGATCACCTTCGAGTCGACTACGTTGAAAGGAGACTGGCTCGCGGGCTCGGAGCCGCCGATGCGTTCGAGTTCTCGACCGCGACATTGAGGTTCTGCCTGGTGCTGCGACAGGCCTGCGCGAGCGCCAGTAAAAGCACCGCCGCAAACGCAACCGACAGCTTTAATACTTTCATCCCGTCTTTTCTCATCTGTCGCACCAGGTATTACAAATCAGCGATTACTTCTGAGCGCGCCCGTGACTTCATCGCTCAACCTGCCCGGCAATCCCGGCCTGTCCGCCTTATGGCACTCGACGCAGAATTCTTCCGCGGGCAGACGGATGCTCGCGAGGCTCCCGGCTTCGGCCGTCTGCTTGTGGCATAGAGCGCACATGTAATCGCTCTCAGTCGGGAGCGGAAAATCACTACGCCGCTTCGGGCGAATATCTCTATCGTGATCGTCGTGCCTGAAGCCTCTGATCTTTCCGAAAATAGATTGCCCGCGCGCTCCGGCCCCGCCGTCCCGCAGTCGATGACACACGGCGCAGTCGGCCGCTTGCGGAAACCTGTCGGCGGATACTCTTCGCGTCTCGCCCGCCGCTGTGTGGCAGACGAAACAGGCAGCGTGCCCCATTTCAGTCTTCATCTCTCTTGAGCCCGCGGCCACTCTCTTGACCGGCTGATGGCAGTCGGTACAGAGCGGCGCGTCGCCCGATTTGAACTGCCGGCCGTAACCCGCGAGTTCCCCGCCCCGCACCGCGCTTATCGTAAAGCCCGCGGGCAGGCTCGTCCGGTGCGCCTTGTGCGAGAACTGATTTCCGAAATCGCTCGATTCCGGATGCACCAGCGCGCCCCGTATTAACGCGGGATTCTGGCGCGAGATCGGCCTCGGCTCGTGACAGACGCCGCAAAAGCGGCCGCGCCCGCCGAGCGCCGCCTTAAAAAACTCGGCGGCAAAATTGTGACAACTTATGCAGGAGGTGTGGGGGAAATCTTTCGCTTCCGGCCTGTCTGAATCCACGACCGATTTTCTTACCAGATGACACGCGCCGCATTCGAGCTTGCGGTGCTCTTTAACCTCGTGCGGGAAAGCAGCGCGCGCCGCGCCGCGTTGCGCGCCGACGGCCGGGGCCGCAAGACTCGCCCTCGATTGAATGCAGTAACCGCCCGCGACGAGAATGCTCGCCACGACAAGCACAATTTTTTTTATCGACGCTCGCGCCAATCATCCTCCACGGGCTTTACAAAATAAAAACAACCGGAGCTGCACACGCGTGAGCCCCGTAGAGGCGGTATGTTTATAGAAACAGATTGCGCTAATCATCTAAGCTCCGTCAGGGGCGGAACGTGAACATAACGCCCCTCTGGGGCCCATCTTTCTTGTTCGTCATTTTCTATAGAGGATTTCTGAAAAGTCATCTCGCCCACCGGCGGAGCATCAAGCGGGTCATCGCCAGATAAATCATCGTCTCGCTCGTCTCAGGCAGCCGCTCATAGTCTTTGCTCAGTCGCCTGTAGCGCCCCAGCCACCCGACGTCCTCTCTCACCCACCTGCGTGCCAGCACCACGAACCGCCCCTGCTTGTACTTGCGCAGGACTACCCGCAACTCTATCGGCCGCTTCCTGCGCAACCTCCTCCCCACTCTCTAAGCACCGGCCCGCTGTAGCCTCGATCCGCCCATCTCCCCTCAGTCTGCTCTCCCCTTCTGGCCACATCCGACAGCACTAGTCTCGCCATCGTCGCCTACCCACGCAGAATGTCCCTCGCCTCTATGACAAGCCCCAGCGTATCCACAAGCAGGTGGCACTTTCGGCCGTTCTTGGCTTTATCATAGCCGCGCTCACGGCCGCCCACCTCGTCGTCTTAACGCTCTGGCTATCTATATGCGGCCGACGCCTGAGCCTGCGCCCACTACACGAAGCCACTGCGCAGACACGAGTATGGCTTCCACCGCCCTCACGCCAACAAGTAGGATCAACCTCTTCCATTCAATCTCAACATCTCCCAAACCCCACAACCAAAACTAACCCCTCAAAACACCCCCCTCCCCAACACATACACACCACCACACACCCATCCCAACACCACTACTTTCAGAATCTCTATAAACATTGCGTGCCTACGGCGCGCGCTTCACCTCTTCTCGGGCAAAGCCTCTTGAGTCAAATCATCGCCCTGGTGCGAACAACCCGACTGCCGCGCCCGCCGAGGCATTCGTTTTCGGCGCGTGGCATTCGCCGCAGGCTATGGGCGCTTTGCACCTGGCGATTGATTTCTCATTCGACGAGCGATGGCACCCTATGCATAGCTCGTGAAAGGCCCGCTCCATGTGCATCTCGTCCATGTCCCGGTTTCGCGGGTTGCCCGGATCGCCCTGGTTGCGGTGGCACACGCTGCATTTTACGAGCACCGGCGCGCCGGTCGCTTCGCTCCTCTTATGATGGCAGACGGCGCACTCGCTCCCCTTCTCCGCTTTGAGCGGAAAGTCGCCCGACGGGTGCGTGTAGTTTTCGTGAGTCCCGTGCCTGAAACAGACTGCCCCGCGCGTGCCTTTGAGGTCGAGCTTTATGACCTTGCTCGCTTCATCATTGCATACTTCCGGCTGGCTCATGCAATCGGGCACAGTCGCGGGCGCTTGCGCAAGCAGCGCGGCCGGCATCAACGCCGCGAACAGAATTACTATTGCCAGCCTTAATCTCATAATCAATCTCTTACGCGCCGGCTCATCTACGCGACCCGGCATTCCCCGCCGAACTCCGCGGAAGTCCGAACCACTCGCGAATATCTTTGTTCTGTTTCGTATTGCGGTCGTTGATTTCGGGCACGCGATAAACCTTGCCGTCTTTCATAAACATCCGTCGCACCTCCGGCAGGTTGAGCGGGCGCGCGCCGCGACGGCCGAACACCGATAGCTGGTTTCCGCTCTCGTCAATCGCGCGGTCGCGGTCAATCCCTTCCGACACCGCCAGCGCCGGGCCGTGCGTGTGCTTTGTCGCGATAAGCTCCGGGCGCGGGCGCGGGCTGAACCCCATGAGGGTCGGCGTCGTCTCGGGCGACGTCAACTGGATCACCCGCAGCCCGTTGTGCCCGTCGGCTACGTAGGCGAACAGGCTGACGTTGGTCATCCCGACCTTTACGTCGTGCGCGTCGTTGATCTTGCCGCCGGCCGTATAGACCTGATCGACGCGCGCCTCTTCCGGGTTCTCTATGTCGAGGATGACGAGCCCCTGCTTGCCGCCCGCGACATAGGCGTACGTACGCACGGGGTATATTCCTCTCGCATCTTCGAGCGGCACCGATTTGACTACGCGGGCCTTATCGACTTCGGTCACCTCGACGACTTTCACCCCCTCGGCGTCGCACACAAAGGCGTAACGGAACTGGACCTGCACGGCGCGCGCTCCTCTTATGTGCGGCGCGCCGACTTCGGCCGCCACTCGCGGGTTGAACGGGTCGTCAATGTCGACTATCACGAGTCCGCGGTCACACGTTATATAAGCGTGTGTTCCCGCAATCGTGATGTTGGACGCGCCGTTCAATATCCCGTTCGGGTTCCACGTCAGCGCGCGCTTGAGGAAGTTATTTCGCGGGTCGCCATCGAGCAGCGTCGCCGCGTTTACCGTGATGAGCCCTTCGTACTTGTCCGTCACGTAGAGGAACGCGTAGAGCGGGTGGATGGGCTGCTTGTCGTCGCGGTATATCGCCTCTTCGTTTTCGGGCCGGTGTATTCGATATTTATCCGGGAATATCCGATCAGGCAGCGACGCCGTCGGGTCGACGCCGAGCGTGGTCGGAGAGGCCACGGCCGTCGCGTATTTCGTCTTCACATAGAACCGCTGGCCCAGCGGCGAGAACGGCGCGCTCGTTATCCTTTCGGAAAACCCCTTCTGATCTATGTTGGCGACGTCGTAAACGCGCAGGCCGCCTTTGCCTGTCGCCGCGTAAAGGTATTCGCCGCGAAGCTGTAGATTCAAGACCTCGGTCTTTCCCCTGGCAAGCGGGTTTATGCCGCGAATAATGTCATTGCCGGGATGCTCGTAAACCTCCTTCAGCTCCTCGTGCTGATCTTTGTGTTTCTTATACTCGTCGGGGTAGGCCATCTTGTGCAGGTAGCTTCCGATGACCGCCTGCGGCTCGTTGCGCTCGGTCACGACTACGGCCTCGAACCCCTTGTCGCCCATCGCGGTATAAACGAACCGGCCGAGGAAATTATAGAAATTCGTCCCCTGCATGGTGACCATCGCCATCTGCGCGTTGTTGTCGTTCTTCGCGGAGAGGTGGCAATCGGTGCAACCTCTTGTTTCAGTCGTGCGGACCGAATGCGGAAAATGCGAGCTGAACGCCTGACCGCTGTAGCCTTCCTGCGAGACGGTCTGTTGCTGCGAGTATATCCACTCGCGGTTCTGATTCTGCGAGCTTACGAGCACGGCGCAGGCCGAGCGGACCGGCGCGATGCGGCGGCCGGTCACCGTGCCGTCGCGCCCGATCATGAAGACATCGTCGCGCAGCGTCTGGAAATTATAAGAGGTCCAGTTGCGAAGCTCCTTCGTCCCTTCATTGTGCAGCATCGGCCGCTGCTCGTTTGATTCCATCTTCAGATGACACCCGAAACAGCTCGGCGTCCATGACGTGTGACACGAGTAGCAGGTCATTCGGCTGTTCGAGTGCGCAAGCTGGCTCTCCTGACCGGGCACGTCACCCCACGTGCGGCCGTCGCGCAGAAGCGTCTTTGCCAGCGCGGCCTTCTCGTTGTAATCGACGCTCGTGGGCGACACGGTGTCCGCCACTTGCTTGAGCCTCCACGTTATCGGCTTTCCGTCTTTATCGGTTGCGACGGCCGAGCGCTGGAATAGACTCCCGTCCTTATCCTTGAAGAAGCGGTCCTGGCCCGACGGCAGCTTTCTATATTCGAGCAGGCGCGACCCGTTTGCCCGCGCCGCCGTGACATCGGATTCGGAAATCTTATCGGGCGAAGTGATGCGTCCGGCGAGCGCGCGAAAATACCCGGCCGTGGCGCGCGCGTCGCGGGCGGTCGGGTCGGCGCGCTGCGTGAGGGTCCCGTGGCAATCGGCGCAATCAATCTCGACCGCGTTTCGCACCTCCCCGTAGAGCTTGCCGTCGCCGTGGTTGTCCTGTTTGAAATGACAGTTGACGCAGTGCATCCCGCGTTCGAGATGTATATCTTTCAGGTGGACCGGCAATCCTTTATTCGCCGGATCGTCCGCGCGCCCTTCGACCGCGCGGCGCAGCTTGTCGGCCGTTATGTCGGTCACGACGTTGCCGTCCGAATCGAGCAGGTTGCCTTTGCGATCTTTCTTGAATACGTTCTTGAATACCCAGCCGTGGCCGTTGAAGTCGGAGAACTGATTAAACTTTAACGTCGGATTAACGTCGTCGCGAAGAGAGCGCAGAAAATCTACGAAGCGCCACTTGCCTCTTAGCGCCGACTCTTCCGGGTTGCGCTCAAGTATCAACTGCTCTTCGGCCGGCGTCGGGTCTTTAAACTGTGCCTTCTTCTCTTCCGGCGTCGGGTACATCTTGTCGGCGTCGGTTTCAAGGTCCCACCACATGCTCCCGTAGTAGCTGTTCATCACTAGCGTGCCGGGATGCATATGGCAGACGACGCAATTGCTCGAAGGAATCGCGCGCGTGAACCGGTGTTTGATCGGGTGACCCGGCTCCTTGCGCGCGCGCGCATCGCTGAGCGCAAGATCATCGGTCTGGGTCGCGCCGTCGTGGCCGAACTTTGCGTATGGTCCCGAATGATACGGGTCGCGGTCGTTGGCATAGACCACATGGCAAGCCGTGCAGCCGCTGCTTCGATAATCGCCCGGCTGGTCGTTCGTCCCGTACATCGAAAGCATCGGGTCCAGCAGTCGAGTCTTTTGCAGCCCGAGATATACCGGGTCGGTGCGCAGCAGCGTCCCGAGGCCGCGGAAGCTCAACAGGTTTTGTGTGGGCTTGCCCGGCAGCTCTTCGGGTATGGGAAGCCCCACCTCGGCCTGCTTGCGCCCGCCGCGCTCGAACGTGCGCAGTATGTTTCCCATGTGCGTTATCTCCCACCGCGGCAGCGGGTCGAGGTACGGGAGCACGCCAAGTTTCCTTGTCTCTTCGGGCGTGGGCGGCGGGACCGTTATGAGCCGTTGCGGCGTGCCGTCGGGCGAAAAGCTTTCGCCCCATCGCGCGTCCTTGAACGGATACGATCCGTTGTTGTATAGCGCCGCGCCCCAGAGCATCACTCCGGTCGTCATCATGCTCTTGCCGACGTTATGCACGTCGCGCGGGTGGCATTCGGTGACGCCGCAGCTCATACGCGCGACGCGAAGGTCGCCGGGGTTGATGAAGCGTATAAATTCGGGGCTCTCTTTATTGACCAGCGTGTAGGTTCGCTCGGGGTTAGCCGAGGTCTTCCAGGATTCGGGGAAGCGCGGCTGCACGTGCGCGCGCTTCATCGCGTCGTCGTATTGGGGCGAGCCTTTCTGGGCGCCCGCGGGCAAACGAACCTCGGCGTGTCCGCCGTGACAATCGATGCATCCCAGATTGACCTTACCGTTATGCATATCCTCGATGCCCTGGTGACAATCCGCGCAGCCGATGCTGCGGCACCGGGCCTCTTCGGCCGTCATGTTCCAGAGGGTCGTTTTTTGCGCGGCCGGGTCGCACGGCGCGGTCGATTGCACGGGCGCGCTTTCAGCCACAGGCTCCGCGACGGGTGCAGTATCGGCAAGGCTCGCGAAGGTATAAAGAGAAACGAGGGTCAGCATCAACAGCAGCTTGAACGCCTTTTTGCTCGATGATTTCATATATGATTCTCAGTCACCGGCGAAGTCGAATATGTAACGATCATCAAATGCAATATCGAACCTTTTAAGCAGGCTGAGGTATTCGTCTCTAAATGATTTCTTTGAATGATGACTTTCCTGATTTTGAATATAGTTTATGACCGCGTCCAGCTGCGAATGTGCATACGAGAAGGCCCCAAAGCCTTCCTGCCAGTAAAATTTTCCTTTGAGCCATCTTTTCTGATTTATAAATCTGGCCGAATTCGCTTTTATGTCTCTTATCAAGTGGGACAGAGCTATGTCGGGCTTTAATCCGATTAGAATGTGCATGTGATCAGGCATGCTGTTTATAGCGATTAGCTTTTGCCCCTCTTTTTTCACAACGCCGGTGATAAACATGTGTATTTCTTTTTTATGCTCTCTGCTTATCAAACACTCTCTTCCGGCCACGGCAAAAACCACCTGAATATAAATTTGCGTATAGGTATTCGCCATTCACATCACGCTCCACCAGCATCAAACATACCGCCCCTACGGGGCTCAAACTGTTAATTCAATTTTTTCTATAAACATTGCGTCCCTACGGGACTCTTCAGACCCGCTCTGTCGAACGTACCGCCCCTGCGAAGCTCGAATTGTTTATGCCATCTCTCCGCTGCCTCTACGGAGACTAGCCGCTGAACGTGATGGTATTGATTTCCTGAGTCCCGTAGGGACGCAATGTTTATAGAAAGATAATCAGACAATCTCCCGAGCCCCGTAGGGGCGGTATGTTTATAGAAACAGATTGCATATACCATATGAGCTCCATAGGAGCGGAATGTGCCGGCCTTAATAAATGAACTTCAGCTTGATGAAGGCCGAATAGAGAATCTTTGAATTTGCGCCGCAGCCCTGACCTGCGCAGTTCGAGCTGTATATGTCCTTGAAACCCGCGCCCGGCACGAGCGACGAGAAGCCGCCCGCCACTATCCAGTTTTCGCTCAACAGCGGCCTGTAGAAAAACCCTAACCCATAATCGAGGCCGATCTGCCGCCCGATCTTCGGCTGAAAGAGCAGCTCTTCCAGCGGCTCGGTGTGGTGGAAATGCAGATAATTCAGATTCACTATGCCGCGCAGCTTCGGCGTCAGCTCCGTTTCGAGCCCCGTGTTGTAGATGAATATTCCGGGGTTGACGAAATTAGCCTGACCTTCCAGCTTGTTGCTCCTGAAACTCGGGAGCAGGCTGCCCGGCGCCGTGAGCAGCACCGCGGTGTTCGTAAGCGGGATGCCCTGGCTGTTCCAGAAGCTGAACGGCCCGCCGGCGAACTCCTGTAGCTCAAGGATCGAATCGAACCCCCTGGCCGTGCCGTCGAAAGGCTCGTTGTCGCCCGACGCCCAGAACAAGGAGCCCTTGAAGCGCAGCCAGTCGCGGTCGAGCGACAACTCCGCCGCCGCCATCTGCGCGTTTATATTCGTGCGACGCCCCGCTATCGGGTTGCGCGTGTCGTGCCCGAACGCTTGATAGAACGCATGGTTTATATTCCAGCGGCCTATGTGACCGTCGCCCGCCCAGCCGACGTATGCCGCCTTTATGCCGTGCGGAGCTACGTCGCCTATGAGCGAAGGGCGCACCAGAAAATCATTCGTGTCGAAGTGGCGGCTCGGCCGGTCGTTGTTGTAATGAAAGCTGAACTGCGTCGTGTACCCTTTGTACCGCGTGTCCTGCCTGAAGAGGTTCGCTATAAAAACCGTCTGGTCGCGGAACTCTAACGCGTTCAGCTCGCTGTTGGTGTCCTTCTCCAGCATGTAAAAGTAAGCGACGTTGAACTGGTAGCGGTTATTCGCGTAGTTGCCGAACAGGCGCGTCCCGAGATTTATGTCGCTGAATATCAAACCGCGAAAGTCGCTTATAAAGGGCTGTATCCCTACCCTCAAAGACGTGGTGTCAAAGTATGGGCTCTTGCGGTCGCTTTCGCGTCCGCCCCGCAGGAACGGAAATATGCGCGTGGTGTCGCCGAGCCTCACCTCGCCAAAGACCTCTTGCAGAGTCACGTGGCCATCCGTTCGCGTGTTGCCGCGCCGGAAGTCGACGTTTACTATGCCGTTCTCCTGAGTGTAAAGGTAGTTTATGTTGAAATTCGGCGTGACGCGTATTCTCCAATCGGCGGGCTTGAACGAGGTGTCGCCGTTGAACAGCTCGAACGATACCACGAAGTTTTGCCGGAAGAAGAACTGGCCGCCGCGGCCGAAGAATTCCGAGCTGTCGGGCCGCTGGGCCGCAACGTTGGAAGGGACCGGGATGCGGCGCGCGTTAAATAAGGATTCGCTTTCGGCCGTTACCACCGCGAAGTTCGTCTGGCCGAAGACCGGATAATCACCCTTCAGAATATTCTGACGATACGGATTCCATATGTCGCCCCGCTCATAGCGCGGGTCTTCGGGGAACCCTATGCGCCAGCGGTCGATTCTGGGCATCGCGCCGGCGGTTGTCTGCGGCGGGCCGTCTATGCCGGAAGGACCGGCGTAACCCGTCGGGTCATCTTTCGGCGTCGGAAATATGGCCGCGCCGGAAACGTCCGGCTCAGGGTCTGCAAACGCGACATACTCGTCGGGCGGCGGCAAAAGCTCAGCGGCGCGCGCCGCGTACCTGCCTTCGCGGTCGTGGCAGTCGCCGCAACTGACGGGCGCTTTATTGAAGCCCGCGGGCGCAAGTCCCGCGCCGGCGCGGTTATGAGAGATGTGACAGCCGACGCATAGGCGATGGAACGCCTCCCTCGCGCTCAGCTCGAATCCTTCGCGGTCGTAGAAGTTTCGCGCGTCCCCTTCGTCGCGATGGCAATTAGAGCATTTCTGAAACTGGTTGCGATCGGTCACGTCAACCGCGTCGGGTCGGGTCGGGTCGTCCGCGCCGCGGCGATGATGACAGACCGCGCAGTTCATCTCGGCTGCCGCTTTATTCATGTAGGGCGGCGTAAAGTGCGCGCGGCGATCTAACCGCTCGTGCGCCTTGTGGTGAAACAAGACGAGCCCGCGCTTGCCGTTTGTGTCGAGCCCTATGGCTATACCCTTATCATCGGATTGGGCGGGAGTTGTCGAAACGGGCGAGGCTGATGATCGCGCGGCGAAGGACGCGCAGACCGCTGCCGCATATATCAGGATGAGAGCCAGCCTCAATCGCATTTCACCCTCGCGCGCGCTCGATCAAACTTGTCAGGATACTCAACCGGAGAAGCAAATCGCCTTGCCAACTGGCATCGGCTCGAATGCAATGTAACGCAGAATCAGGAACAAGAGCAATCAGTTTATAAACGCTGCACGCTAGAGGCACGCGCTTGCCGTTTGATGCCGTGGGACTTTAATATTCATTAATAGAGGGTGAATGCCGTAATAATGAACCCCACGTATGAAGATCACATAGAAAGCCTCCTCCGAAAGGCGCTCGATCTTGAGCCCGAGCATCGCGGCGCGTTTCTTGACGACGCATGCCGCGGCGACAGCGCGCTTCACCAGGAGGTGACGCGGCGACTTCGGGGTGAGCCGTCAGACACCTGCACGCAGACGCCTACGATCAAGGCGCGGACGCTCGGCCCGTTGACGGGTGATTTCGCGGACGCGGACACCGTAGGCATATCGCCGCAAGAGCAAGAGACGCTGCTCCGTCCGCAGAAGATCGGCGCCTACAGGATCATTCGCCTTCTGGGCGAAGGCGGCATGGGCGCGGTCTATTTAGCCGCCAGGGACGACGATCAATTTAGAAAACAGGTCGCCATCAAGCTGCTCAAGCCGGGCATGGGTTCGGACTTTGTCGTCCGCCGGTTTCGAAATGAGCGGCAGATACTCGCCTCGCTCGACCACCCGAACATCGCGCGGCTCATCGACGGCGGGACGACGCCGGACGGGCTCCCCTACTTTGTTATGGAGTACATCGAAGGCGAGCCCATAACTCGTTACTGCGACCGCAAGGCGCTGACGACCGTCGAACGCCTGAAGGTATTCCAGCAGGTCTGCTCGGCCGTCCATTACGCGCATCAGAACCTCGTCATACACCGCGACATCAAGCCGACCAATATAATCGTCACCTCCGACGGCGCGCCGAAGCTGCTCGATTTCGGGATCGCGAAGATACTCAACCCGGAGCTTTCGGCCCAGACGCTCGAAGCGACCGCGGCGATGGTGCGGATGATGACCCCCGAGTACGCGAGCCCCGAGCAGGTCAAGGGCGAGCAGATCACGACCGCAAGCGACGTCTATTCGCTCGGCGTCCTGCTTTACGAGCTTCTCACCGGCCACCGCCCGTACCGCCTCAAGAACCGCACCCCGCAGGAGATAATCCGGGTCGTATGCGAGCAGGAGCCGGAAAGGCCGAGCACCATCGTCGGGCGCGTGGCGACGGTGTCGAAGGCCGACGGCGCTACGAATGTGACCATTACGCCCGAATCCGTAAGCAGCACGCGCGACGGGCACGTGGATAGATTGCAGCGGCGGCTGCGGGGCGACCTCGACAACATGGTCTTGATGGCTATGCGCAAGGAGACAGCGCGGCGTTACTCTTCCGTCGACCAGTTCTCGACCGACATACAGCGCCACCTCGACGGCCGCCCCGTCATAGCGCGCAAGGACACGATTAAGTACCGCGCGGGCAAGTTCGTCAGGCGTAATAAGACCGGCGCCGTAGCATTGCTGCTCATTCTCGCGTCGCTGGTCGCCGGCATATGGACGACCTCCGTCCAGCGGGCGCGGGCCGAGCAGCGGTTCAGAGAGGTTCGCGCCCTGGCCAACTCGCTGCTGTTCGAGATACACGACTCGATAAAAGACCTCGCGGGATCTACACCCGCGCGCGAGAAACTGGTGACGAAGGCGCTCGGCTACCTCGACAGCCTCTCGCGCGAAGCCGGGAGCGACCTGTCGCTTCGGCGCGAGCTTGCCGATGCTTACGTCAAGGTAGGCGACATACAGGGGAGTCCTTTTTCGGGCAATATCGGCGACACGCCGGGCGCGATGGAAAGCTACCGCAAGGCGCTCGCCCTGCGCGAAGAGATAGTCAGGGCCGACCCAAAAAACATAAGCGACCGCGCGGCCCTGGCCGCGGTCCACGGCCAGATGGCTCACATATACTGGGTGACTGGCGACACGAAACCGGCCCTGGAAGCCTATCAGAAGGTCATAGGCATGACGGAGGAGCTGATAGCCGAGAGCCCGGCGGACGGCTCGTTGAAGCGCAATCTCTGGGAGTACCTCCGCCGGTATGCTTACGCGCAGGCCCAGGCGGGCGACTTGCAAGCCGGGATCGCGAGCGCCAATCGCGGCCGGGAGATCATCGAGGCGCTGGCGCTGGAAAACCCGGACGACCCCGAGACGCGCGGCCAGCTATCGGAGAGCTATAACCTGATGGGCGAAGCGCTCGCCGAGACGGGCGACTATCCGGAAGGGCTCGGATACTTCAGGAAGGCGCTCGAAATCGACGAGCAACTGGCGGCGGCCGACCCCACAAACGTGCAGCATCGCATCAGCGTCTCTATCGCGCACGCGAATATAGGCGACACGTACGAGCGCGTCGGAGATTTCCGGACGGCGCTTTCACACTTTCAGAAGTCGATGACGATCTACGAGCCGATAACCGCCGCCGACCCGCAAAACGCCCAGGCGCGTCGCAACCAGGCGGTCTTTTACACGAACGTAGGCAGGATGCTCGACAGGCTCAACGACTTGAAGTCTGCATTGGATTATCACCAGAAGGCGGCGGCGCTCTTGGAATCCCTGCCCACGACCGGGCCCGAAAACGTGCACGGCCGCGGCGAGCTTTCTCTAAGCTATAACAACATTGCCCTCGTGCTGGCGCGGTCGGGCGAGACGGCGCGGGCGCTCGAGTTCGGCGACAGGTCAAGGGTGATTGCCGAAGAGCTTGTTCGGGCTAACCCTGTTAATATTGAGGTCCGCGCGGTTGAGGCGTTCACCTGTACGGGGCTCGGAAGAGTCCATGCGGAGGCGGGGCGGAACCCGAAAGCCCCGGCCGCCAGCCGCGCCTCCTCCCTCGAACAGGCCAGGACATGGTTTAAACGCAGTTATGAAATCCTGAGCGAGCTTCGCGCGAAAAACGCATGGTCCAGCCCGATCTATGGCACTCCGGAGGAATTGAGCGACGAGATCGCGAAGATAGACGAAGCGCTCGCCGCGCTCAAAAAGTAAGAGCGGGCCGCGGCTTGACAGTTGTTTTTAGCATCGGAATACTCCCTGAGCGCCTCGTCGCATGGCCTTATTGTGAGATAACAGTCCTTTGCAAAGGAGATCAAAGATGACAGCTTCGCAGAAGCAAGACGTTAGAATTTATGACCGCCTTTATATGAACGGCGAATGGGTTGAGCCTTCCGGGTCCGGCATGCTCGACGTGATCAACTCTACGACCGAAGAAGTAATGGGGCGCATACCCGAAGGCACGCCCGAAGACGTTGACGCCGCGGTCAAGGCCGCCCGCGCCGCGTTCGACGGCTGGGCCGCCATGGCCCCCGCCGAGCGCGGCCAGTGTCTTCAGCGAATAGCCGACGGGCTGAAGGCGCGGATGAACGAGATCGCGAACGTGATAGCGAGCGAGGTCGGCATGCCGCTGCCGCTATCGACGGCGGTGCAGGCGGGGCTGCCCGTGGCCACCTTCGAGTTCTACGCTAAGAACGCAGGCGATTTCCAGTTCGAAGAAAAGATAGGCAACTCGGTCGTGGTGAAAGAGCCGGTCGGCGTGGTCGGCTGCATAACGCCCTGGAACTTATCCGCTGCACCAGGTTGCGGCGAAGGTGGCGGCGGCGCTCGCGGCCGGATGCACGGTCGTGCTCAAGCCGAGCGAGGTCGCGCCGCTGACCGCGTTCATCCTGGCCGAGATCATCGACGACGTGGGAGTGCCGGCCGGCGTATTCAACCTCGTTTCGGGGGTAGGGCCGGTGGTCGGCGAGGCGCTGGCCGCGCACAAGGAAGTCGATATGATCAGCTTCACGGGCTCGACCCGCGCCGGCCGCCGCGTGAGCGAGCTTGCGGCCGGAACCGTCAAGCGCGTGGCGCTCGAGCTTGGCGGCAAGAGCGCCAGCATCGTGCTCGACGACGCGGAATTTGAAGCCGCGGTGCGCGCGAGCGTCGGCAACTGCTATTTCAACTCCGGGCAGACCTGCTCGGCGCATACGCGATTGCTGGTCCCGAAAGACCGTCAGGAAGAGGCCGCGCAGATAGCGAAAGAGACGGCCGAAAGCTTCACCGTGGGCGACCCGCGCGAAGGCAAGGCAAAGCTTGGCCCGCTCGTCTCCGATGTCCAGCGCGAGCGCGTGCGCGGCTACATACAGAAAGGGATTGATGAGGGCGCGACGCTCGTCACCGGCGGGGTCGAACCGCCCGAAGGTCTTGATAAAGGCTATTTCGTGCGCCCGACCGTCTTCGCGGGCGTGCGCGACGATATGACGATTGCGCAGGAAGAGATATTCGGGCCGGTGCTCTCGATCATCCCCTACGAGGACGAAGACGACGCCGTGCGAATAGCCAACGGCACGGTGTACGGGCTGGCGGGCGGCGTCTGGTCGAAGGACGTCGAGAGGGCCAAGCGCGTAGCCCGGCGGCTGCGCACGGGCCAGGTTGACATCAACGGGGGCAGCTTCAACCCGTTCGCCCCGTTCGGCGGCTACAAGCAATCGGGCAACGGGCGCGAGCTTGGCAAGTACGGACTCGAAGAATTCCTCGAAGTAAAATCTCTCCAGATGTAAACGAGCGGCCGGTGATCAGCGGTCCTTCTGCTGATCACCGGCCATTATAATGCATCGCTCTCCTAAGGGATTGGACTTACAGTTTATGTACGCGCAAAGAGAAGGACGGAGTTTAAGATTTTTCGGTGACGGAGGGTTTACGTCTGAACATCCTGCGGAGCGTCCCTGAGAGCCATCTCAGGGCTGTTCGAAAAAAGCCGTGCTTGGGCGGCGGCTCATTCGCTTCGGTTTTCGCTTCGGCTTCGATAGCGGTGAAGAACTGCGCGGCCATCATCTTTGCCGCGCCCTGTATCATTCGCTGCCCGACGCTGGCTATGGTGCCGCCCACCTGTACGTCGCCTTTATAACTTATGACGGTCGCGCCGTCGCGCTCATCAAGATCGAGCTCACCCGTGCCTTTCAAGAATCCGGGCTGCCCTTTTCCGTCGACGATCATTCGATAATGCGACGGCGGGCGCACGTCTTCGAGCCGCACGTTACCGGTAAAGACCCCCTTGATCGCGCCAACCCCCGCGCGCAGCGTCGTCGAATAAGCATTTTCGCCGGTGCGCTCCAACCGCTCGCAGCCGGGTATGCACCGCTGCAAAACCTCCGGGTCGGTCAACGCTTGAAAGACCCGCGCGCGCGCCGCTCAACTTCGTGTGTGCCTTCTATCTTCATAAGCTATAAGGACGATAGAAGGGATGAAGCTTTGCCTGTGACTGGCATTTGCTATTTCAAATCTCAGATTTCAGATATCACCCGTCACTCTCTCACCCCTTCATTCCCTGCCCCTTCATCTCTTCGATGCTCGGCCGGCCGCGGCCTGGACGGCGCGGCGGACATATACGGCGCGAGGTGCAGGCGGTACTCTTCGGACGCGTAGATGTCGCCGTTTATGTTTATCTCGCCCGCCGTCTTGAGGGCTTCAAGCTCGCCGGCGACCTCGTCATTCGTCAGTATGTCCGCGCCGCCAAGATTTTTTCCCGCGAGACCCGCCGCCGTCCGATTGAGTAAGAACGCTTTAGCGCCGAGCCCGGTAATGCCTATGCTCGCGCTCTGGCAGTTGCCGTCATCGTCCAGCGTAACGTGCGCCGCGACGCCTACGACGGCAAACCCCGAAGCGGGCTGGGCCGCCTTCAGATACGCCTGACCGTAGCGGCCCTGCGGGCGATTGATGCGGACCTCTCGAATTATCTCGCCCGCGTTTAGCGAGGTGGTGAGCATATCGACAAAAAAGTCTTCGCCCTTAATCGTGCGCTCGCCGCCGCCGCTCGCGGCGATGATTTCAGCGCCGAGCGCGAGTATGGCGGCGGGATAATCGGCCGCCGGGTCCGCGTGAGCAAGGCTCCCGCCGATGGTCCCGCGGTTCCGCACCTGGACGTCGCCTATCTGCGAAGCGGTTTCGGCCATCAGCGGGCAACTCTTGCCGAGCAGGTCCGACGATTCCACCTGGTAATGCGTGGCCATCGCGCCGATCAGTATCCGGTCGCCCTCTTCGCGTATGTAAGAGAGGTCCTTGATGCGCCCGATATCGATAAGCACCTGGGGCATCGCGAGCCGCAGCTTCATCGCGGGCACCAGGCTGTGCCCGCCCGCCAGTATCTTCGCCTCGTCCGGGTGACGCGCCAGAAGCGCGAGCGCTTCGTCGAGCGTCGCGGGCGGCATGATAATCGAACTGTGCTGGAATCATTTTTTCCTCCGACCCCTACTGATTAATAATGCGCCAGACCACTTCCGGCTTTATGGGCATGTCGATATGGCGCACGCCGAACGGGGCGAGCGCGTTGACTATCGCGTTGACAATCGCGGGCGTCGCGCCGATGGTGCCCGCCTCGCCCACGCCTTTGACGCCGAGCGGATTGACGGGCGACGGAGTCTCGGTCCGGTCAAGCTCGAAGCGCGGCGACATGGCCGCCTTCGGCACCGCGTAATCCATGAGCGTGCCGGTCAGGATCTGCCCCTGGTCGTCATAAATGACCTCTTCATACATCGCCTGCCCCATGGCCTGCACGATGCCGCCGTGTAGCTGGCCTTCGACCAGCAGGGGATTTATGACCTTGCCGCAGTCATCGACCGCGACATAGCGCAGGAACTTCACCTCCCCCGTGTCCCGGTCGATCTCGACCACGACGATATGAGTTCCGAAGGGGAACGTAAAATTCGTGGGCTCGAAAAAGTGTGTGGCCGAAAGCCCCGGCTCCATTCCCGGCGGCAGGTCTCGCGCGATGTGCGCGGCGAGCGCTATCTCCTGAATCGATACGCTCTTGCTTTCGACATCGGGCTCGGGCAGCGCGCCCGCGGGCGCCTGGCCCGCCGGCAGCACCGGCTCCGGCACTTCGCCCGCTTCGCCCGCCGCCGCGGAAGCGGCTCTGGAAGCCTCTTTCGAGAACTTGCCCTCACGGAAATCGACGCCCGTCGCTCCCGCGCCCAGCAGGTGGGCCGCTATCTGGCTGGCCTTCTCCTTGAGCTTTTCTACGGCGTAATAGACGGCCGTTCCGCCCACGGCGGTAGCGCGGCTGCCGAATGTGCCGATGCCGTACTGGACTATGGAGGTGTCGCCGTGGATCACCGTTATATCTTCGAGAGGCACGCCGAGCTGGTCGGCGACTATCTGCGCGAAAGATGTCTCCTGCCCCTGGCCGTGCGGCGACGCGCCCGTGAGCACGGTGACTTTGCCGGTCGGCTCTATTCGAACGGTAGCGGACTCCCAGCCGCCGGCGGGCATCGCCTGCGATGGGCCGAGCGCGCATATCTCGACGTAGCTCGATACGCCTATGCCGAGTATGCGCCCCTCGTCGCGCGCCCGGCGCTGCTCGTCGCGCAGCTTCGAGTAATCGGCCATCTCGAGCGCGCGAGCGAGCGCGGCCTCGTAATTGCCGCTGTCATAAAACAGCCCCGTGGCGGTCTTGAACGGGAACTCATCGGGCGCGGGAAAGTTCTTGCGCCGCAACTCGACGGGGTCCATGCCAAGCTCGGCCGCGACAAGGTCGGCCGCGCGCTCTACGACGTAGGTCGCCTCGGGCCGGCCCGCGCCGCGGTATGCGTCCGTAGACATCTTGTTGGTGAAGACGCCGGTTATGTTGATCTGGATGGCCGGGATTTTGTACGAGCCGGAAAGCATCAGCCCCGTCAGCGTCGGGATGGCCGGCGTCAGCAACTGGTGATAAGCGCCGAGGTCCGCAAAGACGTTCCACCTGAGACCCGTGATCGTGCCGTCATTGTTGCAGCCGACTTCGAGGTAGCCGATCTGCCCGCGCCCGTGAATGGTAGCCTGAATATTTTCGCGCCGCGTCTCTATCCATTTGACCGGCTTGCCAAGCTGCATTGAAATCCATCCGAGCAGCGCCTCCTCGGCATACACGTTCAGCTTCGAGCCGAAGCCGCCGCCGACTTCCGGCGCGATCACCCGCAGCTTGTTTTCGGGCATGCCGATCATCAGGGCCAGCTGCGTGCGCAGCAGGTGCGGAATCTGGGTCGAGGTCCAGACGGTAAGCTCCTGCTCGCCCGGCAGGTAGCGGGCGAGCACCCCGCGCGGCTCCATCGCGATGGGCGCGAGCCGCTGATGCACGATGCGCTGCTTTACTACCCGATCTGATGAAGCGAGCGCCGCGTCGATGTCGCCTTCGCCCGCCGTGAGACGGTAGGCGATGTTGTCGCCGTACTCTTCATAGATCAGCGGCCCGCCCTCGGCGGCTTTCTCGACGTCGATGACCACCGGCAGCTCTTCGTAATCGACCATTATCAAATCGACCGCGTCGCGCGCGGCATAGCGGTCCGTGGCGACGACGACGGCGATTGGCTGGCCGACGAATACGACGTGATCTTTTGCCAGCACGCGGTAATCCGGCACCTTCAGATCGGGTATCGATCCGGCGCTCGCGCAAGGGACCGGGCCGACTTTATCGGCCACTTCCTTGCCCGTATAGACGGCGACGACGCCGGGCGCGTGCGCGGCTTCGGTCACGTCAATGCTCGTTATGCGCGCGTGCGCGTACATCGAGCGCAGGAATACGACGTGAAGCGTATCGGGTAGCTTTACGTCGTCAACATAATGGCCGAGGCCCTGTATCAGCCGCGGGTCCTCGGTCCTCTTGACTCTCTGTCCGACATACCTGTTTGCCATTTTGTCTCCAAGACTGTGAGCTGAGTGAATCTAGCCGGCAGTATCAAACTTTTTCCGCTCAGCCCTCATTGCTTCTCTAGTCTCCCGTGGCCGACTGGCTCTTGATCTTGCCCGCGGCATATTGCACGGCGTTGACGATGTGTTGATAGCCCGTGCAGCGGCAGAGGTTGCCTTCAAGGCCGTGGCGTATATCGTCCTCGGTCGGGGCGGGGTTACGTTCGAGTATCTGGCAGGCGGCAATTATCATGCCCGGCGTGCAATACCCGCACTGCAAACCGTGTTGCTCCCAGAACCCTTCCTGGACCGGGTGCAACTGCCCGTCGGTCGCCAGTCCTTCGATAGTCGTGATGCTTGCGCCGTCGGCTTGAACGGCGAACAGCGTGCAGGACTTGACCGACTGGCCATCCAGCAGCACCGTACAGGCCCCGCATATCGATGTCTCGCAGCCGACGTGCGTGCCCGTCAACCCCAGCACGTCGCGCAGGTAATCGACGAGCAGCAGGCGCGGCTCGATCTCGCGTTGCTCGGTCTTTTTGTTGACCGTAATGCTTACAGCCCTTTTCATCAGAAGGTACCTCACTTGCTATTCGCGGGTCATAACGAAGAGGCGGCCTCTCGGAGGCTCGCCCGGCTCTATCACCGATAGAAATGTTCAAGGATTAGCGGGCCGCATAGTAGCACTTGCACAGGCAAGATTCAAGATTGAGCAGCGTCGATGCGCGGTTAATCTCTCTTCCGAATCTTCGCGTTGACCCGTTTGAGAAATCGCTCCGTCTCTACGGCCGCGCGCACGTGCGTGCCTTCGCCGATCTTGTCGAACTCGTCGTGCGCTTCTACCTTGAAGGTGACCGTGCTGTCGCCGACCTCTACTATCTCTGCGCGCACCGTCACACGGCAACCGATCGGGGTGGCCGAAAGATGGCGCACGTTGACCACGACTCCCACCGACAGCCACCCCTCGGGCAGGTGCCGGTGTAATAACTCGCCCGCCGTCGCCTCCATGTGAAATATCATTATGGGCGTGCCGTAAACGGCCGGCATGCCCTCGACGTGATGCGCGACCGTCATCTCGCGCGTCACCTCTATCGAGCTTGTGTTAACCGCGCCCACCGGCACATCCGCAGTCGCTTTCATTTAGTACCTCGAAGACTGGTTTCGACATCCTGGCACCCAATTCTATCCCCGCCGGCGGAAATATTCCATGTGAGCTACAGGCGACAGCGAGTGTGGCTTAGGCGCAACAGCGATAGGAACCGGCCGGTTTCGTGTGGCGTTTTTCTGAGAAAAAAGCGCTGGTCAAGGTATAATTTCGCTGGCACGCCCATTGCTGAGGCTTTTGACGACAGACGATGCCGGTGGGAGAGGGGAGGCACTTTTTGATAAAGCAAACGACGCTCGCTCGGCAGGTCTCGGCCACGGGACACGGCCTGCACACGGGCGAACGGGTCCGCATAACCCTCCGGCCCGCGCCCGCCTACACCGGATACATATTCCGCCGAACCGACCTTAATAATTTCGAGGTGCCCGCCGCGCCGCAGTTCGTCGCGCGGGTGAGTTACGCGACCACGCTGATGCGCCAGGGCGTGATGGTCGCGACCGTCGAGCACTTGCTGGCGGCGCTCGTCGGCAGCCACATCGATAACTGCGTCATAGATATCGACTCGCTCGAAGTGCCGATACTTGATGGCAGCGCCGAGCCGTTCATCGACCTCATAGAGCAGGCGGGCACAATTGAGTTAGAGGCGCCGCGCCAGTACCTGCGCGTGCTCAAGCGGGTCGAGGTCGCCGACGGCAACCGGCGCATGAGCATAAGCCCGGCCGGCGAGTTTTCGATCTCGTGCTTGATAGAGTTTCCGCATCCGATGATCGGCACGCAGCGCTTCGATGTAGAGATAAACGACGGGCAGTTCGCGCGCCATGTCGCTTCGGCTCGCACGTTCGGGTTCCTTCAGGAGATCGAGGCGCTGCGCAACATGGGGCTCGCGCGCGGCGGCTCGCTCGAAAACGCCATAGTGCTCACGCCCGAAGGCGGGGTTATGAACCGCGAGGGGCTGCGCTACGGCGACGAATTCGTCCGCCACAAGATCATCGACATAATCGGCGATCTGGCCCTTTTCGGCATGCCGGTGCTCGGGCGCGTGGAAGCCGAGCGCACAGGCCACGGCGTACACACCGCGCTCGTCTCGCGCGTGCTGCGCGACGACGCGGCCTGGGAGATAACCGATACGCCGGAGAGCGCGCTCGCGGCCGGCGATTGAGCGCGCACTTGCCGAAGACGCGCCGCGCGTACTTTTCTTAGCCTTCTTTTCTTATCTACCGCCTGCCGATGAGCGTGTGCTAACATTCCCTTTCAATCAAAAGACCGCGAGTGACGATTAGAAGATGGAGAAACTTATTATCAAGGGCGGGCGGCCTATCGAAGGCCGCGTTCAAATAAGCGGCGCGAAGAATTCGGCGCTGCCGTGTCTGGCCGCGGCGCTGCTCACAAAAGAGACGGTCACGCTCCACAACCTTCCATACGTGCGGGACATTATAACCATGCGCCGCCTTCTGGAAGACCTCGGCAGTCACGTCTTGATGCCGGAGCTGAGGACGCTCAAGATCGCGGCCGACAAGATAGAGGCATTCGAAGCGCCGTACGAGCTTGTAAAGACGATGCGCGCGTCGGTGCTCGCGCTCGGGCCGCTGCTCGCGCGCTTCGGGCAGGCGAGGGTTTCGATGCCCGGCGGGTGCGCCATCGGCCAGCGGCCAATTGACCTCCACCTGACCGGGTTCGAAAAGCTCGGGGCAAAAGTCGGCCTTGAAGGCGGAGACGTAGTCGCGCGCGCCAGGCGATTGCGCGGCGCGGAGATATATTTCGACAAGGTCACCGTTACCGGCACGGAGAACCTGATGATGGCGGCCTCGCTCGCCGAGGGCGAAACGATTCTCAACAACCCCGCGCGCGAGCCCGAGATAGTGGACCTGGCCGAGCTGCTGAACAAGATGGGCGCGCGCATCGAAGGCGCGGGCACCTCGACTATGCGCATCGAAGGCGTCGAGCAGTCTGGGCGGCGCGGAGCACACCATAATCCCCGACCGCATCGAGACGGGCACGTTCATAGCCGCCGCCGCCATAACGGGCGGGCACCTCGACATAGTCAACTGCAACCCGCAGCACCTGATCGCGGCCATCGACAAGTTTCGCGAGACGGGGCTGAAGATCGAGCAGCCGAACGCATTCTCGCTCAGGGTAAAGGCCGCCGACCGTATCAACCCGTCCGACGTCACCACGCTCCCGCACCCGGGATTCCCGACCGATATGCAGGCGCAGTACATGGCGCTCATGACGCTTGCCGACGGCACCTCGATCATCACCGAAACGATATTCGAGAACCGCTTCATGCACGCTTCGGAGCTGTTGCGCATGGGAGCGCGCATACACATAAACGGGCGGCAGGCGGTGATCAACGGCAATGGCGGGCTGATGGGCGCGCGAGTGCTGGCCTCGGATTTGAGGGCCTCGGCCTCGCTCGTCATCGCGGGGCTGGCCGCGAAGGGCGAGACCACGGTTGACCGCGTCTATCATATAGATCGTGGTTACGAGAAAATAGAAGAGAAGCTCCGCTCGGTGGGCGCGCATATCGAGCGAGTCAGAGATTAATAACTAAGAGAGTGACAACCGACAGGAGAACTGCGACCGTCCATTCTTTCTTGTCACCTGTTACTGTTTTAGTTGATAATGACCTGAGAGAAGATTATGGAGAGCATACAGGAACAGAGCTGCATATTCTGTAGCATAGCCGCAAAAGATACGCCGTCTGAATTCGTTTACCAGGACGACCAGGTGGTTGCAATCAAAGATGTCAACCCGCAAGCGCCGGTCCATATTTTATTAATCCCGCGCGAGCATAATCTCGAGTCGCTAAACGACGCGTCGGGCCTGGACGTTTCAATGCTCGGCCACTTGCTTTACACCGCGGCAAAGGTCGCAAACCAGATGGACATAGCCGAAAGCGGTTATCGCGTAGTCATAAATACGGGCGACGCGGCGGGCCAGAGCGTCGCGCACCTTCACGTCCACATACTTGGCGGACGCGACCTGACGTGGCCGCCGGGATGATCTAAAACCGGCCCGAGATAAATCAGGGCCGGGAAGGGTGCTAGCCCGCCCGGCCCTGACGCATCAAAAAACAACCCGCGCCAGATTCTCAACCCGATCCATACCGCAATAAAAGCTTTGAAACCGCTTTGTCGCGGCGTCGGTCAATTCTCGTGCTCGATTATCTCGACGCGATCTATCTTATCGCCGCGAGCGATCTGGTTGACGACCTCCATGCCTTCGACGACCTGGCCGAACACGGTGTAGCCTCCGTCGAGGTGCGGCTGCGGCGCGTGCGTTATGAAAAACTGGCTCCCGCCCGTGTCCTTCCCTGATAGCGCCATGCCGACGGTCCCGGTCTCGTACCTTCGCAGGTTTATCTCGTCGCGTATCTGGTAGCCCGGCCCGCCGTTCATGTCGTCGCGAGGGTCGCCTCCCTGTATCACGAAATTCGGGACCACCCGCATGAAAGTCAGGCCGTTGTAGAAGCCGTTGCGCGCTAGCTGCATGAAATTATCCACGGTCATCGGCGCGTCGCTCGCGTAAAGCTCTATTCGTATGCGCCCCTTTTTCGTGTGGATGACGGCTTCGGGGTTCTTCTTGACCTCAGTGAGCTGCGCCATGCGCTTCCAGTAGGTCCGGTCGCGACCCGTATCGACTTTGCCTATGTTGACTCGCATGGCCGCCTCTTCGATATTCGACTGCCTGAGCAGCTCGGCCGCCTTCAGCCGCACGACATAATCCGCGTCGCGCGTCTCTTCCGTTAGCGCCTGCATGTTCATCGGGCGCTTGAGCTTGTCGGCCGCCTCAAGCAGCGCGACTCGCGCATCGTTCATCTTGTCCGCGCGCGCCGCCTTGTACGCGTCTTCGAGCGCCTTTGCTACCGCGTCCGACGCGTCGCCGTGTTGGCCCAGCAGCGTAGCCGCCGTCGCGCGCACCAGTACGTCTTCGGCCTTCAACTGAGCAAGCAACACGTCGCGCAAGCCCTCGGCCTTTGCGGCCGAAAGCGCGTTCAGTATGTCGGGCACGGCGCGGGCGTCAGGCTTGCCGTGGGTTTTGCCCGATAGAAAATCACCGAGCAGCGTCCTTGCCCGCTCCGTCGCTACGATGCCCAGACCTTGCGCGTACGCCGCCATCGCCTTCCAATCACCGGCCGGGAGCTTTAACGATTCGGGCGCGTCGAAGAAGGCCGCCTCGCCGAATTTCGCGATTGCCGTCTCGACTTCGGGGCTCGAGCCGAGCTTGCCGTCCACGGCCCGGAACGCCTTGAGGAATTCGAGCCCGCGCGGGTCCTTTATGTTGCCGAGCGCCGTCGCCGCGAGCAGTAATAGATTCTGCTGAGGCGGCACGCCGATCTTTCCGCGATCCGCCACGCGATAATCCGTCAGCAGCCTGAAAGCCATTGCCGAAATCGGCCCCACCGCGCGCGAGTCGCCTATCGCGCCGAGCGCGTTTATGGCGTTCGCGACGACGCGCTCTTCTCTATCCGAAAGCAGTTTCGTTATGGGCTCGACCGCCTGCGCGGCCTTCGCTACGCCGAGGGCGCGCGAAGCGTGCGCTCGCACGAGCCAGTTTTCGTCCGCGACGAGCGGCAAGAGCGCGGGCACGGCCACTTCGATTCGCTCGCGCATGCGCGCGAGCGCGTTTGCGGCCTGCCACCTCAGCTCCGGGTCGGTCGAGCGAAGCTGCCCTGCAATTGCCTCGACCGTGTTCGGCTGCTTCACGCGGAGCAACGACGTGAGCGCGAGCGACCCGACGAAGCGCGCTTCCGACGAAACCTGCGTCCCGGCCGCGGGCAGCAATTTCACAAGCGCGTCGGCTATCGACCTGATGCCATAAGCGCCCAGGGCCTCGGCCGACAATTTATTCGAAGCGATCTTGCCCAGAGCTTCCGCCGACCGGCCTCGGACCAGGTAAGAGGATTCGACCGTCGGGTCGAGCCTGGCCAGCAGATAGGACGCGGCGATGTGGCTTTCGATCTCGCCGAGCGAAAAAGCGGCCAGCGCCCTCACCTCCGGGTTGCGGTTCTGAACGCTCGTGTCGCCGTTGAGTACGTCGATGAGCGCGGGCAGCCGGCTTGGATAGCCTATCCTGCCGAGCGCGAGGATGGCGCGGTGGCGAATGCTTCCGTGCGGCGGCAACAGCATCTCGATCAACTCGTCGTTGACCGTGCGCTCGTCTTCGAATTGAATGACCTTCGGCAACAGCGCCCGCCGCGCGCGGTCTCGTTTCAGCCGCGGCCTGGTCTGCGGGACCGTCTCCGGAGGAAGCTGCGCCGATGCGAAGGCCGGCAGCAGTAGCGTGATAATAGCCGTATAAAGTATGAGCTTTTTCATGTCCAACGCCGGATGTCAGATAGAGTTTGCTTTTCAGTCGGTTCATAAACATATTAACATTTCGGCCGAGCTTATGGCATCTCGCATTGTCGGGGCCGCAAAGTTGACACCCTCCGCGACGCTCTACTATCATCAAGTTTACTTCGCGTCATCTCGTCTTATGTGTCCGTGAGCTTACGATAGAGGAGACCTCGATGAGCACGACCGACCTCACTGATCGCCTGCAAGAAGCCGAGCGCGAATGGGAGGAGAAGACTCTCAATCCGACTCTCAAGCGAATGCCCGAAAGCCGCGAGACCTTCACGACGACCTCGCTCACGCCCGTCGAGCGGTTATACACGCCGGGGAGCCTGCCGGGGTTCGACTACGAAAAGGAGCTGGGCTTTCCGGGCGACCCGCCTTACACGCGCGGCATACACGCTACGGGGTATCGCGGGAAGCTCTGGACCATGCGGCAATTCGCGGGCTTCGGGTCGGCCTTTGACACGAACCGCAGGTTCAAGTACCTGCTCGAGCACGGGCAGACGGGGCTTTCGGTCGCCTTCGACTTGCCGACGCTGATGGGGTACGACTCCGACCACCCGTTCAGCGAAGGCGAGGTCGGCAAGTGCGGCGTCGCAATATCGAGCCTCGCCGATATGGAGGTGCTCTTCGACGGAATCCCGCTCGAAGAGGTCACGACCTCGATGACGATCAACGCGCCCGCCTCCATGATATTTGCCATGTTTCTGGCCGTCGCCGAAAAGCAGGGCGCGGACTTAAAGAAGGTCGGCGGCACTATTCAAAACGACATCCTCAAAGAGTACATCGCGCAAAAAGAATGGATATACCCGCCGCGCCCGGCCATGCAGCTCATCGTAGACACGATCGAGTTCTGCACGAAGGAGGTGCCGCGCTTCAACCCGGTTTCAATATCGGGCTACCACATACGAGAGGCGGGCTCGACCGCGCTTCAAGAGCTGGCCTTCACCCTGAGAGACGGCATAGAGTACGTGCAGTACGCGGTCAATCACGGGATGGACGTTGACGAGTTCGCGCCGCGGCTCAGCTTCTTCTTCAACTCGCATAACGATTTCTTCGAGGAGATAGCCAAGTTCCGCGCCGCCCGCCGCATCTGGTACAAGGTGATGAAGGAGCGATTCGGCGCGAAGAACCCGCGGTCGTGGGCGCTCCGCTTCCACACGCAGACGGCGGGCGTGAGCCTTACGGCGCAGCAGCCGCTCAACAACATAGTGCGCGTAGCCATTCAGGCGCTCGCCGGCGTGCTCGGCGGCACGCAATCGCTTCACACCGACGCCTACGACGAAGCGCTCGCGCTGCCCTCGGACGAGGCCGCGCTGATCGCGCTCCGCACCCAGCAGATAATCGCGCACGAGTCGGGCGTCGTAAATACGACGGACCCGCTCGGCGGCTCGTACTTCCTCGAAAAGCTGACGCGCGACATGGAAGAGGGCGCGTTCGAGTACTTCCGCAAGATCGACGACTTCGGCGGCATGATCGAAGCCATAGACGCGGGCTTCCCGCAGCGCGAGATACAGGACTCGTCATACGAGTATCAGAAGGCGGTCGAGTCGAAAGACAAGATCATCGTCGGCCTCAATGAGTTTTCCATGAAAGACGAGCCGATGGCGGTGCCGCTGCTTCAGATTAACGACTCGGTGGCCGAGCTTCAGACCGGGCGGCTGAAGAAGCTGCGCGCGGAGCGCGACGGCGACCTCGTGGAGAAGACTTTAGAGAAGCTGGCGGAGGGCGCGCGGGCGGGAGCGAACACGATGCCGCTGCTTTTAGACTGCGTGCGCGCCTACGCCACGCTCGGCGAGATGTGCGACGCGCTCCGTCCCGTCTACGGCGAATACCGCGAGCCGATGTTTTAAAAGAATATGCCAGAAGAGAGAATAAGAGTTTTGCTTGCAAAGCCCGGGCTCGACGGGCACGACCGCGGGGTCAAGGTCATCGCGCGCGCGTTGCGCGACGCCGGCATGGAGGTCATCTACACCGGCCTCAGACAGACGCCGGAGATGGTCGTCAACGCCGCGCTACAGGAAGACGTCGACGCCATCGGCCTTTCGATACTGTCGGGCGCGCACATGACGCTCTTTCCGCGCGTCGTCGAGCTTGCGCGCGAGGCGGGTCTGGATGACGTCATCATCTTCGGCGGCGGCATAATCCCCGACGAGGACATAGCGCGGCTCAAAGAGCTTGGCGTATCCGAAGTCTTCACCCCCGGCACCCGCATGGAAGAGATCATCGAGTTTATACGCAACAACTCGGGTCGCGCGCCGCAGGCAGCCTGATCCGCCCGCGCTCTATAAATCGCTCAATGGGCTGATGCTCTTCTTATGATCGCGCCGGGCATTCGCCCCGTCGTCTTATCCTTATCCCACACCGGCTGGCCGTTGACTAAAACGAGCCGTATCCCCTCCGATATTAGCTGCGGCTCTTTAAAGCTCGACCGGTCGATGACGCGGTGCGGGATCGAACACCACCAGGTCGGCCTTCATCCCTCTTCTGATCAGCCCGCGATCCGCAAGCCCCAGCCGCGCCGCGGGCATCGCGCTCATCTTGCGAACCGCCTCTTCGAGCTTCAGCCATCGGCTCTCGCGCGCGAACCGGCCGAGCACTCGCGGGAAGGTGCCCGCGCCCCTCGGATGGCGGCTGCCTATGCCGCCGTCGCTCGACACCATCACCCACGGCTGCTCGTAAAAAGCGCGCACGTCCGACTCGTTCATCGAATTACAGACGACGCCCGCCCCGCCGTCGCGCACGATCTGTTGATAGATTTCGACCGGGGTCTTGCCCGCCTGACGCGCTATCTCTTCAAGCGTCTTCATCTCGTAATCGGGATGCGCGCGGCACGAAGTTATCAGCACGTTTGCCGCCCCGCCTACGTTATCGAGCCCGCGGGCGACCGCTTCGGCGTCTTCGTGGCGGCGGCTCGGCACTAGTATGGTTATCGTCGATGCCCATGCCGTGTAGGGGTAGCAGTCGGCCGTGACGCTCGTCCCCGACCTGCGCGCTTCCTCGACAAGCTTTATAGCTTCGCGGGCCTTGCCCCACACATTTCGATTGCCCATTTTTATGTGCGATATCTGCACCGGCAGCCCCGCTTCGCGCCCTATGCGTATGGCTTCCGCGAGCGCGGTGAGCATGCCTTCCTCTTCGTCGCGCATGTGCGTCATGTATATTCCGCCGAAGCGGGCGGCGACGCGGGCGAGTTCTACAACCTCCTCGGTTGCGCTCTTGAGCCCGACGTCATATTCGAGCCCGGTAGAAAACCCGAACGCCCCTTCGCGCATTCCCTGCTCCACCAGCTCGGCCATTCTCTTGATCTCTTCCACGGTCGCGGCGCGGTTATAGTCCTCGCCCATCACGCGATGGCGCACCGTCGCGTGGCCGACGAATGAGAGCACGTTGACGGCCGTTTTCTTCAGGGCCAGCTTGTCGAGGTATTCGCCCACCGGCCAGGGCGAGCCGCCGTCGGGCCCGACCGCAAGCGTCGTTATCCCCTGCGACACCTGAGTCGTCGCCGCCGGATCGACGAGCAGCCCGCTTTCCGAGTGATTATGTATATCGATAAAGCCCGGCGCGACAATCATGCCGCGGGCGTCGATGACCGCTTCTCCGCGGCGCGGGCTGAAAGAGCCCACGCCGACGATCTCGCCGCCGGCTATTCGTATGTTTGCGCGAAAGGCGGGTCTTCCGGTCCCATCTATAACTCTCGCGCCCACGATGACGGTCGAAGCGGGCTCTGTTGTCTGTCCCGAGGCGAGAGATGAGAGGCACAAGATTATGCAGATAATATGTTTTAGAATCATGAATCTCCTCAATTTGAAATTTGAGATCTCAGATTTCAGATTTGAAATAAGGCTACTCGTCGGCCTTTCGAATGGCTCGGTCACGCACTCGGCGAAGCTCTTCCAAAAACTCTTCCCGCTCGCGCGCTGCCCGTGTTGCTTGCCGGCTTTTATCATTGAGATAACGTTGTCCCCTGATTTCAGAGTTTTGTAAAGAGTCTGCCCAGCCTCGCAGTTGTCTCGATACATTTTCGGCAAGCAATTTCAAATCTGAAATCTCGGATTTCAAATTAGCGAAGGCGGGTATGCGCTCAAGAAGAAGCAACATAGAGCGCACTTCCCCGGCCGACCCGCGAGCGATGTATAAAAAGGTCAGCAACTCCTGGGTCGTACCGCGCTCGAACCCTTCGGCTATGTTATTTGATACTGAAACCGCGGCGCGCTCTATCTGGTCGCGCAAGCTATGGCGCCCCTTGAATACATCGGCGGCAGTCATAGAATAGACTCCCAGAGCCAGTTTGAGGGCCGACCGCCATACGGGCAAGTCCTCGAAACGATCATACTTCATTGCCGCACCCATTACACAAAGATCTTAATTTGAACTCTTGAAATCCAGGGTGTGGAGCTTGGAAAAGACTTGGGAGCCATCCGCGGGGCGCGGCGACACGTTACTTTTTTAAGAAGCGCTCGACGCCGCGCTTGCAATCTTCCGTCATTCTGGTGATGGCGTTGAGCTGAACGCCGGCCTCGATTGCCGACTCGAACGTCATCGCGTCCATGTGATAAAGCAGGTTCTTTGCCAGGCTCAGGGCCGAGGCGGATTTGGCCGCCATCTCCGCCACGTACTTTGCTGTGCCCGCGTCGAACTCGTCGTCGGCGAAGACGCGATTGACCATGCCGATTCTCGCCGCGTCGCGCGCCCCCACTATCTCCCCGCGGGTGATCAGCTCGAAGGCGAGTTTTTCCGAAACCGACCGCCGCAATATAGCCATAACCATCGCGGGGATGAATCCTATGTTTACCTCCGGGTAGCCGAACTGTGCCGACTCGGCGGCAAGCACTATGTCGCAGGCGGTCGCGAGCCCGCAGCCGCCCGCGAGCGCGCGGCCCCGCACCGCGGCGATGATGGGGCGCGGGTGGCGGCGCATCTCAAGGAACAGCTCGCCGAGGTTGCGCGCATTGGCGACGTTCTCCATAACCGTCGCCTCGCTGATGCGGCGCAGGGCCGCGAGGTCGGCGCCCGAACAGAAATCTCTCCCCGCGCCCTCGATGACCACGACGCGGGCGCTTTCGTCGCGCGCCGACGCCCGCAACGCGTCCTTCACTTCGTCGACTATCTGGTCGTCTAAAGCGTTGCGCTTGTCGGGACGGTTAAGCGTTATGCGCGCCGTCGCCTGCTCGACTGAATAGAGAATCTTCTGGTACCCGGCCATGCTACTCTATGTGGCGCTCCTGAACGATTCGGCGCATCCTCAGCACCGTCGAATCATTCGGGCTTCCCGTGCCGTCGATCCAACTGTCGACTATCTCTCGCTGAAGGCCCAGCGCCCGCGCAAGCTCTTCCTGGTTGTTATGAAAATACTCCTGCAAGCTTTGGCAACAGCTCTTCGGCGCCAAGCTCCGAGACATCCGGCTTGGGCTGATCGGTTTGATCCTGACTGTTTTCTGATCCCTCTTTTGTCGATGTAGTCGCTGCTTTGCTTGTATCACCCATTTGCAATCCTCAAACTTAGCTCAAATACTGATCACAAGCGTCCGCAAAAACATCCTATGAATTCAGATTAGCAAACCGCGCGCGGCCGCATCAAGCGGCCGCCGCCGAGGCTAAAATTTACCCATCAGTATCAGCACGCCGATTATTATGAAGGCGACCGCCGACGCGCGCTTGATCCATTCAAGCGGGACATATTGACTGAGCAGCGCGCCGACCACGACCCCTATGGCCGAAACGACCGCGAGCGCAACCGACGCGCCCACGAGCACCGCCCATGGTTTCTTCGTCTGCGCCGCCATAGTCATCGCCGCAAGCTGAGTCTTGTCGCCCATCTCGGCCAGAAATATCACGCCGAATGTCGTGAGAAGCACTTTCCAATCCATACTCTCCCCCGCGGCCAAAAGTTATTTATCAAGATCGCGCGCCAGCGCGTCGTCGATCTCTATCTCCATCCTCAAGAGCGCCGTGCTATAGGTCTTGCCCTGCGCGTCGGTCTTGAGCGATAGCGTGCCGCCGCCGTCGAGGCTCTGATGAAGCAGAAAGTTGAGCGCGCCCAGGTTCGGCACCTCGAACCTCTCGACCTCGCCAAACGCTATGCCCTTGAAATGCTCCTTAACGCGCGCGGCCGTCACCTGCTCGACCAGCGCCGGGTAATACTCCGGCTTGTAGGCGATCAACCCGACGTTAGCCGTGTCGCCCTTGTCGCCCGAGCGCGCGTGCGCAAGCTTTACCAGTTTTACTTTCGCCATAGCTATCAAGCCTCTATTACGGAAATCTCGGGTTGCACCTCGGTTTTCGGGATGAGCGCGGGCCAGTAAGCGATTATCTCTTCGGTCTTGGGACGCCCGCCCGCAAACCCGGTCACCGTCGGCGGGCCGTTCAGGACGAGCGGCGCTATCTCGCGCGTGAATCGCTCGACCGATGATCTGTCCTGCCCCCTCACGCCTATGCGAAAAGTCACCTCCGCGATCTCTTCGGGCGGCGGCCCCGAAAGCGCGCCGTGACAGGCATCGATGCCCACGAATTCCGTCAGCACACTGTCGAACTTCAGCCCGAGCCGGTCGAGCCGCTCGCGAAGCACGCGGTCGGCCGCCTGAGCCTTCTTGTAAGCATCGGGCCAGGCATAGACGAGCGAGCCGATGGCCTTCCACCCGGCCGAATAGCTTATGCTCACCTTATATGAATCGGTCGCCGGCCTCCCCTTTATCCCGGAGAATCGCACGCGGTCCGGGCCTTCCTGCTCAAGCGCTATCGTGGTGAAGTCGGCGATGCAGTCGGGAGTGATGTACTCGCGCGGGTCGCCCATCTCATAAAGCAACTGCTCTTTGATCGACGCGATGGTGATGCGCCCGCCCGTGCCCTCGTGCTTGGTGATGGCGAACGTGCCGTCCTCGCGGGCTTCGATTATCGGGTAGCCGATGTCGGCGACATTCGGGATCGTCTCCCAGTCGACGAGGCAATTGCCGCCCGTGCACTGCGCCCCGCACTCGACCGTGTGGCCCGCGATTGTCCCGGCCGCGAGCCTGTCCCAGTCCCTGTCGCCCCAGCCGAATTCGTGCATCATCGGCCCGAGCGAAAGGCCCGTGTCGGTCACTCGCCCGCATATGACTATCTGCCCGCCCTGTCCGAGGCACTCGGCGACGGGGCCGCCGCCGAAATAGACGTTCGCGCTCTGCACGCGGTCGAGTATCGGTTCGAGCTTCTCGCCCGTGTCGAGGTTCTTTAGCTCAATTCCCCGGCCGACGAAATCGGCGAGCCGGTCCATTATGTCGTCGCCCGCGACTATGCCTATGTGGGTGCGCCCGGTGAACCCGGCGCGGCGCGCCACGTCGATCACCGCGTCGCGGCACGCTTCGGGGTTTACGCCGCCCGCGTTAGCCACCACTTTTATATTGCGCTCGACGAGGTCGGGCAGCACTTCGGCGATCATGGATATAAAGTCGCGCGCATAGCCCGAGCGCGGGTCGCGCGCCCGCTGCTTCTGCATGATCGACATCGTTATTTCGGCCAGGTAATCGAGCGTCAGATAGTCGATAGGCCCCCGTCGCACCTGCTCGATAGGGGCCTGGAGCGAGTCGCCCCAGAACCCCTGGCCATTCGCGATTCGTACGGTTTTCATCGCTTGCTCTCTCTCTTATAAATCGTGACAACAGGCGGGTGATGAACTCAGGGCTTCGGCGCGGGAGGCGGCAGGTCTCTTGCCTCGACCGTCGATTGGAAGCCGGCCCTCGCGTGCGAGCCGTCGCAAAACGGCTTGTTGGCCGAAGCGCCGCAGCGGCAAAGCGAGATCACCGTGCGACCGCCGAGCCCGAACGTGTTTCCCGCGGCGTCCTGCAAAACGATGTTCTCCCCTATCACTCGCAGCGGGCCATTGTTATTACAGACTATGCGGTTATCTTTTTCATCGCTCATCTAGATATTCTCCTCCCGGTTGAATTATGCCTGAATGACTGACTCGCCATTGTAGCGCACGGCGGCTTGGGTTAGAAAGCAGACGACAGATGTCGATCCGTGGTTTGTCATTGCTTAAACGCAATGCGCGATTTAGTATGTCCGGGCTTTTATCTCTCAAAACCTTTAAGAGAAAAACGATGGCAAGTGCGACGCAGGAAGGTCTCGTCAGGGGCTTAAGCCGGTGGGACCTCATCGGGATCGCGATAAACGGGATAATTGGCGCGGGCATATTCGGGCTGCCGTCCAGGGTATTCGCGCAGACCGGCGCTTACTCCATACTCGCCTTCATCGCCTGCGCGTTTGTCGTCGTGCTGGTCATACTCTGCTTCGCGGAAGTCGGCAGCCGGTTCAGCAAGACCGGCGGGCCGTACATTTATGCGCGCGAGGCGTTCGGGTCTGCGATAGGTTTCGAGGTCGGGTGGCTCATATGGCTCGCGCGGTTGACCGCCTTCGCCGCGAACTGCAACCTGCTCATCGACTACATGGGTTACTTCTGGCCCGCGGCGACCGCTAATTTCTGGCGCGAGGCGATCATCATCACGGTCGTCGCGCTGCTTACCCTCGTCAACCTCGCGGGCGTGCGCGACGCGGCGATTGTCAGCAATTTCTTCACCGTAGGCAAGCTCATCCCCATAGTCCTGTTCATCGGCGTCGGGCTCTTCTTCATCGCCCCGGCCAATTACTCGTTCGAGCCCGCGCCGACCTACGGCGTCTTTTCGGCATCGGTGCTGACGCTGGTCTATGCCTTTACCGGGTTCGAGATGGCAGTCATTCCGGCGGGCGAAATCCGCGACCCGCGGCGAAATCTACCGCTCGCCATACTCACCGCCATAGGCGTGGTGGCGGTGCTATACATCCTGATACAGATTGTGTGCATAGGAACGCTGCCCGGTCTGGCCACCTCTCAGCGCCCGCTCGCCGACGCGAGCACCGCGTTCATGGGCGAGGCGGGCGGCGCGATAATATCGGCGGGCGTGATCGTGTCGATAATCGGCAACCTGAATGTGCTGCTGCTGGCCGGGTCGCGGCTGCCGTTCGCCATGTCGGAAAGCGGCGAGTTGCCGGCGGCGGTAAGCGCGACCCACAAGAGATTCCGCACGCCTTACGTCGCGATACTGATTACGGCCTCGATCATGCTCTTGCTTACGCTCTGGAGCAGTTTCTCGAAACAGGTAAACCTGAGCGTCCTGGCCCGGCTTGTAGCCTACGGCGTGACCTGCGCCGCGCTGCCGGTGCTGCGGCGCCGACTTGGCGACGAGACGGTCGGGTTTAAAGTGCCCGCGGGCATTCTCGTTTCAATGCTGACGCTGGCGCTCGTCGGGTGGCTCTTATCAAACGCCTCATGGCTCGATATACGCGACTCGGCCATAGCGGCCGCGATAGGGCTCCTGATTTATATCGCCTACAGGCTCGTCCGTCGCGAGAGTGCCCTTTAGCAATCGTATGCCGATCAAGCTCTTCACATCCGAATGGGTGCTGCCCGTAAGCGCGCCCCCTATACGCGACGGCGCGGTGGCCGTCGAAGGCGAGCGCATACTATTTGTCGGGCCACAGAGCGAGGTTATAAATCGACCGGAGCTTGCCGCGGCCGAGGTCACAGGCTTCGGCCGCGCCGCCCTCTTGCCGGGGCTCATAAACACGCACAGCCATCTTGAGCTGACACTGATGCGCGGCTTTCTCGAAAACCTCCCGTTCCGCGATTGGATACTGAAGCTGACGAGAACGAAATACGACCGCCTTTCGGATGACGATCTCGCGCAATCTGCCTTGATGGGCGCGGCCGAAGCGATTCGCGCGGGGATTACGACGACGGCCGATACGGGTGATTCGCGCTCGGCATTCGACGCGCTCAAGGCGAGCGGGCTGCGCGGAATAGCCTATCGCGAGGTTTTCGGCCCCGACCCGAATGAGGCGGAGAAAAGTCTGGCCGAGCTGCGTGCTAAAGTCGAGCGGATGCGCGAGTCCGAGACCGCGCTCGCGCGAGCAGGCGTGTCGCCGCACGCCCCGTACACCGTGTCGGCAAAACTATTTCGTCTCGTGACCGAGTACGCGCTCCGAGAATCCCTCGACGTGTGCATACACACCGCCGAAGCGGAGGTGGAGCGCCAGATGATGATAGGCGGCACGGGAGATTTCGCCGAAGGGCTGCGCCGGCGCGGGATCAACTGGGAACCGCCCGGCGTTTCGACAATAAGTTACTTTCACAACCTTGGAGTGCTCGATGCCGCCCCACTCCTGGTCCATTGCGTCAGGGTCGAGGCCGAGGACATGCTGCTTATGGCCGCCAAACGCGCCCGCGTGGCTCACTGCCCGAAATCGAACGCGAAGCTCGGCCACGGCATCGCTCCCCTGAGGGCAATGCTTGACGCGCATATCGCCGTAGGCATCGGCACCGACAGCGTCGCGTCGAATAACAGCGCAAACCTGATAAGCGAGGCCCGCTTCTGCGCGCTCGTGCATCGGGCCGCGGCGCAGGATTATCAACAACCGTCCGCCCGCGAGGCGCTCCGGCTTGTCACGCTTGGAGGCGCGCGAGCGCTCGGGCTCGAAGACCAAACGGGGTCGCTCGATGCGGGCAAGCAAGCCGACCTCGTAGCGATAGACCTCTCGCGCACGCACGTTTCACCCGTGAACGACCCGGAGGCGGCAATCGTCTTCAGCGCGATGGCAAGCGACGTGCGGATGACTATGGTCGCGGGGAGCGTGCTCTTTGACGGCGTCGAAGTAAAGACGCTTGACGAGGAGTCGCTTCGCGAGAGGGTGAATCAATCGCTCCGGCGCATGCACTCTGCCCTATAAATGCCCTCCGGCATCCTTTCTGAAAAACTCCGCATCAGAGCAGGCTACAAGGGCCGGGTTTTAGAACCGGCCGCGATGGCGCGCATGTTCGCGAATATAATTTATGGAGGCGGACGGTGGTAAAGAAAATTGTCGCCATTGCACTTGTGTATTTTGCGGCCGCGATAGCATGGGTCGCGCTCGGCAGTACTATCACTTATCGAACCGACAGCCAGGACCACAAGCTGAAACAGGAAGTGGGACAATTGTGGGGCGTGCCGCTTGAACAGCGCGCCCCGTGGGCCAGCTTAACCGTTGAACGACCCGCGCCCGTCAAGCTCCCGGCTCAAGCGCCAAATCAACCGGCAAATCAACCGGCGATAAAACCCGTCGCCGTCGAGATCAAACCGGCGGGCATCCCCACCGCGGAGACTCGCGACCTGGCGCTCGTTCAAAGCGACCTGCGGGTGGGGCTGAATCTCGACCAGAGACAGAAGGGCTTGCTCTGGTATTCAATGTATCGCGTGCGGTTCGAGGGCGATTATGTCTTCGAGAACACCGAAGACCGCGCCGGCGAGATGGCGATATATTTCGCTTTTCCCGCGGCCGACGGCATGTACGACGATTTCAAATTTGAAGTCGACGGGGCGCAGGCGCAACTTACCCGGCAGAACGCCGACTTGATAGTCGCGCGGCTTCCCTGCGGGGCAAAATCGCGCCACACTCTGAGGGTCCATTACACTTCGCAGGGGCTTGACCGCTTTGTCTATCGCTTTGGCCAGGGGATAAGCGAGGTGCGAAACTTCCAGTTCACGACCGCCACCGACTTCGACGGCTACGACCATCCGGCCAATACGCTTTCGCCCACTCACAAGGAGCGGCAGGGGGCGGGGTGGCAGCTCGCGTGGAATTACAAGGACCTGATATCGGGCAACGGGATAGGCGTCGAGATGCCGCAAAACATAAACCCCGGCCCGATGGCCGCGCGCATATCATACTTCGCGCCGGTCTCGCTCGCGTTTTTCTTCTTCCTGATATTCATAATCTCGGTGCTGAGAGGCGTCGAGATCCACCCGATGAACTTCTTCTTTCTTGCCGCGTCGTTCTTCGCGTTTCATTTGCTGCTCGCCTACCTCGTAGATCACCTGACGATTCATGCGGCGTTCGTCATCTGCTCGATGGTGTCGATCATCCTGGTCGTGTCGTACATGCGAATAGTCGTGGGGAACCGGTTCGCCTTCATCGAGACGGCGCTCGCCCAGGCCATATACCTGATCGGGTTCTCATACGCATTCTTCATCGAGGGGTTCACGGGGCTCGCGGTGACGGTCGGGGCGATCATCACGCTCTTTGTAGTCATGCAGATGACGGCGAGGATAGACTGGAGCGAAAGGTTCAAGCTCGCCGCCTCGCTCCTCAGGAAGAGTAAGACCTCTGTTTGCCCGGGCATTGAAGGTTCTTCGCCGGGCATTTCCGGCGTGGCTACAATAACGAGTGGTGAAATCGATAATCTTAGGCATAAGCGGCGCGAGCGGCGCGATATACGCTCAGCGACTGCTCTATCATCTCGAAGCGAGCGATGAGGTGCGCGAGATAAACCTCGTCGTGAGCGGGCCGGCGCGGCGCGTGATCGCCGACGAATTGGACATAAGCTCGAATGCCGATGCCGAGCAGATGGTCGCTGAGATGATCGGGCGGCGGCCGGTAAAGACCATCATTCATCACCCGGGCGACATAGGGGCGACCATAGCGTCAGGCTCTTACCATATAGACGCGATGGCTATAATCCCCTGCTCCGCCTCGACGCTGGGCGTGCTCGCTTCGGGTTCGAGCCGCAATCTTTTGCACCGCGCGGCCGACGTCTCGTTTGAAAGAGGGCCGCCGCCTGGTGATAGTCCCGCGCGAGACCCCGCTATCGACCATCCACCTCGAAAACATGCTCAAGCTCAAACAGGCTGGCGCGATGATAGTCCCGGCGATGCCCGCGTTTTATCACCGGCCGGCCGACATTGTGGCGCTGGCCGATCATTTCATATACCGCGTGATGGACCACCTCGGCCTTTCGCACTCGCAGGATACCGTATGGCGCGGCGACGTTCAGAGAGTTTAGCGAGCGATGGAAAGGGCAAAGCAAGAACGCATGAGTTTAATGGAGCGGCTGCGCGTGACGCTCGAAATGATAAAGATCGAGCACACGGTCTTTGCGCTCCCGTTCGCGCTGCTGGGCGCAACGCTCGCCTCGCTTGAGATCCCGCCGCAGCCCGTCTCTTTCTGGCTCGAAAAACTGTTCTGGATAGTCGTCGCGATGGTCGGCGCGCGCTCTGCCGCCATGACGTTCAATCGGATAGTGGACCGCCGCTTCGACGCGGCCAACCCGCGCACGGCCAACCGCGCGCTCCCGGCCGGGCTCCTCGACCTGCGCTTCGCATGGATCTTTACGATAGTTTCGTCGGCGATCTTCCTGCTCGCGGCATGGCGGCTCAACCGGCTGACGCTGATGCTCGCCCCCGTGGCGCTCGCCTCGGTTTTTCTTTACTCGTACACCAAGCGATTCACCGCGCTTTCGCACCTGGTGCTCGGCTGGTGCCTCTCGATAGCGCCCACCGGCGCGTGGCTGGCGATAACGGGCGAGATGGGGACTCCCCCGCTCTTACTCTCGCTCGCGGTGATGTTGTGGACCGCCGGGTTCGACATAATCTACGCGTGCCAGGATTATGAATTCGACCGCGAAGCGGGGCTCCATTCGATTCCCGGATGGCTGGGCATCCCGCTGGCGCTTATGGTCGCGCGCGTTCTTCACGCGCTGATGTTTTTGACGCTCGTCGTTTTATTCTTCGCCGTGCCGCTCGAATACGGGGCGGCGGTCGGGATACTGGTCGCAGGGATGCTGCTTTCGCGCCAGCACAACCTCGTCAGCCCCGACGACCTGTCGCGCCTGAACGCGGCCTTCTTTACCATGAACGCCTACATAAGCATCATCCTGTTCGTCTCAATCGCGCTCGACGTGTTGATTTGGGGATGAGCGGAATTACAGTTTGCGATTACCTTCGATTCACACGACAATTTAAATCATGTGCGGCATCTGCGGGGTCGTGGGCCGGCCCGATGAACAATTGATGAAACGCATGCTCGGGCGCATCGCGCACCGCGGCCCCGACGACGAGGGCATACTCATAAAAGAGACCTCGGCGGGCGAAAGCATCGCGCTCGGGCACCGGAGGCTTTCGATCATCGACCTCTCGGCGGGCGGCCACGAGCCGATGTCCGATCGAAGCGGGCAGGTGTGGCTGACGTTCAACGGCGAGATATACAATTTTCTGGAGCTGCGGCGCGAGCTTGAAGCGCGCGGCCATAGCTTTCGCTCGGAGAGCGACGCCGAGGTCATCATCTACGCATACCTCGAATGGGGCCGCGCCTGCCTTGAGCGGTTCAACGGGATGTTCGCCTTCGCCATTTGGGACGCCCGCGACGAAACGCTTTTGCTTGCGCGAGACCGGCTCGGCATAAAGCCGCTTTATTACGCGGACACGCCAGCCGGGTTTGCCTTCGCCTCGGAGGTAAAGGCGCTGCTCGAAATCCCTGACTTCAAAGCGGAAGTCGACCGCGCGGCGCTCGACCAGTTCATGACTTTTTTGTGGGTGCCCGACCCCAAGACCGTTTTCCGCGGCGTCCGCAAGCTCCCGCCCGCGCACGCGCTCGTCTATCGCGACGGCCGCGCGGAGGTCTTCGAGTATTGGGATGTCGAGTTCGAAGAGGACGACCGCGTTTCCGAATCCGACTGGGTGGAGGCGCTCCGCGAGCAGGTCGGCCGCAGCGTGCGCTCGCAGATGATCTCGGACGTGCCGCTCGGCGCGTTTCTTTCCGGCGGGCTCGATTCGTCATCCGTAGTCGCGCTGATGACCGGGCTCACCGATAAACGGATCACTACTTACACGTTCGGCTTCCGGCAGGAAGACCTGCGCTACGACATACTCGAAGACGACGTAAAATACGCGCGCATCGTGGGGCGCGAGTTTCAGACCGATTACCAGGAGCATTTTCTTGAGCCGCACGTCTTGGAGCTGCTGCCGCACCTCGTCTATCACATGGATGAGCCGGTAGCCGACCCCGCCATTATTACCAGCTACCTCATATGCCGAACGGCACGGGAACGGCTCACAGTGCTGGTTTCAGGGATGGGAGGCGATGAGATATTTGCGGGCTACCCGCGCCATATGGCGGTCAAGATAGCCGACGCCTACAACCTGATCCCCTCCTTCATCACGCGGCCCCTGGTCGAAGCGATGCCGGGCGCGCGCCCGGGCCGGCTCACGGCCGTTTTTAGAAACACGAAGAAGCTCGCGCGGTCGGCCGCCCTTCCGGAGCGCGAGCGATACCTCGGATTCGGCACTTATTTCACCCGGACGGAAAAAGAGGAGCTTTATTCGCCCGATCTTCTTAACGAGACGCGCGGGCTTGACCCCTACGTCGAGCACAATAAATATTTCGACCGCGTGCGGGACCAGGACTTCATCAACCAGATGCTCTACGTTGACTTGAAGACCTTCCTGCCTTGCCTCAATCTCACCTATACGGACAAGACGAGCATGGCAAGCTCCATGGAGGTGCGCGTGCCGCTGCTGGACCACGAGCTTGTGGAGATGGCGGCGCGAATCCCGGCGCGGCTCAAGCTAAAGGGGCTCACGCGAAAATACATTTTGAAGCGGGCGGCCGCGGGGTGGCTGCCGCGCGAGATAATTCATCGCAAAAAGGCCGGCTTCAGCGCGCCGGTCCGCGCGTGGCTTGCGCGGGACCTGAGAGACACGGTCGAAGAGCTGCTGTCGGAATCGAGTATTCGACACCGCGGCTATTTCAACTACCCGGCCGTAAGAAGGCTGATCGACAATAATCTGTCGGGGCGCGAGGACAACAGCCTGAAGATATATCAGTTGCTCACGCTGGAGCTGTGGCACCGATCATTTATCGACAATGCGTAAGACCGAAACAGAAGACCTGAAGACGCGGGTGCGAGATTTCTGGCAGGTGAACCCTTGCGGGACCAAGTTCGCCGGCGCCGAGATCGGCACGCGCGAGTTCTTCGACGAGGTGGAGCGGCACCGCTACCAGACCGAATGGCACATCCCCCGGGTCGTTGGCTTTGACAGATGGCGCGGCCAGAAGGTGCTCGAAGTAGGCTGCGGGCTCGGCACCGACGCGGTTAACTTTGCGCGAGCGGGCGCTATCTATACCGGGGTCGATCTGACCGAAGGCTCCATCGCGCTTGTGCGCAAAAGGTTCGAGATGGAAGGGCTCGCGGCCGAGCTGAGGGTGGCCGACGCCGAAGCGCTGCCCTTTGCAGACGAGAGCTTCGACATGGTCTATTCGCACGGCGTGCTGCACCACACGCCCGACACCCGGCGCGCCATCGACGAAGTACACAGGGTCTTAAAACCCGGAGGGACCGCGATGGTTATGCTCTATCACAAGAGCTCGTACAACTATCACGTGAACATAATGACGCTCAGGCGGTTTGGCGTCCGGCTCCTCAAGTTCGACTGGGGGCCGCGGCTCGTCCACAAGATCACCGGCGAGGAAGAGGCCCGGTTGCGCGAGCTTCAGCGGCTTTACCGCCGCGACCCGGCGCGCATGCTTTCGCGCGAAGAGTTCCTGAGCCAGAACACCGACGGCGCGGGCAACCCGCTTGCGCGCGCCTATACTCGCCGCGAAGCCTCGGCGATGTTCGCGCGATTCGGCGAAGTCCGCACCGAGGTCCATTTCCTTAACAAACGATGGATACCGCTCCTGGGCCGTTTGATTCCTCGCGCGGCCGAGCGAAGGGTTGGCCCGAATGGCCGGCTGGCACCTTTGGATAATTGCCCGCAAGTGAAGCTCAACGTCACCGCCCACCCGCGCCAGGGTGACGACACCCGCTAGAGTTTTGAAATGGCCGACGAGATGCTTATAATCGCGGTTTGTTTTTTATGGCGTTAGCGACACCAACGATAGATCACGAAGGCGTAGAGCAAAAGACCGCCCCGCGCGCCGGCAGGCTGCTCAGAGCGGCTCCCGCTTTAGCGCTCGGCGCGATATGCCTGCTATCGACGGCGCTGATGCTCCACGCGGCGACGCGCGAATCCGCCATAGTAGACGAGCGGTCTCATATTCCCGCCGGGTACAGATACCTCCACGACCTCGATTATGGCCTCAACCCGGAGCACCCGCCGCTGGTGAAAGTGCTGGCGGCAGTGCCGCTGCTTTTCATGGATGTGAATGCGCCGAGCGAGAGCGGCGACTGGTACAGGTGGGCGAATGCGCAGTGGGACTACGGCGCGCGATTCCTGTACCACTCCGGTAATGACGCGGACCTGATCATACGGATGGCCAGGGTAATTCCGATACTGCTGACGCTGCTGCTTGTGCTGTTCGTTTATTACTGGTCCGCTCAATTGATGGGGCGGCGCTGGGCGCTGCTGCCCGCGTTTCTCGTCGCGTTCTCGCCAACCTTTATGGCGCACGGCCATTACGTCACGACCGACGTGGGGGCGGCGCTCGGTTTCGTCGCGGCGACATACTTTTTTCTAAAGATGCTCGGCGAGCCAACCCGTCGAAGGGTGATCCTTGCCGGCCTCGCATTCGGGCTTGCCCAGTTGATGAAGTTTTCGGCCGCGCTTCTCGTCGCCTTACTTTCTTATTCTCACCGCGCTATGGCTTGTAATCGGCTACAGGAGCCGGAAAGAAGGCGACTGCCGCGTCCGGGCGACTTCCGAAAAAGATTCGTCCGGCAATCGGCTGCGGTCGTAGCGGTGATGGCGATAGGCTACGCGACAATCGTCTATCCGGTCTATTTCGCGCTGACCTGGAATTACCCGCGGGAGAAACAGGTAACCGACACGCGCGAGATACTCGACGGGATTATCGCAAGCACTCCGTCGGGCAAGCCGCTCGGCGTCTCGCGTGCGGCGGCCGACATAAACGTGGGGCTCGCCGAGAATAATCTCACAAGGCCACTGGCGCATTACATGCTTGGCGTGATGATGGCCAGTTGGACGACCGGGATAAGCAAGCCGACATACTTTTTCGGAGAGGTTGTGCCCGGCGGGTTGCCCTTGTACTTCCCGGCGCTCTTTCTGCTAAAGGAATCGCTGCCGGTGATCGCCATGACGATTCTCGCTATTGGCTACGCCCTTTGGCGCGCGCGCGTCGGAAAAAAGAAGGGCGACAAAGAGCCTGAGGCTGCCGCCGTTTCAATAGCCGGTTTTTCAAAGACGGCCATGGCCCTCTTAGTCGCGCTCTACTGGGCCATGAGCATCGCGAGCCCTTACAACATCGGATACCGGCACGTTTTGCCGACGCTGCCCTTCATATACATTCTCATCTCGCTCGCCTGGAAGAGATGGGCCGAGAATGGATCAAGAGCAACCCTGAAACGTATTGCGCTCGCGGCCGTCCTTGTGTGGGTCGCGGCCGAATCAATCGTCGCCGCGCCCTACTTCATCTCCTACTTCAACCAGATGGGCGGGGGCGTATGGGGCGGGTATCGTTACGTGACCGATTTGAATTACGATTGGGGCCAGGATTTGCTCAGGCTGAAGGAGTGGGCCGACGCGCACCCGGAAGTCGAAAAGATCGCGGTCGATTATTTCGGCGGCGGCGACGTAGGTTATTACCTTGGAGATCGGGCCAGGGTGTGGCCCGTAAACGACGGCAACCCGGCGGCGCGCGGCATCGGATGGCTCGCGGTCTCGGTATTCTACCTTCAGGGCAGCGAAGGCTACAGGTGGTTGAGCCAGGAGGGCGCGCCTGCGCCGGGCACCGGCAGCCTGCCGCCTCCTTATGCGCGGATAGGCACGTCGATATTTTTGTACAAGCTGCCGTCGAGCGCCGAATCTCAATGATGGAGAAGATCAAGACAAGCTGCCCGCGCTGCAACAGCCGGCTGGAGTTCCCGCGAGAGATCACAAGCGTGATCTGCTCAAGCTGCGGCTCTACGTTTGAAGTGCGCTACTACGAGGGGGCCATAAGCCTGCTCGCCGATGAGGAGCAGGATGGAGCCGGGGTGTGGCAGGAGGCGGGCGAGGGCGAAGCCGCCGCGCAGGCGCTTATAGAAGTAAAGCTTTCCGAGCTTGACGAGTTGATAGCCGACGCCAGCGATAACATAGAAGCGCTCCGGGGCCGCGAGAAGAGCGCGCCGCTTCACGCCGGGTGCGCCTTCTTCGGGCTATTTACGATCGTAATAATAGTCATCGCCGTCTTTATGGCGCTCGGGCGCGAATACTTCGGCCACTGGCTTTTTTACCTCGCGCTAGCGGCGGTCGTGCTCGTAGGCGCGGCGCGCATACGCCGCCGTCTGGAGAGCCCCGACCAGGTTGACAGGTTCCGCGACGAGCGTATCAGGCTCGAACAGGCGCTCGAAGAACTCGAACGCGAGCGAGCGCACGTGCTCGACCTGAAGCAAAGACTCGCCACCGGCGGCGAAGAGACTAACCCGGAATAGCCGCCCCGCGGGACTCCGACCGACCCACCGCCGCGCTTGACCCCGCATCATTAGGAGAGCTATAATGTTAATGTCGATTAATGATTAATCCAGCTTAAGGGGGCAGCATTAGCCAAGCCGCCGCGGAGAACGTCGAGTCTGTACTGGACCGCTTTCTTGAGACCATGTTTCGGCTGATGATGGAGAACCATCAAAAGCAGGCGGATGAGATGGACCTCACGCTTCCACAGGCGCACACGCTCAAGGTGCTCAGGCGCGGCGCGATGACGACGGGTGAGCTGGCGAATCAGTTGAGCATTTCCGCCCCGGCCGTCACCCAGTTGACCGACCGGCTTTGCCGCAAACAGCTTCTGGAGCGGCGAGCCGATTCCAGCGACCGCCGGGCGGTGATAGTAGTTTTGACAGATCGGGGCCGGCGAGCGGTTGACCGCTTTCGGAGGCGGCGCAATCAGGTGCTGTCGGAGGCGCTGATCCTGCTCGACGAAGACGACAAGGCCCAGGTGCTGATGGCGCTCGGCAAGGCCGTTCGGGCGCTCGAGCAATACGAGCAGGAGACAGCCCTGAGAGTCGCCGCCGCATCCAATAGAGTCGACCGCAGGTTACGCCCGAATAAGGGGTGAATCGGAACAACAAAGATAAACGTAATAAATGAGGATGAGCAGAAAGAAAAGTAGAGATTCCAGGAGGGTAGTACAAATGAAGACGATAAAATCGAAACTGATGGCATTCGCGATGATGCTCGCTTTGACGGCATCCGTGGCCATGGCGGGCCAGTCCGGCGGCGACGCGCGAATGATGGAGAAGGTTCGCAAACAGCTTGTCACCCTGCCGTACTACGGCGTATTTGACAATCTGGCTTACAAGCTCGAAGGCGAGACGGTGACGCTTTACGGCCAGGTGGTGCGCGCCTCGACGCGCAAGGAGGCCGAGCGCCGCGTAAAGAGGATCGAAGGCGTCGAGCAGGTTATCAACAATATCGAGGTGCTTTCGCCCTCGTCGTTCGATGACCGAATCCGCGTAGCCACCTACCGCGCGGTCTTCAGGACGGGCGGCCTGTATCGTTACGCGATGGGCGCTAACCCCTCGATCCACATAATAGTGAATCGCGGCCGGGTGACGCTTGAAGGCGTCGTATCGAACAGGGGGGACAGCCAGCTGGCTTATATGGCGGCCAGGGGCGTTCCGGGTGTCTTTTCCGTCACCAACAATCTCCGCGTCGAGCGCGGAGATTAATCGACAGACGGGCGGAACTCTTCGCCCGTCGAGCGTTTAATAGGGAGTAGGTGTACGGGATTCTACTGGCCTCAAGGCGAGCCGATCTTATAAGCTAACAGAGATGGCGGCACGCTTTGAGGCTTTCCTCAGTGCGTATCCAGGTTTTAAGAGCAGTTTTGGAGGGATAACAGAGATGGATGTGAAACAAAAGAGCTTGAGCAGATTTAGGAGAGTAGGGGCGTTGGCGCTTGCTTTGGCGCTTACGGTTTCCAGCATGATAGGACTCGGGTTCGCGACTGATGTATCGGCCCAGCAGCAGATGCCGACGCCGCAGGATTTGTCGCGCACTTTTACTCAAGTGGCAAAGCAGTTGAAGCCGGCCGTGGTCAACATTGATACGGTCGAAAAAGCGAAGGCGCGATCTTCGGCGCGCGTCCCCGAAGGATTTCCGCAGATACCGGGCTTCCCCGGCTTCGGCGATACGCCGCGAGCGCAGAGGGGGACCGGGTCGGGCGTCATCATCAGCTCCGACGGTTATATACTGACTAACAACCACGTGGCCGGCGGCGCCGACGAGATCAGGGTGAAGCTCTCGGATGGGCGCGAATTGAAGGCGAGGCTTGTGGGCGGGGACGCCGAAACCGACCTCGCGGTCATAAAGATTGATGCGCAGGGCCTCCCGTTCGCGCGACTCGGCAACTCTGACGCGGTCGAGCAGGGCGAGTGGGTCATAGCGCTCGGCAGCCCCTTCGGGCTCCAGGCGACCATGACGGCCGGGCATTGTCTCGGCCACGGGGCGCGACCTCGGCGGCATAGAGGGCGGTCAGTTTACGAACTTTATTCAGACCGATGCTTCGATCAACCCCGGAAACTCCGGCGGCCCGCTCATCAATATGAGCGGCGAAGTGATCGGGATAAACACGCTGATCTTTTCCAGGACCGGCGCAAGCTCGGGGATAGGATTTGCCATACCCTCGAACCTCGTCAACAAGGTCTATGCCCAGCTAGTCAAGCACGGCAAAGTGACGCGCGGTTACCTGGGCGTTTATCTACAGTCCGTGACGCCGACCATCGCAAAGACCGTGGGCTTCAGGGGTGAGGAAGGCGCGCTCGTTGGCGACCTGGCCCGGCAGAACAGCCCCGCGGCGACGGCCGGGCTCGAAAGCGGCGATATCATCGTCGAATTTGACGGTAAGCCCGTCAAGAGCCCCAAGCAATTGACCGAGATGGTCGCCGACACCAACGTGGGCAAGAGCGTTCCGCTCAAGTACTTCCGCGACGGCCAGGTTCGCAGCGCCAGCATAGTGCTTGGCGAGCGCCCCGGCAGTGAAGAGGTCGCGACAAACCGGCCCGAGCCGCAGGAAGAAGTGGAAGAGACACCGAGCAAGCTCGGCATTAGAGTCGATGATGTTACGCCGGAGCTTGCGCGACAGATGAAGCTCCGGGTCAACTCCGGGGTAGTCATACGAAGCGTGCAGCCCGGCAGCCCGGCTGACGAGGCGGGCCTGGCGCGCGGCGACGTAATTCATCGCGTCAACCGCACGATAGTTAATTCTCGCGTGGAATTCACCCGCGCCATGACGACGCTCAAGGACGAGAACACCTTCCTGGTCCAGATCGAGCGCGCGGGACAGCTTTCATTCATCACCGTCACGCTCGAATAACGAGCGGGCCCGCGTAACGCTCAACGTCAAAGAAGGCGGCCTGAATTCAGGCCGCCTTCTTTTTCTCCGCCCGCGATACTGTCGCAACCGACGGCGCTTGCGTATAATCCGAATGCATGAGATCGCGTAAAACTTCTATCATCCGGAAGACTCTCGTCGTAGTTCTATCACTTGGCTTTTCCCTTCCCGCCTTCGGGCCCCTAGCTTACGGGCGGCAAAACCGAAACCAGCAAAATCCGAGGCCAATCGCTTACCCGCCCAAGCTCATAGAGGAGCTGAATCGCCTGCGCGAGGCGGCGCTTTCGAGCGATTACGCCTACCGCGCGACCGCCTACATGTGCAACAACATCGGCCCGCGTCTGAGCGGCACGCCGCAAGCGGAGCGCGCCGTCGAGTACGTCGCCTCCGAGATGCGAAAGCTCGGGCTCGACGTGAAGCTCGAAAAGGTCATGGTCCCTCGCTGGGTGCGCGGCGTGGAGACGGGCGAGATCATCGAGTTCCCGGGCCAGGCCGCGGGGACCACGCAGAAGGTGGTGCTGACGGCGCTTGGCGGGAGCGTTGCCACGCCGCCCGCGGGGATCACGGCCGAGGTGGTAGTGGCCCGCAGCTTCGAGCATCTTCAATCACTCGGGCGCGAAAAGGTGGCGGGCAAGATCGTCGTATTCAACTACGCGTTCGACCAGCAGCTTGCCGGGCAAGGCGAAGCGGGCGAAGCCTATGGCCGCGCGGTCGCTTACCGCTACGCGGGGGCGAGCGCCGCCGCGCGGCTCGGGGCCGTGGCCGCGCTAAACCGCGCGGCGGGCGGCGCGCGGTACCGGCTGCCGCACACCGGCTCGATGGGCTACGCGGAGGACGCGCCTCAAATTCCCGGCGGGCTCACTTACGGCCGAGGATGCCGATCTCTTAGCTTATCTTACGGCCCAGGGAAGAGTGCGCATGAAGCTGACGCTCACGCCCCGGACGCTCCCCGACGTTGAAAGCTACAACGTCGTCGCCGACATCAAGGGTACGGAGCATCCTGAGCAGATCGTGATCGTATCGGGGCATCTCGATTCGTGGGACCTGGGGACGGGCGCGCTCGATGACGCCGTCGGCGTCGCGGCCTCTATGCAGGTCGCCAATCTTATAAAACAACTAAAGCTCAGGCCCCGGCGGACCATACGCATTATCGCGTGGATGAACGAAGAGAACGGACTGCGCGGAGGGCGCGGTTACGCGACCGACCACGCGGCGGAGGTGGCAAATCACCTGGCGGCCATCGAGATGGATGTCGGCGCGGGCCACCCCGTAGGCATCTTCGCACGCGCGAGCGCGAGCGCGATAGAGATGCTCCAGCCGCTCTCGGAGGCGCTGCAACCGATCGGCGCGCCCATCATCAGGCCGGTGGCGGGGTCGCCCGGCGCCGACATTTCTCCGCTAGACGCCGCGGGCGTCCCGACCTTCGCGCCCATACAGGACGTGCGAAATTACTTCGATTACCACCACACGCCGGCCGACACGCTCGACAAGGTCATGCCGCGCGAGCTTGCGGAAAACGCCGCCGTGCTCGCGCTCCTGGCCTACGCCATAGCAAATATGCCGGAGCGGCTGCCGCGGTAAAGCGGGTGGCAGCTATCTCAAATTTGAGATTTCAAATTTGAGATTTGAGATCTATTCGTGCCTGAGCGCGACCATCGGGTTCGACTCTTGTCGCGCGGCGCGCGGGGATGTAGCTCGCCACGAGCGCGACCAGGGCAAGCAGCACCGGGATGACGGCGAACGTCACCGGGTCGGTCTCGCTCACGCCGTAAAGCAGGCTTCGCATGAAGCGCGTCAAGAAGTAGGCCGAGACCAGGCCGGCGGATACGCCTATCGCCACGAGCTTGAAGCTGTTCCCGACGACCATGCCGAGCACATCCCTCGAATTGGCTCCCAGAGCCATTCTTATGCCTATCTCGTGCGTCCGCTGCGTGACCGCGTAAGACATAACGCCGTATATCCCTACTGCCGCAAGCAGCAGCGCGAGGGCGGCGAATATTCCGAGCAAGAGCATGACCAATCGCCGCCCGGCAAGAGATTCGGAGACTATTTTCTCCATAGTGGAGACGTTCGAAACCGGCTGATCGGGGTCAACCGACCAGACCGCCTCGCGCACGGCGGCGACAAAGCCGAGCGGGTCGCCCGAGGTCCGAACCACGAGGTGGCGCGGAGCGAAAAAACCTACCTGCGAATAGGGCAGATAAAGCTGCGGCCGCGTTTCGGATTCAAGCTCGAACTGCCGGACGTTGGCGGCCACTCCGACGATTGTGATCCAGGGAGCGGTCGAAGCGTAGCGACCCATCTTTATGCGCTTGCCGAGCGCCTCTTCCCCGGGCCAGTGAGTGCGCGCCATCGTCTCGCTTATGACCGCGACCTGTGCCTTGTCGGCAATGTCCTGAGGGGTGATGCCGCGCCCGCTCACGACCCGTATCGACATGGTGCGGAAGTAATTGCTGCTTATTATTCGCGTCGCGGCAATCGCCACTTGATCGGGCGGCGGCTCCGGCCGGCCTTCGACCGTGAAACTATTGTTATTGCCCTTGAACGTCAGCGGCAGGTTGGTGATGACTCCGGCTGACTCGACGCCCGGCAGGGCCTCTACCCGTTCGAGCATCTGGGAGTAAAAGACGGCGCGCTTATCTCTCGTATCGTACTTGTTTGGGGGAAGCACCACGTCTACGGTCAGAAGGTTTTCGGGGTTGAAACCCGCATCGACGTTGCTCAATCGAAGAAAGCTGTTTATCAAAAGCCCCGCGCCCACCAGCAGCACGAGCGCGAGCGAGATTTCGGCGACGACGAGCGCGCTCCTGAGTCTGCCGCGCGTCGCGGTGCCCGACCCCTTGCCGCCTTCTTTCAGAGTCTCGTTGAGATTTATCTTTGCCGACTGTATGGCCGGGACAATCCCAAAGAGCGCCCCGGTCAAAAGCGATATTCCGATGGTGAAGACGAGCACCCATGCGTCTACGGAAATCTCGCGCCCGCGAAACAGCTCGGGCGGGATGAGCGCCGTGAGCGATTTCAGCCCGACCACGGCAAGCAGCAAGCCGATAGCGCCGCCCATAATCGAGAGCAGCATGCTTTCGGTAAGAAACTGGCGCACCAGCCGCGACCGGTTTGCGCCAAGGGCCGAGCGTATGGCGGTCTCTTTCTGGCGAGAGGCCGCGCGCGCAAGCAACAGGTTCGCGACGTTTGCGCACGCGATGAGCAAGACGAACGCGACCGCGCCGAGCAGTATCAAGAGCGCGGGCCGGATGTCGCCAACCATCTCCTCGTGAAGCGGGACGACCTTTGCGCCGAGGGCAGTGTTCGTCTGCGGGTACTGTTGCTCCAGGCGGGAGGCTATCTCGCTCATCTCCGTCCGGGCCCGCGCCAGGCTGATGCCGGGCTTGAGCCTGGCCACCACCAGCAGGTAGTGGCCGCCCCGGAGGCTCGCTTCTTCTTGACTAAAAGCTATGGGGACCCACATCTCGTTCCGGTCGGGGAAGCTGAAATCCGGCGGCATTATCCCGATGACCGTGTGCGGCTGTCCGTTGAGTGAAATGGTCTGATTTACGAGCCCTTCATCGCCGCCATAACGACGCTGCCACAGGCTGTGGCCGATGATGACCACGGGGGCGGATTCCGGTCTGTCGTCTTCGGGCAAAAAGGCCCGGCCGCGGATGGGGGCGACTCCGAGCAGCGGAAAGAAGCTGGCCGAGACTCTCTGGCCCTCGATCTTTTCCGGCTCGCCGATGCCCGTAAGGCTGAATGTGCGGCCGGCGATTGCCGCCATGTCCTCGAATACGGATTGCTGTTCTCGCCAGTCAAAAAAGTTTGCGGGCGCCGGCGTGTCCGAAGGAAAGCCCAGGCTGGTCCTGTCTTCCCAGACCATCACCAGCCGGTCGGCTTGCGGATAAGGCAGCGGGCGCAGCAACACGGAATTGACCACGCTGAAGATGGCGGTGTTCGCGCCTATGCCGAGCGCGAGCGCGAGGACCGCGACAATCGTGAAGCCCGGCTTGTTTAAAAGCGCTCGAAGGCCGTAGCGAATATCCTGAAACAGCTTATCCATTCAGTTACTCCTCTATTGAGATGGCGAGGTCGGGATCAATAAGGACACGAATGGGCACGTTCAGTTAGTGGCGGGCGCGGCGATAAGGTTTCAGCTTTTTCGCCCGCGGGCCGAGGCTGGAAAAGGTCATCGCGCTTTGGTAACCTCGTTTGACCTGCCATGGGAATAACGCCTCCGACCGGTGATATAGAATCAATCGACACGCCCGACGGGCATATAACTTTTCTGCGCTCGCAGTGGCGCGACTTCGCCTCTTTCGCCTGGGAAAAGTATATATCTCAAGGCCGGGGCGCGATCGTCGTAGATTTAACAAGCGCGACAAAAGAGAGCGCGAACCTGAACGTCCCGACATCATACGTTGCCGAGGCGAGCGAGGGCTTCAAGAAGCTCGGCGGCTGGCCGAATCAGGAAATAGCCGAAGCCGTAAGCGAATATGATCCGGAGCAGGACGTTATAGTCATATTCCTGCGGCTGAACGGCGAAATCTATCATTACAACGTATCGGACGACCTGACGCCGCCGGGAGCATACGAGGCGAAATCGAAGGGGTAAAAAGTGAATAGCGTTCAGGAGAAGCGGGCCTGCCTTCGCGCCGGTCGCTGTGTCCAGCGGGGGAAGAAGCGGTTGGCTACGCGGTAGCCGAGCAGGATCGCGAGCACCAGGGCGAACAGCAGCGGCTCGCGCGTGTCGGCCTTCACAAGCATGTAGTAGTGAATCACGCCCCCGGCCGCGGCGACGTAAGTCGCCTTATGCAGTCTGCCCCACCGCTTCCCGCCCAGACGCTTTATCATCCCGGTCGTTGACGTGACGGCGAGCGGCACGAGCAGTATGAAGCTCGCCATGCCTACGGTTATAAACGGGCGCTTCCAAACATCTTCGATCACCGCCGAAAAGTTAAAGAGCTTGTCGAACCACATGTATGTCAGCAGGTGCAGCAGGGCGTAAAAGAAACCGTATAGCCCGAGCATGCGACGAAGCTTTACCATCCACGCAATCCCAAGCGCCTTGCGAAGCGGCGTGACCGCGAGCGAGAGCAGCAGAAAGACGAGCGCGAGCACGCCCGTCGTGCGTATGGCAAACTCAAGCGGGTTTGCGCCGAGCCGCCCCCGGGCGGCGTCCCAGCCGAGCAGCGCGAGCGGGACCAGGGAGTTTATAAAAACGACAAGTCTTATGAAGTTCGCGTCCATGCCGGTCGTGCTCAATAGTTTTCCTTCAAGTCCATACCCGCGTACAGGTGCGCCACCTGATCCGCGTAGCCGTTGAACATCAGCGTGTCCCTCAATCCAAATTCGCCTATGCGGCGCTCCATGCTCTGGCTCCACCGGGGGTGGGAAACGTCCGGGTTTACGTTCGAGTAAAAGCCGTACTCGTTGGGCGCGGCCTTGTTCCAGGCGGTAGGCGGCTCGTTTGCGGTAAGCTCGATCTTCACGATTGATTTTATGCTCTTGTACCCATATTTCCACGGCACGACCAGCCTGAGCGGCGCGCCGTTTTGCGGCAGCAGCGTCTCTCCGTAGAGCCCGCTCGCAAGTATCGTCAGCGGGTGCATCGCCTCGTCAAGCCTCAGCCCTTCGACGTAGGGCCAGTCGAGCACGCGAGCCCTGATGTTCGGCATCTGCTCCGGGTCGGCAAGCGTGGTGAACGCGACATAGCGCGCCTCAGAGGTCGGTTGCACCTGATCGAGCAGTTTTGCGAGCGGGAACCCTATCCATGGAATCACCATCGACCACCTCTCAACGCAGCGGAGGCGATATACGCGCTCTTCGGGCGGGCTTATCTTTAGCAGGTCGTCGAGGTCGAAGAGGCCCGGCTTGTGCGCGAGCCCGCCGACTTCGACGGTCCACGGCCGCGTGACAAGGCCGCGCGCTTCGTAAGCCACGGCCCCCTTGTCGGTCGAAAACTCGTAGTAGTTGTTGTAATTCGTTATGTCTTCGAAAGGCGTGAGCTTTTCATCGACCGCGGGCGGGGCCCCGGCGGCCGTCTGCACGTTGTCGATCTTTTCTCCCGATTGAGACCCGCCCTTCTGCGATGTGAAATTGCGGTAGAGCAGCCCCGTGGCGGTAGTAGTCGCGACGAGCGCCGCCCCGCGCATAAAGAGACGGCGCGACATATAGGTTTTCTTATCGGTGATCTCGCTGCTTTTTATATCATCAGGTTTCTTAATAAGCATACCGGTCTTCCTGAATCGATTCTATCATCGGCCAATACCCTTCCATAATTGTATATAGTTCGGATGGAACGATAATCCATAGAAATGTGAAAGAACAAAGACTATTAAAAAAAACTACGTATTGTTGTGGTATCTTAGATTCGCGCACCGCGAGTATAAAAATTCAAACGTAAGGCCCCTGTATATTTTTGGCCGGAGGATAAAAGTCATGACCAGGTTGAGGCTGGCTGTTGCTTTCGCAGCCATTTCGTTGCTCGTCGGCTGCAAGGCTGACGAGGCCAGGAAGCTGACTATTGCTACTGTCAATAACTCGGACATGATCATAATGCAGAAACTCTCCAAGCAGTTTGAGGAGAAGACCGGCATCCTTCTGGAGTGGGTAGTGCTGGAAGAGAATGTCCTGCGTCAACGCGTGACAACAGACATTACTACGGGCGGCGGGCAGTTCGACGTGATCACCATAGGCGCATACGAGACCCCGATATGGGGCAAGCAGGGCAGGCTCCTGGCCGTCGATGACCTGGGCGATGACTACGACTACGGCGACATACTGGAGCCGGTCCGCAACGGCATGTCTTATGAGGGCAAGATGTACGCCGTTCCGTTTTACGCGGAGAGCTCCTTTACATTTTATCGCACGGACTTATTTGAAAAGGCGGGCATCACCATGCCCGAGCATCCGACTTATGAGCAGATAAAAGAATTCGCCTCGAAGCTGCACGACCCGGAGAACAAAGTTTACGGCATAACCCTGCGCGGCAAGCCGGGCTGGGGCGAAAACATGGCCTTTGTCACAACGATGGTGAACACTTTCGGGGGTCGCTGGTTCGATACGGACTGGAACCCGCAACTGACCTCTCCGGCCTGGAAAGAGGCGGTCAACTTTTACACGGACCTTTTAAGAAATTATGGGCCGCCCGGCGCAAGCTCGAACGGGCACAACGAGAGCCGCGCCATGTTTGCTAACGGCAACTCCGCCATGTGGATCGACGCCACGTCGGCCGCCGGGTATATCTTCGACAAGAGCGAGAGCAAGGTTTACGACAAAGTCAGCTTCACGAGCGCGCCGACCGCGAAAGTCCCCAACGGCGCGGGGTGGGCCTGGTCCTGGGGGCTTGCGATTCCAACCTCTTCAAAGCGTGCCGACGCCGCGAGGCAGTTTATAGAATGGGCGACTTCCAAGGAGTATGTAAAGCTCGTTGGCGAGACCGAAGGCTGGACGGTAGTTCCTCCGGGAACCCGCAAATCGACCTATGAAAACAGCGAATACAGAAAAGCCGCCCCGTTCGCCGATTTTGTGCTGAAGGCGATTCTGGCAGCCGACCCGGCCCATCCGACGGCCGAACCCGTGCCTTACACCGGGGTGCAGTTCGTCGCCATCCCTGAATTTCAAGGCATAGGGACGCAGGTCGGCCAATCGCTTGCCGCGGCGCTCTCCGGCCAGATGACTGTAGATCAGGCGCTTGAAACCGCGCAGCGCGCGACCGAACGAACCATGAAACAGGCAGGCTACATAAAATGATTTTGGATTTTAGATTTTGGATTTTGGATTAGGGAGAGGCTATGAATGAGCAGGAGTTCAAGAATCGGACAAAGAAGCTGGCGTTGCGCGTTATCAAGCTTGTCGAGGCTTTGCCCAAGGGTCAAACAGCCGAAATAATCGGGAAACAACTGCTGAGGTCGGCTACATCCGTGGGCGCGAATTACCGGGCGGCGTGTCGCGGCAAATCTCAGGCCGATATTCTTCACAAAATGGCTATAGTCGAAGAAGAAGCAGACGAGGCTCTATATTGGATGGAGCTTCTTATCGAATCCGAGATTATTTCCGAGGCCAAGCTGTCGAGTCTGATGTCGGAGACGAATGAAATAACGGCAATGACTGTCGCATCGATCAAAACGCTTCGTGCTAATCAGTCCGGCAATCCAAAATCCAAAATCTAAAATCCAAAATCCAAGATGAGCTACCGTCGCGTAAACACGCTGCCGCTGTTATCACCCGCTTTTTTCGTCCTGCTGTTGTGGATGATTGTGCCGCTCGTGATGACCCTGTGGTTTTCGTTTCAGCGGTACAACCTGCTCAATCCTTCGATGACCGGCTTTGCCGGCTTTGATAATTACAAATCACTTCTGACCGACCCGACCCTGTGGACGGCCATGATGAACACCTTGATTCTGGTCGGCTCGGTGCTCGTGGTGACTGTCGTTTTCGGGACGCTGCTGGCGGTGCTGTTCGATCAAGAGTTTTTCGGCCGCCCGGTCGCGAGGCTGTTGATCACGGCCCCTTTCTTCGTTATGCCGACGGTGAGCGCGCTGATCTGGAAGAACATGATGTTGCACCCGGTCAACGGCCTCGCCGCCTTCCTCACCGGGCTGATCGGGTTCGAAAGTATAGACTGGTTCGGCAACTGGCCGATGACATCCGTAGTCCTTATCGTCTCCTGGCAATGGCTGCCGTTCGCGTTTTTGATCCTGCTCACGGCAATTCAATCACTCGATCAGGAACAGAAAGAAGCGGCGCGGATGGACGGCGCCCGGTCGGTCCACATGTTCTTCTATATCATACTCCCTCATCTGAGGCGCTCGATCAGCGTTGTGGTTATGATCGAGACGATCTTCTTTCTCTCGATCTTCGCGGAGATATTCGTGACGACCGGGGGCGGGCCGGGACTGGCGACAACCAACCTGGCTTTCCTGATCTACATACGCTCGCTGCTGGAATTCGACGTAGGCAGCGCCTCGGCGGGCGGGGTCATCGCCATCGTGCTGGCAAATATAGTGGCCATCTTTCTGGTCCGCACAATAGCTCGAACGTTGGAGGCTTGATCAAAGATGAAGCGCGCGACTTACAAGAAAGCGGTCGTCACGCTGATTGCCTGGAGCGCCGCCATAATAATGTTCTTTCCGATCTTCTGGATGCTGCTCGCGGGCTTCAAGACCGAGATAGACGCGGTCACGACTCCGCCGCTGCTGACGTTCGACCCGACGCTTGAAAACTACGCGGCCGTACAACGGCGCGCAAACTATATAAACTCCGCGGCCAATAGCGTCATCATCTCGGTCGGCGCTACATTGCTCGCGCTGGCGTTTTCTATTCCGGCGGCCTATGCGATGGCCTTCTTCCCGACCAGGCGCACGCGCGGCACGCTGCTGTGGATGCTGTCTACGAAAATGCTCCCCCCGGTGGGCGTGCTCGTGCCGATCTACATACTCTTTCGTGATCTTGGACTGATCGATACAAGAATCGGGCTTATCATTATCTATGCGTTGATCAACCTGCCGATTGTCGTATGGCTGCTCTACACATTCTTTAAAGAGGTGCCAAAGGAGATACTCGAAGCCGGTCGGATGGACGGCGCAAGACCGAGGCAAGAACTTCTCTACGTGCTGATGCCGCTGGTCGCGCCCGGCATGGCCTCGACCGCCCTGTTGTCGATCATCCTGTGCTGGAACGAGGCATTCTGGAGCCTCAATCTCACGACCTCGGGGGCGGCGCCGCTGACGGCTTTCATAGCATCCTTTTCAGCCCCCGAAGGGTTGTTCTGGGCCAAGCTCTCCGCCGCGTCGACTATGGCAATCGCGCCCATTTTGATCTTCGGCTGGCTGAGTCAGCGCCAGCTCGTTCGCGGCCTCACCTTCGGCGCGGTCAAGTGACGAGGGATTTATTCAATGGCAAAAGTCACACTACGCGGTATCCGCAAAAGCTTCGGCGACTTTGAAGTGATAAAGGGCGTCGATCTCGATATCGACGACCGTAGCTTTGTCGTCTTTATCGGCCCGTCGGGCTGCGGGAAATCCACACTGCTGCGCCTCATTGCGGGACTTGAGGAGATAACATCGGGTGATATTTTAATCGGCGGCGAAAGAGTAAATGACATCCCCCCGGACAAACGCGGCCTCGCGATGGTGTTTCAAAGCTATGCGCTGTACCCGCACATGACCGTGGCCAATAATTTAAGTTTCAGTCTGCGGCTCGCGGGCGTTCCTAAGACCGAGCGAGATAAGAAAGTCTCTGAGGCCGCCCGGATACTTCAGCTCGAATCCCTGCTTGAGCGTAAGCCGAAGGAGCTTTCCGGCGGGCAGCGGCAGCGCGTGGCCATCGGCCGCGCTATCGTGCGCAACCCGAAAGTCTTTTTGTTTGATGAACCGCTCTCGAATCTGGACGCGGGTCTGCGCGTGCAGATGCGCATAGAGCTTGCGCGCCTGCATGACAGCCTGGACACGACCATGATCTACGTAACACACGATCAGGTCGAGGCGATGACCCTCGCCGATAAGATCGTAGTGCTCAGGGACGGCGCGATTGAACAGGTCGGAACGCCGCTGGAGCTTTACCACCATCCGAAAAACCTCTTTGTCGCGGGCTTCATCGGGTCGCCGGGCATGGAACATGTTGCCCGCGCGGGTAAAATCGATGACCGATTCAGGCGTCACCATAGCGCTGCCGGGGGCCGCGGAGTTAGAAGTGCCGGTAAGGCCGAACAGTTTAAAGCCCGACGAGCCCGTAACGTTAGGCGTGCGGCCTGAGCACCTGCAATTGAACGAGGCGGGGCAATTTCAGGGAGAAGTCATTGTCGCCGAGCGGCTCGGCAGCGAAACCTATCTCTATGTTCAGATCGAAGGCGGCAACAGAATTACTATCGAAACGCACGGCGACAGCCCCGCGCGCATACACGACCGCGTCGCCGTTCAGGTTAACGGCCGTGACTGTCACCTGTTTGATTCATCAGGAGAAGCGCGTCTGATTTTGGATTTTAGATTTTGGATTTTGGATTAGGGAACCTTATGGCAATCAGCCCGCTGACTTTTCATGTCCGGCAATCCAAAATCCAAAATCTAAAATCCAAAATTCATTGGGGGGGTGTTATGTATCTCGAAAAGTACGATCTTTCAAATCGCGTTGCGGTAATAACCGGGGGCGGTCGAAATATCGGCCTCGCCTGCGCGCACGCGCTTGCCGAAGCGGGCGCTAAGATCATCATCGCGGAGATAGACTCGGAGGTCGCGGCTTCGGGCAAGCACGAGCTGAGTAAATCCGGCTTCGAGTCTGAGGTCTTGCAGCTCGACGTAACCAAAATGGCGGACGTCTCGGCTGCCGCCGATCAGATCGTCAAAAAGCATGGCGGCGTAGACATTCTGGTGTGCAACGCCGGCATCGCATTCAACACGCCTGCCGAAGAGATGCCCGACGAAGAATGGCTGAGAGTTATAGACATCAACCTCAACGGCGTATTCTGGTGCTGCCGCGCTTTTGGCCGCCATATGCTGGAAGCGGGCAAAGGGAGCATAATAAATATAGGCTCTATGTCGGGCATAATATCCAACAAACCGCAGCCACAGAGCCATTACAATGCGTCGAAGTCGGCGGTACACATGCTGACGAAATCGCTCGCGGCCGAATGGGCCGACCGCGGGGTCCGTGTCAATGCCGTAGCCCCGACATACATCGAGACGGCGATGACACGACGCGGGATGGATAACGCTGAATGGTTCAAGACCTGGCTGGAGATGACGCCCATGCGCCGCGTCGGACAGCCCGACGAGATTGCCTCTGTAGTATTGTTTCTGGCGTCGGACGCATCGAGCCTGATGACCGGCAGCATCGTTGTCGCCGACGGCGGTTATACATGCTGGTGAGCAGACTCGCGCCCTTTCAATTCGTAAAGCGCATTTTCAGTCTTGCGCTTACTCGCTTCCGCGTCCCGATCTTTTAGAAAGATCGGCTGTGGCTGGCTTCCCCTTGATCTTTGCGATTACCGTTCGGAAGTACCTGATTGTTCTTGGCAGCACAATCATCGAAACAATCAAACCCACCACAACCACTATGATCATTACCACCGGATAGAATGCGGCCAGCAGCACCGAGCCGACGGCGACCACGTCCTCAGTCAGGCTCGCTGCTACATTCGTTACGGGTTCGGGGCTCGTATTGATGACTGCTCTGGTAGCCGCTTTGGTCCCGTGCGAGCTTAAGGCAAGGCCGCCTCCAATCAGAAACGCGATGACTTGTATCCCTTTATCGAAATCGCCGAATGTCGCCGCCGCAAGCACCGCGCCCGCGGGGACTCGAATAAAGGTGTGGATCACGTCCCAGGCGCTATCTATAAAGGGTATCTTGTCGGCTACAAACTCAACCACGTACATCCCCAGAGCGACACCGATAATCCACCAGTTGGTGATTACGCTAAGCTCGCCCGGCAGCGGGAGATTTGCGTAACGGCCAAGCAACCCGAGAGTGGCCACGGACGCATAAAGGTTTATGCCCGATACCCAGGAAGTCCCAATAGCGAGGGCGAGTGTGCTGAAGAGGCTCATATTGGCCTTAGTATAGCACCGCTGTTTTGATGGGACGGCACATATCCATTCTTGGAGATTCGTCCTGGCTTGCTCTCATTCAAGGTCAATCGCATATAATGTGGCAGGGAAAGGAGGCAGGGAATGAGCGATCAAGAAAAGGGTGTAAATGCGAGGAAATCCACAAGCAACGGTGATGAGACTCTGCCCGATCTTATAGGGCGGCTGGGCCAGGACCTGGCAACCATCCTGGATGCGAAGCTCAACCTGCTGAAGATCGAAATCAAAGAGGATGTAAACGCCTACTCTCAATACGGCATGACGCATGGCGGTGGGGGCGATAATCGCCACCGTCGGGTTTGCGCTATTGAATGTGGCGATAGCCTTTTTTATCTCTACGCTGTTTGACGGCACAAGCCTCAGCCAGCCGGTAAAGTACGCGCTGGGTTTCATCGTCACCGCGCTGCTTTACTTGCTGATCGGGGGCGTCATCATTTTGAGGGCAAAGAATAGTATGGCCGGACAGACCCCGTTACCCGACAGGAGCCTAAAGGAGATCGAAAAGGATAAGCAGTGGATTAAGGAAGAATTATAATCCGACTAAACGAGCGATGACAGAGGGAACCGATGACCAGAGCAAGAACCAGGAAAGAGCCGAGCAAAGCAGAGCTTCAGCGCCGCATGGATGAAGCGAGAGATTCGATCTCCGAAACCGTCGCCGAGATTAAAGACGTGGTGTCGGAAAATTACGAGTCAGTGAAAACGACAATAAGCGGGGTGACGGAGTGGCGCGAGCAGTTTCAGAAAGAGCCTCTTGTGTGGAGTATGGGCGCGCTGGCCGCGGGTTTCGCGCTCGGCTACACACTCGGCTATGCCCATAAGAATACGAAAGGGGCGGGGGGCAAACAATCGGAGATAGCCGCATTCGCCGACAGCATGGTCGACGAGCTGTCTAAAGTAGGCAATAGCCTCGTCATGCCGTCGCTCAATAATCAGATCAGGCAGTTGTTCGGCTTTGATTTCTCGGACCTGTTGGGAGAGATAGAAGACACGAGAAAAAGCAGCCCGAGGAAAAAGCCGACGAAGAAGCCGGCCGCGAAAAAATCCCCCGCGAAAAAGCGCGCGGCAAAAAAAGCATAAGATGTGCCGAGAGCTTCAATCTAGTATGAGATGTTTATAGAAGACAGCTTTTTGATAGATTCCTGAGCCCCGTAGGGGCGCGATGTTTATAGTAACTCACTTTTTGTGCAACGCCTGATCTACACAAAAACCTTAATCAGTTTATCGGCGCGTGTACAATCTCCAGATCGAGTGACTTGAGTATCTCCAGTACTTTCCCCGCATTCCTGCGCGCCTCCAGCTCCTGCTCGCTTAAAGAGAACCCTTCGAGCAGGATCGGAATCCTTGCGGATTGAGCAAACACCACGACTCTTCCTAACGGCCACGCCGAGGCGGGTAATTCCGCGAGCTCTTTCGCAAGATCATCGACACTGGTCGTCAGACGCTCGGACTGGCCCGCCAGAATAATTGAGATTCTATTCAGCTCGACGAATACGGTCGGATTCTGCCAGGGCTCGACAATCGGATAATACTTCGTTCGGTCTGCTCGACCGGTTTTCTTTGCAAGCACGTCGGCGTGCGTACTTTTTTGTATCGAGGGGTCGCTGACCATCGCGTGGGTTCTGTGCCGACCGTTGATACACAACAGGCTTATGAATAAAAGCGCGATGGCCGTAGAGATCATCTTTCTATTCATATTCTTAATTGCCCTCCGCCACGAAAACGGCTTGATACGCGAACCACTGATCGTCAATTAGACGAGTCGGCTTTTCCCAGGACCGCGGCCCCGCCGCAGATCACGATTGCGTCCTCCGCAACCCCAAGCAAGGGGTCCGGCACGCCCGTCTCTGAACCTATGCCGCGTCGCAGGTGGTAGAACCCGAACGCCCCTGCCACCGCTCCGATGCCGCCCAATACCGCCCCTACACCGGCCCCTCTCTTATCCGCCGTAGATACGGCCGCCCCGGAGATAGCGCCGGATGCTATCCTCGCAATCAACGGCCCGGCGGATACGCGCGCGGGTATCATAGGCAGCTTATCCGCTATCATCTCGCCGGCGGCAAGCACCTTCAATATCGTTGATGCGGCCGGAGAAGCTAATACTCCTAACCGGCTGCCGGCCAGATTATCATTCCGAGCAAGGTAGCTGCTGGCTAATGCCGGCGCGGACATGCTGCGCATGCCGGCGATTATGCCGATTGCGACCGCCTTAAGATCCGTTCTTCGATTCATCCCCACCTCCCTCTCTTGCTCTCCTAGAATATGTAGAACTGATAGCATCCATGCAAATCGCGGATGACGAGCCGATTGAATAGGCTGCTTTATGATAGAATTGCTCGAATTTTGCAGCTTATTATGATTGAGAGGAGAGCCGTTATGAGCAGATCATTTCTCGCGGTAAGAATTGCGCTGATTCTTGTGATACTGGCCGGCCTCAGCGGAAGCCAGGTCGTTTCCGGGCAGGATAGCGGTGAAAAGGAGGTCACGGTCGAGGGAGAAGTCGTAGACATGTTTTGCTATATGACCCGCCATCAAGGCGAAGGCAAAGGCGTTAAACACGCGGCCTGCACAAATAGCTGTATAAGAAAAGGCGGCACGGTCGGCTTTGTCTCGAATGACGGAGACCTCTATGTGCTGTTAAGCAGCACCACCGCTCCTATAAAGACCAGAGTAATGGGTCTTGGAGGAAAGAAGGTCAAGATAACCGGCAAAGAGGTCGAGCGCGATGACGTTGAGGGGATAATGGTTCGCAAAATCGAGCGTGTCAGGTAAGCACCCGGAGCCCGACAGCAAACCTCGTAAGAATTCGCGAGTAGATCGAGCCCGGTCAGCCGCGCTTTGGGCCGCAAGCTAATAGCGGCCGCCTTTTGATGAATCGAGTCATGCGATTACTGAAAAGAATCTTTGGACCGAGCCATAACGAAGTCTGGAAAGAATTGAGCGCGGACATAGGGGCTGAATTTACTAAGGGCGGATTCTTCAAAGGCAGCACCAAAGTCGAGGCAAAAATAGAGGGGTCTGTTGTCACACTCGACACCTATACGGTCTCTACCGGCAAGTCTTCGGTCACATTCACGCGGATACGCGCGCGTTTTATAAGCGAAGACGGGTTTCATTTCACGATCTATCGCAAGGGCCTGTTGAGCGCGGCCGGAAAGCTGTTCGGCATGCAGGACGTTCGTGTCGGCGGGCCTGAATATGAGCGATTGGGGCCTTTATTTGGTCTGCCGGGCTACCTCGATCCCCAGATTATTGAGAGCGGTGATCGGGAGTTTGACGAGCAATTCATAATAAAAGGGAATGATGAATCGAAGATCAGGGCGTTGTTTAAGCAAGTGAAGATCAGGGACCTCATACAGGGACAGCCTGCGATGTTTTTGCGGATCAAGGATGCGCGGGAGTTGACGGCGGAGCTCTATTTTCAAGAGACCGGGGTCATAAAAGATAAAGACAGATTAAGACGACTATTCGAGCTATTTGCCGAGGTGCTGAAAACGCTGCGCCCGGCCGATACCCGGTGATAGTATTCAGCCAAGTCTTGAGTAACACGCGGCGGATGAATATATTCCCCGGCGTCAGCCGTTTTCGTGTGTGGAATAAAACGGCGCGCGGAGTGTTATTACATATGGACCTGGCATTATCGACGCAAGAATCAGTCTTTAGATCATCTGATGCTTTATCCCAACGAAAGGAGCGATATGACCAACTCAACACGCATCAAGGTGCTTGTAACATTTGCTTTCATCGCGGCGGCCTTGACCGCGATGGCGGTAAGTCCACAAGCACGCGCTCAAGACGACGCCAGAAGAAGGCCGGCGCAGCAGCCGTCTTCCTTTTCGCCGGTGATCGAGGAGCCGTTTTCGGTCGTTTTGAGTCGTGACAAGGCGGCGAAGGCGCGCGTGATGGCGGAGCACCAGAAGCTGCTCGAAGCGCGTTACGACCTGAGCCGCCGCGTTGATCCCGCCGTGAAGATGACGCGCGGCAAACCCATTCCCGTAGGGCCGACGGCAAGACTCAGAGGAGGGATGACCTGGGAACAGCTCGGACGCATGTCGCCCGAACAGATAAGGGACCAGGGCGTATTCCCTTACCTTCCGCTCCCGCACGTCAATCATCCGGTCGGCGGCATGGTATTCACGCAAGAGCAGATCAAGAAACTGCCGCGCCTGGAAAGGTTCGACATGGATTTCGATCTGCCGGATCATTTCCTCCCGGAATTCCCGCCGGCCATCTTCCTGACCACGCGGCCCGACCTGGGCGACGTATCGAAGGGGCAACTGGTAACGATCAACAACTTCTACGATCTTTTCAACGGCATTCTCAATCCCAAACAGCTCGACGGGTTGCGCATGCTGGTGACGCAGTTTCCGCAGCAGCAGTTCAACGCCACGGCGGACCGCAAAACCGAGAAGCCTGATGGTATGCTTGGGGTGACCTGTTTCGACTGCCACGTCAACGGCCACACGTCCGGCGCTATGCACCTGGTGGGCGACATACGCCCGCAGGAGAATCGCCGCCGGATTGAGACGCCTTCGCTGCGGGGCGTAAACATTCAGCGATTGTTCGGGTCGCAACGCGCGCTTAAGACGGTCGAAGACTTCACGGAGTTCGAACAGCGCGCCGCATACTTTGACGGCGATCCGGTCACCGCCATAAAGAAGGGGCTGAATATTCTTGAGCGCGGTCATCAAGTACACAACATGTCCGAGTTCCAGGAGCTTCTGAATTTCCCCCCCGCGCCGAAGCTGAACATAATGGGACGCCTCGACCGAACAAAAGCGACAGAAAGCGAGGCGCGCGGCGAAGACCTGTTCTTCGGGAAAGCGAACTGCGCCTCGTGCCACACCGGGCCATACTATACGGATGGCTCGATGCACGATCTGCAGGTCGAGCGCTTTTACAAACCGAGGATGGAAGGCGGCATGATGATCACGGCGCAGGGGCCAATAAAGACATTCCCGTTGCGCGGCATCAAGGAATCGCCTCCGTACTTGCACGACGGCAGGTTGCTCACGCTGGAAGACGTGGTTGAGTTCTTCAATCTTATTCAGCAACTCAACCTTTCGGCGCAGGAGAAGAAGGACCTGGTCGCGTTCCTGCGCGTGCTGTAGCAGGACGAACGAAACACTTCACGAATAAAACCTGATGGCCGGGCTTACAAGCCCGGCCATCAATTATTGCCCGCGCATATGAAGCGACAGTCTTACTCCGGCGGCTTCTCGTGATGATCCGTGCCGAGCGTCCATGAAGGCGGATCGGACGCCGGGAACGTATCTTCTATCGTCTCGTCAATCTCGGTCTCGCTCATCTCGCCGGCTTCGATTTCCGCGGGGGGCGGCTCTCGTCGGCCCTTATCTTCCTGCATGGTTTTACTCCTCGTACTCGTCAGAGCCCTGCACCCATATGAAAGATTGTATGTCTATCATGTCTCGCGGCCGCAGGTCGCGAAGGTCGCGCCGCACGACCGCGGCGAACTCAAGCAGACTCGCGCAGGTCTCCCACGAAGGACTGGACTTGTATTGAAAATCGAAGCCGTATTCGCGGGCCGCGGCGCGCGTGACGTTCGGCTTCAAAAAGATGTGCGTTTCGGGCTGCGCGATGAATCCGAAAACGGTGACGATAGGCCAGGTGAGCACCCGCGTCTGCTTTCTCGGCAGCACGGCTACGACATCGCGCCACCGCTCAAACTTGCGCTCCAGGGTCCCCGCCCCGTAAAGAAAATCGTATAGACCTTGCGCGAAAGCCTGAGCGCCCGCCCGAGACTTCACCGCATCGCGCAGCGCCATCTTCTCGAACGAGAAAAGAAGGTTTGTCCGCGACTCGATCTTCAGGGCGTGCGCGGCCATCTCATCGAATTTGCCTTCGCGCAAAAGCGCGCGATGCGCGGCGCGCCCCAGGGCCTCGCCCCACTGCTCGTGCGCCTTCCACTTGTAGCCCCTCTCCCAATCTATGTATGTCTCGTCCCGGAACCCTCCGGGGAAGAATCGTAGAAACTTGCGGCGGCAACGCAGCGCACCAGCCGAGACAGGCTCCCCGCGTCGGGTCTCTTTTTTTTTCGTCTCCAACACGCCGATCTCCTGTCAGACACCCAGCAAGAGCCCGCTTCTATCTTATCCGGTGTGGTTGTTTTTTATCCAATCTATGATAGTGACTTAATCGCGTGAATCTTTTTGGATGAAGTTCATCCAGGTTGAACTCAACTTTGCGAAAGTGCCCATGTTTGACATTGCCTCCGTTAGGTGATAGGTTGAATGAGAACAGAGCTTAGCTCACTCCATTCTTCAGCTTCTCTGGAATTATCCAGTCCATCTGAACCCCACAGCTTATTTTTAAAGGAGCTAAAGAATGTTTACACGCACTCTCACACTGAAACTGAAGCCGAATGTCGTCCAGGATTTTACTCGTCTTAACGAGAACGAAATCATTCCCCTGCTTCGTAAGCAGAAGGGCTTTCGTGATGAGATAACTTTTGTTGCCCCGGAACGCTCTGAAGCTCTGGCCATCAGCCTTTGGGATACAAAAGAGAACGCGGAGAATTATAACCGCACGACATACCCCGAGGTATTGAAGATCATGTCGAAAGTGGTAGAGGGAACCCCAAAGGTCGAAACCTTTGAGCTTTCCAACTCGACTTTCCACAAGGTCGCTGCTCAAGGCGCCTAAAGCCAGATTTCGAGGGGGCAGCCAGTTCTGTCCTCTCGGAATAAGCCCTGCACTCCGGCAAACAACGGGGATGCGTCCGGGCCTGATGTGGCCCGGGCGGTCAGCCGCCTGGAGAGCAGATAATCGTTCACCTGTAAAAAGCCTATCCCGAAAAGTTTCGAGATACCGACCGACTCCGCTGGCAACCGTTCCCGCGAACCGCTCGGCCTGCTTCAAGATCTCACCGAAAGGATAATTGTTATGTCAGCAAAATTGTTTGTCGGAAATCTCTCCTACGAAACCACCAGTGATGAAATCCGCGGCCTCTTCAGCGAAGTAGGCGTGGTGGAATCGTGTAATTTGATAGTAGATCGAGATACTGACCGCTCGAAAGGCTTTGCCTTCGTCGAGATGAATTCCGTCGATGAGGCTAACGCGGCTAAAGTGAAGTTTGACGGGCAGGATCTGCACGGTCGCGCGCTCAAAGTAGATGATGCTAAACCAAAGAGTGAGAGTCGCAACAACGGCGGCGGCCGTGATTCGCGACGGAATTAAACTTTGGCGCTAAACGGGCCGAGTTTTTTTCGGTCCGTTCTAACGCCGGGCAGCCAGGAAAAGGGCGCGGTTCGCCCTCTTCTTAGCTGCCTACGAAATTCTCAGGATTGATTTGCAAACAGGAGCCAATAGGTAGGAGCCGAAAATGTATATTCAAGATTTACAAGATGTCATGTTAAGACTCAAAATAATCTCAGCCAACTCATTCGCAAGGGTCGCGCGGACAACACCTGTCATCGGAATAATGATGGCGGTGGCCGGCCCGTTCCTATTATTAACCGCGAGCGGGCGCGAAACGAGCAATCTGCCCTGGTACGTCTGGGCGATAACGCTGCTGTTGCTGTTGCTGGTCATGGCCAGGGGGCGTCATATGTTCATGCTCGATTCTCGTGAGGCGGAGGCTATTTCGATCAGCCCCAACCGCCGCTGACTTGAGCACCGATCCAGTTTGAAAGGAGCGATTATGTCTGATCAATTTGAAACCGAGCGATTCGATCTCGTGAAGGGCGAAAAAGTGAGCATCGCCAACTATCAATTCGGCCACAACAGGCAGGGCGACCGCGAAGTGTGGATCGAAAGCAACGAAAAGGGCGAGCGGTTCTTGAGCCAGATAATAGTTCAAGGGGAAACCTACCCCGTGCGAAAAGAGATTTATACGGAGAAGTGCTATATCTTGCGCGAGAAGGCAACAGGCCGTTTCTGGTTTCTTGATAAAAATGACTGCGGCTTCTGGTTGCACGCCGAAAGCTTCTCGGGGGCGCAAACTTTCTTTGGAAATGAATCCGAAAAAATACAGAAGTGGCTGATCGGCTTTGCCAATTGACCCTGGCGAGACAAGTTCACAAACCGACTCGGCCAGTTGACCGGTCGCTTCTGTCTGCCGAATGCGCGGATAAATCGGTTCATATTCACCCGTTATTAAAAAATATCGGGGAAATCTCTTTTTAAATCCGCCGATACTTTCCTTTGTGGATGCCGTTTTTGAAGATCGTGTGATAATCTTCGACTACTAAATAGAGATTTAGATAGGAGGCGCTATATTGCGAAAGCTGCGCGTAGGCGTTATAGACCTTGTCGCCAAAGGCCCCGAGCGGTCAATGTTCGCGCGCATTATGAACGCGAATCTCGCTAGCATCATGCCCACGATAATAGCCGTCTGGTGCGAGGAGCAAGGGCACGAAGTCACGTTCGTATGCTATACCGGGTTCGAGAATCTTACGAAGGAGTTGCCCGATAACCTGGACATCGTCTTTATAGGCGCGTTCACGGAAGCCGCGCAACTGGCATACGCGCTGAGCAACCTTCTTCGATCAAAGGGCGCTGTTACGGTGCTCGGCGGACCACATGCCCGATGCTATCCACACGACGCGCTGAAATACTTCGACTATGTTCTGGGGTTTACCGACAAGACGGTCGTCTGTGACGTCTTGCAAGACTGTTCGCGGCACAGACCCGTCGGCATTCACCTCGCGGCCAAGCAACAACCCGTAACGCTGCCGGGCGTGCGAGAGCGATGGAAGTTTATCGAGCCGACGCTCAAGAAGGCACCCATGCTCAAGCTGGTCCCGATGATTGCCAGCCTGGGCTGTCCCTACACTTGCAGTTTTTGTATCGACGCGGCCGTGCCTTATCAACCCCTCGATTTCGATGTGATGAAGGGGGACCTGCGGTTTCTCCTCAAGCAGTTCAAGCGCCCCAGAGTAGCCTGGCACGATCCGAACTTCGGCGTTCAGTTCAACAACACGATGAATGCGATAGAAGAGGCGGTCCCTCCCGACAGCATAGACTTCCTCGCCGAAAGCAGCCTGTCGCTGCTATCAGAGCCGCACCTTGCCCGTCTCAAACGGAATGGGTTTAAAGCCCTGCTTCCCGGGATTGAATCGTGGTACGACCTGGGTGATAAATCCAAGACCGGTAAAAAGACGGGGACGGATAAAGTGCGCCAGGTCTCCGAGCACGTAAACATGATCTTGAGGTACATCCCTTACGTGCAGACTAACTTCGTGCTCGGGCTGGACGCCGACGAAGGGGCGGAACCCTTTGAGCTGACGAAGAAGTTCGTAGACCTTGCGCCGGGCGCATTCCCCGGCTATTCGTTGCTCTCGGCTTTCGGGCAGGCTGCGCCGCTCAACCTGGAATACCAGCGCGCAAGCCGCGTTTTGCCGTTCCCTTTTCACTTCCTGAATAACAATCAGGCCATGAACGTGAAGCCAAAGAACTACAGATGGCCCGACTTCTATCAGCGCGTGATTGATCTGACGAGTTACACATATTCGAGGCGAGCGATAATCAATCGCTGGAAAGCTACGAAGGGGATGATCCCGCGCTGGATGAACGTAGTGCGCGCGGTATCGTCGGAAGGGCTTGGCAGAATCAAGTACCATAAGGAAGTGCATGGCCGGCTCGACCGCGATCCGCAATTCCGAGGCTATTTCGAACAGGAGACGACCGAGCTTCCGCAGTTTTATGTCGACCTGGCGCGAAAGGACCTGGGGCCGTTGTGGGATTGGCTTCCGCAAGGAGCGATGCATCACGACCCCAACGCTTATCTCAAATCGCTGACCCTATGATTAAGAATCTTCGCACGGGCGGGAATACCTGATCAGGTATTTGCTCTCGATTATTCTCGGGCTTGTACAATATTGAACAGACCCCGCCCGAGTCTGGCAGTTAACATAAGATAGTTTTCAGCATCCCCGATCTAACTCAAACGGTGCTGACGCAGTAAAATCACGTCAGCTTTCGGCGGCATCCCACCAAAAAATGCCAGAACGAAAGTGGCGAGCCGTGGAGAAGACGTTGTCAGGCTGCTAATGCCTTCTCCACGGCGACTTTTATATAAACGCGGGCCGAGCCTCACGCACGGGAACAGAGTACCCTGACGCTAATCTGCTCGTAAATCATTCCAGCCACGCTTAAGCGGAAGGACAAGGTATGTGGTACACAGTAGAATCGGATAAAACTACTATTAGAAACGAAGGCAAGCTGGGTTGCGAGCTGACTTATCGAAACCTGCGCGAAATCTTCCGGCTCCCACCGCCCGCGGCGGTCTCCTTCGGCCTGTCGGGAGACTTCTCCAAATTAATGGATTGGAATCAACGCGCGCACGTCGAGGTTTTGCCGTTCACTTCCGGAAAAGATATAAAGATAAAAATCGAGCTGGTGCCGATGGGCGGGAGTGCCGCGGTGGGAAGCGTCTGGTACGGGGCTTCAAAGACAATCAGCGCGTCGTTCGACAGACCCGGCGACGCAATAGATATGCTCGGCATGTTTTACCCACACTGGCTTATCTCTTACTCGGCCCTCGGCTCGGAGTACGCCAGGATGTCTATAAGAGAGATACTGGAAAAGCCCGGTATTTACTGAGACGAACCTGAAGTGGCTAACCCCGCGACTACGAACAAAGCTGCCGTCACTAAGGTTAAAACAGCGATGACCCTAAGCCTGTGCCCCTGTACTACCGGCAAAAAGCCCTGCTATGGTCTGTTCAATCTCGTAGATGCCGGTAGGTTGGACGAGATATTTCTGAGCGCCGGCGGCAAGTCCAGCTTCGATGTCTGATGCGTATGCCGCGGTTGAATAAAAGATAATCGGGGTATAGGGATGAGACGCTCGAAGCCGGCGGCAGAGATCAATGCCCGTGCCGTCGGGGAACCTGCTGTCGAGTACGAACATGTCAAACGGCTCGGACCTGGACAGGCTCGATCCGTCTGTTACATTAGCCGCCGTGGCCACCTCGTAGCCAGCCGATCCAAGTATCATGGCCAGCATGTCACGAGAGTCTTTATAATCCTCAACGTAGAGAATTCTTTTTTTTGGTTGTGCTCCGCGCGAAATCGGTGTCATAACGACCTCTCAAGTTGCAAATACATTTATTCAGACGTTTAAGGCTTGTTCGTTGAGGGTGGATTACCGGAGTTACGATACCCTGGTTACGGATCCCGTGCGGTCCATTATTGAACAATTCGGAGAATTCTTTTCGCCATTAAAGGCGGAGGGGTGGACGGGGAGCAGGCGATGCCGGTGGGAGCAGTCGAAGGTTATATCAAGCCCCGTTTTTCCCAGTCATCCAGGGTTTCAACTACTCCATCCATATCGTGAATCTCTTGCTGGGTGCGGAAAAAGACGAACATAGTTCCATCCAGTCTAGACTTTACCTCCGCCTCTCCGCTCTGGCCGCACTTAGTGCAAGAAGGGGTTTGCGTTTCGGAGTTAACACCCGCAACTTCACCATTACAGTTTTCATGGTAGTACGTGCTCATACAGTCCTCCCATTAGCGACATTAATATGACAGCCTGGGAATAGCTATTCACTCGTTCTGGAATCTCTTAAGCTCGCCCACCACCATCAACAGCTCAAGCTCGTTCTTCTTCTGTTCCAGGATAATGCTCGATTTTATGCGCTCGATCTCTGCCTCCAATAGCAGTTTTCGTTTTTCAATCTCGAGCGCGACCAGCTCTCTTGCTTCGACTTCAACATTCATAGCATCCTCCAAAATAGTAGCGTTAAGGTTCAAGCGGCTGACCGGAAGCAATTTTGCTTTTTGTACCATACATCCTCGCTTCGAATTCGGCTGTTCACTATGGAACAGGAGTAGGAATAGATTCTCGATCTACAGTGAGGTGAAACCGGGCTAGGCAATCGACGAGAGGTAAGCAGTGAGCTTCGTTTCTTTGATGATTAGATGGTGCTCCGCGCTCATCTCAATAAGGCCAAGGTTCCGAAATCTCTGCATAAATACGCTGATGCGGGGCCTCGTCGTGCCGACCATCGAGGCCAATTCTTCGTGTGAAATCCTCAGCTCGATCCGTATGCTGCGCGGGTCTTTCTTGCCAAGCTTTCTGGCCAGTTGCAACAGGGTCTGGCCCAGTCGCTGTTCGCTGTCAACCGTCACCAGATTGGCGATCACTTCCTGCTGGTCCGCAATTCTCACCGTGAGGTATTTGACGAAACCTTCGAGCAGAGAGTCCTTTGACAAACGCTCAAGGAACCTGTCACAAGGAAGCTGCTTGACGACCGTGTTTTGCATCGCGGTGGCCGTCTCGATCCGGCCCTTTAACCCGGAGAGGCACAACTCGCCGAAAATATCTCCCGAGCCGTGGATGGCGAGCATACATTCTTTACCTTCAGACGAGAGCATCACCAGCTTGATCTTCCCGCTTTCGATAAAGTAGACCATCTCGATTTCATCGCCAATCGTGTAAACATTGCCGTGCTTGGCAACTGTTATAGCCTTGGAGTGCCTGGTCTCCTGCTTCAACGATTCGCGCATCTGTTTTTGGAAGAGATCCGTTGCCGGATTCTCTTGAATCATACTGCCACCTTTCCGTCCCAGCGACTCACAGGTAGTGATCGCTAATTACCATCTGGCCCATAATAGTATAAGCCTGATGAAGAAGTAGACACTGTTCAATATTATACAACGGCAGACGTGTTTTACGCCCGCCCGATTTCCTCTCCGCCTGTTCGATATTGAACATTATTCCTCCGGCGGAAGTATGATAGTTATAGTGAAACAAAGAAGGGTGAGGGAAGAGATATGAATATCAGCGAGCGTAAGCTAAACGATGTGACAGTGTTCGATCTCGAAGGCAGGTTCGTGCTGGGAGTAGACAGGCAGTTCAAGCTGCACGTTACCGCCAACATCGAAGCCGGGGTGCGTAAGATTATTGTAAACCTGGCGAAACTCGATTACATGGACAGCAGCGGGCTTGGCGAGCTCATCTCCTGCTATATCTACATGCAGCGCGTAAACGGACAAATAAAGTTGCTCCATCTCAGCGACCGCTTGAGCAATCTGCTGGTAACCACAAAGTTAATAACCGTGTTTGAGACGTACGACTCGGAGGCGGCGGCAATTTCAAGCTTCACTCCTGAGATGATAGCTGCGGCGGTGTGACACTTATTCCGCCGTCTAACCGGGCAACTTTAGATCGTCAATAAATTTTCTTATCGAGGCGTCATCAAGAGACTTTTCGTCCTCTGCTTGCTGCCTTTCCTGTTCCGTCTCTTTTTGGATGTTTTCAATCTCCTTTCTATATTTCCTGTTTACGATTTTAATATCTACGCCCACGCGCTCCACGATTAAGGCAAGCTCCTTGCCAGGGCAGTCAATTGCCATCTCCTGACTCTTTACCCATACACGTCTGGGGTTGTGCATCGTCCTATATTCCCACTCGTGAACGAAAAGCTCTTTCCATCGTTGAGGTGGGGCGGAGGAGAGAGGAAAAAGGAATGTATGCGTATAGGATTTACTCCCCACTCTTACTTTAGCGGGATCAGGCTTGCCGATTATGCGAATGTCTTCGAACTCTTCTTTCATTATTTTACCCCGCGAGTTGTCAATGTCGGTCCAGTTCGATCATAACACAGTGCGACAAACAGCCCTTCGGGGCACACACATCAAAAAGATGGCCTCTGCTGCCTATTTTCGCCTTTGTGCAATAGGGGACAGAAACCAATCGCGGGGAAGCGTATTATTAAATGGAAGTCAGACTCGATTGTCGAACGAGGGCTTATAAGGAAAGCAAGCGTGGTAATTATGAAGAGGAATGCTTATAGAACGATTCTTGCGATCATCGCGATGCTGGTGTTTGGCGCGATGGCGGCAGTGGCACAAACTCAATATCAGCCTGAACAAGGCGATGAGAAGGCATCCGCCCCGTCGAGCAGGAAAGTGCCAGCCCAAAGGCATCAAGCCATTTCAGATATGAATATGGCCGGCGTGACGTATGAGCCACATCAGGTTCTGGCGAAGGCTTACACGCAGAACATCGGGATATTCGCAAAAGCCCTGCGCGATTCCGCGCAAGGAGTCGGCTCGCTTAGCGCGGATTTCGCACGCGTCGCGGTTGAGGAAATGAAGCGGAACTTCGACGAGGCGGAGGAGCATCATAGAGAGCACGTAAAAACCCTGAGCGCGGACATTCGCTCAAAGACGGCGGCGAGGATGAAACAGAGTGAGATATATCGCTCCAGACTCAAAGACGCCATTGCCACTATTGAGAAAGATGTCCTGGACTATACGCTGAACTCGAAACGGATCGCGACCGATAGCGCTGATGTCATCAAGCATCTCGACGAAATATTAAAGCTCCACGGCGGAAATAATGACATCTCCCCAGACATTATAGTTTCCGTAATGAGATCCCCTATGTTACCCCTCAACTAGGAGCCGGGACGAAAAGGAGAGTTTAGTTATGGATCAGTTATCAATTATGAGGCGGGCCAACGGCGAGCTGTTTACTTTAACGCTGAAGGGGCGGGAGCATCTCGCACTCTGGCCAAGTTTGCAGAGCGCGATTCACTACAAGTTCCGCAACCCTGAGTTACTGGTTTTCTCGCCCGCCGCGGTGGCAAGTGTTTTTGGCCGGAAGAGCCTTGCGCCTCTGCAAAAAGAGAAAGTGGGCTTGTTCCTGTTGAATGACACCTACGATGCTCACTTCCGCGACGGTCGCAAGATGAGCTGGCAAGAACTCGATTCATCAATTGATTCTGTCGAAGCAATTGAATCCGGTGAGGGTGGCGCTTCGAGGGATTATGAGAAAAAACATGAGCCAGCTTAAATTCAGCGCCGGACCTCCCAGGCCAACAGTCAAACGGGCCGTGACGCCGAGCGATCCCGGCGGAAGCTTCTTGAAGAGACAGATGGCGGCAGTGCGGCGTGAGTGGCTAAAACAGTTCAGGCGGCCAACGCGTGAGGGCGCTTATGATCTAACGTCGAAGGAGATCACGAGCATCGAAGCGCGGGTGAGAAAAGAGCTTTATCCTTAAGCGAGACTCAAATGATGCTGACGATTGGAAACAAAGTTATTTACCCCTGTCAGGGTCCATGTCTTATCGGCGATGTTATCAACAAAACCGTTGATGGCAGGCAGATGATGTTCTACCAGTTGATCGTTCTTAATAGCAGCGGCGGGAAAATGTTCGTCCCGGTTGATAATGTCCAGAACGTAGGCATCCGGCCCCTGTTGCGGAAGAATGAGATTCCAAAGCTGCTGGATCGGTTAAAGCAGCCGACTCAATTAATAGATAATTGCAAACAGCGGGCACAAAACAACACAAGACTGCTTGCCTCCGGGTCGGCATTCGACCTGGCCGAAGTCATCGAGTCACTGACGGAGCTGAGCGAAACGAAGAAGCTGTCGATGGGCGAGCATAGGACACTTGATAGGGCGAGGGCTTTGCTGGTTTATGAGCTGTCTGAAGTGATCGGGGGGACAAAAGAAGAGGTCGAGCAAAAGGTTGACATGGCGCTCAAAGCGCGGACATAGGAAAAGTAGATTTCATAGCCGGAGAATTCTCAGTTAAGAACTTTAACCGGAGTAGAGACCACGTGGAATTCACAAGTAATTATTCGTTTTACCTCCTCTTAATTTTGGCTCTGCCGGCTATCGTTGGCGGAAGCTTTTTCCTCCGCATCAGGCAAGTAAAGATGCGGCACAAGAACATCATTCTTTCCATGCAAGAACGCCTCAAGCTACTGGAGGTGCGAACCCATCAGCTTGAGGAGGCGAATCAAGATTTGCGGCGGCTCTCTTACCTGGATGTCTTGACCGGGGTAGCTAACCGCCGCCACTTTGAGGAATCTGTTCAACCTGGAATGGCGGCGCGCGTGCCGGGCGGGCACTCCGATTTCCCTGATAATGATCGACACAGACTCTTTCAAGCCTTTCAACGATGCGTATGGTCACCAGCGTGGTGATGACTGCTTGATACTGATAGCGAACGCCCTCCGCTATGCATTGAATCGCCCCGGGGATATGGTAGCGCGTTATGGCGGCGACGAATTCGTGATCCTTATACCGGGGACCGACGTGGAGGGCGCTGCCGAGATGGCGGAAATGATGAGAGCCAGAGTCGAGTCGATGGAGATTGCGCATGAAGCTTCGGATCACGACAAGATCGTGACGATCAGCCTCGGGGTCGTTACCGGTTACCCCGTAAGGGGCTTCTCGTCAGGTGAACTCATCGCCGCGGCTGACGCGGCTTTATACAAAGCAAAAGATGAGGGGCGCAACCGGTTCGTCATCTCCAGAGAGCCGACGAAGAAAGATAGCGCGATGCCGGGCAGCCCGATGTTGCATTGAGGAATAAATATGATTAGCAGAGAAGAGATTATGAGATTAGGCGCCGGGCGCGAGATGGACCTTCTCGTAGCCGAGCAAGTCATGGATTGGCAGCTAGAAACAGATGGACCAAAACTAAAAAAGCTGAACAGCTACTTTCCTCGCGATGACAGGCGCAGGTGGTGGCGTACCCCGGATGGAGGATGGCAATACGACCCGCCGGGCTACTCTTCTGATATAAAAGATGGCTGGAAGATAGTCGAGAGGATGAGGACTAACGGGAAGTCTCTCTCCCTGTTTCAAGACTCTAACGGCAACAGGGTTGCTTTCGATGAGCCGGACGCGGCTGAAGCCGATTACGTTGTTGATAAACACATATTGTTGGCCATTTGCAAGGCCGCGCTCATAGCCTCTACATAGCCTGCCGGTAAACCGCGATTGGCCTCCGGTTTACCGTCTCCCGACCACAGACAAAAAAATCACTTGACTCCGGAATGCATTCCACACTTTATAATGCCCTTGTGATGAGCAAGGTCACTAAAAGAGAGTTCTTGCGCGCCGGCGAGCTGGCAAAAGCATCCGGGGTCAGCACCGACACGTTGCGTCATTACGAGCGCAAGGGCGTCATTCAGGCTCCGCGCCGCTCACCTAACGGCTATCGCGAATACCCGGCCGAAGCGCTTGAGCGAATCCGCCTGGTGCGGCGTGCGCTCGCCATTGGACTCACCTTAGATGAGCTGGCGCGAATTCTCCGTGTGCGCGAACGGGGCGGCGCGCCCTGTCGCGAGGTGCGAGCGCTCACCGCGGAAAAGCTATCTGATGTCGAGGCCCGACTCGGCGAGCTGACTTCGCTGCGCGATGAGCTGCGCGCGATCTTAAATGAATGGGACGCCCGCTTAGCGACGAGGGCCGCCGGCCAGCGAGCGGCGTTGCTTGAAACTCTCGTTGCAGCCGGTCCGCCCGACGGTAATAACCATTCGCCGCTCGCCCCCGAATGGCGTCAGCGAAAAAAGAAAGGTGTATGAATTATGAGAGACAGGAAGAGATTCAAAAGCTTCTCAACGGCCGTGGCGGCGATCTTTATTTTGACGGGCATCGTCAATGGTCAACACCAACACGACGGTCACCACGCCGGGCATACGGCGGAGATGAACAGGCGGGGCGATAAGGCTATGGGATTCTCGCAGGCGAAGACTACGCACCATTTCCGCCTGCTCAAAGACGGCGGCGCAATCGAAGTGGAGGCGAATGACTCGAAAGATAGCGCCAGCCGAGATCAGATCAGAGAGCACCTCAGACATATCGCGGAGGCATTCGGCAACGGCGATTTTGCTATCCCGCAGGCTGTCCACGGTCAGGTTCCGCCCGGCGTGCCTGAAATGAGGAAGGCGAAAGAGGCAATCACATATCGATTCGAGGAGACGGAGCGAGGGGGCCGGGTTCGCATTTCGACGCGCAACGCAGAAATGCTTGAGGCAATCCACGCGTTCTTACGCTTCCAGGTAAAGGAGCATCAGACGGGCGATCCTTTAAAAGTGAGCAATGAATAAGAGAGGAGAATTTAGAAGATTGCGAAGGCTAATCGAGAAGAGGCGCGACGCTCTGGTTGAATTCTTCCAGATCCATAATGCCTAGAATTCTGCCGCGAACGCGCCCCTCCCGGTCTATTACGATTGTCACCGGCAATATCTCTTCGACGCCGTATTCCGCGGCGAGCTCTCGGCTTCCGAGAAGAACCGGGTAGTTCACCTTTAACTGGCGGGCCACTCTCCGCACGACACGCAGGCTGTATTCAGGGTAAGTCATCCCCAGTATTTGAAGCCCGCGAGATTGATACTCCTTCCCCAGCCTGACTAGATCGGGTATTTCCGCGCGGCACGGCGGGCACCACGTCGCCCAGAAATTGAGAAGCACGACCTTGCCCTTATAATCGCTCAGGCTGACGGTTCTTCCGTTCAAGTCTTTGAGCGAGAACCGCGGCGGCGCCGAGTTATCAGGCTTCACCTCCTGCCCGCCGCCGGGCGCGGCAAGAAGAGTTATCAGCAAAGTTATAAGAATTGAGCGCGGCACCTTTCGACCTCAGTATAAGTACCTTAAACCGACAAGCAGGTTTCTATCGGTCCTCAGCACGAGCGGCCCCGTGTTATGAATGACCGGGAATTGATAACTCGCCTCAAAGACCACACGAGGACTGAATGTAAACTGAAAGCCCGGCGCGAGGTAGAACTCCGACGCGCTGCTGCCCGGCACCTCGACGCCCCTGACCCGACCACGACCGCTATACATGTATGTAGTTTCGAGTAGTACGAACAGCTCCTTGCCGGGACTGCGATATTTCAGCGGCAGCAGCACATATTCAAAATCTGTGTTGACGCGAATCTCATGCCCCATGCGAAACCCATCGCGCTCGCCCCGTCTTACTGTTTCGACGTTCGCCCCAAAAATAAAGCGATGGCGGGCCTGGGAATAAGCAATATCTGAGCGAAGCGACACGCCCCCGCTGACGGGGCTGATTTGCCGGCGCACGAACTCTGGCGCGGCGACCTTTTCCGCGCCCGGCGCATCCTTCTTTCCGGTCGGCAGTTCTACCCCGAGCCTGAATGCCGCCTGCTTGTCTCCCCAGGTCTCGACGGTGCGAAAAAAGCGGTACTTGCCCCAGAGCGTGATATTACCCGGGCCGCCGCCTGACCCCGACCCCACGCCGCTTTCATAAAAAGTTCCGACGTAAGGGATCTCTGCCTCTAATTGAAGCCTTTCAGTAGGCGTGTAAGAGATTCCTAGCCGAAGCGCATGCCGGTCTAGCGTTAGATCGCCGAGGTGCTGGCGGGTGTAAGAGTAGCGGGGCATAACCGCGCCGCCCTTATAAACAGTCAGGCCCGGACTTGTAGTGCGGACCGGCGCGAGATAGATCGAAGAATTGCCGGCAACCCCGTCGAGAGATACTTGAATATGCTCTAGCTCAAGACCGTCCCTATCGGAGATAAGAGTATTCGCCTTTAAAGCCGCGATCCTGGTCGCGGACTTCAGACGAATTGTTTCAAGACTCGATACGCCCTTTGCTGAAGTTTGCCAATCGCCCGTCACTTCGGCGCGGCTCCCTGACTCGATGCCTTGAAGCAGCTTATCGGCATCATCGCCTTCGAGAGCAAATCGCTGTTTTGATTGATCCGCCTCGATCCACCATCCTTTATCGTCTCGAACGAGCGTGCCCGCGACGGTGATGTCGGCAGAGGCTAAGACATAACCAGCTTTCTTGAGCGCCGTCTTGAGAGCGGCGAACGAAGCAACCTTGTCGGGCTTCGGCGCGAAGACTCCGAGCCCGCGCTTTATGTCGGTTACCTTGATGTCATCAATTTTGGGTGCGAAATCCAGACGGCTCACGGCCTTCTTGATGTTGTAGACTCAGTTGCCGCAGAGGTAGCCCGCGATCTTCATCTGAACGGTCTTTACTTCCGCACGTGCCGTTTCCGTGAGCCCGATGAGCAGAAGGACAAGGGTGGCGGCGGTGGCTGTGAAGCGTTTCATTTATATCTCCTCATTGTTTGAGAGTCCTATTATCATTTTTGTAATAGTACCCCCAATAAGTCGATCAACAAAGAACCGGGACGCATTACATTGAAGCAACATATGGCGGCTGGTAGAATGAAAGCCATGAGACCTGCGAAGCATCATTTAGCTGTAGTGCTATCAGTAGCTATCCTGGTAGTGCTCTCATATTCGCAGGTGTGCTATCTAAACTGCGCCTTCTATGGCTGCGCGGGCGCGGAAAGCGTTCCGCGGCCGGCCGAGCAGACCGGTCATTGCCATCAGCAGCAGTCAGAGCCGGAGCAGTCAGAGCCGGACGGCTCAACAGAGTGTCCGTCGCACGCGGAACTCTCGGCGCTTACATCATCAAGACCCGTCGCGGCTCAGGGTTTATATATAAGTCTGCATCTTGAGGTTCCGACCTCGGCCGACAGTTTTATCGCGGCCCTGCCGCCCGCAAGATTGTTAATCATACCCGATGACGCGCCTTTAAGGGCGCCTCCCACGCGGTCCGTTTTGCGAATCTAAATACTCCTTCAGGTCTGGACGCATTGTGAGCCGGTGAGCGGTCGTATGCTCTCTGCTCAATAATGGAGGCCATGTACCGGCCAACAATTGGACCGGTGGAGGAACATAATGAGTATCAGAAAACCGCGCGCATTTAAGATCGCGGCCGTCTTAGCATTCCTTGTCTTTGTTTTTGCTTATAACCTGTCCGGGCATACCGCATACGCCGATCCGGTTCGGCAGGCGGCGAAGAATCCGCTCAAGCTGACCGAAAGAAACGCGGCCCTCGGGATGGATCACTTCAACGCGCACTGCGCAGGCTGCCACGCCCCGACCGGCAAGGCCGATACCGCGCAAGGCAAACAAGTCGGCGCGGATGATCTGACTTCGCGAGAGGTGCAGTCGAGGACCGACCAGCAGCTTTTCAACATCATATCGAAAGGCGTTCCGGGGACGGCCATGCCCGCTTTTGCTAAAACGCACAACCCGACGGAAATCTGGCAGACGGTGCTCTTTCTCAGAAAGCTGCCTACACTGACGGCCGATGAGAGAAAGAAGCTTGAATCGGCAATCCCGCCAAACGCGCGCCATAAGCACGGAGCTAAACACGAGCATCAAGAAGAGACCCAGGAACATCATCACGATAATCAAGCTCAGCCACAGGCGACAGAGCATAAGCACGAGCAGACCGCGCCACAGGCGCAAAAACAAGTCGCGGCTCCACCCGAGCATCAGCATGGTCAGACCCCGACGGTGAAGCCCGAACAACGGGAGACGCCGAAGACAGAGCATCAGCACGAAGATCGCCCGGCCGAGACGAAGGCCGGCGCGGCCAAAGCCGACGACCCGCACGCTGGGCATAACATGTCCGGCGCGAGCGGCGGCCCCAACATGCAGGCAATGATGAGCACCATCACCGGCGGGCCTTTTAAATCGATGGGCGCAATCGGCTCCGGCACGAGCCTTTTGCCCGCATCCACGCCCGGATACATGTGGCACTGGATGAAGGGCGACTGGATGATTATGGCCCACGGCGATTTGAAGATCGGTTTTAATCACGCGGGCGGGCCGCGCGGAGTAAACAAGGCCGAATCGCAAAACTGGTTCATGCTCATGGGAGAGCGACAGCTAGGCAAAGGGCGGCTGATGCTGCGGGGCATGTTTTCGGCCGAGCCGTGGACCACGCCGAGCGGCGGGTTCCCTCGAGCTCTTTCAGACCGGCGAAACATTCGAGGGGCGTCCTATCATCGACGCGCAACACGCGCACGATCTTTTCATGGAGCTGGCCGCCGCATTTACGCTTCCGCTGACTGAGAACGTCTCAATACATCTGTACGGCGCTCCGGTAGGCGAGCCGGCGATCGGCCCGGTCGCATTCATGCACAGGTTGTCCGCCGCGGAAAACCCCATGGCCCCGCTCGGACACCACTGGATGGACTCGACGCACATAGCTCACGGGGTATTTACCGCGGGCGTTACGGCGGGCAGGTTCAGATTCGAAAGCTCTATATTCCGCGGGGCCGAGCCGGACGAAAACCGCGGAGACGATAGACTTTGGAAAACTCGATTCCTACAGCGCGAGGCTGTGGTTTACGCCTACGCCCAACTGGACCGCGCAGATTTCGTATGGGTACCTCACCAACCCCGAGGCGCTCGAACCGGGCGATTTGAAGCGATGGACCGCCTCGATTCATCACAACCGCAACTGGCGGGACGGCCACTGGGCGTCGAGCCTCATCTGGGGCCGCAACTCTGAAGAGCATGGCAAGTCGAATGCTTACCTGCTCGAATCGACGGTAAACTTCCTCGACAAGAACTATTTTTATACCCGCATGGAGCTGGGCGATAAGACGGGGCTGCTGCGAGAGAACGTCTTCGGTCGCGCGGGGCTTGTTGACGAAGACCACGACCACGACCTGGGCGGCGGGCACGACGACCCGCACGACGAGCGCCTCGAACAGTGGTTCAGAGTCGGCGCGTTTACTTTCGGCGGGGTCCGCGATTTTGTCGCAACCGACAGGCTTCGCATGGGGGTGGGCGCGGGCGTAACTTTTTACCATGTGCCCGATGGTCTGAAACAGATTTACGGCTCAAGCCCCACGAGCTTTCAGGTCTTCTTGAGAATCAGACCGGGCAAGATGAATCATTGATAGATAAAAGAGAGGAGAACTTATGGCAACTCATACCGATCCGATTTGCGGAATGCAGGTAGATGAAAACAACGCGGCGGGGCAATCGAATTATCAGGGGCAGACTTATTACTTTTGCGCCACGGCGTGCAAGTCTAAATTTGACCAGAACCCCGAGCAGTACGCCGGGCAATCCGGGGAAGCCACGAGTGGGACCTGACTGATGGTCGGGCAGGAAGTGACGGACCCGGTATGCGGCATGTCGATAGATGCCGCGTCCGCAGTCGGCTCCCACGAATACGACGGAGAAACATACTACTTTTGCAACCCGGTGTGCCTTGAGCGATTCCGGAATGATCCCGAAAAGTACGTCAGGTCATTCACACGGTTCGCACGCCGCTGTTGAATCGTCCCGGCCTCAGCCCGCCCCCGGCAACACCTATACCTGCCCGATGCACCCGGAGGTCAGGCAGGAAGGCCCCGGCTCCTGCCCCCGGTGCGGCATGGCGCTCGACCCGATAGAGATTACAGCGCCGAATACAAAGACGGAATACACCTGCCCGATGCACCCTGAAATCGTCCGCGACGAGCCGGGCTTCTGCCCCGTCTGCGGGATGGCGCTGGAGCCGAGAACCGTCACCGCGGATGAAGCGAATGAGGAACTGGTAGATATGACGCGCCGGTTCAAGATCGGCCTCGTTCTCACTGTTCCCTTATTCCTTATCGCGATGTCGGACCTTATTCCGGGCCAGCCGTTGCAGCACGCCCTGTCCGGCCGACTGCTCAAGTACATTCAATTCGCGCTGGCCACACCCGTCGTGCTCTGGGCGGGGTGGCCGTTTTTTGAGCGAGGCTGGGCGTCGATCGTAAATCGCAGCCTCAACATGTTCACGCTCATCGCAATCGGCACCGGCGTGGCTTACCTCTACAGCGTAGTGGCAACGCTTCTGCCCGATATATTCCCGGCCTCGCTGCGGGGGCACGGAGGCGAGGTCGGCGTCTATTTTGAAGTCTCGGCGGTGATTATTGTGCTCGTGCTGTTGGGGCAGGTGCTTGAGCTGCGGGCGCGCAGCCAGACCGGCAGCGCCATCAAGGCCCTGCTCGGCCTCGCTCCGAAAACGGCCAGAGTCATCCGCCGCGACGGGACCGAGGAAGAGATTTCCCTGGACGCCATCAGCTCCGGGCGACGCGGCTAAGGGTTCGACCGGGCGAGAAGGTGCCCGTTGATGGCGTGGTGCTCGAAGGCGCAAGCTTTGTTGACGAGTCGATGATTACCGGCGAGCCTATCCCCGTAGAGAAAGCGACCCGGCGACAAGGTCACGGGCGGGACCATCAACACCACCGGCAGCTTCATCATGCTGGCCGAGCGGGTCGGCGGCGAAACATTACTCGCACAGATCGTCCGCATGGTGGCGGAGGCGCAGCGCAGCCGCGCCCCGATTCAGCGACTCGCGGACCAGTGTCTCTTCATACTTCGTCCCGGCCGTCCTGGTGACGTGCCGTCATCACCTTCATCGTGTGGAGTCTCGTCGGTCCCGAGCCGCGGCTGGCCTACGCCCTGGTCAATGCCATAGCGGTGCTCATCATAGCCTGCCCTTGCGCGCTTGGGCTCGCGACTCCTATGTCGATCATGGTAGGCACGGGGCGCGGGGCATCGGCGGGCGTGCTTATCAAAAACGCCGAGGCGCTGGAGGTGATGGAGAAGGTCGACACGCTGATCGTCGATAAGACGGGTACGCTTACCGAAGGCAAGCCGCGCCTCACTTCGGTTGTGACGCTATCGAATATTGATGAATCGGAACTGCTCAGACTGGCCGCGAGCGTTGAGCGCGCGAGCGAGCACCCGCTTGCCGAGGCGATAGTAAAGGGCGCGCAAGAAAAGCGAATCAAGCTTGTCGAGGGGCAGGAGTTTGAATCGATAACAGGGAAAGGCGTCATCGGAAAAGTCGAAGGGAAAACAGTTGCGCTGGGCAACACGAAGCTGCTCGAACAACTCGGGATAGAGCCAGGCAACGCCGTTGATCAGGGCCGATGCGATGCGTAAAGAGGGCGAGACCGTCATGCTCGTAGCGGTGGATGGCAGGCTCGCCGGCCTGATCGGCGTATCCGACCCCGTAAAGGAGTCCACCCCGGAAGCCATACGAGCGCTCGGCGAAGGAGGGATTCGGATCGTGATGCTCACGGGTGATAACCGCACTACGGCCGAAGCTGTTGGCAGAAGGCTTGGTATTGATGAAGTCGTGGCCGACGTGCTGCCCGAACAGAAGATCGAGGTTGTAAAGCGATTTCAGCGCGAGGGGCGCGTGGTGGCGATGGCCGGCGACGGGGTGAACGACGCCCCGGCGCTTGCGCAGGCGCACGTAGGGATCGCCATGGGCACGGGCACGGATGTGGCGATAGAGAGCGCCGGGATCACTCTGCTCGGAGGCGATCTGCGCGGGATAGTGCGAGCGCGGAGGCTGAGCCGGGCGGTGATGCGAAACATAAGGCAAAACCTGTTCTTCGCATTTATTTATAACGCGCTGGGCGTGCCGATTGCGGCGGGTCTTCTCTACCCGATATTCGGCCTGCTGCTGAGCCCGATGATTGCGAGCGCGGCCATGAGCTTTAGCTCCGTCTCGGTCATCGGCAACGCGCTACGACTGCGCGGCGTTAAACTCTAAGGAAAATCCAATAAGAACGACTGAAGAGTCCCGCAGGGGAGAGATGTTCACATACCGCTCCTGACGGAGCCCCGAATAATATTCAGGTTTCTATAAATATCTCGCCCCTACGAGGCTCACCCCTGCTCCAGCCTCTTGATTCTTTTCTCTCACCATCTACAGAAAACGTCGTGCTGATACGCTTCGGAGCCCCGCAAGGGCGAAATGTTCTTACATCCCGCCCCTGCGAGGCTCCCTACTTCAGACCTTCACACAAACTTTTTCTGAAAATGAATTCTCAAAACTCAGATGCAAGGTTCTCAAACTCCCGACTCATCTCTCCTGCTCACATTGCCACTGATGGGCCGGGGTGATCCGAGCCGAGCTTTACCGGGTCGCCTTCGGCGAGGGTATTGACAAGCTCGTCATAGAAGTAATCGAACCTGGCTGCGACGGCCGGGGTGACACGCTTCTCGTACATCTGGCGGCTGCGGTCTATGTCTTCCTTCAGGCGGTCGTAGAGGTCATTATTTCGACGGCCCTCGCTCACCTTCTGTTCATTGTAAAGTTTAATCTCGCTTACAAGCAGCCTGGCGAAACGGCGCGCGGCGTTATGCGCCTGCTCTTCGGTATTAAGAGAACCGGTCGCGGGGCCGGGCGGCGCGGCGGTCTGTTGAACAAAGTTTTGAGCCTCTGCCGGCGCGCTGGCGGGTGGCTCACTGGCCTGCTGCGCGGCTTGCGGCTCGCCGCTAAAAGACGGCACGAAGTATGTCGGCGAAGGCGCGGCCCTCTGTTGAGAATCTATGTTTTGAGAATCTACTTGTCGAGAGTCCATCGCCTCGGCGGGTTCCTGCGATGCGACAGGCGGTTCTTCGGGCGCGGGGGCGGGCGTTTGAAGCTGACCGCTCGTGCGCGCCTGTTCCTGGGCGGCATCGGCGGGAGCTGACGGCGCTGCTTGCGGCGCGGAAGGCGCGGCGGGCCGGGCAGGCGCATTAGCCGATTCGGCCATCCTCGCGCGGAGCGAGACAAGCTCGACCACCATCCCGGTCGTGTTGACGAGCAGCTCAATCGCCTCTACGTTTGTCGCCGTTTCGCCGCGATCAGAAGAGTCGGCGTAGATGACGGCGGCGGTCTTGCTCCGCACCTTCAGCGGCACGGCCAGCACCCGCTGCGGGGTGATGTTGCCCAGGCGGTCGAAAATCAGGTTGTTCTCGCCCTGCTCTTCGGGCGAGCCATAATATGTCTGCTGTGTGTTGAGCGCGGCGCGCAGCGCCGTGTCGGATTGCAATGAGACCGCCAGCCCCCTTATCGACCCGCTGACATTCTCTTCCAGCCCGCGGGCGGCCCAGGCCAGCGCGTTTGTTCCCTTCACCACGAAGAGGACGACTCTCGGCGCGAAATTCGCGGCGCGGGCGACGAGCGCGCTCAGCACCTCGGCCTGTGTCTTCTGCTCGTCAAGCTCGGCAACCGAATCCCTGAGCAGCGCGATGTCCGCGCCGAGCCGGACGCTTTCGGCCGTGGCGTTATCAACTTGCGCGGAGACCTCCGCCTCGATCTGGCCGAGCATCTGGTCGGATTCCGGTATGCTGCCGGCCACGTCCGTGCGCTCCAGCAATCGGGTGAATGAGTCGTTGATCTCGTGCTGGAGACGGCTTATGTCCTGTTCCAGCAAGCTGACTCGCGCCCGCACCAGGTCTTCTATTCGCTGGCGCAGCCGAACTTCACGCTCCTTCTCCACTTGATTTCCTCCCACATTGATGAAGATAACTTACGCGGGGACTACTTGGGGTTCCTTCGCGCAAGCGATTATCCCGCAGCACATGGCTATTGTCAATAATCTAACTGCTGCTCGTGTTTTGCTTTCAATGATTTAGCTTGAGGCAGTTTGTGACCGTTCGGGTGGGAGCGCAAACGGTCACAAATGCCTGGGAAACAAGCTAGCCCTACCGGCCATCGAGACCGCCGGAGGCTGAAACCCGCGCCCGCAACAACCGCCACTTTGCTACCGCTCAATAGGCTATCAGTTGCCCCCGTTGACGATGATTCGGGGATCAACCTTAAAAATCAAAGGCAATTGCGGATCGCCATTGACCGGCGTCACAATGATCTTTACGGAGCAGTCGTAAGTGACCTTTTTGCCCTCGGTTGTTTTAACGGCATATTTGGGTAACTCATACCACCTTCCGACGACATTGCACCCGGCGCTTGCTTCCTTCTCCTTATACGACGGAATCGGCATACCCGTATTCGGAACAGAAAGATGATGGTGTTCCCAACCAAAGGGGTCCTGGTCGTCGTGGAAGGTGATCACGATCTCCGAGATGGTCCCCGGAACGATCGCAGTATCAAAGAAGCTGAAGAACAGGTAATCTCCCGTTAAGACCTTCACAGCCCTCTGGCCTCGCGGGATAAAATGCCCATTTCAGGGTCTAAGAATCCGTAACCGTAGGCCAGAGCTATAGAGTTCCCGGCGTGATGAGGCGTAACATCCGATGCGTAGGCAACATCCAGGCAATACGTTGACATAGTATCTATCCTTTCTCTTTAAGTTATCAGCAAAGCGATCAACAAGATCGCTTCAATTTTTTGAGCGGAATCGGGGGGTGAATCCCCTCAACGAATAAACATTATTTCTGACGTGAGCTTTAAGGCCGCCGTAGCCGGCTTCTAGCGCTGAGCGGCGTTGGATAACTTCGCGATGAGCTTGTGATAGTTTGGATCTTTTCTCAGCTCCAACAACTCGGGGTCACGACTGAACTCTTCCGACGGATGTCCCGCTCTTAAAGCGGCGGCCAGCGACTCCAGGGCCTGCTCTCTCCGGCCGCATATTTCATAGATCAAGACGAGTGTGGCCTGGACCTGCGCGCTTTGATCCAGCTTTTTCGCGCGGGCGGCTTGATCGAGCGCCGGTTGCTTTTTCCCACTCTTGGCCAGATAGAGCGCAAGCTGGCTTTGCAGGTCACCATCTTCGGGTTTGCCGGAAAGCTCGTTACGGACCAGTCGTATGGCAGATTGGAATGCTTCCGCCGCTTTCTCCTCATTGCCCGGCGTCTGCCGGTATGCGTCGCCGAGGTTTGCCCATATCTGATAGTTGTCGGCCCCAAGCTCGATAGCCTTCTCGAACGCTGCAACGGACTGTTGGTAGAGTCCCTGGAAAAACAGGCTGGTCCCCAGATTCGAATAGGTGCTGGCCGATGACCTGATCTGCAAAGCATTTTGATACTGAGCGGAAGCTTCGGCAAAGCGGCCCTGCATGTGATAGACCCCCCCGAGGTTGCGATAGCCGAGGTGAGAATCCGGGGCCAGATTGATTACCCTGTTGTAAGCCTCTTCAGCTTCCTTATAGTGCGCCTGGCGATAATAAAAGTTTCCCAGGATAAAATAGAGATCCCAATCGTCAGGGCTCAATTCAAGGGCTCTCTTATAAAGGCGCTCGGCTTCGGCCCAGTTACTCTTCGTTACTTGGATATCGGCCAGCCCACGGTACGCGCCCGCGTTCAGCGGATCGAGAATTAGCGCCTGATTCAATTCGGATTCGGCCGGGACAAAATCTCCTTTTTCCACATACGCGCGGCCGAGGCTGACCCGGCTGATGGCCATATGGCCATCAAGCTTTACAGCCTGCTCTGCATTGCGCACAGCCAGGTCCAACAGACTTCGGTCCCGGTTATTCTGGAACTTTGCCACATATGCCATTCCCAGACCGGCATACGCCGGCGCGTAATTCTTATCCTTTGAGAGCGCTATATTGAAAGCCTGCAAAGCTGCGTCAATGTTCTTGTCTATATCCCAGCGTTCCAGGTTAGTAAATCCTTGCTTAAATAAGTCGTGAGGCGTGGCGTCCGCATTCACGCGAACCGCGCCCGCGGGGGGGCTCGCATCCGGGACAGCACGCCGTTGAAAAACTTGCCAGCCAAACGCGCCCAGTATCACAAGGACCAGGAGAGCGCCGGCGACCATGGTTATTCTCTTATTCTCAAGTCCCCAAGCGCGCAGCCGCCAGCCGACATTGCGCAATTGCTCCATAATCGAGTGGGCAATTCCGGATGGCTGCGCGCTTGCTCTTGCGCTCAAGCGGCTCAACTCGGAACAGAGCTGTTGCATGCTTTGCTGCCGCTGCTCCCTCTCTTTGCGCAAGGCCCTCATGACCATGGCGTCAAGCTCAACAGGGGTCTCCGAGCGCAGCCGCTTGGGTGAAGTGGGATTGCTTGTGAGGACTGCTTGCAGCAATGCGGTCATCGTGTTGCCGGAAAAGGGGCGCTTTCCGGTCAGCATCTCGTAAAGAACAGCGCCGAAGGAAAAAATATCTGAGCGGGCGTCCGCCGGCTCTCCCACGGCCTGCTCGGGAGACATATAAGCCGGCGTCCCGACTATAGTGCCGGCGGCGGTCATAGACTCCATCAGCGTCGCGGCAAGCGAATCCGTCTCCTCGCTTCGACTGTGGGACTGCTTGGCCAGTCCGAAGTCGAGGACTTTTACCTGTCCTTCCGACGTGACCTTTATGTTTGCTGGCTTGAGGTCCCTGTGAATGATTCCCTTCTTGTGAGCGGCATGTAGCGCTTCTGCTATCTGAAGCGATATTCTTAGAGTCTCTGCCAGAGCAAGCGCGCCGTCCTTGAGCTTATCGGCCAGGCTCTCACCTTCGACCAGCTCCAGCACCAGGACCTGCTTGCCTTCGCATTCGACCAGGTCGTAGATGAGAGCAATATTCGGATGATTCAAGGAGGCCAGCACTTGAGCTTCCCGTTGAAAGCGCGCCAGCCGCTCGGCGCTATTGGCAAAGGCTTCGGGCAACACCTTGAGCGCCACCTCGCGGTTCAGCCTGGTGTCGCGAGCGCGCCATGCCTCTTCCATGCCACCTTTGCCCAGAAGCTTGAGAACCTGATAATGAGTGATCGAGCTGCCTGCGAGGTCTGAGGTCCGAGAGTTGACAATCAGACTGGCGGCGGCTTCATAAGCAGGGGAATCGACAAGGTTGCCCGGCTCTTTATGAGCAGCGATGAGCGATTCGACCGCGGCTCCCAGGTCGGGATTGGAAGCGCGCACTTCGGCGATAAACCGGGCGCGCGATTCGGGCTCCAGTTTTAGCACGTGGTGGAAGAGTTCTTCCAACTTATCAATGTCTTCTTGTCCGCTCATTTTCTTAACAACTCAATCACTGGACTCTATTCATCTCTAATCCTTCATCTCGCGGCGCAGCCAGGCCCTTGCGAATGCCCAATCCCTCTCAACCGTCGCGTGCGATATGCTCATCACCGCGGCCGTCTCTTCTATGGTTAGTCCCCCAAAGAACCGCAGCTCGATTACCCGCGCGTGCTGGGGCTTTACAGCAGCCAGTTCGTTCAACGCATCGTTTAGCGCCATTAGCCCGACATCCGTCTTGTTGTTAAACTGGTCCGCCTTACTCAGCGATAAACGGAACTGCTCCCCACCTCGCTTTGCGGCAAGGCGTTCGCGGGCATAATCAACGAGTACGTTTCTCATAAGCTTTGCCGCCATACCAAAAAACTGCGCTCGATTCTGCCACCCGGTCGTGTGCTGGCCCACGAGCCGCACGTATGCCTCGTGGACGAGTGCTGTCGGTTGCAAACTGTGGTTGCCGCGCTCTCGACGCAAGTAGCTGCCGGCCAGCTTGCGCAGAGTCTCATAGACAAGTGGCATCAATTCATCGAGAGCAGCCTTATCGCCTTCGCTCCATTTGACGAGCAGTTGGGTTACGCTTTGGGGTGGCTGCATGACCGGCCCTCCCGCTGATCAATTCGGTGAAATAAGTACGTGACACTGAGTGAGTGGGATAAGTGAACGCGCACAGTGTATCAAACGCCACTTCTCGTAACAACTTTATTAATATAAAGAGTCCGTTAGCGGCGACAGGGCAAGGTGCCTCGCCACCCGGATTGTAATACCGAATTCACTTTGCGCTGCCCTCCATTGAAAGCCGTCACTCTTTTTGGTAGATACTTTCGCTTTATATTAAGGACCGGTATTCATGTTTGAACAAGCCTTCAAGAACATCGACGACGTCCTCCGGAAAGAGGCCGGCTGCACGACCGAGCTCGACTACACCGAGCAGACCTCCTGGCTCCTGTTCCTGAAATACCTCGACGGCCTGGAGCAGGACAAGGCGATCGAGGCCGCGCTGGACGGGAAGAAATACAGCCTTCATCCTCGACAAGCCGTACCGCTGGGAAAGCTGGGCCGCGCCGAAGGACAAGGACGGCAAGCTCGACCACAACAAGGCCATGACCGGCGACGACCTGCGCGACTTCGTCAATCAGAAGCTCTTCCCCTATCTGCACGGCTTCAAGCAGAAGGCGACGCGGGCCGAACACGCATCGAATACAAGATCGGGGAGATCTTCGGCGAGATCAAAAACAAGATCTCGAGCGGCTACAACCTGCGCGAGATCATCGACCACATCGACGAGCTGCGCTTCCGCTCGCAGACCGAGAAGCACGAGCTCTCGCACCTCTACGAAGCCAAGATCAAGAACATGGGCAACGCCGGGCGCAACGGCGGCGAGTACTACACGCCGCGCCCGCTCATCCGCGCCATCGTCCAGGTCGTGCAGCCCAAGATCGGCGAGCGCATCTACGACGGCGCCGTCGGCTCGGCGGGCTTCCTGTGCGAGTCGTTCGATTACCTGAAGGCGCAAGGCCGAGCTCACCACCAAAGATCTCGAGACGCTCCAGACGCGCACCTTCTACGGGAAGGAGAAGAAGTCGCTCGCCTACGTCATCGCGATCATGAACATGATCCTGCACGGCATCGAAGCGCCGAACATCGTCCACACCAACACGCTCACCGAGAACCTCGCCGACATTCAGGAGAAGGACCGCTACGACGTCGTGCTGGCCAATCCGCCCTTCGGCGGCAAGGAGCGCAAGGAGGTGCAGCAGAACTTCCCGATCCGCACCGGCGAGACGGCGTTCCTGTTCCTCCAGCACTTCATCAAGATGCTCAAGGCCGGCGGGCGCGGCGGCGTCGTCATCAAGAACACGTTCCTCTCGAACACCGACAACGCCTCGGTGAGCCTGCGCAAGCTGCTGCTGGAAAGCTGCAACCTGCACACCGTGCTCGACTGCCCCAGCGGCACGTTCCAGGGCGCGGGCGTGAAGACCGTGGTGCTCTTCTTCGAGAAAGGCGCGCCGACGCGCAAGATCTGGTTCTACCAGCTCGACCCCGGCCGCAACCTCGGCAAGACCAACCCGCTCAACGACGACGACCTCGCCGAGTTCGTCGCGCTGCAAAAGACGTTTGCCGACTCGCCCAAAGTCTGGAGCGTGGACGCCAAGAGCATCGACCAGACGACCTTCGACCTCTCCGTGAAGAACCCGAACGGCGGCGAGGAAATGGCGCACCGCAGCCCGCAGGAGATCATGGACGAGATCGCCGCGCTGGATGCCGAGAGCGCGGAGGTGCTGGGAAACATCAGGGCGCTGCTATGAAGAACGGGTGGCAGACGAAGACGCTTGGCGAGGTCTGCGACGATCGAAGTGGCGGACAGTCGCGACGCCAAGCGATCGAAGTGCATCGACGGCGACGCAATTCCGTTCATAACGCGATCGGACGATCAGGACGACGCGACATTGAGCAGATACGTCTCGGACATCGAGCGAAGACGTTCGAGCAGACTCAGTCGCTCAGCATGCGTGACGATGATGCTTCATCGCAGCGATAGCTCGATGACTTGGCCAAGCGGCGATCTGTCACGATGACTGACGCGATGCATGCGTCGACTCATGACTGTCTGCGATCTCGACCGCATGGCGATCGATCCGCGATTTCTTGTATCTACTTCTCTGACAGCTCGATCGACTTGCTCAGAGCGTCGCGAATGGCGTGCGAGCTCAAGCGCATCAAGCAGTCATCAAAGCGACTATCTGCAAGCGTTGCCAGATCCCGTTCCCCCGCTCGCCGAACAGCAGCGGATCGTCGGCATCCTCGACGAAGCGTTTGAGGGCATCGCCACCGCCAAAGCCAACGCCGAAAAGAACCTCCAAAACGCCCGCGCTCTGTTCGAAAGCCACCTGCAATCCGTCTTCACCCAGCGCGGCGAGGGGTGGGTGGAGAAGCAGTTGGCCGAATCTGCGACGATCAAGCACGGCTCGGCATTCGATGGCGCGATTCATCAAGCACGAAGGCGAGTCCGATCTGGCATCCGTCCATGCAGAACATCGATGTCCGGATGGCTACGCGTCGACTCGATCGGCGAGCACGAAGTACTGACGATCTGCGCAGCGACTCGCACGAGATCGTGCTCAGCGCAGGGCGACGTGCTTGTCATGCGAAGCAGGCATCGCGGGACTGCCGGCATGTTCGATCGGCACTGACGCGACATGTCTCCTGCAGCATCGCATCGGCTCGTTGTCAAGCGAACCGAGTCGCTGACGAACGATTTCTCTACTTCTTCATGCTTCAACTTCAGCGCAGTCGGCAAGGCGATTCAAGGCAGTCGCATCGGCGCAACGGTGCGCCAACGTCTACGACGAAGCATCTGAGGAAGTTGATGTTCCGTTGCCACCGCTTGACAGAGCAGCAGAGCGATCGTCGCGACGCTCGACGCGCTCTCGCGAAGAAACCCAACGCCTCGAATCCATCTACGAGCAGAAGCTCGCCGCGCTGGAGGCGTTGAAGAAGTCGCTGCTGCACCAAGCCTTCACCGGACAACTGTAGAACCACGCCATGAACGAAGCCGAAACCCGAGCCGAGCACATCGACCCCGCGCTTGAAGGCGGCGGGCTGGGGCGTCGTCGAGGGCAGCCGCATCCGGCGCGAGTATCCGATCACGCCGGGCCGCATCGAAGGCCACGGGCGGCGCGGCAAGGCGCTCACCGCCGACTACGTGCTGGTCTATCGCAACACCAAGCTGGCCGTGATCGAGGCCAAGGCGTGGGACAAGCCGCTGACCGAAGGCGTCGGCGCAGGCGAAGAACTACGCCGGCAAGCTGGCCGTCCGCTTCGCCTACTGCCACCAACGGCCAGGGCATCTACGGCATCGACATGCAGACCGGCAAGGAAGGCGAGGTCGCCGCGCTATCCGACGCCGGACGAACTCTGGGACGCTGACCTTCGCCGAAGCGAACGCCTGGCGCGACCGCTTCGCCGCCGTGCCGTTCGAGGACAAGGGCGGCTCGCTTCCAGCCGCGCTACTACCAGGACATCGCCATCGAGCGGGTGCTGGAAGCCATCGCCGACGAGCGAGCAGCGCATCCTGCTCACGCTCGCCACCGGCACCGGCAAGACCTTCATCGCCTTTCAGATCGCCTGGAAGCTCTTCCACAGCCGCTGGAACCTGAGCCGCGAGCCGTCGCGCCGCCCGCGCATCCTGTTCCTCGCCGACCGCAACATCCTCGCCGACCAGGCCTACAACGCCTTCTCCGCCTTCCCCGAAGACGCGCTGGTGCGGATCGAGCCGGACGACATCCGCAAGAAGGGCAAGGTGCCGAAGAACGGCAGCCTGTTCTTCACCATCTTCCAGACCTTCATGAGCGGCCCGCCGAAGGACGGCAAGCCCTCGCCCTACTTCGGCGAGTATCCGCCGGACTTCTTCGACTTCATCGTCATCGACGAGTGCCATCGCGGCGGCGCGAACGACGAGAGCAACTGGCGCGGCATCCTCGAATACTTCGCGCCCGCGGTGCAGCTCGGCCTCACCGCCACGCCCAAGCGCAAGGACAACGTCGACACCTACGCCTACTTCGGCGAGCCGGTCTACATCTACTCGCTGAAGGAGGGCATCAACGACGGCTTCCTCACGCCGTTCAAGGTGAAGCAGATTTCCACGACGCTCGACGAGTACGTCTACACGCCCGACGACACGCTGGTCGAAGGCGAGATCGAGAGCCGGCAAGCGCTACACGGAAGCCGACTTCAACAGGATCATCGAGATCAAGGAGCGCGAAGCGCACCGCGTGAAGCTGTTCATGGAGCAGATCGACCAGAGCGAGAAGACGCTGGTCTTCTGCGCCACGCAGGACCACGCGCTGGCCGTGCGCGACCTCATCAACCAGATGAAGACGAGCAAGGACCCGAACTACTGCCAGCGCGTCACCGCCAACGACGGCGCGCTCGGCGAGCAGCACCTGCGCGACTTTCAGGACAACGAGAAGACGATCCCGACGATCCTGACCACCTCGCAGAAGCTCTCGACCGGCGTCGACGCGCGCAACATCCGCAACATCGTGCTGATGCGCCCGATCAACTCGATGATCGAGTTCAAGCAGATCATCGGGCGCGGCACGCGGCTCTACGACGGCAAGGACTACTTCACGATCTACGACTTCGTGAAGGCGCATCATCACTTCAGCGATCCGGAATGGGACGGCGAGCCGATCGAGCCGGAGCCGAAGCAGCCGAGACCGCGAGCCAGCCGCGGCCCGACCGCCGAACCGCCGGACCAGGACCCGAGCCGCCGACCAGCGCCGGCAGAAGATCAAAGTCAAGCTCGCCGACGGCAAGGAGCGCACCATCCAGCACATGATGGTCACGACGTTCTGGCATCCCGACGGCACGCCGATGTCCGCGCAGCAGTTCATGGAAATGCTGTTCGGCAAGCTGCCGGAGTTCTTCAAGGACGAGGCCGAACTGCGCGCGCTCTGGAGCGCGCCGGACACGCGCGCAAAGCTGCTGCGAAGGACTGGCCGAGAAGGGCTTCGGCAGCGAGCAGCTGGCCGAGATGCAGAGGATCATCGACGCCGAGAAGAGCGACCTGTTCGACGTGCTGGCCTATGTCGCCTACGCCCTGCCGCCGCTCACCCGCGAGGAACGGGCCGCGAAGGCCAAGGTGACGATCAGCACGCACTTCAACAGCAAGCAGCAGGTCTTCCTCGACTTCGTGCTCTCGCACTACGTGAGCGTCGGCGTGGAGGAACTCGATCAGGAAAAGCTGACGCCGCTGCTCCGGCTGAAATACCACAACTCCATCGCCGACGCCGTGGCCGACCTGGGCAGGCCGGAAGAGATCGGCAGGGTCTTCGCGGGATTTCAGAAGTATCTGTATCAACAAGCCTCGGCAGGACCCGCATTCTAAATACCGCGCCGCGCATATTATTCACGCATGATTTCTTCGCCGGGCCTTAGCAGATACTCGTGGTTTTCTCGCTTATAAGAGTGAAGGCAGAAATAGACTGCCAGATTGAAGTAGGATATGAAGTGCGGTGACTTATCACCGCTTTGTTATGAGCCGACTTGTCGGCGATACACATGCGGCGCAAGTCACCACTTCAAAAAGCTCGACAAGTCGACAGCACTCCAAATTATCACCTTCATCTTCTTATTACCCCACTAACGAAATAGGCTGCCGATTAAGTAGGACAAAAAGGGATCAATCATAAGATCAAAACCAGCTTGAAGGCCGGCAAGCTGACCGCGAACCACAACCAGAGGGCGGTGAAAGAATAAACACGCCCAGGCTTAGCAGGTCATAACGCTGCAACCTGCGCGACTCAGATCGATTGAAAAGGCCCGCCCCTTCTCTCTTTGGGGATCGGGCCCTTTTTTGTTTCGCTCGACTGCCGGCGCTTGCCGCGACGGCTTATCCGAAAACCCCGGCGGCGCTATCCGCGTATAAGTAAGTTGATGATAATATGCTGCCTTGAATAGAAAAGGTTAGTGGTGGAAGGAGCATCCAATGAACATACTTCTTATGTCGATGCCGGATTCTTTCGAGCATATGCCTTCGATTGCTATCCGAATGCCGAACGGCGCGCTCACTTCCCTGGCCGGAAACGTTGACCCGCATCATAAGGTCTCTGTCGCCGACCTGATTCTTGCTCAGGACCGCGTAGCCGAAACGGTCAGGTCGCTTGTGACCGAGCTCAAGCCCGATATTGTCGGGCTATCGCTGATGACTTTTCAGCGCAAGACCGGCAAGAAGATCATCCATCTCATTCGCTCGCTCAGACCCGAGGCTCGCATCGCGGTCGGAGGCTACGACCCGAGCCTGGACGTTGACGCATACTCCGGCACGGGGGAGGACGCGGTTGATTTCATCGTGCGCGGCGAAGGCGAAATCACTTTTCGTGAGCTGCTGCGAGCAATAGAAGCAGAGAGCGGATACGACAACGTCGCGGGACTATCATACCGCAGCGGCGACCGTTTTTATCACAACCCGGATCGGGCGGTAAACAGCCTTGAAGGGGGAGAGATCAAGCCGCCCAACCGCAACGCGCGCGTGCTCGACGGCTACATGATGTTGGGCAGGCAAGTGGATGTGATGGAAACCTCGCGCGGATGCACGTTCGATTGCAGTTTCTGCTCGATAATCGAGATGCGGGGAAGAAATTTTTATAGCTACTCATTCGACCGGGTGCTGAAGATATTCGCGACGCGCGCAAACACGGCGCGCGGGCCATTTTTATAGTTGACGATAATATCACTCTAAACGTGCGGCGGTTCGAGGCCCTGTGCCGCGCCATAATTGATGCCGGCCTGAACGATATCGACTACACGGTGCAGGCCATGACGTCTTCCATCGCCAATCACGGGGAACAACTGGCCCCTTTGATGCGCGAGGCCGGATTTCGCTACGTCTTTCTCGGCATCGAGAACATTCTTGAAGAGGATTTGAAATTCTTACGAGCAAGCTCAAAGAATACGAAACGTGAGAACGGGCATAGAGCGGGCAACGCCACGATTAAAGCAATCGATTACATACATAAGAACAAGATGCACGTGGTTGGAGGATTGATAGTCGGCAACCCTGACGACACGCGCGAATCGATAATGACGAACCTTGAATTTGCGAAGAAATACATAGATTGGCCCTACATCCAGCATCCCACGCCCTATCCGCGCACGCCCATGACGGCAGACTTCCGCAAGCGCGGGCTTATAACAAAAGAGAACCTGGAAGAGTATGACGGCACGACGGCGGTAGTAAGAACGGAGCACCTGTCGGCCGACGAAGTAGAGTTCTTGAGGTGGCGAGCCGAGCGGTGGATGAAGCTCAGGCACATGCCGGCCGCCTTTGCCCACGATCCTCTATACGTCCTGCGAAATGCGAAAAAGATGTTCGCCTATACGTTTCGCGGCAGCACGATCAAATCGCTTCTGGGTATGGAGGATGAGCGCAGGGCCTTTGATCGTTACCGCGCGATCCGGGAAAAAGAGCGCGCCTACCTGTGATCCTGGACTTGAAGCAGTCTGCGCTGGAAGAAGTGTCTGGTCTTCAAGGTTTGAAACTAAGGAGTCCCGGAGGGCGAATTATCGACTCCTATAGATTAGTATAGCGGCGGGCACACCTCGCGCGCCCGGTAAAGCTCCGGCGAGTCGAAGCGCTCCATAATTCCCTCTTCAACACGGTCTTACCACAATGCCCGGATTGCGCCTCACTTGCATTTTCCGGCGCAACAAGGCTATCATGCTTGGCTTGCTAGACGGGTGGGCTCGGCCCACTTTTTTTCTTAGCGATTAATGGCGAATCTGGATAAAGAGTCCATAGGCAGCATAATCGAGCGGGTGGCCGCGCGCGAAGGGCTCGAAGTAGTTCACTGGGAGACGACGGGGCCGCGCAATTATTTTGTTTTGCGCATATTTATTGATAAGCCGGGCGGCATCACCCACGCCGACTGCGAGCTGGTGAGCAACCAGGTCGGGACGCTGCTGGACGTGGAGGACCTGATCCCGCACCAGTACACGCTTGAAGTTTCGTCGCCGGGCATAGAGCGCGGCCTTTATAAGCCCGCCGATTATGAGCGTTTCGCCGGAAGTCGCGTGCGTTTGAAGACGAGCGAATCTATTAATGGCCAGCGGAACTTCCGCGGCAAGCTCCTGGGGATCGATCAGGACACCGTAAGCGTCGAAGCCGACAGCGTCGGCCGCATCGACATACCTTACGATAAAATCGCCAGGGCGAATATCGAATACGAATTCTAGTGGCCGGTATTTAAGATTCACCGACCACTGACTACTGACCAGTGCAAGGAAAGAGCTATGTCTACGAGTCCGATTCAGCAGCACATCGAGGCCTTGAGCCGCGAGAAGAATATCGATCCGGAGATAGTCATCTCGGCGATGAGGGACGCAGTCGAGGCCGCCGCGCGCAAGCAGTTCAAGACGGGCGAAGATTTCCACGCGCGCTACAACCCCGAGAGCGGCGAGGTCGAGCTGTACGCGCTGAAGACCGTCGTTGCTGAAGTACAGGACGAGGCCACCGAGATAAGTCTCGCCGAAGTCGAAGAGATGGGAGTGGAAGGCGCGGAAGAGGGCGACCAGCTCGAATTCCCCCGCCCCACCGAAGAGCTTGGCCGCATCGCCGCCCAGACCGCCAAGCAGATCATCTTTCAGAAGGTGCGCGAGGCCGAGCGAAACAACGTCTATGAGGAATACATAGGCCGCATGGGCGAGCTGGTGCACGGCTTTGTGAAGCGGTTCGAGGGCGGGCGGATAATAAGCGACCTCGGAAAGATCGAGGCGGTGCTGCCGAAGACGCAGCAGTCGCGCGCCGAGTCTTTCAGCCAGGGCGAGCGCATCCGCGTCGTCATCAACTCGGTATCGAAAGACGCCAAGGGGCCGCAGGTCGAGGTGTCGCGCACGTCGCCCGAGCTTTTGAAGCGGCTCTTCGAGATGGAAGTGCCCGAGATATACGACGGCACGGTTCAAATCAAAGCCGCCGTGCGCGAGCCGGGCGACCGGGCGAAGATAGCCGTCGTCTCTACGGAGCGGGACGTCGACCCCGTGGGCGCGTGCGTCGGCATGAAGGGCTCGCGCGTTCAGGCGATCATTCGCGAGCTGCGCGGCGAGCGCATAGACATAATCGAGTGGAGCGAGGACCCGGCGGTCTTTGCGGCAAACGCGCTCTCGCCGGCTAAAGTGTCGAAGGTCGAGATCAACAGCTTCGAAGAGAAGCACCTGACGGTGACCGTGCCCGAAGATCAGCTTTCGCTCGCCATCGGCAAGAAGGGCCAGAACGTAAGGCTCGCGGCGAAGCTCGTCGGCTGGCACATCGACATACGAAGCGCCGAAGAGGCCGCGCGCGCGGCTGCCGCCCAGCTTGAGGCCGTCATGGCCGGCGGCGAAGCCAAGCTCACCGATATACGCGAGAGCCTGGCGCTCGATCAGATAACCGCCGAACGATTGAAGGATCGCGGCGTCGAGACTATCGAGCAGCTTGCCGAGAGCTCGGTCGACGAGCTGGTCGACGCCATCGACGTGAGCTTCGATCAGGCGAGCGAGATAATCGACCGCGCCAACCGGCTGCTCGCGCAGCGGCACGCCCGCGAAGCCCGCGAGGCGCGCGAGGCCACGGCCGCAGGCGAGGCCGGCCCCGCCGAGCAAGACGAGCAAGAAGGCCAGGAGGCGATAGAGATAGCGATAACCGTAGAAACGGCTCCCGAAGCCGATTCTGACATAGCCGATTTGATCGAGCGCAGGGTCGATCACGAGCATGCGATCCTGGAAGCGGCGGGCGAGCCCGTAGTCGAAATGCCCGGCGCGCAATCCCCGATTGAGGAGGCTTTCGAAGGCGTGGCGGGCGACGAGGCCGAAGAGGCCGCGGCAGCCGCCGACGAGCGAGACCAGGAGCAGCAGTATGCGCCACCGCCCGACGCCGAGCCCGAGCCTTCGCGCCCGACCGCCTCGGCCGTGCCCGATTTTGACGCGATGAGCCCGACCGAAGTTCAGATTCAAGAGTTTGCCGCCGACCGTTCATCGGGCGTTGAGGAGCGGGAAGGTCCCATGCCCGCCTCGGGGCTGGAGGCTTTCGCGCCCGGCGCGCAAGTCGTAGCCGAGAGTCACGATGAATGGATGGCCGAAGGGGGCGTCAAGGAATCCGTCGATGAGCAGGTCGCTCGGATGATAGAGGATTTCGACACTCCGCCATCCGAAGAGGCGGACGCTTCAGACGAGGACTCGGATACGCCCTCGTCGGCGGCCGAAGATGAGACCGGGCAAGAGACGACCGACGAGCTTGCGCCCGAACAGTTCGAAGGCGACGACGCCGATACCGGTGACCAACAGGCAGAAGGAGGCGAGAGTAAAACTATGAAGGATGAGTAATGAAGGATGTACCGCGGGCTCCGTTGATCCCCGTCATCATTCGGCATTCATAATTCAGCGTTTCGATTCGTTATGGCAACAACGCATCAGAAGATCAGGATATACGATTTAGCGAAAGAGCTGAAACTCGATAACAAAAAGGTCATCGAGGACGCGCGTCGCGAGGGAATAGACGTGAGCGTACCTTCGAATACTGTCCCGCTGGAGGTCGCCGAGCGGATTCGCGCCAAATACTTTCCTAAAAAAGCAGTGACGGTCCACACCGGCCCGCGCCTGGTAAAACATGCCAGGACCGAAACGGCTTCGGCCGCGTCGCCGGAGGAGTATGAGGAAGAAGCGCCTCCGGCCCAGGATGTAGCCTCCGCAGGTCCAGCCGACGGCCGCGGCCGAGACTGCTCCCGAGCCGCTGAAGCCGAGGATTCGCGTATTGAAGGCCGCGCCGCAAGCACAGCCGGCCCCGGCAGCAGCGGAGCCCGTAATCGAAGAGCAGCCGGCTGCCGAGCAGACTCCTGCCGCGGCGCCCGCGCAAGAACAACAGCAACCGTCGCAGCCCGCCGAAACTCCCGCGCCGGCCGCGCAACCGCCGGCGGCGGCGCCGCCGCCACGGCCTACGGGGCCGCAGGTGCGAGTCTTACGGCCGAGGCCGGGACTACCCCCGCCTCCTCCCGCCGCGGCAAGACCCGCCGCGCCGGGATCAAGGCCCATGCAGCCGAGACCGGGCGCGCCGCGCGTCAATTTCCAAGCAATGGAATCGACTGCCGTTGTTCCCGGCGAGCCGACCGGCGCGCCCAAGCCGCCTTCGCGCACTACATACATACCGCAGGACACCGGCCGCCCGCGCAAGCGCACCCGTCGCGGCAAGCGTATGCCCGGCGATGCGGGCCCGGAAGAGGGCAGGCATCTTGAAGCCCCGCGTCACATGCGCGGGGTCGCGACAGGCCCCGGAAAGACGAAACCCGTCTTTACCGAGCTGAAAGTTATAAAGCTGATAGAGGGGACTACCCTCAAAGACTTTGCCGAAAAGCTTGAGATAAAGCCGAGAGACGTCATGGCCATGATGCTTCAGCGCGGCGTGATGGCGACCATCAACCAGACGCTGAACCAGGACCTCGCCAAAGAGATAGGCAAGGAGTATGGCTTCGATATAAGTTTCGTTGCCTTTCGAAGAGATGATCAGCGATACCGAAGAGGAGCGGATCATCGAAGCCGGCGAAGACCTCAACATGCGCGCGCCCGTCGTCACCGTGATGGGGCACGTCGACCACGGCAAGACCTCTTTGCTCGACGGCATAAGGGAGGCGCGCGTCGCCGAGGGCGAAGCCGGCGGCATCACCCAGCACATAGGCGCGTACTCGGTGCAGGTGTCGGACCCCGACGACGCAGACCAGAAGCGGCGCATAGTCTTTCTAGACACGCCGGGCCACGAGGCTTTCACGATGATGCGCGCCCGCGGCGCGAAGGTGACGGACGTAGTGGTGCTCGTAGTCGCCGCCGACGACGGGGTGATGCCTCAGACGGTTGAGGCCATCGACCACGCGCGGGCGGCCGGCGTTTCGATCATCGTCGCCATAAACAAGATTGATAAACCCGACGCAAACCCCGACCGCGTCAAACAGGAGCTTGCCGACCACGGGCTGCTGTGGGACGGATGGGGCGGCGACACCGTCATGGTAGAGGTCTCGGCCAAGAAGCGTGTGAACATCGCTTCGCTTCTCGAAATGATCATCCTCACGTCGGACCTGCTCGAATTGAAGGCCAACGCCGAGCGTCTGGCTTCGGGCGTGGTGCTCGAAGCGAAGCTCGACCGGGGACGCGGCGCGGTCGCGACGGTGCTGGTGCAGACCGGCACGCTCAAGGTCGGCGACCCGTTTATTGCCGGGCAGATCTTCGGCCGGGTGCGCGCGATGTTTGACGACCGGGGGCGGCCTCTCGATAAGGCCGGCCCCTCGACACCGGTCGAGGTGCTTGGTCTTCAGGGCGTGCCGCACGCGGGCGACCAGATTCAGGTAGTCGCCGACGCGGCGCAGGCGCAGCACATCGCCAGCCAGCGACAGATGCAGGCGCGGCTCGCGGAGATCAGTCGAACCTCGGCGCGCGGCCTTGAGCAGTTGTTCGCCGATAAGAGCCAGGTCAAAGAACTGCTCGTCATACTCAAGGGCGACGTGCAGGGCTCGGTCGAAGCCGTACGCGACGCGCTTAATAAACTCTCGACCGAGCGCGTGAAAATACGCATAATCCGCTCGGGCGTCGGCGCGATCACCGAGTCTGACGTGATGCTCGCGGCCGCGTCCTCGAAGGATATGAATCGCGCCGCGGTCATCATAGGCTTCAACATCCGGCCCGAGCTGCGCGCGAGGGAGATAGCCGAAGCCGAGGGCGTTGACATACGACTCCACACGATCATCTACAAGATCGAAGAGGAGATACGCCTGGCGATGCTCGGACTGCTTGACGCTACGAAGCGCGAGGTCGTCACCGGCCATGCCGAGGTGCGACAGGTATTCCGCGTTCCGAAAATCGGGCTTATCGCGGGCTGCTACGTGACGGACGGCACGGTGCGCCGTACGACCGCCCGCGTGCTGCGCGACAACGTCGTCATATTCGAGGGGAAGGTCGAATCGCTGCGGCGGTTCAAGGATGACGTGAGCGAGGTCAGGCAAGGGTTCGAGTGCGGCATATCAATCGAACGGTTCCAGGACGTAAAGGCCGGCGATGTAATAGAGGCCTACACGACGGAAGAGGTGGCCCCCACTCAGTTGTGATTAAAGCCGCAACGCGTCAGCAGCGGCTTTAACTATAACTCAAACTAATCCGGTGTGAGCGCAGGCGCGCGGCCGCGGCGTGCGACCGGCGCGTCTGGTCGAGGCGCGGAAGTTGCAAGCCCGAAGCGTTTTCGGTTACTATATCCAGTTTAATCGGCAACGAGAAAGGCGACAAAGGGAGATGTCCAGAAGACCAGAGCGCCTCGGCGAACAGATCAGGGAAGAGATCAGCATGATAATCGCCGGCGACCTCGACGACCCGCGGGTCGACCCGGTCACCGTAACCGACGCGAGAATCACGCCCGATCTCAGGAACGCGAAAGTCTATGTCAGCGTGATGGGGACCGACGAAGAGGCCGCGTCGGCGCTCTCGGCGCTTCGGAGCGCGACGGGCTTCATCCGCCAGCAGCTCGGCACGGTGCTCAGACTCAAGCGCATCCCGGAACTGCACTTCGTTCATGATAAGACTGTCGAGAGTGCTGCCAGAATTGAGGAGATACTCAGTGAGGAGGTAGAAAAGGCGCGGGAGCGGGAACTGGCCGGCACGCCGCCGACCGATGATGCGACAGACGCGGCGTCGAGCCAGCCGGGCGAGCGATAACAGATCGCTCGGCGTGAGCGGGTTGGGTTTTATCAACTCGCCATGCCGAGAACCCGGCACCCTTCGTCCCACGCCTTTCAGTGGACCATGCTAAGTCAGGTTGTACAACTCATCGAGCAGAAACATCGCTTTATGATCACGTCGCACATACGCCCGGACGGCGACGGAATCGGGTCGGGCCTGGCCCTCTGCTGGATGCTAAAGAGCCTGGGCAAAGAGGTGGAAGTAATACTGCGCGACCGCATACCGCCCGCCTACAACGTGCTGCCCGGCTCCGAGATGGTTCTGGTGCAGGACGACGTCACAGAGATGTTCGACGCGGCGTTTATAATCGAGTGCAGCGACGTGATGAGGCCGGGCCTTCCCAGTCTCAAGGACCAGTTCGTAGTCAACATCGATCACCACTCGACGACCGTGCCGTTCGGCGACATTAACTGGATAGACCCGACCGCGGCCGCCGTCGGCGAGATGGTCTATAACCTGTGCAAGGCGCTCGGGACGGAAGTTACCAGGGAGATAGCCGAGTGCATATACACGGCGCTCTTGACGGACACCGGGAGCTTCCATTTTTCCAACACCACCGAGCGCACGCTCAAGATAGCTTCCGAGCTGGTAAGAAAAGGCGTCGAGCCGGCGCGCATTTCGCAGGCGCTCTTTTACTCGTACCCTTACTCAAAGATCAAGCTGCTCGGGGTCGTGCTTTCGGGCATCGAGCGCGACGAATCCGGGCGCATCGCCTGGGTCACGATGGACCGGGATATGATTTACGAGACGGGCGCGTCCGAAGAGGATTCGGACGGCATAGTCAACTACGCGCTATCAATCGACGAGGTCGAGGCCGTCGCCTTTTTCAAAGAGCTTGACGAAGGGGTCTATCGCGTGAGTCTCAGGTCGAAAGGAAAGTATAACGTCGCGCGCGTAGCCGAATCATTTGGCGGCGGCGGTCATAAGAATGCCGCCGGGTGCCGCATCGAAGGCGAATTCGCCGAGGTCCGCCAGCGCGTGATCGACGGGCTTCAGGCCGCGGTCGGCGTCGCCCCCGTCTCGGCTTAGAATTTAAGCGTAAATTATCGAGACTGGCAGGGTATGTCCTGGCTATGCGGCCAAAACCATATTGAATTCTTCTTTATGAATAGTCCCTTCGAGGGCCACGATCTCCGACTCTGAAAGAGTTCCCGTTACATCTTTATTCAAGCTGTAACGCTTAGCGATGTAGTCCGTGAGACTAATTATTTTAGGGTCTTTAGCGGAGGATTTTATCCGGCTGATCAATTCCGCAGCTTCGCTCTTCCTGCCGCGCGCGGCCTCAGCGTGAGAAATAAGAACAAGTCGCTTTTGCTCTTGGGCAAATTCCACATGGAAGACATTTTCTTTAAGCACTTCGACTGCCTTGTCGAATTCCTTTCTCTTCAGGTTCGCAAAACCTAACGCCGTAGCAAAGTAGGATCTCGTATCACCCCAGGTTGAATATTTAAACCCAGCTTCTAATCGTTTGATGGCTTCTTGCCATTCCCCGCATTCTAAAAATGCCATCGCTTGTATGTGGTAATCTATCCAATCGTCTTTTGAAACCGGTTTTTCTATAGATAACAAGGTATGGACTCTCTCATGATAACCTTTCATCAAATAGAGGCTTGCAAGCCCGCTCCGCGCAACTCTGTTATGTGGAAAGCGGCTGATTGCTTTTTCGTATTCCTGTAGAGCCCTGTCGAACTCCCCCTTAGATTTCAAAGTCTCGGCGTACCCTGTGCGCGCCACCACGTTGTCGGGGAAACTAGCTATTACATACTCATAAACCTCTAAAGCCCTGTCGAACTCCCCCTTAGATTTCAAAGTCTCGGCGTACCCTGTGCGCGCCACCACGTCATCGGGAAAGCGGCTGATTGCTTTTTCGTATTCCTGTAGAGCCCTGTCGAACTCCCCCTTAGATTTCAAAGTCTCGGCGTACCCTGTGCGCGCCACCACGTCATCGGGAAAGCGGCTGATTGCTTTTTCGTATTCCTGTAGAGCCCTGTCGAACTCCCCCTTAGATTTCAAAGTCTCGGCGTACCCTGTGCGCGCCACCACGTTGTCGGGGAAACGGCTGATATTCTCTTCATAAGCTTTCGTGGCTTCCTCTAAAGCGCCCCGCGCTTTTAGTATTTCAGCTCGGGTATTACCAATTACCGGATCAGCAACATTAAGCAGAATGGAATAGGCTATGAGTTCATCAGCTAGATCATACGAGGAAGCGTCTAACGCGATTTTTGCTAGAGAGCATAGGCTCATAGCTGCGTGTTGCTTCTCACTATGCCTCAATTGAAATTCGACAAGGTTGTATAGGAACTCATTTACCTGATCAGTATCCCGCTGACGAATTAGCTTGCTGATAGCTGCTATTTGATTATCGATCCTTTCCTGAACTTCGTGCGCTCTAGACGCCCTCCACTTCCGCCTTTTTCCGAATTGCCTGATCAGCTCACGAATCTGTTCGGCGATGTTCTGCTCATTTTCCTCGGCGTGAGTATCAAACTCGACGGCAATTTGCTCCTCAAAAACATCTCTCTTCATTGCCGGGCCAAAATTGTCAAGAATCCTGGTTCTTATAGAGTTAAGTAAAAGCATCCCCCCGGGCAAATTCTTTGTCACTTCTCGTTTGGTGCCGTAAGAGACTATCTTTGAGTTCACTGTGTTGCGATCTTCAGAAGCAAGGGCGGTCACTATATCGGCAAATAATCCTGTTTCTATCAAGAAACTTTCAGCTTGATTCTGATCTTCATCGAACTTAAAAACCTGTTTCGCCTCCTCTTGCCAGGATTCTTTAAGAAGTTGAATTGCCCATTGAGAACTGCTGAGGCTACTGTATAACCCGTGCATCATGGGAACATCAGTAGCTAGAAATATCGCCCCGGCTATGTCTTCGCCTTCCGGCAGAAGGCGCGCGAAAAGACGTGCTTTCACAAAGGCAAGCACCTGCTCGTCTTGCATCAACTCTTCCGCAGCTTCTATCGAAAGACGCCGAGCGCGGTCGCTCAGTTCCCTATCAAATCCCGCTATGGTTAGCGAGAGCGCGCGATGGGCGCGCCTCTGATATTCCAGGGTGTTATAAACTTCGCCAAGGTCGGCTTTCTGCATTTCGACAAACTCAAAACCGCTATTCAAAAGATAGGCTATTTCACCAAGCCTACATGGCCTCGGAGAATTGAAATCTTCTAGACCAGCTATAAGAAATTGCTCGCCTTCCTTATAGATGGCTTTGCCTATCTGCCCGGATATAAAAACGGACTCTATCACTCTTCAACCCACCTCTTTCCGGCGTTGATTAGATACTCCTTAACATTTTCAACAAGGGCCTGCTCACCTTTTTTTCCAGCCGATGAGCTTCCTCTTACCGATTCTACAGCGTTCGCATCGAAAGGCCCGTATATATGCGACCTCTATAAAGTCGTCCGTCTCATATTTTCCTTCACTGTAGAGTAAGATTCCAGAGTATTCTGCCTCAGAAGTCGAGCCGGTTACTCGCGGCGCAAGCTTGGCGACGGCCAGTTTATTCCTTTCCTGCCAGGTCGAAGTGTAGCCCGGAGGAACGTCCTTGCTGCTGCGGATGTTGTGCTTTTCGACAAAAACGAAAGAATTATCTTCCATCAAAGAAGTCCTCTCGCTTACAGCAACCTCTCGCAGCTTTATAGCGTACTGTCCGTAGGATTTTACACCTGCGCCATCCAGCGAAAGAGCGCCATATCTTATCTCTTCACTATAACTCCCGAAAAGCGCTCCTTCTACGCCCAGCCTGTGTGTGTCGTCCTCACCTTTTGCAGGCTTCCTTATCTGTGTTCTCACTGAGCGGCCATAAGTCGAGTAAAGCAACTTTTCATTGGTCACGAAAGCATACAGAAAATCAATATCCACATTAATCACAGCGGACGTATTCTTCATGCTTCCATCGAAATCTATTAGCCGGTCGTGACAGCCGCGCGTCTTTGCGCTTTCCATTGCCTCTATATATCTATTCTCAAGAGCATCTCTTCTTTCCTGCCGCCCAGCGGCTCTGACATTTGGCACTTCGATTGGCCGGCCGCAAGTAAAGCATCTATCAGTAACGTCGGGAATCTCTGTTCCGCAATTCGCGCATTTTTCCATATTCAGTTATTCATAACTAACCTGAGGCGATGTTCTTCGGCCACATCTTATGCCTACTATCGCTCCCTGGCTTTTCTCTCAGTGAGGTTCATAACTGCCGCGGGCCGCAATAATAGCACAAAGATTATGCGTAATTAAGCAGCAACTTTTCATAAAGTCTTGAGAAAAGCGATCAGCGCCTTTTTATCCGCCGGCGGCAGGTCCAACCCGAATTCGTGCCCCTTCACCGCCCGCGTCTTCACCCCATGACCCTTGAAGGCCGTAGGCACGTAATCCTCCCTCAGCCGCTTCGGATCGAACCAGTCTTCGAGCGTCGCAACCGATCCGTTGTGCTCGAACGGCCCGCGATACCACAGGCCCCTGAGTGTCGGCACCTTGTAGTAGCCGGTCCCCCGGCGCGTCTTCATTGTGAGAGTCGGGTCGGTGCCGACCGAAAGCGCCAGGACATCAAATCGCGCGCGGTGGTCCGCGGGGATTTTGAATCCTTCCGCCGGGGTCAGCTTATTGTTTGTGTAAAGCGGCGGCGCATGGCACGCGGCGCAGCCCTCTCTTTGAAAGACTTTTTCGCCCCTCGACGTAAGGGAGGTCCGCTTGTTGGGGTTCGGGGGCGGATTGAGCGAATAGATGTAAAGCGCGAGCGCGTAAAGCTGCTCGTCGCTATATCGTCCGAGCTTCGCCGGGTCCGGCAGCTTACGGAACCCTTCGCCGTCGGGGATGAAATCGCCGTAGCGCGAGAGCGTATCGCCTCCCTGATTTAACGCGGCGTATCGCATGAGGTCCGCTGCCGAGCGGTGGAGTTGAAGGCCGCTGCTGTCGAGATATTTCCGCTCTTTTATTCCGATCAGATCAGGCACGCGCGAGGGGTGCGTGAGACTGGTTCCCTGGCGGGCCAGCACGCCCGGCGGCATCGCCGCGTGCGACGCGGCAATCTCTTCAATCGGCATACTGTCAAAATCACTCGACGAGCCCGGCTGGACCCATGGCGCGTCAAAGAGGCTGTGCTCGACAGCGCGGATGGCTTCCGGCGGTATGCGCCCCGAACGAATCGCGAAAGCCCACGCGCGCTCGAACGGGAAATTGCCCTGCGCCCCCTTGACCGCCGCGCCGTCGGGCATCGCTCGCGTATGACAGAAGGCGCAGGCGAGATTGCCCAGCTCTACGTTGCCCTTCCCTGTTACGACATAACGGGCGTATGGCATCGTCCCGTCTTTCGCCAGAGGCGTGCCCGTCTTTTTATACCAGTCGGGGTCGCGAACGTCGGAGACAGCCACTATTGCGCCGTAGTTTGTCGGCGCGTCGAAGATGATCTCTCCGGCCCTTATCCAATCCGCCTCGGTCTTGAGCCGCGAGAAATCTATCTTGATCTCTTCCGGCTCCCGACCCTTTAGCCACTCCCAATAACCCGGGGGCTCTTTGCCCGGCGCGTATATCGCATAGCTCTTCCAGATTTTCCGCACCGGTATGCTGTAGTAGTAGTCGGAGGAGATGTATGCGGGGGAGAAGCGCGCGTCCGCAAGCGGCACTTCGAGTTTTTCCATCGCGTCATCATCCCACGTCCTTGGGATCGAGGGCGAAAAGTCGCCGCCCCGTTTCTGCGCCTCGGTCGTGGGAAGACAAACAGAAAGGCCCCACAGGGCGAACAGAACAAGCGCGAATCGCTTGACGATCTTCATCCGCATCGAAATCCTCCTTGCCTCGATCGAGTTAATGTTGCAGTCGTGGGGCGACATGAGAATATACGGTATTCTCTATATAGTCAGATTATTATATCGAGCTAAAAAACCGCTAAGATGGGTTCGGGTTCTGCGCATCCGGCTCTAAGAGCGCTTGCCACTTTTCGCGCAGGGATTCGATTATGCGTTTGAAGCGCGGGTCGTCTTTGAGCAAGTCCCAGTTAGGACTGTTTGCAAACCACGGATAGTTCTCGTTGCCTATGGCGACGGATCGCTCCAGCCATTCGATGGCCTCGTCGCTCTGGCCCGCCAGCGCATACACGGTCGCGAGCCTATAAGCAACATCCTGATCGGCGTGCGCGCTCGCTACGGCGGGCTCGTCGATCTGATTCATCGCGCGGTCACGCTCGCCGCGCGCGAGGTAGCAGTAGGCGAGAAAGATTTTCAGCGAATGAAGCTCAGGGTTCTTCTCAAGCACGTCTTCTAAAACGAGAGTCGCTTTTTCAATCTCCCCGCGGTAATAGTCGATTACGGCGCTGTAGGCCCTGAGCATCGGGTGGTGCGGCTCGAAGGCGAGCCCGTTGGCCAGTTCGGCCTCCGCCTTATCGTAATCCCGCTCGTATATGCGTATGCGGGCGCGGTTGTAGGAAGCGAAGACAACGTCCGTGGGGCTGATCTTTAACAGGCGGTCCCAGGCGTCGAGCGCGCGGTCGTATTGCCCGCTCAGGCGATAGACGTACGCGGCGGTCGAATAGACCGAAGGCTCGTTGGGCGCGCGCTTGAGCAGGCTCTTTATCTCTTGCCGCGCGAGGTCCGTGCGCCCTTCGATCAGGTCTATATAAACCATGCGCACGCGCGGCTCGACCAGCCTCGGATCAATGTCGAGCGCCTGGTCGAACTCGTGCTTCGCCTTCGCGTAAAAGTCCGAGCCGCGCATGCCCTTGAGAATATAGTTGAGATAGCAGACGCCGAGCCCGCTATGCGCAAGCGCGAAGTTCCGGTCCATCTCGACGGCGCTCGCGAAATGCTCCACGGACGCGTCGAGATCGGCTATGTCGAGCGTCTGGGTGATGAACTTGTAGAGCAGCGTGCGGCCCTTGAGATAGCACTCGTAGGCCTCGGCGTCTTCGGTAGGCGATTTTACCAGCCGCTCCTGCTCGGTCGAGCTTGTGCGCACCCTCAGCTCATCGACGATCTGGCGCGATATTTTGTCTTGAATCGTAATTATGTCGCGCGCCTCTATGTCGATCTTTTCGCTCCAGACTATCTCGCCCGAATTCGTGTCAACCAGTTGCGGGGTGAGGCGGAAGCGGTCGCCCGATTTGACGTAGCCGCCGATGAGCACCGCATCGACGGCGAGCAGCGCGCCGACCGCCCGCGGGTCAACGTCTTTGTTCTGGTACTGCGCGATATATGAGGACGGGCGAACGATGAGGTCGCGCAGTTGCGCAAGCTCGGTGATGACGCTGTCGGCGAGGCTGAACCCGTAGAAATCGTTTTCGGGGTTGCCCGAAAGGTTCTTAAACGGCAGTATCGCGAGGGCCTTCTTATCGCGCGACTGCCACATTGAGGGCGTTATATCGGGGGTGCCCGAGCCGGAGCCGGCGGTCGAGTCTTCCTTACGCTGCCCGAACGTGCGATTCATCCAGACGGACATCTTGCCGAAGAAGCTCTGGCGGCCGGGCTGTTTGGAGGCACGCAAGCTCGCCGCCTTGTCGGCCGGTATGATTCCCTTCTCCGCGTAGTGGGCGCGGACAAAGCCTCGGAGGTCTTCGAGCAATCTTTCCGCCGACTGGTACCGCGAGTTCGCATCCTTGGCAAGCTCTTTCAAGACGATCTGCTGCAATCGAGGTGGGACCATCTCGCCGAGCGGCGGCGGCGTGTCGTGCATGACCGCGTGCATGACCTCTACGGACGACTTGCCCTTGAACGGGAGCCGACCCGTCAGCATTTCGTATGTGACGATGCCGAGCGAGAATATGTCGGAGCGGGCGTCCGCCCGCTCGCCTCGCGCCTGCTCGGGCGACATGTAGCTCGCCGTGCCGAAGGGCGTGCCCGCCTGCGTCAGCTCCTGCGTATGCGAGTCCGACAGGTAATCGGGCTTTATGAGCTTGGCCAGCCCGAAATCGAGTATCTTGAGCTGATTCCGCTCGTTGACCATTATGTTCGAAGATTTTATGTCGCGGTGGATGACGTTCCGGCGGTGCGCCTCGGCGAGCGCGTCGGTTATTTCGAGCGCGAATTCGAGCGCCTGGTCGAGCGGCAGCGGGCGGCCACCTATAAAGCGCTTGAGCGTCTTGCCATCGACGTACTGCATGACGAAGAAGAGCATATTCTCGACGTCGTTGACTTCATAGACGGTGCAGATATTCGGGTGGTCAATGGCGGAAGCGGCCCGCGCCTCGCGCAAAAAGCGCGTGCGCGCCTTCTGGTCACCCACCAGGTCGGCCGAAAGCGCTTTGACCGCGACAATGCGGTTGAGCTTGGTGTCTTCGGCCTTATAAACCACACCCATACCCCCTTTCCCTATCTCTTTGAGGATGCGGTAGTGGAGTATGGTTCTTCCAACCATTATAGAGCCTGAGCGCCTCTCTAACGCTTAACGTGATTATACACTCGGAGCGAAATTGGTCAAAAGCGATTCGCTTTTACGTATATTGAAATTAACGGTATACCACTTCAGCCGTGTACTCTTCGCTCTTGAACATGGCCTCAAGAAGCTTGCTCGCGCTCTGTTTGGCCGTCTCGGTTATGCTCAGCTCCGTGGCTGTTTTCTCGAGCTGCTCCCTCGCGAGTCGGAAGATGGCGTCGCGGTCAGAGGAGTCAAAAGGATTCCAATACCCTCGCTGCTCGTCATACGTCTTCATCTCGGTTATCTCAATGGCAATTATGCCGGGCTGGGGCAAATTTATAGTGACCCTTTTCTCCTTCTCATCAATCTCGACGGAGCTCCCGGCATCAAGGTTTATCCCCGCCAGAAGCTTGCCCGTCACTACGACCAGAGAGCGCTTGGTTGACCCGTACCAACTGTTCTCGTATATGACGACATCTCTCAGCGTGACTTCGCTCGAGACGAGCTTTGCCACCTGCTCTACTTTCTCGACCGCCACGGAGTGGCTTATGGTCGTTTTATTCGCCGGGCCTATTGGAATCGATCTCAGGAGGGAGAAGAGCCAGACAATGCCGGCAAAAAATAAGAATGTGACTGCCAGTACGAGCCAGATGAATATGCGCCTGTTCTTCGGCTTAACGTCGGTTTCCATTGATAAAAACCTCTTTTCATCTTAACACCCTCCGGCTCGCCGTGTCACAACAAGCTCGTGGGGCCTGGTTGCAAGCGCCCGTCTATCTTGATGCCCTCTCGCTATCTCCGGTAGAATAAAATCTTTGCTACACGAACAGATTTATAACCATATGGCGCAGTATTAGATGGCAATAACCAAGATAACAATACGTGGAGCGCGGCAGCATAACCTCAAAAACGTCAGCCTGGAGATTCCGCGCAATCGCCTGACGGTAATCACGGGGCTTTCAGGGTCAGGCAAATCAAGTCTGGCCTTCGACACAATATATGCCGAGGGGCAGCGCCGGTATGTGGAGTCGCTATCGGCTTACGCGAGACAGTTCCTGGATCAGCTTGAAAAGCCCGATGTTGACGCCATTGACGGGCTGTCGCCCGCGATCTCCATAGAGCAGAAGACGACCACCCGCAGCCCGCGCTCGACCGTGGGCACGGTGACCGAGATTTATGATTATCTGCGCCTGCTCTTTTCCTCCATCGGCCAGCCGCACTGCCCGAGATGCGAGCAGCCCATTTCGCGCCAGTCGATAGATCAAATAGTCCAGCAGGTGACCGCGCTTCCGGAAGGCGAGCGGGTGATGATACTTGCGCCGATAGTGCGCGGGCGCAAAGGCGAATTCAAAAAGGAGATCGAAAAGCTCGCCCGCAGCGGCTTTAACCGCGCGCGCATCGACGGCGAGATACGCCAGCTCGACGAGGAGATAAAGCTCGACAAGCGGCGCAACCACACCATAGAAGTAGTCATCGACCGGCTGCTGATAAAGCCCGGCGTCCACAAGAGGCTCGAAGACAGCGTGCAGCTCGCGGCCAAGCTGACCGAGGGGCTCGTGCTTGTCTCGATAGTCGATGGCGAGGAGCGGCTCTACTCGGAGAAGATGGCCTGCCCCGAGTGCGGCATCTCTATCCCTTCAATCGAGCCGCGCTCCTTCTCTTTCAACAGCGTCTATGGCGCATGCCCGGCGTGCCACGGCCTCGGCACGCGCGCCGAGATCGATCCGGGCAAGATCGTGCCGGACCCTTCCGCGCCGATAAGCGATCAGGACCCTTTCCCGGCCGATCCGGCGATAAGCAATTACCTGCGCGATGTGATGAAAGCGCTCGCGCGCAACGCCGGGTTATCGGCCGACAAGCCTTTCGCCGAGCTGCCGCAGAAATGCCAGGAGGGGTTCTTCTTCGGCACCAGGGAGAGGCTCGCGCTCAAGTACGGCGCGTACGAGTACAAAGCCGAGTGGAAAGGCGCCGTGGCTTATCTGGCCGGGCGCGTGGAAGAGTTTAAGAGCGAGACCGCGCTTTCGGCCTACGAATCGCTGATCTCGCCGGTGACCTGCCCCGAATGCGACGGCAAGCGCTTGCAGCCCGCATCGCTTGCCGTGCGAGTGGGCGGGCGCGCCATAGCGGACTTCACGGCGCTGCCGATTTCGGAAGCCGTGTCGGTATTTCGCGGGGTCAAGCTCAACGCGCGCGAGGAGAAGATCGCCGGCCTCATACTGCGCGAGATACAAAGCCGCCTCGGGTTTCTCGATACCGTCGGGTTGGGCTATCTGACTTTGGACCGCGCGTCGGCGTCGCTTTCGGGCGGCGAGGGCCAGCGCATACGCCTCGCCACGCAGATAGGCTCGCAGTTACGGGGCGTGCTGTACGTGCTCGACGAGCCGTCTATCGGGCTCCATCCGCGCGACAACCTGAAGCTGCTCGACACGCTCGAGCACCTGCGCGACCTCGGCAACACGGTGCTCGTAGTCGAGCACGACGAAGAGACGATACGCCGGGCCGATCACATAATCGACCTCGGCCCCGGCGCGGGCGCGCACGGCGGCCTTATAGTCGCCGAAGGCACGCCCGAAGAAGTGGCGGGTGACGGGCAGTCGATCACCGGCCAGTATATATCGGGCAAGCTCTCGATACCTGTCCCCGAAAACCGCCGCCACTCGAACGGCAAAGCGATAACCGTTTACGGCGCGCGCGCAAACAACCTCAAGAATATCGACGTGACGTTTCCGCTCGGGCTCTTAATCGTAGTCACCGGCGTATCGGGGTCGGGCAAATCGACGCTGGTCGATGACATCCTTTATCGCAGCCTCGCGCGAAAGCTCTATCGCAGCCTGCTCGACCCGGGCGAGCACCGGGAGGTGCTCGGGCTCGAATACATCGATAAGATTATCGAGATAGATCAATCGCCGATAGGACGCACCCCGCGCTCGAACCCGGCGACCTATACCGGGGTCTTTACGCCGATCAGGGAGCTTTACGCGATGCTGCCCGAATCGCGCGAGCGCGGCTATAAACCGGGGCGCTTCTCGTTCAACGTGAAGGGCGGGCGATGCGAGACATGCCAGGGCGACGGGTTGAAGCGAATAGAGATGAACTTCCTGCCCGACGTATATGTGTTGTGCGACGTCTGCCGCGGCGCGCGCTATAACCGCGAAACGCTTTCGGTCAAGTACAAGGGCAAGTCGATAGCCGATCTGCTCGACGCGACGGTCGAAGAAGGGTTGGAGATTCTTGAAAACATCCCGCAGATAAAGACCAAGCTACAGACGCTCATGGACGTGGGGCTCGGCTACATAAAGCTCGGGCAGTCGGCGACGACGCTATCGGGCGGAGAGGCACAGCGCATAAAGCTGGCCAAAGAGCTGTCGAAACGGGCGACGGGGCGCACGCTTTACATCCTGGACGAGCCGACGACCGGGCTCCACTTCGAGGACGTGCGCAAGCTGCTCTATGTGCTTCATCAACTGGTCTCGCTCGGAAACACCGTGCTTATAGTCGAGCACAACCTCGACGTTATAAAGAGCGCCGACTGGATAGTCGACCTCGGCCCCGAGGGCGGCGAAGGCGGGGGCCGCGTCGTGGCCGAAGGCACGCCCGAAGTCGTGGCCCGCTGCAAGAAGTCGTACACCGGGCAGGCGCTTCGCCCGCTGCTCAACGGACACCGGGAGCGCAAGTCGGCTTAAATCCCGGACCGGCATACAATCGGGCTCGTCGGACCACGGCTAAATCATCTTTGCGTTCTCCCCCCGTTGGCGGTTTAATCCTTTCAAAGAGTATGGCAGACGAAATCCAGACGGAGAGGTTCGTTGAGAACTACCGCCGCGCGCTCGGCGACGCTCAGCTTCAGCGCGCGCTCTCGGCGGCGACTACGCGTTTTATGACGGGCCGCGGCCTGGCCGTCGCCGCTATGGGCGACGAGTGGGAGAGGCTTCGCGAGCGAGCCCGCGCGATAAAAGAGCATTCGATAAACAATCTCGATTATTACCTCGACCAGTTCACCTCAAACGTCGAGCGGCTGGGAGGCCGCGTATTCTGGGCGCGCGACGGCGAGGAGGCCAACCAGTACGTCGCCGAGCTTGCCCGCGAGCGCGGCGCGAGTCTTGCCGTCAAGAGCAAGTCGATGGTGACCGAAGAGATCGAGTTAAACGGCGCGCTCGCGCGGGCCGGGGTCGAGGCCGTCGAGACCGACCTGGGCGAATACATCATACAACTCGCGGGCGAGCGCCCTTCGCATATCATAGCGCCCGCGATCCATAAGACACGCTTTGACGTGGCCGACCTGTTCGCCGAAAAACTCAATGTAGAGAGGACCGAAGAGATCGTAGAGATGACCGTCATAGCCCGGCGCGTGCTGCGCGAAAGGTTCGCGCAAGCCGGGCTCGGAATTACGGGCGCTAACTTCGCCGTCGCCGAAACCGGCTCGATAGTGCTCGTCGAGAATGAAGGCAATATCCGCATGTCGACTACGCTCCCCCGCGTTCATGTCGCGCTTATAGGCATAGAAAAAGTCATCCCGCGCATCGATGACCTCGGCGTGCTGATGCAGGTGCTGCCGCGCAGCGCTTCGGGGCAGCACATGAGCGCGTACGTATCGATTTTAACCGGGGTGAAACAATCCCCGGCGGACGAAGGCCCTGAAGAGCTTCACGTCGTCATGCTCGATAACGGCCGCACGCGCATGCTCGCAAACGAGCATTTGCGGGAGGCGCTTTATTGCATACGCTGCGGCGCGTGCCTGAACGTCTGCCCGGTCTATCAAAAGATCGGCGGGCACGCATACGGGTGGATTTATCCGGGCCCGATAGGCTCAATCGTCACCCCGCAGATGGTAGGCAATCAGCGCGCGGCGGACCTCCCCTTCGCGTCATCGCTGTGCGGGGCATGTCGCGAAGCCTGCCCGGTCAAAATAAATATCCCCGACATGCTTCTGCACCTGCGCCACGAGATAAAAGAGAAAACGAGCGACGCTCAGGCCGCGCGGGAAGGATCGGCGGAGAGCGTGGGCAAGCGCGTAAAGAGAATCGCCGAGCGCGCGGCCTTTAAGCTATGGGCCGCGGCGATGAAAGGGCGGGGACGTTACGAGAAGGCGGCCGGGCTCGCGCGGCTGGCGGCTGATGCGTTCAGCGAAGGCGGGCGCGGCATTCCAGTGCCGGGATGGTCGGCGACGCGCGATTTTCCGCCGCCCGCTCGTCGGTCGTTTCGCGAGACGTGGGGCGAGATGGAGCGGGCGCAAAATCGAAAGCAACCTGATGGCAAGTAAAGAAGAGATGCTCGCACGCATACGAACCGCCCTCGGCCGAGCCGACGGGCCTGCGCCCGCGCCGCTGCCCGCATATGCGCATGTCGCGACGCCCGCGATTGACGGCGACGTGGTTGAGTTATTCTGCAATCGCGCGGAGGCGCTTGGCGCGCGTGTCGCCAGGGCGCAATCGGCGGATGAGGTCAAAGAGTATGTGGCGCGAGTGATTGCTGATGTGGGCCGGGCGAAAGTTGCCGTGAGCGACGGCGAGTTGCTCGGCAGGTGTGGCCTCGGAGAGTATCTTTCAGCTCGGGGGCACGACGTATTGCGCACGCTAAGAGAATTTGCCGACGACCGGAGTGAAGCGCGCGACCCCTTGATGGAAAGATACAAGCGGGAACTCGTGACGGCGGACATCGGAGTGACCTCGGCCGATTACGCCATTGCCGATACCGGCACCCTGGTGCTGGTTTCGGGCGGCGAGCAGCATCGCTTAATGTCGCTTGTGCCGCCGGTCCACGTCTGCCTGCTCGACCCGGCCCGAATAGTTGCGAACCTGCCCGGTTTTCTCGCGCTCGCCGGGCAGCGCCATTACTCAACCAAAAAAGCGCCGCTCGCGACGACCTTTATCACAGGGCCGAGCCGCACCGCCGATATTGAGCTGTCGCTCACGCTCGGGGTGCACGGCCCGCGTCAGCTCCACGTGCTGCTGATCGAGAACCGATTTTAGCCCTGCCCGCGGCGCGCTCCCGCGATCACACTTGAATCACTATCTTTCCGAAGTGCGCCCCGCTCTCCATGTACTTCAAGGCTTCGCGCGTCTCGTCGAATGAAAAGACGCGGTCGATGACGGGCTTCATACCGTTGACGCTTATGGCGCGGGTCAATTCCTCAAACATCTTGCGCGAGCCGACGAATATCCCCTGAACGCGGATGTGCTTCATCAATATGGATACCGTATTGACTGGCCCGGTTGCCCCCGAAAGCACGCCTATCATGCTGATCTGCCCGCCCACTCGCGCGGCGTCGAGCGAGTTATTGAACGTCCCCGCGCCGCCAACCTCCACTACGTGGTCGACGCCCTCGCCACCAGTAAGCTCGCGCGCGCGCGCCCCCCAGTTGGGCGTCTGCTTGTAGTTGATGCCTTCGCTTGCGCCCATCGCGATGGCACGCTCCAGTTTCTCGTCGCTGCTGGAAGTTGCTATCACGCGCGCGCCGGCCATGCGGGCCAATTGCAGGGCGAATATGGAAACGCCCCCGGTCCCTTGCACAAGCACCGTATCGCCTGCTTTGAGACGGCCCTGCGTGATCAGCGCATTCCAAGCCGTAACGGCCGCGCAGGGCAGCGTCGCGGCCTCTTCGTAACTGAGCGAGTCGGGTATAGGCACGAGCCCTTCTTCGTGCAGCGCTACCTTTTCCGCGAGCAACCCGTCCATCGCGCCGCCCAGCGCGGACCGACCTTTCTCCGCGGAGACTTCGCCGTCAATCCACCTTTGCATGAAGGCGGGGGCGACGCGGTCGCCCACTTTGACGCGCGTCACGCGATTGCCGACCGCGATGACTTCTCCCGCGCCGTCGGATAAGGGCGTCATCGGGCGGCGCAGCTTCGGGTTATATTGCCCGCGAACCATCATAAGGTCGCGGAAGTTCAAAGAAAGCGCGCGCAACTTGATCAGCACCTCGTGCGATCCCGGTTCGGGGTCGGGCCGCTCTACCATCACAAGATTATCGATGCCGAACTGGTCTTGTATCTCGAACGCTTTCATAACTCTCCTCAAAAAAATTGACGTTTGACCGATTTGTAGGAGGAACAGTATAGAGAATAAAGAGCGTTGACAACAACGTCGCTGCCTTAACGAAAGTCCCTAGTCAAAGTAGCGCGACTGCGCGCGGTGCTGGCGTTCGATCTCTTCGAGGAGGCTTTCAGGCGGAATCTGGAGAGCGGAAAGGCCGAGCTTCGCCGAGACGCTATAGGCTATGCGGGCCGCGAGGGCGCTGCGGCTCGGCTCGGTCAATTCGTACCTGCGCTTCAGGAAGGTTTCAAGAGCGCGAAGGTCGCGTTCATCGAGGCGTCTGGTGTCGGCTATGAATGGGGGGGGGGCCGCGCGCTCGATGCGGCGCTGTTCCATCTCCGATAAATATATAATCTCGTTAAGCGAAGGAGCTTCGGTTGCGCGTTCTTTTACGACTACGGTCCCGGCCACGAAATCGCCCACCCGCTTGGAGCGGGAGCCGAAGATTATAGAGATGACCCCGACGGCATACGAGGGCGCGGGCATAAAATCCACGGCCAGGCGGAGTATATTTCGGACAAAGACGTCGAAGAAACGCACGGGCCGTCCGTCTTCGCGCACGACGCGCAGTTTCATCAGACGCTTGCCCGGCGTCTGCCCGTTCCACATAGTCTCGAACAAGACGAAATAGCCCCAGTAGATGGAAAAACCGATCAGTATAGCAAGAGCCGCCGCCCACACGCCCATGCCCGGAGCCAGCCGCCAGTCCTCGAAAGCTAGCACGATCAGGCTGATCGCGATAATCAGCCCGGCCTGTATCATATGGTCTATGGCCGACGCCAGAAAGCGATTGCCTACGCTCGCCAGCACGTAATGAAGCTCGACCCTTTCGGGCGTCTCGATTATTAACTCGTCATCTAGCATAAGAAGTAAGAAACCGGGCGGCGCGCCGGTTTACGCGACGTAATTCTACGGCGAGGCGCGCGGATAATCCAGCGCGGGGTCGTTCAAATGATGCAACCCGCCTGCCCCCGGCGGCGTTAATGATTTCGCCTGGCGAGTGGATGGTAAGCTTTTTTTGAACTAACATTAGTAGTACTGGCTCCGACCAGAAGGTAGAGATAAGGAGGCTATGTTTTATGTACAAGGTATCGGCCAAGCAACTGATTGGTCTCGCATTGCTCTCGGCGCTGCTTACGGGCGGTATACTATTTTTCCTGCAACGCAACGACGTTATTCGCCCAAGCGCATCTATGCTATCGGTCGAGCCGGTAGCGCTAGCCGACCCGACGGTTGCGACCGACGAGCAGAATAACGTCGAGATATACCGAAGATTCAGTCCGGGAGTCGTCAACATAACGAGCACTGTTTATCAGGAAGGATTTTACGGAGTCTTTCCGACGCAGGGGAGCGGGAGCGGCTCAATAATTGATCAGCAGGGCCACATTCTGACTAATTTCCACGTAGTGCAAGCGGCCAGGCAGCTTGAAGTCCAGATAGAGGACGAGAAGTTTCCGGCCCGGGTGATCGGCACCGACCGAGACAACGATCTTGCGGTCATCAAAGTCGATCTGCCGGCCAATCACCCGATAACGGTAATCTCGCTAGGCACGTCGCAGGGGTTAATGGTGGGCCAGAAGGTGCTCGCGATCGGCAACCCGTTCGGGCTTCAACGGACGCTGACGACGGGGATAATCAGCGGGCTTGAAAGGCCGCTGCGTGATTCAGCATCGCGGCGCACGATCCAGGGCGCGATTCAGACCGACGCCTCGATCAACCCCGGCAATTCGGGCGGACCGCTGCTGAACGCGCGCGGCGAGCTTATAGGAATAAACACGGCGATCTACAGCCCGTCGGGCGGGTCGGTCGGGATAGGCTTCGCGGTGCCGGTCGATACGGCGAAGCGAATCATCCCGGAGCTGATCAGCAAGGGCTATGTCGCGCGGCCGTGGCTTGGTGTCACGATGATGCCGGTTGACCGGCGACTCGCGCGACGGTTGAGCCTGCCTGTTCAAGAGGGATTGATGGTGGGTGAAGTATATCGCGGGAGCGGCGCGGCGGCAGCGGGGCTGCGCGGCGCGGTGATAGAAGAATCGACGTTCGGCGGCATGGTGATAAGAGAAGTCGGCGACGTTATCACGGCAGTTGACGGGAAGCCGCTGAAGAGTTCCGAAGATTTGCAGAACGCGCTCTCGACCAAGAAACCAGGGGACACTGTTCAACTGGGAATCATCAGGGGGGGCGAGCGCGCAAACATAGCGGTGCGGCTTGGCGAAATTCCCGCTGAATTGAGATAAGCCGGAGAATCAATCACGAAAATGCGAGCCGGTCGGTTCCGGCTCGCATTTCTCTTCCTCGCTCTTAACCCGCGTGTTAATTGTCCGGCCTACTGCTGATTCGCGTTCTGTTGCTGCCTCCACAGTTCGCGCTTGCGGTAATACTCCTGTCTTGCAGTCTCGTGCTCATCGGGCGTGCGCGAAAAAGCGTGACGCCCGTTTTCGTCTATGAGGACAAAGTACAAGAAATCGGTCTGCTCGGGATCGAGCGCGGCCTCAAGCGATGCGCGGCCCGGCGAAGCGATGGGGCCGGGCGGCAGGCCCGCCACTTTATACGTGTTATAAGCCGATTCGCGGTTGCGATGACGCGGCTGATTAGGGTTGCCGTCGTAATCGCCGGCAAGCTTGGCAGCGTAAATAAAAGTCGGGTCGGTGGCGAGCGGCGTGCCGATTCTCATACGGTTATAAAAGACCGAAGCCATGCGCGGGCGCTCATCGGGAACCTTTGCCTCTTCTTCGATGATCGAAGCGAGCGTGACTATCTGGTGTACGGTCAACCCTCGCTGGCTCGCGCGAGTGGCATGCTCGGGGGTGAAGACTTCCTTGAATCGCTCGACCATCATGCGGATGAGCCCTTCGGCCGTGGTGTCCGAATCGTACTTGTACGTATCGGGGAAGAGGTAACCTTCGAGGTTCTGCGCTTCGGGCGCTATCTGGCTTATGAGCGACGTGTCGCCCATAAGGCGAAAGAACTCGTCTTCGGTGGCTTTGCCGGTCGTGGCGAGTTTTTTGGCTATGTCGAACCGGTCAAACCCTTCGGGTATGGTGACCCCCTCAAGAAAGACATCGCCCTGCTCAATCTTGTCTATCGCCTGAAGCGGCGAGATGGGAGAATCGAATTTATAATCGCCCGCCTTGAGCCGCGCGCCGCCGCCCGTAATTCTTAAATATATCTTGAGCGCCGTAGGGTCGCGCACTATCCCGGCCTGGCTCAAAAGCGCGACTATCTTGCTTGTGCCCGATCCCGGCTCTATCGTGATCACGCGATCGTCCGACGGGTGCTCTACGGGGCGATTGACGCTCTGGCTCACCCAGACCCATAAGCCTGCGGCGGCCGCGATCATTAATAAAAAGAGAATGAAGATTAGCCTGCCCACACGCCGCGGGCGGCGGGCGGGCGCTACAGAGCCGGGTGAATGGGCGGGAATGTTATCGGCGTTCATCCTTTTTGTTCAACTCTCGATAGGTAATCTTGCAAGATTATCATAGCGGCGAACTCATCCGACCGGGCGCGGCGCTGCTCCCTGCTGAAGCCCCGCTCGATCATAATCTGTTCGGCTTCGTAACTGGTCAATCTTTCGTCCTGGGTATGTACCGCCCTGTCAAGCTGCAACCGCAGCCGCTCGACGAAGCGCAAGACGTCTCTGGCCGCATCCCCGATAGTACCGTCCATCCTGAGCGGGAGGCCGACTACAACCGCCTCGGCTTCGAGTTCGACGGCCAGGGATTTTAATCGCGCGATATCCTTCTCGACGCTTGATCTGCGGATCGTCTCTACGGGCCGAACACTTATGCCGAGCTCATCCGAGATAGCCGTCCCGATTCGTTTAGTCCCCAGATCGACGGCGAGAATACGCATTGGTTAGAGTATATGAAGCTCAGTCAACGAGTGTCAACGAAGGCGGGTTACGGCTTACGGGTGACGGGCTCGCGGGAACATTTACCGGTAAGCTGTAACCTCCGGTGTCTTGCGCCGGAGGATTCGGAAAGGTTAATATAAGTTGTGCGAACAGTCCTCTGAGGAGTTTTCAATGCGGTTTAAGACCAAAATAGCGATTGTAGTATTCTCAGCGTTAATCGCGTTTTATGCCATCGTAGGTAGCTTCATGTCGAAGTCGAACCAGGCGGTGGCGCAGAATAATCCTTACGCGCAGTTGAATATTTTCGATGAGGTGTTGCGACACATCATCCGCGACTACGTGGAGCAGCCCGACCTTGAGAAGGTCCGAATAGGCAGCCTCCGCGGCCTCGCCGAAGGACTCGACCCTTATAGCGCTTACCTGACCAGCGAGCAATTCAAGCAATACGACCCCAAGTCGGTGCGCGCAGAGACAGGGATGATACTGTCAAAGATCAGCGGCTATGCATACGTCGTGGCGGTTCTGAAAGGATCGTCCGCGGAGCAGGCAGGCATACGATCGGGCGATTTTATAGAGTACGTCGGCAAGGTGCCTTCGCGTGACCTGAGCCTTTACGACATAGAACAACTCCTTAGCGGGCAGCCCGGAACCACGGTCGAGATGCGCATACTCCATCAGGGGCAGGGGCGCAAAGTCACCGTTTCGCGCACGAGAGTCGCGCAGCCGCCCGTTGAAGCGCGAATCGAAGAGCCCGGCGTCGGCTATATTAAGGTTACGAGCATGGTCGACGGCAAAGCGGGCGAATTGAAGACGCAGTTGAGCGAGCTGATGTCGAAAGGCGCGCAAAAGATCGTGCTTGACCTGCGCGGCGCGGCCAACGGGAAAATTCAGGAGGGCGCGGCAGCCGCTAATCTGTTTGTCGGCACGGGCACACTGGCCAGAATCCTTGGCAAGGCCGATAAAGAGACTCAGGTCTTCAATGCTGACGCCAGCAAAGTAATCTTTAACGGGCCACTCGTAGTTGTCATCGACCGCAGCACGGCCGGAGCCGCCGAAGTAATTGCGGCCGCCGTGCGTGATCAGAAACGCGGCGAGGTCGTCGGAGAGCGGACGTTCGGCGCAGGCTCTGAGCAACAGATATTTCAGTTGGCCGATGGCGGCGCGCTGCTTTTGACTACTGCCAAGTACGCGCCCGGCACTGGAAAAGCCTTCATGGAAGAAGCGATAACGCCAACCGTAAAGGTTGATCGCCCGGCTGAAGAAGTAATCCTCCCCGATACGGACGATGATGATGGCGCGGATGAGCCTGAGCAGCAACCGCAGCAACCCGTTCAGGTCGCACCCGTAAAGCCGGTAGAAGACGTTCAATTGAAGAAGGCATTTGAGGTCATCAGGCAGGCCCCGGCAGCGCAAAAGAAGGCCGCATAAGCAGACTTCATAAGAATTAAAATAAAGAGAGGCCGCCTCGTGCTAAGGCGGCCTCTCTTTATTTTAGCGGGGCTGTTAGCGCTTATCCTTTAAAGATATTTTTTAGAATGAACCAGACGTTGGCGGGGCGCTCAGCCAGCCTGCGCATGAAATACGGATACCAGTATTGCCCGTAAGGCACGTAAACCCGCATCCGATAGCCTTCGCCAATAAGCCGATCCTGCAGATCGCGCCTTATTCCATAAAGCATCTGGAACTCAAAGCTGTTCGCACTTATGCCCCGCTCGACGGCGTATTGCTTTGTCGCCTCTATCATCTTTTCGTCGTGCGTGGCCATGCCGTGATATATGCCCGAATCGAGCATCAATTTCATCAGCCGGACGTAATTTGCGTCTACGTCAGCCTTATCTTGAAAAGCTACCTCCGCCGGTTCCTTATATGCGCCCTTGCAAAGCCGTATGCGCACCCCCTCGGCGATAAGGTCTTTCACATCCTGTTCGCTGCGATATAAATAGGACTGTATAACTATGCCGACGTTATCAAACTCTCGCCGGAGACGTCTGAATATTTCGAGCGTGCTGTCGGTCTTCGGAGAGTCCTCCATATCAATGCGGACGAAGTTTTGGTAGCGGCGAGCAGCTTCGACGATTGCGCGGGTATTCTCATAGCAAAGATCGTGGCTTATATCGAGCCCTAGCTGAGTCAGTTTTACGGAAACATTCGAGTCGAGATTATTCTTATTGATGCTGTCGAGCACACGCGTATATTCGCGGACCTCCTCGCGCGTCTCAGATTCGGAGCTAATCGACTCACCCAGATGGTCGAAAGAGGCAGTGATCTTTTTCCGATTGAGCTCTCGAATGGCCTCGCAGGCGTCGGAAAGGTCTTCGCCCGCGACAAACCGATGAGTCACGTTGTTGAAAGACTTAAATCGGGTTAGGAAATTCTTAAAGCCTTCGCTTGTCGATAGGTAGAGGAGAGCAGATTTCATCATTGCCGTGTTTGGGCCTGCGCCCGTGAATACGCCCACAGGCAGCGCAGGATTTACGAGAATAAACCAGACGCGGAAGGTAAAGCAACCGGATGAAGAAAACGGTTGACACTCATCCTACTTAGCAGCCCGCGCCTCGCGCAGGCCGGCGTGAAGGTCAGATTTTAAATCTTGAGACTTTTGCTGACTTGTAGGGAGGATGCCGAACGCAGAATCATATTCTGCGTTCGGCATCCCTTATTCGCGGGCGCTTACTTCTCTTTAATCTCAACCCCGGAGGCGATCATCGTAACGGTCACTTGCGGCCCTTTGATCTTTGAAACATCAACCTTCTGCTTCGATTCTTCCGCGTAGTGGCGTGCCTGGTCTTCGTCTATCGTCTCTTTTGCAACGGTTCCTTCGAGCACCACTCTCTTGCCCGCCGCATCCTTCGGAACAAAGAAACCGTATGCCTTGAACGTTACGCGCATGGCATGCTCGCCATCGGTCACGACAAGCCAGCAGCCCTTGTTCTGGCAAACATCTCGAATCTCGCCCTCGACCTTGATAGGCTTATCGGCATATTTCGCGGCATCCTTCATAGCGTCCGCAAGCGGCACTGCTTTCGCATCGGTAAAAGGCTCGCCGAAGTGTTTGCCGGCATTCTGTGCCATGGCGGGCAATAAAATCAGCGTTATCGCGACAAACGTCAAAAACATTCTTCGGGTAATCATCAAATAGTCCTCCATATAACTTTAAGCGGGCAGGTGAAATTATAACCTGCCCTCGGGGGATTTGCCCATTCCGGCCGAATTTACCCGGCCGTCTCTTTTTTCTCTTCTTTCTTTTCCTTCTTCGGCAACTGCGGGCTGGCGAAGTCCGGCAGCGGGTCGCCCCAGATGTAATGATTAAACCAGTCGAGGTTATGCTGCATCACGGCGCGCATTGCCCGCGGCTTGTTGATGCCGTGGCCGAAACCTTTATAGACGACCATCTCGACCTTTACGCCGCGATCCTCCAATCCCTGGCGCAGCTCGTAGGCATTCGCTATTGGCACGCGCCTATCGAATTCGCCGTGCTGTATAAGCGTAGGCGTGCGCGCCTTCTTGACGTAAGACATCGGCGATGTCTTCGAATAGATTTCGGGGTCGTCCGCCGGGTCGTCGCCCAGGTAGTTAATCGTAAACGGCGTGATGTCCGTGTTGTAGTAATAAGTAGCCCAGTTCGATATTCCCGCGCCGACCGAGATCGCCCGAAAGCGGTCGGTAGAAGTCGTCAGGAATGCCGAGATGTACCCGCCCTGGCTCCAGCCCATGCAGCCTACCTTTGACGCGTCAACCCAGCCTTTTCCAATCAGGTGATCGACGCCCGACAAAACGTCCCACGCGTCACCCACGCCGAGGTTGCGCATGTTAAGCTGTCGAAATTTTTCGCCGTACCCGGCGCTGCCGCGGTAATTCACCTTCAGTATTAGCGCGCCGCGCGCCGCCCATATGTCCGAAGGATAATAGCGGGCGTCGGGTTGAAGCAGTGCCGGGCGGTCTATTCCGGTGGGGCCGCCATGGATGATACAAAGCAACGGGTATTTCTTCGCGGGGTCGAAGTCGGCGGGTTTAATCAACACGCCTTCGATGACTGCTCCGTCCTGACTCGTCCAGCTTATTACCTCTCGCGTCCCCAGAACGAAAGGTCTCGCCTGTTCGCTCAGGCTTGTCAGCTGGCGCGGAGCAAAGCTCTTAACGTCCGACACGAATACCTCATTGAGCGAGGTGGGCGAGATTGCAGTAAATGCCATTCTTCGGCCATCCTTCGTCAGCGAAAAGCCTCCGGCCATCAAATCATCAGGCCCGCTCACGCGCGTGATCTTTGCGCTCGCCGGGTCAACACGGAAGAGATGCGAAGCGGTTTTCTGACTCCCCCAGAAATATATGCCGTCGGAATTCCAATCGACGAACGCGGGGTTCTCATCGAATGCGTCGCTTATCGAGCGCGCCGCGCCCCCTTCGGACCCAACTATGGCCAGCCGCGAGTTGCTCGCGAAATAACGCTCCTGTCCCATGACAGTAGAAAAGACTATCTGCCTGCCATCGGGCGACCAGCGAGGATTATTGTCCGGGCCCGGCTGCGAGACGATCTTCTTTATAGAATCATCCGCGAGCGTGAGCATGTATATGTCGGAAGTCGCGCCCTGAATCAGATCCGGGTTCAAGGTGGCGCTGAAGGCTATCCTCGCGCCGTCGGGCGACCACGAGAATCCGCCTATGCTGAAGTCCTTCCCTTTTGTGCGTTGCTTCCCCGTCACCGGGGATTTCATCGCCTCGGCAACGTCAACCGTCCAGATGTGGCTATAGCTATACTCCTTGCGTACGACCTCAAAATCGCCCAGGTGTTCTTTGCGGTCTTTGAGCGGTTGCGGCACCGCCTCGCTAGCGGTAAAAGCAATGCTTTTGCCGTCGCGCGACCAGGCGTAGCCCCCGACATTCGTCTCGACTTTTGTAAGCTGGACGGCCTCGCCTCCTTCGGGGCTGATGACGAATATCTGATTCTTGTCGCCGACGCGATTTGATGTAAACGATAGCCACATCGAATCCGGCGACCACTGAGGATTGTTTATGGACTTCTCGCCGCGAGTCAGCTGAAATCTCTTTCCGGTTTCAACATTAGCAATCCAGGCGTGCGTCACGTAAGCATCCTGCTTGAAGTCTGTTTCGTTGATCGCATAGGCCACCCACTTGCCGTCGGGGCTAATAAGCGAGCCGGCGACTCCCTTGACCGTAAGCAGGTCATCAATGGTCGGGACGCGCTTCCCTTCTTGCGCGGACGCGACTCCGAGCGACCCTGCCATTAAAAGGAACAGCGATAGTAAAAGTGTGATTCGCTTTTGCATACAAACGTACTCCTAAGTCATGTGTAAGGGCACACCTGAACAGCGACAAATTACTGCGCGGGTCGCGCGTGCGCGGTGCCGCGAAATATGGCGTTGAGCAACAGCACGTTCATGCCGTCCATGTAGGCGCGATAATTCGGGTCGGAGGTAAAGCCGACGACGATCCCGCGCCCTTGCTGCTGTACGACCAGCAGCGGCTTGTAAGCGAGTTGCTTTCGGTTCTCTTCCCAGAGATAGCCGCTCGCAAGCAACTGGTCCGGGCCGAGGAAGTATGCCGCGTTGATCCCGCGGTCAATCTTTATAGGCGAAAAGATCGTCCGCCCCTCGACAATGGTATGGATAGTATCGCCGAGGCCCGCCGTGATCCAGTGATCGCCATCGAGCCTTGCTTTAGCGAGCACTCCGGCGACCACGTCCGGCGAGTCGGTGTCCGGCTGGATCGCCTTGATAAATTCTTCCTCGCTCGCGAGCATCTTACCGGGCACGCGCGGCTGCGGCTCCTGCGGCTTCCCTTCCCCTTCTTTCTTTCCGTCGCGCGCCAGGCTCTCCTGCGCTATCGCGAGCAGTCCCGTCCTGGGGTCGGCCGTAAAAGAGACAGCGCCCGAGCCGAGCGCGACGAGGGTGCCGCCGGCCGCGACCCAATCCTTCAAACGCCTGATCCCGTCCTGCCCAAACGTAGCAGAGTATCCGCTGTCGCTGCCATCCGGGAGTATCAGCACGTTGAAGCGGCCGAGGTCGGCAGTCGCCAGCTGGCGCGTGCGAATCACGCTCACCGGATAGCCGAACTGCCGCTCAAGCACATAACGCGCCCAGCCGGCCGAGCCCGTCGATGTCGGCGTATCCCATGCGATAGCTATTGACGGCCTGCGCATATAAACGACGTTGCCGCTGCCAAAGTTTACTCCGGCATCGACCCAGCCAGATCCTGTCGCGATCGACTTCAGCCCCGGTCTCGGCCGCGAGCTTTTCGAGCGTCTGGTGTATGCTCGCCGGGTTATCCTGTACTTTGAATATGAGAGTCCCTCTCGGATATGTGCGCCCCTGCTGTGTGATGGGCATGTCCGCGCTGAATATCCTCAGACCTTCGCGCAGAGACGCCGCAAGCAACCGCCCCGCGGCGGCCGTCCCCCAGGGGGCGAGGTAAGCGACCGCGGCCTTGCCTCCAACGACGCGGCCCGGCGTAATCATCTGCGGCTTTATTATTTCAAGGTTCGCCCGCGGCATCTCCGCGCAGGCCACGGATTCTACGTTATACATCATCGGAAGCGACCATGCGGTCACGTCATATATCTGGTCCGGGAGCTTGCGGCGACGGCGGCGCTCCTGCTCCTTGAGGAATTCCGGCTCCATCGCAACGCTCGAATCCATAAGCACGCGTATGAGCCGCTTGGCGGGCTGCGCAAGCTCGATGACGTAGCTCCCGGCGGGAAAATCCTGGTTACAGGAGCGGAAATTCGCGGTCGCGCGCTTTATCTCTACGCCTTGCTGATGAAGTATGCTCGCGAGCTTGTCGGCGGCCGACATGATCGCCGCGGCGCGTGAGCACATAAGCTTTTATCTGCTCCGACGCGCCTTCCTGTATGGCGGTCTGGCGATAACGATAAAAATCATTCAGCAGCTTCTCGCGGTTGCGCGCGGCCGTCTCCGCCGTCGACACCGACGCTACGAAGTGATGGCGGACGCTATCGCGAAAATGCATGCTCGTCTCGTCGCTACGGCGGACCAGGAGCCCGCGCACCGACGCCTGCTCGTAGGTCATCGCGACGCTGCCATAGTAAGCGGGCCAGCTCGCCCCGTAACCCGGATAGAATGCGTCATAGACCTCGCGCGTGAAATAAGAGAAGCCGTACTGGTCGAACCACTTCGCGTTGTTGCGCCCGAAAAGATCGAGGCTCTCGCGCTGGTCCTTAGCCAGGTGAGGGTTATAAGGCACGGCCTCGGGCGCGAAGTAATAGGTCGAATCCGAGCCCATCTCGTGCAGATCGACGAAGACGAGCGGATACCATTGCTGGAGCGCGCGGACGCGGCCCACGGTCTCGGGCTGCGTGAGCGCAAACCAGTCGCGGTTCATGTCAAAGTAATAATGATTAGTGCGCCCGCCCGGCCAGGGTTCGTTATGCTCGGCCGCGAGCGGATGCGCGTCGGGCTCCAGTCCTTCGGCAATCTCGAAGTTATGAACAAAGCGGTCGCGGCCGTCCGGGTTTTGAATAGGATCGATCAACACGACGGCATTCGACAAAATATCGTCAACCACCCGGTCGTTGCGCGAGGCGACCAGGTGATATGCGGTCAGCAGCGCGGCGTCCGGCGAAGATATTTCGTTCCCGTGGACGCCGTACCCGAGCCAGATGACGGCCGGAAGATCGGCGATCAACTGTTTGGCCTCGGCCGCCGTCGTGCGCCGCGGGTCGGCGAGCCGCTGCATGGCTTCGCGGATCGAATCAAGCCGCTTGATATTGGCTTCCGAGCCGACTGCCGCATAAATCAGCTTGCGCCCTTCCCAGGTCTTGCCATATTCAAAGAGCTTTACCTGGTTCGGGACCGCGCCCGCAAGCGCCTCCAGGTATTTCATCAGATTCGTGTGTGAAGTGATGCGCTCGCCGGCGTCATAGCCGAGAACCTGGCGAATGGTCGGAATGCGCGAGTCGTAGCTTGCCCCCGGCCAGAATTCAAACTTGCCCTGGGCGGCCGCGGGGGTCGCGAAGGCTGCCAAAAGCACGAGCGCGAGAATGCGCCTGATGGGAGCGGAGATGCGGTTGTGCATAAAGTTCTCCGGGTTTAATGTTATAAGCGGCGCCCGGTATATCCGGAAGTCCGCCTTTTCGATTTATAATCCAAGGGCCAAAGCTTCTTCAGGCCAGTCCTTTGTGGATCGTTATTCTAAAGGAGTTGTGCGCTGCCTGACAATGAAGTGTCGCGGGACTCGCGGCCGTCCAGCTTTTGATCATTTTCGCGAGGGTGTATAATTCTTCCAGTTTCTTTCCCGATTTTTATGGAACGCGAAGAGAAACAGATTTTCCACGAGCACCTCAAGCGCGAGCGGCTGAAGAGGACGGCGCAGCGCGACTTGATACTTGACGTGTTCCTCGAAACCGAAGGACATGTATCGAGCGAAGACCTCTACTCTATCGTTAAGGCCAAAGACCCGTCGGTCGGGTTTACCACGGTTTACCGCACGCTGAAGCTGTTAAGGGAGTGCGGGCTGGCGCGCGAGCTTGAATTCCACGACGGCCGCATGCTCGATGAGCACGAGTACAAGCACACCCACCACGATCATCTTATATGCACGCAGTGCGGCCTGCTCATAGAGTTTTACAACGAGGAGATCGAAAAGCTGCAAGACGATATTGTGCGGCGCTATAAATTCAAGTCGCTGCGTCACAGCCATCGAATATTCGGCATATGCTCCTCGTGCCAGAAGGCCGAAAAGCATTCGTCAAAAGCGAAATCGTCCGCAGGGTAATGCAATCCAATTCCAATCAGATAGTAACCCCAGGAGACCCTCGCCCCCCGGTGACGGCCGACGGCCGGTTACCTCTCGTCATCGCGCACAGGGGCGCCTCCGGTCACGCACCGGAAAACACTATGGCGGCGTTTGACCTCGCGGTCGAGCTGGGCGCGCAAGGCATTGAGCTTGACGTCCAGCTGGCGGCCGACGGCCTCCCCGTAGTAATTCATGATCTGCGTGTTGACCGCACCACGAACAGCGCGGGCAACGTCTCTCTGAAGACATCCGAACAGCTCGGCCGGCTTGATGCCGGCGCATGGTTCGACCGGCGACTAAAGCTCAGCAAGCGCGCCGCACAACTCGGCGGGCCGAATATATACTCAGGCCAGTCGGTGCCGACCCTTGAAAGCGTGCTCGACCGGTTGAGCGGCGCGGGGCTTGTCCGCGTGTACGTTGAGATTAAAGGCCGCCCGGCGGACAGGGAGCGGCTGCTGAATGCGGTGCTCGGAATAGTCGCGACATCGACCGATTCGAGACTCGATCACACTGCTCTCGTTCGACCACTCAGCGGTTCGCCTCGCGAAACAGCTTGCGCCGGGAGTGAGGACGGCGGCCACCTTCTCGATTAATGGGCGCGGCCCGGTCACTGCCCGGTCAATCTCTGATCGAGCGCACGCGGCCGGGGCCGACGAAGCCGCGCTCCATTTCTCTCTGGCTACGCGCCGCACCGTGGAAGGGCTGCGCGAGCGCGGGCTGGATGTTTCGGCCTGGACGGCCAACAGCAAACTTCTCATGCGCCGGCTGATGACCCGCGGCGTGGATGCGATAATGACGAACTATCCTGATCGGTTGATTGACCTGCTCCGCCTCGCGCCGTCGCGCCTCGATGAGACGGGTGGCAGGTAGGCTACATTATGGCGGCCGATGATAAACCGCCCGCGGCGGTCCATTCCGACATACAAAGATTTATCTCACGGCCCGGTTTCATACTCCGACATACCGCTTCAGCCCATGCCCTGTTCGAGCCGCACTCTCATTCGGCCTACGTTGTCACGACAATACTCTCAGGCGGCATGACCGCGCGGATTGGAGAGAGCGAGGTCGAGCTGGGGGCGGGTGATGTTGCGTTCACAAACACGGGGCAGACCCATCAAGCGGAAACCCGGGGCGTAGAGTTTATCTCTATAGCCGTAGAGCCAGTGCTCGTCTCGGAGCTCGCCGCCGAGATAGGACTCACTCGCTCCGCGACAGAAATAGTATTTCTCTCAAGTCAGGCACACGACCCGACCGTCGTACAAATGTCCCGCCTGGCGGCCTCGGAGCTGGCGGCCGAAGAGGTGGGCCACGCCGAGATGCTTGACGCAATGGTGCGCCAGCTAGTCATACATCTCCTGCGCTCCCACTTGACCGTAAGGAAGTCCGCGCAGATTGAAATATCCCGCGCCGGTCCCGTGGACCGGCGGCTCCGGCGCGCCATCGAGTTCATGCACGATAATTACTCGCGCGAGCTGTCGCTTGAAGAGATCGCCGCCGCGGCATACCTGTCTGAATACCACTTCGCCCGGTTGTTTAAACAGATAATGGGCGTCACTACTCACGTCTATCTCGCCAACCTGCGGCTCGAACGCGCGCGAAAGCTCCTTACGGACACGTCGCTTTCGATCAGCGAGATAGCGGCTATGGTGGGCTACCAGAGCCAGAGCCACTTCACGAAGATATTCAAGTCCGTCACGGGGTTGCCTCCCCGACTCTACCGCGAGAGCAGTAAAAGGTAGACCTTTGGCAAGCCATCGCTAAAAATGAGCAACATCGCGCAAGATTATTGAACCGGGGTCTGCTTTAATAGAAGCTCTCAGTTCTTGCGCAGTGACCACACGGCTTTCGAAAAGGAAAATAATGTCCAATCAAAGACCATCTATTCAGATTGAAGAGCCTAAAGGCAAGCTCGGCGTGTTGCTTGTCGGGCTCGGTGCGGTAAGCACGACTTTCATCGCGGGCGTCGAGGCGATCAAGCGAGGGATAGCCGAACCCATCGGCTCGCTCACACAGATGGGCACGATTCGGCTAGGCAAGCGAACTGATAATCGCGTGCCGGTCATAAAGGATTTCGTCCCGCTGGCGGCCCTCAACGACCTTGTCTTCGGCGCGTGGGATATTTTCGAAGAGGACGCTTACGAGGCTGCCCTGCACGCGGGCGTGCTCGAGCGCGACCTTATCAACCAGCTGAAGCCGGAGCTTCAGGCGGTAAAGCCGATGAAGGCCGTATTCGACCAGCGGTATGTCAAACGGCTCAACGGCACGCACGTCAAGCAAGGCGCTAACAAGATGGAATTGGCCGAACAGCTAATGGCCGACATCGAAGAGTTCAAGCGCGTCAACGAGTGCGAGCGCCTGGTGATGGTATGGTGCGCCTCGACGGAAATCTTCATGAAGTGCGTTCGACGCGCATAACGATCTGAAATCTTTCGAGCGGGCGATGCGCGAAAATGACGAATCGCATAGCGCCCTCGATGATCTATGCCTACGCGGCGCTCAAAAGCGGTGTGCCCTTTGCCAACGGCGCGCCCAACCTTACCGTCGATGTGCCGGCGATTGTTAAGCTGGCGCAGGACGAGGGCCTGCCCATCTGCGGCAAGGATTTCAAGACGGGCCAGACCTTGATGAAGACCATTATCGCCCCGGGGCTGAAGGCGCGTTTGATCGGGCTGCACGGATGGTTCTCAACAAACATCCTCGGCAACCGCGACGGCGAGGTGCTCGACGATCCCGAATCTTTCAAGACGAAGGAGGAGTCGAAGCTGTCGGTGCTCGAATACATACTTCAGCCCGACGTTTACCCGACCCTCTATAAAGACTTCAGCCATATCGTGCGCATTAACTACTACCCGCCGCGCGGCGACAACAAAGAGGGGTGGGACAGCATCGATATATTCGGGTGGCTCGGCTATCCGATGCAGATCAAGGTAGACTTTCTCTGCCGCGATTCGATACTGGCCGCGCCCATAGTGCTGGACCTGGCGCTGTTTATGGACCTCGGCAAACGCGCGGGGATGCGCGGCGTTCAGGAGTGGCTGTCGTTTTATTTCAAGAGTCCGATGACCGCCCCGGAGCTCTATCCCGAGCACGACCTGTTCATACAGTTGATGAAGCTCAAGAACACGCTCCGCCATCTGAAGGGCGAAGAATTGATCACCCACCTCGGGCTTGAATACTATGACTGATCGTACCTGAGGACCGAAGTACGAAGGCCGCCGGGCGCATTGCACTCGGCGGCCTTCGCTTTTTAGATTACTCGTGCGCGTAAACGATTTGAAACGTTCTTAAGGATTCTCCATTAACAGTTGAGCAGCCTCGGGCGCTTGCTTGCGCCCTTAAATCGACGGGTGCTAGTATCCAGCTTATGTTTTAGCCGGACCTTTCGGGCCCGGTCCTCAGAAAATCCTGGTAACTTTACGGGAGGAAGCGGACGGATGGGAGTTAAACGCAGGGCAAAGATCACCGCGCTCGGCAGGTATGTGCCGCCCAAAGTTCTGAACAACTACGATCTTGCAAAGATTGTTGACACGACTCATGACTGGATACTGGAGCGCACCGGGATAACCGAGCGACACGTAGTCGAACGCGGCACTCCAACCTCCGAACTTGCGGCGCAGGCCGTCGGAGACCTGCTCAGGCGGCGCGGTATGGAAGCCGACGAGATAGAAATAATAATTGTCGCCACGGTCACGCCCGATATGTTCTTCCCATCGACCGCCTGTATGGTTCAGGACAAGGTTCGCGCCACGCGCGCCTGGGGCTTTGACGTGTCGGCCGCTTGCTCGGGATTTCTCTATGCTCTGAGCGTCGGCACTCAGTTTATAGAATCCGGCAGGTGCAGCAAGGTCGTCGTGATAGGGGCGGATGTGATGTCGAGCATAATCAACTATGAAGACCGGTCGACCTGTGTGCTGTTCGGCGACGGGGCGGGCGCGGTGCTGCTTGAGCCGAGCGAGAGCGACGACATCGGGATACTCGACTTCATGCACGAGATCGATGGCTCCGGCGGCCAGTTCCTTTATATGCCCGCCGGCGGAAGCCTGAACCCCTCGTCGCACGAAACCGTAGACAAGAAGATGCATTACGTCCATCAGGAAGGCCAGCCGGTCTTCAAGTACGCAGTGAGGAAGATGGGCGAGATTAGCCGGTCCATACTTGAACGCAACAGCCTGAGCGGCAAAGACGTTAACCTTTTTATCGCGCACCAGGCGAACCTGCGCATTATCAACGCCGCCGCCGAAAAGCTCGGCCTTGACGAGAAGAAGGTCGTCAAGAACATACACAAGTTCGGCAACACGACGGCGGCAACCATCCCGCTTGCGATGGGCGACGCTATTGACGATGGCCGGTTGAAAAAAGGAAGCCTGGTGCTGTTTGCCGCCGTGGGCGCGGGCTATACGGTCGGCTCAGTCCTTAGCCGCTGGGCGTTCTAGCGCGGCATTCTGGTTTAGTAAGCCTGGTATGCGCTCCCGTCGGCGGGTGAAGGCCCGCCCGCCGCCTCTTGAACTATCTTTACGCCGACGCTCGCGCCTATGCGGGTCGCGCCTGCGCTAATCATCTCTCGGGCTTGCTTCAGGTCTTTAACTCCGCCCGACGCCTTCACGCCCATCTGGTCGCCTACTACCTGACGCATCAAGGCAATGTCGGCGGCGGTCGCGCCTCCCTTGCTGAACCCGGTCGAGGTCTTCACGAAATCGGCCCCGGCTTCTTTGGCGATGAGGCAGGCGCGGACTTTCTCGTCCTCCGAGAGCAGTGCGGTCTCGATGATAACCTTGCATATGTAACCATACTCGTGCGCGATCTCTACGACTGACTCTATGTCGCGCCGGACCAGTTCGTAGTCCTTCGACTTGAGCGCGCCGACGTTTATGACCATATCAAGCTCGGTCGCCCCATCAAATATGGCGCGCCGCGCTTCGTATGCCTTCGTGTCGGGCGTGTTTGCTCCGAGCGGGAAGCCGATCACCGTACAGACTTTGACGCCGCTCCCCCGCAAGGCACAGGCCGATTCGCGCACCCATGTCGGATTTATGCAGACCGAGGCGAACCCATGCCGCGCGCCTTCTTCGCATATCTTCAGTATCTCATCGCGCGTAGCATCGGGCTTGAGAAGCGTGTGGTCTATGTAGCGCGCTACCTGGCGCGCGGCTTCGCTCTCGGCGCCGCCGACGCCCAGTCTCAGGGCGCCGCTTTCGATGAGCGATTGCATGCGGTCCGGGCACTTTACGAAGCACTCGTCGTGGTGCAGGTCGCAATCTGCCGCGGACCATCCCGCGCCCAGACGCGAAAGGATGACATCGGTGATCTGCGAGACCAGTTCCTCTATGCGAAAATCTTCTCTCATAAAGAGTCTTTTACGAAGCGCCGGCGCTCACGTTCTGGCCGGCCCAGAGAGAGGCCCTGGCCCGCACGGCCTCAAGAAGCGAGTGCGCCACTTCCAGGTCGCCAGTCCCTTTGACGATTTTGATATCAGGCTTATAAGTACCGTGGAAATCGCTCCCTCCCGTTATTATCAACCCGTTGCGCTCCGCCATCTCGGCATATGCCTGCCGCTCGGCCGGCTTGTGGCGGCTGTAGATCGCTTCCACGCCGTCCAGTCCAATCGCCGCAAGTTCCGTCAGCAGCGCCTCGACGTCTTTCGAGCGTCGCGAGCTTTAGTTGATAAGGGTGAGCAAGCACCGCGGCCCCGCCGGCCTTATGGATAAGATCTATTGATTCGGCGGGCGATAACCGCCTCTTCTCTACGTAGGCCGCGGCGCCTTTGGCGAGGAAGCGATTAAAGGCATCTTGAATGCTTTCGGCGTACCCCTTCTTTACCAGCAGGCGGGCGAAGTGAGGGCGACCTACGACTTTGTTCCCGGCAAGCTCGGCAACCTCTTCGTAGCTGATGTCGAAACCGAGCGCGCGCAATCGAGCCGCTATCTGTGGGTTTCTCGTATCGCGCGCCGTTCTCAACTCCGCGAGAGTTCGGTCGAGCGTGATGCTTGCGGCGTCGATGTAGTAGCCAAGTATGTGCATCGTGCCTGGCGAGTACTCGGCGCTGATCTCGATCCCGTTTATGAATTCCAAGCCTAACGCGCGAGCGGCGTCGCCGGCCTCCTCCAGACCGCCTACCGTGTCATGGTCGGTGACGGCAACGGCGCAAGCGCCCGCGGCATGCGCCATCGCGATCAGATTGCGCGGGGTCTCGCTGCCGTCCGAGTGAGTCGTGTGAGTATGAAGATCAATAACATTCGTCAGCATCGTGACGATCATATCCGCCGCTACTCGGCAAAGTCAATTCGCCTCGCCGACGATAAGAAGCCTCGAAATTCACCCCCGGAGCCAGTTTTGTGACAGCGACTTGAAACTGGCTCCAGGAGCCAATCACAAGGCGAGCACCGCAGAAGCGGCTTCCAGAGCCTTTTTCATCCTGCGAACAGTTCCCAACCACGCCCTGCTCCGAGTATAAAACATCAACTCTAATCGTCGATCACGAAGAACAATTTGTCGACGCCGCGGCTCTGAAACCGGCTCCGGAAGCCAGTTTCACCGTTCAGCGCGCAAATACTCGCGCTTCGGCAACCATTTATGAAAAAAAAAGTTGACAATCATGAGCGAAGACAATATATACAACAATATGTTGTGTATCATTTACAGTAGTACACAAGAGTAAAGATGCTACATCATCTTGTGTACGGCTAAAACTTACGAAAGGAGAAGCAACCATTATGGCAACTGCAAAGAAAGGCGGAGCCAAGAAGTCCGCAGCCAAGGGCGGCGCCAAGAAGGGCGGCGCTAAGAAGGGCGGCGCTAAGAAGAGATAAGACTGCCGCTACGCAAAACGGGGGTTCTCTGTGTGAGAACGCGGGGATGGGCGACCATCCCCTTTTTCTTTATGGCGGGCGCGCCCCGCAAGGTTTAGTCCTAACCGGAATCCGGTGTAAACTTCATACGATATGACTAGAGAGAGAGATGAACGCCCCTGGGGCAGTTATGAGGTTCTCGACGAAGGTCGCGGCTATAAGGTCAAGCGCATAGAGGTGAGGCCGGGGCAACGTCTGAGCCTTCAATCGCACAGAAGCCGCAGCGAGCACTGGGTCGTAGTCGCGGGCGAGGGGCTGGTCACCATAGACGACCGCGAGTTCAAGCTGCGGGCGAATGAGGAGACCACCATACCGGCGGGGAGCAAGCACAGGGTAGCCTCTACGGGTACGGAGATGCTCGTCTTCATCGAGGTGCAATGCGGGCAATATCTCGGGGAGGATGACATAACGCGATACGAGGACGACTATAACCGGGCGGGGTCGGGCTAGGCTTCGGCTTCCATGTTGACCGAGGCGCCATTACCGGTCTTGGTATCATCGCGCCTGTACAGTCCGGGCTCACCTTCGGGCCTCGTCTGCCACCTTTTGTGAATCCAGAGCCACTGGTCGGGGTGGCGGCGCGCCATCTCTTCGATCACCTTTGTGAAGCGGGCCGTGTTCAAGCGAACTTCCTCCTTGAAGTCCCCGGTCCTTATAAGCGGCACTTCGGGCTCAAAGCGAAGCCGATGTCTCTTCAGCCGCTCGTCCCAGATCAGAAAGCCGGGCACAACCGGAGCGTCCGACCGCAGGGCGAATACAGCTAGACCGGTCGTCGAGCAGGCTTGCACGCCAAAAAAATCGCAGAAGACTCCTTGATCCGAGAGCATATTGACATCAATGAGCAGGCCAACGTCCTTGCCGCTCTTCAGCGATTGGAAGACGGGCTTTACCGCGCGGTTCTTATCTATAATCCGGTTGCCCGACATCTCGCGGTAGCGGGTGATTAATCGGTCGAGGAGAGGGTTATCGAGCGGGCGAACGAGGAAACTCAGCGGGTGACCGTAAACTCCCTGCGCAAACGCGCACAATTCCCACGCGCCGAAGTGCCCCGTCAGAAGCAATACGCCGCGCCCGCCTTCCGCTGCCCGCTGGTAATTCTCAAAACCGTCATAAATGACAAGCTCTTCCACAGATTCGCGCGTGATCTTTGGGAACTGCGAGAATTCACCGAGCAAGCGGCCGAGGTTGTCAACGACGGCCTTCAATATCTGTTCTCGTTCACCCTGCGTGAGGTGCGGCATTGCCATCCGCAGATTCTTACGGCCGACCCATTTCAACCTTCTATTCACTATATAAAAGAGGCGCGCAATTCGCTTTCCTACAAATATCGCCTGGCGGCGAGGCAGTAGGCTGAGGGATTTGAGTAGAGCCCAGGCTGGCAGGAATTCCGCCAGGTTACGTAGATGTATTCTCCTCTTTGCAGCCACGTGGTCAAACTAGCACGCTGCCCGCGCGAGTGTCAAAGCCGGCGGTCTAAAGGCTGTCGCGGTAAGCCGGACGCAGGCGCGCTCGACCCGTTCGAGCTTTACTCTTGCGCCCTGCGCCCGCCTGGGGTATTCTTCCGCTAGTTTCTGCCCCTCTTCGATTGTTCCCCAGCTAAAACAGCCGGAGATTTTATGAGAAGCTTTCGGTCACTTGCCCGGATGGCAGTGGAGCGTCTCCCTCGCCTTATCGCCCTTCTTCTGACATGCGCAGTCGCGCTCGCCGTCGCCAACGCGCAGCAGCCCGCGCCCGCGAAAAAGAGGTCGCCCAGGCTCTCTACGGACGATGTCGTGCGCCCGGCGTCCGAGCAGCCGGAAGAGGAGGCTAAACCGGAGGAGGCGGGCAAGGCCGACGCGGCGAAGCCGCAGGCGAATGATGTGAGCCCGGAAGAGACTTCCTGGCGCGAACGTGTCACAGCCGCGCGCGCGCGCGCGAAGGCGCTTGAGCGGCAAGCCGAAGAGACCGAGCTTAGAGTAACGGCGCTCAGGAATGAATTGAACAGGTCAGGCCAGACTCCGAGGGATAGGAATCAATCGGCCGCCGAGCTTGATGAAGTGGGCCGCCGCCTTAACGACCTGCGCGCCCAGGCCCGGGCCGCCGCCGCGGATATGAATAAGGTGATCGAATATGGGCGCGAGAAGGGTTTCAAGGAGGCCGCGGGGCCGAAAGCCACCTCCGAAGACGGCAAGCCCAACGAAGAATACTACCGCGCGCAATACGCCAAGCTCACCGAAAGCCGGCAGGAGGCCGTGCGGCGCGCCCAGTTGTATGAAAACCGCCTGCGTGATTTGAACCAGCGGATAACTAATAATACCGTCACGGGCGATAACTTCTATTTATCTCAGCTCCAGCAAGAGCGAGATGAGGTGCAGGCGAAACTTGAAGAAGCGCGAGTTGCCCGTACAAAAGCGCAAAGCGATATTGAAGCACTAATGGATGAGGCGCGCCGCGCGAACGTTCCGCCGGGCGTATTCAGATGATCTAACCGTCCCTGCCCTCCATCAGGTCCCCGGTTGATTCGTACATTACAGGTTCGTCCTTTTACCAGCCATGGCGGAAATACTTCTTGTCGAAGATAAAGACAGTCTCAGGCAGATGCTGCGACTGACGCTCGAAAACGCGGGGCACACGGTTGATGAAGCACGCGATGGGGCAGAGGCGCGGCGCAGGATAAACGAGGCCAGGTATAATCTGGTCATAACCGATCTGAAGATGCCTCGCGCCGACGGCCTGGAAGTTCTGCGCGCGGCGAAGGCGGCTGATGCCAACGCAGCGGTGATCCTTCTGACGGCTTACGGCACTATAGAAGAGGCGGTTCAGGCGGTGAAAGAAGGCGCTTACGAGTTTTTGCAGAAGCCCGTTGACAGCCGGCACCTGCTCCTGCTCGTAGAGCGCGCGCTCGAAGAGGCGCGGCTGCGCGCCGAAAACCTTCTGCTGCGCGAAGAGTATGCGCGCAGGTACGGGTTCCCGCGCATAATCGGCGACTCCGTGGCGATGCAAAAGGTCGGGCGAGAAATCCAACAGGTCGCGCAGACTCCCACATCGGTGCTGCTGCTCGGCGAGTCGGGCACGGGCAAAGAGCTTTTTGCCCGCGCGATTCATCATCTCAGCCCGCGCCGCACGGGTCCGTTCATCGCCATCAACTGCGCGGCGATTCCAGATACGCTGATCGAAAACGAGCTGTTCGGCCACGAAAAGGGCGCGTACACCGGCGCGGATCAGCGGCGCGTCGGGAAGTTTGAGCTTGCGGCGCGCGGCACGATCTTCCTGGACGAGATAAGCGAAATCGCCCCGGCCGTACAATCGAAACTCCTGCGCGTGCTCGAAGAGCGAAAGATAACCAGGCTCGGCGGCTCGGCCGATATCGACGTTGACGTGCGCGTAGTGGCGGCGACGAATCGCGATCTAAAGACCGCGGTCGCGGTCAAACAGTTTCGCGAAGACCTCTACTTCAGACTGGCCGTCTTCCCCGTTCACATACCCGCCTTGCGCGAGCGCCGCACCGACATACGCCAGCTCTCCGAATTCTTCGCCACTAAATACGGCCGCGAGCTGCGGCGGATGCCGCTCAAGCTGACGGAGCAGGCCATACGCGCGCTCGAAGATTACGACTGGCCGGGCAACGTGCGCGAGCTTGAAAACTCGATAGAGCGGGCGTGCATTCTTGCCCTCGGCACGGAAATCACTCCGACGGATTTGAACATCAGCCCGCCGGCCGAGTACTCGCGGCGCGAGGAGGTAGTGCTGCTGAGCGGATTCGATCTTCGCGGCAGCCTCGCCGAAGTAAGCGTGCGCGCGCAGAGGCTGGTTGAACGGCGAAAGATAGACCAGACGCTCCGCGAGTGCGAGTTTAATAAATCGCGGACGGCGGAACGGCTTGGCGTCAGCTACAAGACACTGCTCACGCGCATAAAGGAACTCGAACTCGAACAGGTCTGAGCAACCATCCTCAAGAATCCCGCAAGAAAGTTGATTGCCGATTGCGGTCTATTTTTGCCTGACCGCTCGATGCGGCCTAAATGGAATAGTCTCAAGAAACCATATAGAATCAGACTCGATGAATCCTCCTGATGAGAATAATGAGCAGACAGACGTACCTGCTTACGACCCCAGCAAGGAAATAAAGCATGACCAGTCGCAGATAGAGACCGGGCGAGCGGAAGCAGAAGCCAAGACCCCGGCCCAGGACCCGCCGGCCGAATCGCTCGCGAGCGCAAAGGGCGCCGCCGTCTCGCAGCAGGAGGCAAGCCCGCCGCGGCGGCCCTCAAGCGTCGCGCGCTCGGCCGGCATCGTAAGCCTCGCCGTGATGGCGAGCCGCGTGCTCGGACTTGCGCGCGAGATGGTCTTCGCATTCTTTTTCGGCGCGTCGCGCAGCATCGCTAACGATGCCTACGTCATTGCGTTCCGCATACCGAACCTGCTCCGCGATCTATTCGCGGAAGGCGCGCTTTCGAGCGCCTTTGTTCCGGTCTTCTCAGGCTACCTGGTCAACAAAGACGAGAGAGCGGCCTTCAGGCTGTCGAACTACATCACGACTCTGCTCATCCTTGTGCTCGGAACGCTCGTCGTGCTCGGCATAATATTTGCGCCGCAGGTTGTGCTGGTCATCGCGCACGGCTTTGAGGATGACCCGGAAAAATTCGCGCTCACCGTAAGGCTCACGCGCATTATGATGCCGTTCATCCTTCTGGTAGCGCTCGCGGCGCAGGCCATGGGGGTGCTAAACGCGCGCGACCGCTTCGCCATCCCGGCGCTCTCGTCTTCTTTCTTTAACATAGGCTCAATCGTAGGCGGAGTGGCCGTGGCGGCGCTGCTCACCGACCCGACATTTGTGCGCCCTATACAATCGATTATTGAAAACCCCGTCGAAGGGATAGTCGGGATGGCCTACGGCGTGCTGATCGGCGGCTTTCTTCAATACTCGGTTCAATGGCCGAGCCTCTACAAGGCCGGGTTCCGGTTTCGCCCGGCGCTGAGTCTCAGCGACCCGGGCGTGCGGCGAATACTCAAGCTGATGGGACCGGCGCTCATAGGCGCGGCGGCCGTTCAAGTCAATGTGCTGGTCAACAGCAATTTTGCTTCGGCTATTCCCGAAAACGGCGCGGTATCGTGGCTCAATTATGCATTCCGCTTTATGCAGTTCCCAATCGGCGTCTTCGGGGTAGCTATCGCTACGGCGACCTTGCCCGCGATATCGAGAAGCGCCGCGCGGAAAGATTTAGCGGAGTTTCGCCATACGCTTGCGAACTCGGTCGAGCTGGCCTTCCTATTAACCATCCCATCGGCGATAGGGCTTGTAGTGCTCGGCCGACCGATCATCGCGCTTATATACGAGCGCGGGCTCTTTACCCCGGCCGATACGGCGCGCACGGCCGACGCGCTGGCCTTCTATGCCATAGGACTCGCGGGCTACGCGGCGATCAAGATTCTGGCGCCCGCCTTTTATGCGCTGGGCGATGCGCGCACGCCGATGCTCATCAGCCTACTCTCGATATTCATAAACTTTGTGATGAACTGGCTGCTCGTTAACGTTATGCGCGAGCGCGGGCTCGCGCTTTCGACTTCGACGGTCGCCCTGCTCAATTTCGCGCTCTTGTATTTGATAATCCGCCGGCGCGTCGATGGGATAGAGGGGCGAGCAACTCTGACGGCTACGGCCAAGATAATAATCGCCTCGGTCGTGATGGGAGGCGCGTGCTGGGCCCTGACGAACGCGGCCGTCGCATGGCTCGGCGATAGCTTCTGGCCAAGAATGGCAAATGTCGCGGGCTCGGTCGTAATCGGCGCGATTGTCTTTTACTCCTGCGCGTGGCTGCTGGGCGTCGAGCAGTTGAAGGTCGCAACCCGCATGGTGGCCGGACGGTTGCGCCGGTGATTTGCGTTTACAAAGATGTTTGCACGTCAAAGCCCGACTCCAGCAGAAACCGGAACGCCGCTTCGGGTTGCGGCGCGTGGAAACACTCTATTGCCAGAGCGGCGGCCGGGCCCTCTCGCTTGTTGAGCACTTGAAGAAGGTATTCGACCGGTTGCGACCGGTGCTCATTAATTGCGCGGAGTTTTGCGCCCCTGCCCGACGGGTGATAAATGCGTATGTTCTTTCTTTCATCGTTTCCCCAATAACAGTATTCAAGCATTATGGGCGCATCTTGCAGGGAGGGCGCGGCCAGCGCCTCGATAGTTATTAAGTGAGTTGCCCTATGATCAACATGCCGGTCGAGCGGGCTGGGGAAGCAGATTATTTCAGGGTGCAATACTTCCGCGCGGCGCCTGACGAACTCTACGGCCTTGTTGCTGTGGGCGGACAATTGCCCGTCGGGAATGTTGAGGAATTCGACCGCCACCCCGCCGAGAAGCTGGGCCGACGATAGAGCTTCCGCGGCGCGCCGTTCGATATGCCTCCTGGTCCCAAATTCCGAAGGCTCGACACCCCCCATCGCGCCATCGGTCAGAACAATCTCAACGACCTTCCAGCCAATCTCAAGGGCCCTGTGAGATAAGAGCCCCGCCGAGAGTTCCAGATCGTCGGGGTGAGGCGCGAGCACGAGAAGCGTACAAGGCTTATCACCCGAAAAACCGCCTTGCGCTATTGTTTCAGTGCCTGACATGATTCGCCTCCTGATAACTATAAACATGGCGCGGATAGTCCTGAGCACCATCGGAACTAATGGAGATTACCTCGCGTTCGCGGGGCTGGGCCAGGCTCTTTGCGCTCGCGGCCATGACGTGGTAGTTGCGGTTAATCGAGCGGCTCACCGCATTTTTAAAGACGCGGGTCTTGCAGTAGCGCCCTGCGGCCTGACTTATGGGGAAGACCAGGCCCGCGCTCACCCTGAGTTATTCGATCAATGGGACCCGATGCCTGGCGATAAGCGAGGCCGCCTGCTGCGCGAGATTTTTGACCTCGAACGGAATTATAAAGAATTGCTATCAGCCTGTGAGGGGGCCGACCTCCTCGTGGCCGTATCGCTTCAGCTAGCCGCTCCGCGAGTTCACGATACTCTATCAATTCCGTGGGTGGCGGTATCTTTGTTGCCCGCCGACTTGCTGCACGAGACTCGTGAGGAAGAGTTGCCGCCGCCCGCGCGACCGGCGGCGGTACCCCGGTTCGCGAAAGTTGGGTTGACTGAGCCATTGCCAGGCAATCAATTCTTTCTTGAATACCTGAGAGCGCCGCGCACGCTGCTTGCGTCAAGCCTGCATTATAGCCAGCCGCGTCTGGAGTGTTACCCTTCATTCCGAATGACCGGCTTCTGGTTTTACGAAGGCGCCGATCAGCGTGCCTGGCAGCCCACGCCCGAAGTGGAAGCATTCACAGCGGATCGACCCGGCCCTATCGCGCTCTCGTTTGGTAGCCTGCCGGTTAGTAATGCTTCCGAGGTCGTAGCCATACACGCTAGGGCCGCAAAAGAGATTGGCCTCAAGCTCCTCGTGCAGCGTGGCTGGGCGAGGCTTGATTTATCGGCGATGCCGTCGGGAATAAGCGAGCGAGATGTGCTTATCACCGGACCGCTCCCTCACGACTGGCTGTTGAAGCGTAGCTCGGCAATCGTGCATCACGGCGGCATCGGGACCACGGCCCGCGCCATACGAAATAACTGTCCGATGGTCATAGAGCCTTACGGTCGAGATCAATTCTTTAATGCCTGGCGCGTAACATCGCTCGGCGTGGGGATGGCGCTGCATCCGCATAAACTGACCGCCGATGGTCTGGCCCGCGCGCTGGAGAGAGTCCTCAGCCCCAGATTCACCGAGCGTGTCGGCGAGGTCGGTGAACTACTTCGTTCCGAAGACGGATACGCCGCGGCTTGCCACGAAATAGAAGAGTTCATCGATAGATGATAGCCGAAGCGCGGGCAGATCAATCCGTTTTCATGTGATGTTCGTTGCTCTCCCGAGAGATTGCGTGATAGGATGCGCGTGCTTAAAGCGAAAGATCCTCACTAGAAAAGGAGCCTGTATGTCGAACAACCTTGAAAGGATAGAGGGAGAATTAACCGAGAGGGCCCTCGCCGAATTATCGGGCAATGACCGGAGCCCCGCGGGATATGGCGGGGGAGGATACGGAGGCGGAGGGTACGGCGGCGGCGGTTACGGCGAAGGTCTCGATAAAGAATCTGGCTACGGCGGCGGCGGATACGGCAGCAATACCCCCACTAAAGATGACCGCTCCGAAGATGATAAGACGACTAAGGAGTGAGTCCCGGACCTTGCGATAGCGTTTGCAGACGGTCGAACGACGTCAGTACAAAGGTTTCAAATTCAGCCCAGTTAGTAACGTAATCGGATGCGTGCAGAGGCGGGCGGGGATTTTTGATCTTCACCGGGCGACCAAAAAACTCATCAAGTTCGACACAGCGAAACCGGGGGTCGCAGATTTTTTCATAGACCAGCCGTATTGCGTTCGGGACCATGTCTAACATCAATTGGCTCGTATAAATATAGTTGAGATTGCCAAGCACTAAGGGCATGTCTGCTTCCCCGAACGCCCAGGAGTTTGTCTGCGCCTCGCCGTTCCGGCGCCAGCAGCCTGTGCGCATGGCTGTTATAAAACTCGCGACGGTCGAAGGAACGTCATCGCGCGCGAGGGTGATGAACCGAATATCGGGGCGATGAATAAACTCCGCGTAATTTTTGTGGCGATCGGGCATGCTCTTGAACCCCGCGTATCTATAAGCGGGCCGGCTTTGCCCGCATTGAAAAAAGACCTCGATCAATTCGTCCCCATCAAGAATGTCAACGCCTGAAATCCTGCCCAGTTGATCCATATATCTTTGAACGTAGGCGGGGTGTACAAGCTCGTTATCGGGACAATCGAAGAATCGAGCGGGCAGCATAACGTCATCCCATTCAGAAAGCGCGTTGATTAGAGATGTTGAGCCGGTTCGACCCGTCGTGAATACGCAAAACCGCCTTTGTGAGCGCATAGGTTGAATCTTAACAGAAGGGCATTGACCTCAAAGCGAATAGCCCGGCTGGGCGCGCCCCAGACCGTTATTGACGTTGGCGTAGGGTTCGGCACCGCCTCTCTCTACGAGGCGTTTCCGGAAGCGAGAATATTGCTCGTCGAGCCGCTCGCCGAGTTTGAAGATCACCTGAAGAGACTGTGCCGCACATATAAAGACTGCCGGTACTACCTGGCCGCGGCCGGCAAAGAGAGAATAAAGAGAGAGCTATCGGTCAACATTACTTTGCCGGAGCGCAGTTCTTTTCTTCGGAGAACCGCCCTGACAAAGACCGGCTCATCTTTACAAAACAGACTTATAGAAACGGTAAGGCTCGATGATTTAAGCAGCGAGCTGAGTCTTGACCCGCCCTTCGGCATCAAGATTGATACCGAAGGTTATGAGCTTGAAGTAATCGAAGGAGCCGCGGGAATCCTCAAGGAGACGGCCTTTGTCATAGCTGAAGTCTCCGTTATGAAGAGATTCGAAATCGAGTTACACCTTTGAGCAGTTCATTACAGAAATGCGGGCCAGGGGGTTTTATGTCTATGACGTTTTAGACATCTGCCGGCCCGACGCGACCGGGACTCGCTTCCTGGACATCGCCTTTCTGAATAACCGATTTAAGAAGTAACCTCTTCTACACAACCTCCAGCGTATAGCCTCCCACGATTGTCCCGTCATCGGCCTTCTGGAGTATAGACCCCTGCCCCTGCCGCGGGTCCGGCTCTAAGATCAGCACGAGCGATTCGGGTTTGCTGCCGCTCAACTTTATTGAGTCGAGCCAGGGGCCGGTTTGAATCGAGTACGCGGTATTTACGTCGAGGGTCTTCTTGAGCGCGGGATTCGACTCGATAAGCCTGCTCAGCTCCTCTTTCTCCTCGCCGCTCAGTTTCGCCCGGCCGACCCCGGCCGCCTTCGCCTGTTTCGACAGGCCCTTACTCAGCACGACGGCTCGCACTATTTTTATCGCCGAGCGGTCCGCCTCTATCGAGAATGATTTGAACCCGTCCGACCTTCGAACCTCAAGATGCATCGCTCTTACGCTGGGCCCGACGACCGGCGACGGATTTACAAGAGTGACGTTCTTAAGAGCGCATTTCTTGTTATTCCTCACAAGCGACATAACGCTCTGTTCGGTCGTCGCAAGCGAATCATTATCGGCGGTGATAATCGCGAGCATAGATGTGGCGCTTGGGGCCGTGACCGGCACCAGCCATTCGAACGCTACGATCTGGGATTCTCCCGGCCCGATGCTTGCAATCGTCTGGTGCGGAGCTATTGGCTGCCAGGCTGATCCCGAAGGCAGCACGTTATTGGGGAAGTTAGTCCAGAAGCCCGCGGGCAGATTCGGCGGCGCAAGCGATGACGCGGCGAAGAAGACCTTGGTCACCACGTTCGTCGCGGGGTTCACGCCGCGGTTATGCACCTGCACAAATACTCGCACGGTCTTGTTGCGCTGGGGATTCTCATGCTTTAGCCCCGCGGCAAATTGCAGCCCTCCGTCTATTAAGCTTTCATCATCCCCAAACACCTCGAAATCCACGTCCGAAGCCACGGCCGTCTGGAATGAAGGTGAATCTACTTTTATGTCCCTGCACTGAAACCATAGGGCCTGAGAGCCGAAGTGGAAGGGATCATTCACGCCCGAGGGCGAAGGCGAGCTGCGTCCCGAGTCGACGACATTATCGCGCAAGTAGATCTCCACGTCGGGGATCGTGACCTCATCGACGGCGATCTCCCAGACTCCGCGCGACTGCGTGCCGACGCGCAAGAGGCGAGACTGCGCATGAAAAAGCAAGTCCTTCGCCAGCGCGTTCGGCAAGCCGTTGCTGAACGAGGTCCAGGTAACCCCAGCATCGAGGGAACGATAGACGCCCACGTCGGCGGCTACAAAGACCGTCTCCGGGTGCGCCGGGTCTATTTCAATCGCATTCATGGAGATGGCGGGTAAGCCATTGCTCACGGCGTTCCAGCTCGCCCCCGCGTTATCCGAGCGGAAGACGTTTACGCCCGTCGCAGTGCTGTGGAAAGTCACATAGATGCGATTCGCGTTCGTCGGGTCTACCAGTATGTCGCTGATAAATCCCGTCCCGGGCCTCGTCAATTGCACCGGGGCCGACCACTCCCCTTCCGCAAAATCTATGCGATAGACGCGGCCGGTATCCGTGCCGACATATATGCGGCTGGAATTCGGAATGGCAAGCGCGGAGGCCATCTGGTTACCCACGGTCGGCAGCGGCACCTGAGTCCAGTGGCGCCCCCGTCACTGGAAATCCACGCGCTGATGCCCGCCTGTACGATAACGCGGCCGTTGACTTCGACCGGCGGATAGAATAACGAACCGTTGGGGTAATCTTCAGCGGCAGGTACGGGCGGACCTATGATGAAATTCGGGGCGCCCGTCCAGCTATTCCAGGTCCCGCCCCTGGTCGAGCGCGCCACGCCCATACCGAAGAACGTGTGATAGCAGGTGTAAGGCGAGGCGGCGTTAACCCCGCAGTCGCCCCCGTCGCCGTCGCCGACATGATGCCAGGTCTCTTCGCCCTGATAACGCAGAGTGCCGTTATCCTGCGTGCCCGCGAGCAGCCAGGATTCAAATTGCGGGTGCTGCGCAATGAACTCTACCTCGGTGATGCACAGCCCTTTATTTAGCGATCTCCATGTGTCTCCTCCGTCCGGCGAGCGATAAATTCCTCCGTCATTACCTATATAAACCACATTGGGGTCCGCCGGGCTGAACGCAATCGCGTGCTGGTCCGGGTGGATAGAGTCGCCCTGGTTTTTCGCCGATATATTTGTCCAGCTCCAGTTGCCGGTCGCCGAGCGCACGCCTTTGTGGACGTTGATCGCGCCGATATAAAGGACGTTCAGGATTATTAGGCGCGACCGCCGCGAACCAATCGTACCAGGCCTGACCCGTTTCAAGATCGGAGGGGAATGAATCAATGCGAACGAATGCGCCGCCAAATACATTGCGCCGCCACAGACGGGGGGTGGGGTTGTCCGGGTCGGCCGGGTTGCGGCTCGCCGAAAACACATAGACGACATTCGCGGTCCGAAGGCGCGTGACATACCTCTATTCGCGCAAAGCTCGAAGGCGCGCCCGGCAGGCTGACCGCGCTCCAGGCTCGTCCCGCCGTTCGTCGACCTCCACACCCCGTCAGAGCAAGCGGCCAGGACCTCTCCGGTTGAACCGCCGCTAATCGGCGGCCTCATCGAAAGAGCCCAGGTTCTCCGGCTGCGCCTTTGATTCCAGGATGTGCCGCCGCTGGTCGATTTCGAATATTCCTACGGTGGTTGCGGCCAGCAGGTGATTGCCATTTTGCGGGTCTACCGCAATGTCATAGAATCCGACTTTGTTGAACACCGACGTTGCATGTACCGACCAGGTAGCGCCCCCGTCATTTGAGCGCAGCAACCCTGCGCCCAGCAAGTTCGGGGTATTCACGAAAGTGTTGTCCCCTTCGCCGGTGCCCGCATATACGATTGATGGATCGCTCGGGTTGAAGGCCACCGCGCCAATGGAAAGCGAAGGCTGATCATCAGTCCGAGCCACCCATTTTCTTCCGGTGTCAGTCGATTCCCACACACCTCCGCCTCCGGTGCCTATCAAAATGTGATCGGGGTTATTCGGGTCAACGGCGATCGAAGAGATGCGGCCGGAGACGGACGGGCGGCTGCCTCTGCCCCGCCCATACGTCTGCCCATGAGGAATTGACAGCGGCCCGAGAGGCCGCCACGCCTGCTGGACGGGCTGGGCAGGGGCCGCGGCCTCAAGGCTCCGCTTGTGTTTAAAGGAATCGAGCAACGGGTATGCTTGCTCCGCCTTGCGCTTAGCCCTGGAACTGCGGGCAGGCTGCGTCGAGCGCGTCTGGACTGTCAGGCTCCTTGTCGGCGTATCAGGCAAAGGCATGGCTTTACCATCTACGTCTCCATACTCACGTTGCTTCTGAAAGTAGAGGGCCCTGGCCACCACTTTTCCGCCCATTATTCGAGCTTTCGCCGGGCGGGCAGGCGCTCTCCTGGCTACGCCCCCTGCCTTCTTTGCGCCTCTAGCGACTCCCGCTCTCTTCTTCGCCCCTTGCTTGAATTCCGGCCCTCTCATAGTGGTTCCTCCTGCGTCAAAAGGTGTGGTCCGCGACCTGCGTTCGCGGACTCTTGCCTCTCATTTTTTTGAGGCTTTCTTTTTGCTCCCGCCGCCGGCAACCGTCTCTCCTTCATCTTTCGCGGCGCCGCGCTCGGTCTGAAACTGGCGAGCGCGCCCTGCCGCTCCTCCGCCCGGCGGCAGTTTTTTGCGCTCCCCTTTCTTCTGCTTATATGTCTCTCGTGGTCCTTTCATTACTTCCCTCCTTGTTGCGCTCAGTTGATAGGAAAACCGGACTCGTCCAATCCTATCCTACCAGAACGGCCGGCAGGGAAATATCTCGTCATCGGCTGATCCCACTGACCATATAGACGAATGTCGCCTGAATTGTGCTTCAAGACATTTTGTACTTTGTATCCAATGACCGATCATCAAGGCATGCCATCATCTTAATCAGCCGCTCAGCGCGGTATGTCGTTCGGGGAGTGTTCAAACGCAAGCGTATTGATAAAACCTAACGTAATTGGTCTTCTATGCCGGAACCCAGATCTGAACCTCTCTCGGGCTCACCGACACGTCGAGCGCCGCCGTTTTCGACCGCCCTATCTCCACGCCGTCTTTATAGAAGCGCGCGTCCGGAAGGACCCGCGCCTGCGTCGTCCTCGCGGTAAGCTGATTGCTGAAGGCGACGCGCATCAGACGGCCTCCCCGGCTCAGATCCATATCTAAAACCACCAGGCCCCGGAACGCCTGCCCCGTATCGGTATTAGCCACGACGAGCACTTCGCGATCCACGAGAATTCGCGAGAATGCGAGAACACCATTCCCCTGGGAATGACCGAAACCCGCTCCATCTCCCGAGACCTCTCGGAAGTACTGCCGCCCGTACCGCAGCGCCGGCTCAGCCAGCCGCAGGTCGGAGAGCGCCTGGATAGCTAAGAAAAGCGCGTGTGAGCGATTGAAGGCGTTATCCTTACCCCAAAGCGCCTCCCTCACCGATTCGAAGCTGTCGAGCGTCGGATGGCCGTCTGCTCCGACCGTGCCGGTAAGACCTTGCTCTGTCCCGTAGTAAAGCGAGGGGACCCCTTGCAGGCTAAAGAGTAGCGCCACCCCCATTGTAACCTGGTCGCGCGGCGTGTTTGGGTGGAAGAAACGGGTGTGCTGGTCGTGATTATCGAGGAACGTCACGAAGAAACGGCTCGCCTCCCCGTGCGAGCTCAGCAACTCTTGCTCGACCTCCTTGCGTCTCACATATACGCCGCGGACCTTCTCGACACCCGCCTCTCCCTTGGCCACCTTGGGCAGGTCGTAGAAGAGCGGAAAGTCCAGCGCCGCGTCGATGCCAAAGCCCTCGACGCTCGGACTGTTGCGCCCCACGAAGCGCGCTATCGTTGCCTCGTCATCCCAGATCTCGCCGAAAGTGAAGAAGTTCTTCTTGCCGACCGAGAGGGCGAACTCGCGCATGGCGTTCCCAAACGTCTCGACGGCCGTCGGCGCGACGTACTTTACGGTGTCGATACGAAAGCCGTCGAAGTCGTACTTCGCGATCGCATACTGATAAATCCTTATGAGGACGGAGAGGACGGGACTCTTCCCGTATTGCTCTCTTAGCTGTCCCTCGGACGGGACGGTGGCGTCGTACTCGACGACGAGCTGGCGCATCGAGCCGAAGTCGCCGGGCACGATACCGCCCGAGGGCACCGCGTCGGTGGTCTTCTCGCCACGTCGTCTGAAGAACTCTTTGCGCCGCAGATCCTTTGGCCAGACCACGTCATCGTCGGAAAGCGGCGTGTCCGGCGGGACGTTCTCCTCCCAGTCGGCTCGCGGGGACCCGAAGCCGTTCATCCACCTGATCGTGGCCGGCCTCGCCAGTGGGGACGCGTTGAGCAGATCCTGGTCCTTGAACGATTCAACCGTCTGGCCGTTTCGCACATAATCGAAGACGCGCCCGGCGTGATTGAGGACGATGTCGAGGATGACGTAGATGCCACGGGCATGAGCCTCGTCGACAAGCGCGCGCAGTTCACGCTCAGCCGTCTCACGCGTGCCGTCCGAGCCGAACCGCTCGTCGATGTGGAGGAAATCCTGGGCGCCATAGCCTGGATAGGTCCAGGCCCAGTCGGGCTTCGGACACTTGAAGACGGGGGAGATCCACAAGGCGCCAACACCGAGCGCCTCAAGGTAGTCGAGCTTGCGGCGCACGCCCTCGAATGTTCCGCCCTGCCGAAAGTCATATTTGCGGTTCCACGCCTTATTTGGCTCCGCGGTCGGGTTATTGAAGCGGTCAATCAGAAGGAAATAGATCCAGAGATCGCGCCAATCGCCAGGTGAGGGAAAGGGCCGCATGATGGTCCGCTCCTGGTCGCCGACCGCGACTCTTTCCGTATGGCCGGTGAGCGCGGCCTCTTGCGCGAGCTTGATTGCCGCCACCACCTCCTGGTCGAAAATAGTCTCAGCCATCGTGATTTATCCTCCTTACGCTCTTGAAAGTAACGTCTGCGCCCCCGCGGTAAACGATTATCCAGAATATGCTGGTGTACGAGGACATATCATTTACTTAACCTCAGTATTGAGTTGAAGGACAGGGTCGCCACATTCCCTATTCGGGAAGCAGGCCAGGGACTTCGATAACATCACCTTCCAGTTCACCTATTTCTATCGCGAGGATGAACCGAGCCGTCGCCTCATCAACGCCGGTTGCGGCCATGATGATTTCGGGAGTCTTGTCCTCGGGTCTGATCTTGATCGTGTTGAGCGCGCTGCGGTTCCGCAAGAAGCTGGTATGACGAGGAAGGCTCTATAAAAAGAGAACGGGCGTCGCGCTTGCGACGCCCGGTGAGCAATGGAGGAGGATTCACCCCAAGCGACAACGCTTAGAATAGCAAGCAGGGCCACGACCATCAGGCGCATGAATCAATCGCGGTCCACTGCTATCGTTCACTCACACCACTAATAACGTCGCTTTATTGCTTTGGTTTCAAAAAAAATCCGGCGTTCTTTCGGCATAATCTCACCCGTGAATTTCGGATCGGAGGCTCTTTTCGGAAGGCGTTTTTATCCTGGAAAAGTAACGGGGCGCCCCTGCGGACGCCCCGTCTCAAGGAGAAGGATATTCTGTTCTGAACTTGGGTCCCAAGATCGGTGAAAGAAATGGTCTGCGTTCCAATTCCACCTTCGTAGGATCGTTCGCTCATGGACTTTAACGCACAAGCGAAGGATTTGTTCCCGCTAGCGGCGGCGGCGTCTGGGCCGGGCGGGCGGAGAGATTTTCTCCAGCCAGCGGACCGCCTCTTCGTAATGATCGAATCTCCGCTCGTCTTTACGGAAATCGCGGCTGTGGTAAACGGTCCGTCCCTCCACGACGCGCGCCGGGTGCTTTACGTGTAACATCTCGTGAAATAAGACATATTCGAGCACGAACCGGGGTATGCGAGGGCTATCGAGCAACCGGCTGATGACGACCGCCCCGTGTATGTGGTCGTGGTGTCCGAGCACGCGCCGCGCCCGCCGCGCGCTCCACGAAATCATCGGCCGCGCGAGCGCTCCGGCGAAGTATCGCTCATTTAACTCGTCGAAGAGGCTCTCCAGATCATATACCTTCCCTCTCGGCGAGGTGGTCATCTTATATCCGCGCTCGCGGCGCGCGTCATCCGACGCCCCGGCTATCAAAGGGGTGAGCGTGTGCTGGCGGTATGTTCGCTCGTGCTCCTTCGATGCCTTCAGGCGATAAAGCTTCGAGAAGAGTATGCAGGCGAGCGCGTATAGCACTTCTCGCGGCGAATCGCGCAATATGTCCGAAACGCGGGCATAGACGCGGCCGCCGCGCAATCTGATAGTCGAAGAGAGCCCGGCATATGGATAAAAACTCGCCTCAACAACGGGCCTTGGCTCACGCTTCACCACGGCGCTGAGCGCGTCGTCGAATATTGACTGTAGGTTGATGTCCGGAGGGTTGGGCGCGTCGTTTTCCAGGTGCTCTCGCTCTACCATTGATGATCGCTCGGCGGCCGCCAGGCGTCTATCGCCAAAAGTTCTTAAACCTCTGCTAGACGCCTGACGACCACGGGCTCGCTATTTCTTCTTCGGCCTATCGTCCGGCTCGTTATACTTCTGGCGGTGGCGTATCTCTATATTCTTCGCCTCGGGCACGCCGTCGCCATCCACATCCACATCCACCTTGATCTTGCGCTCTTTGCCTTCGCGGCGGGTGTTCGTGGGCACATAGCCGACGCTGTACTGGTTTCTGAGGATCGCCTCGATACTGCGCATAATCGATGGTATCTCGCTCTCGAAAGTCATGGGGAAGTACGAGCCGCCGCTCAGCTTCGCAAATGCGTTGAGGCTGTTTTGCGCCTGCGCGAACGTGAGCCGCAGCTCGGCCGGCAGGTTATCGCCGTACTTCTTATAAAACAGGTTGCCGACGCCGATGGTAAAAACCGGCACGCCGGCATTTGCGACTATCTTGAGCGCCTTATCGTAGGTTATACGGCTAAACGTGTCGAACCCGAGCGTGATCAGTATGACCGCCGTGTGGCCCTCGACCTCTTCAAGGCCGGTGTATTCGCTTTCGCCGATCTGCTCGTTATAAAGCTGTATGGCTTTGCCGCCCATCAGCACAAACGAGAGGGCGTCATAGACATTGGCTTCGCTGAAATTCAGCGTGTCGCGGTAAGCCGCGACCACCGACTGATACAGCCTCTGCTTGTCGCTCGTAAAATCCTGTATGACCTTCGGCCTCATGCTGAAAGTGACGACCGCGGCGTAATCTTTCGGCCTCATGAACCCCTGAACAAAGCTCGCGGCCGACTGGAAGATCTCCTGCGCGAAGGTCGGATCGTAATAGCTATAGAAGTTCCTGTTGCGGAAATTGTTTTCGAGCAGCAGCACCACGGTCATCGGCCCTTCGCCGCCCGCGAAATTGGAAATCTCCTGCTTTACGCTGTCTTCATAGATGATAAAGTTCTTCTGCGTAAGGTTCGGGATGAGTCGCCCGCTCTTTTTATCGATAACCGAGATGTCGACGTTGACGACCTCGGTCGAAAGCTTGAGCGGCGGCTCGTCCTTCCTGTCGCGCGGGATAACGGGTTCCGGCTCCTCGGGCTCCTGCGGCTGAGGATTAGCCTGCTGAGTCTGTTTCTGTTCCTCGGTCTTTTTCTCGACCTTTTTCTTAGGCGGCTGGCGTCCGCTTTGCGCGGCCACGATTGAGTCGGGTATCACCGAGGCGGCCAGAAGCACGCCCAGAAGTACCGCAATGACCGTCGCCCGAACGAGCGATAATAACTTCATATAATCCTCCGAATCTTTACAGAACGGCACGCCCGAAGGCTATTGACGGGCTGGAGCTTTCATAGCGCTGCCTGATTAAAGTTTAGCAGACGACCCCGAACATTAAAAGATGCCGCCAAACGCGCGCGACCGTGCGCTGGCACAGTTGACCAAGCCCGATGCGCGAAAGTATATTTGACGATCAAACACGTGTAGCGCGCCCAGGTTGTTTACCGGATCGACTCTATTGATATTGAGCGAGCAGCGGGGAAGGTCGCACCTCAGCGTGCCTATTACCTGCAAACATTTTGCTGGCCCTTCTAAAGCCCCCGTGGGGCCAAAGTCATAATTGAGGAAAGAAGAGAGACTATGCCTGATTTCAGCCCGGAACTGAGAAAAGACCCGATAAGCGGAAGGTGGGTCATCATATCGTCGGCTCGCGCGCAGCGGCCGGAAGCGCCCGAGCCGCGGCGCGAAGAAGAGAGCCCCGAAGCGCGGGCGCGCTGCCCGTTCTGTTACGGACACGAGGAGATGACGCCGCCCGAAATCTTTAGCATACGCAACAACGGCGGCCAACAAAACAGCCCCGGCTGGGTGACCCGCGTCGTCCCGAATAAGTTCCCGGCCTTTGGCATCTTCCCCGAGATAAATCTCAGGCGGGTCGGGATGTTTCAGATGGCGACCGGGTACGGGGCGCACGAGGTCGTAATAGAGTCTCCCGAACACGACGTCTATCTTGAGCAACAGCCCATGCAGCAGGTGGCGGCCACGGTCGATAGCTGGTGGGAGCGCAACGTCGACCTCGAGCGAGACCATAAACTGAAATACGTCCTCATATTCAAAAACCATGGCAAGGCGGCCGGCGCGTCGCTTTCGCACCCGCACGCGCAGATAATCGCCACGACGGTCGTCCCCGACGCGCTGAAGGTCAAGCTCGATCACGCCAAGGAGCATTACTCGAACGGCGAGGGCTGCATATGGTGCAGGCATATTGACCAGCTCTTCTATTACGAAAACAAGATATACAACCGGGACGGCTCGGTGCTTGTGGCCATAAGCCAGCGCGACCGGGTCGTGGCGGAGAACGAAAAGTTCGTCGCCTATATCCCGTTCGCCGCGCGCATGCCTTACGAGATACACGTAGTCCCGAAAACGCACCAGCATTCATTCATACAGACGACCCCGCAAGAGCGCATCGAGCTGGCCAGGATACTTAAAGACCGTGCTGATGAAGGTCTATAAGCTGTTAGGCAATCCGCCGTACAACTTTTACATTCATTCGTCGCCCAACCTGAACATACTGCCGAGAACAGGCGACTACAGCACGATCCGCGACGACTTCCACTGGCACATAGAGATACTGGTGCGGACGACGATATGGGCGGGCTTCGAGCAGGGCAGCGGCATGTATATAAACCCGCTCAACCCGACCGACGCCGCCAGGTACCTGGCCGAAACCGAGATAGATTTCGAGTGAGTGTGAAAGGCAACGGGCGGGCGGTTTACGGCCGTCCCGCCTGTTCTTTATTGAAGAAGCGCCCGCGGGAAAATACGCTGTCGTCAAAAAACCCGCGCAGCAGCTCTATCTTTTCCGCGCCGCCGCGCGCTATGACCGTCACCACGTCATAGCGGTAGGCTTCGGCTTGAACGCTCATCAACTGGCGGTAGCGCCGCGCGGCGCGCGCGATCTGCCGCTGCTTGCGCAGATTGACCGCGCGCTCGGGCCCGACCACCTCATCCGAAGTTCGAGTCTTCACCTCCACGAAGACGAGCGTATCCTCGTCATATGCAATAATGTCTATCTCGGCCGTGATCTTCTGCCCGCCGATTCCTCGGCCGATTGGCACGCGGAAATTGGTCGCGACTATCCGGTAGCCTTCTTCGAGGGCAAGGTACTTGAGCGCCGCGCGCTCGCCTCGCTCTCCGAGTTCCAGATGCGCCGCCCGCTTGCGACTCAGCCGCGGCCATAATCTTGCTGCCAGCTCAAGCATATTCCGGAGGCAGATCATATATCAGCGCTTCGGCTTGTAAAAGCTCGGAGCGGCAATATAAATTCAAGCAGGAGATATAAGTCATGGAGCAGGTCGATCCCGAAGCTACCCAAAGCGAGCGCGCCGAAGAGGCGGCCCTTCCGACCGTGGTGATACTGGGTCGGCCCAACGTCGGGAAATCAACGCTTTTTAATAAACTGACGGGGACGCGGCGGTCTATTGTAGGCGATGAGCCGGGCATAACTCGCGACCGCATATACGGCCGCGCCCAGTGGAGCAATCGCGAGTTCCGGCTCGTCAACACGGGCGGCATAATCCCCGACGAGCGCGAGCTTATACCGGCGAACATACTGAGCCAGGCGCGCACCGCGCTCGAAGAGGCGTCATTAATCGTGCTGGTCGTCGACGCGAGGGCGGGCATTACGCCGCTCGACGAAGAGCTGGCCGAGCTTGCTCGCTCGATACACAAGACCGTTTATGTCGCCGCCAACAAAGTCGACAGCGCCCGGCAGGAAGCCGACGCGGCCGAGTTCGAGCGGTGGGGGTTCGACGAGGTATTCCCGGTGTCGGCCGAGCACGGCAACGGGATCGCCGAAATGCTCGACGCGATGATGGACCTGCTGCCCGCGCCCGCCACGCGCGAAGAGACGCCCAGGGAGATTCGGCTGAGCATCGTGGGCCGCCCTAACGTGGGCAAGTCTTCGCTCGTCAACCGTCTCACGGGCGAAGAGCGCGTGATAGTCTCGCCCATACCGGGGACGACGCGTGACGCCATAGACACCGAGATAGAGTACGAAGGCTCGCAGTTTCGATTGATCGACACGGCGGGGATACGGCGCAGGGGCAAGACCGAGCTTATGGCCGAAAAACTCTCCGTGATCATGGCGCAGCGCAACCTCGAACAGTCCGACGTCGCGATACTGCTGATAGACGCGATAGAAGGGCCAACCCACCTGGACGCCACCATCGGCGGCTACGCCCACGAGGCCGGCGCGAGCCTCATAATCGCGGTCAACAAGTGGGACGCCGTCGAGAAGGACACATACACGACGAACGAGTACGAAAAGCGCATACGCGACATGATGAAGTATGCCGACTATGCCCCGATCATATTTATCTCGGCGAAGACGGGGCAGCGCGTCACGAAGCTGCTCGAGATCGCGCGGCAGGCGTACGAAGAACGGCACAAACGAATCCCGACCTCCGAGCTTAACCGCTTCTTCGAGCGGCACCTCGAACAGCCGCGCGCGACGACGAAATCGCGCTTCCCCATGCGCGTGCTTTATATGACTCAGCCTTCGACAAGCCCGCCCACCTTCGTCCTCTTCACATCGGCGCGCAATCCGAAGGCGCGGCTGCACTTTTCTTACGAGCGCTATCTCGTAAACCGACTGCGCGAGGAGTACGGCTTTTTCGCCACCCCCATACGAATAAAGCAGCGGCGGAAGAAGGGCGCGCCCAAATCGCAGGATTAGAGCCGGCCTCGCGAGGCGCGGGGCCGCTTACCCGTCTTGACCGCGCGGCATACTCGCAAGGTTGACCGAAGGCCACGCCCAAACGTAGTATCTAAATCCACTCCGAAGAGAATCGGCAGAAAATAGTAACCGCGGCTTCCGGCCGGCGGTATATGACTTTCAGGCGTTGCATAAGAGATTGCTGCAATAAATCATCCCATCAGGAGGAGAATATGATCAGGCGATACGCTACGGTCTTCTTGCTCATCGTGAGCGTCGCGTTTACGGGCGTGACGGCAATCGCGCAATCCCCTCAAGAAAAAATAGACATCGACGCGATCAACAGGATCAAAGAGGAGGGATTGAAACGGTCGCAAGTCATGGAGCTTATAAGCTTCATGACGGACGTATATGGCCCGCGGCTCACGGGCTCGCCCAACCTGCGCGCGGCCCAGGAATGGGCCAAGAAGAAGCTGACCGAATGGGGCATGGAGAATGTTCACCTCGAACAGTGGGGCCCGTTCGGACGCGGCTGGTCGCTTGAAGGTTTTTCCGCCAACATTATAAAACCCGCCTTCAGCCCGCTCGTGGCTTATCCGAAGGCATGGTCGCCGAGCACGAACGGCGCCGTGCGCGGGCAGGTCGTCTTTCTCGACGCGAAGACCGAAGCCGATCTGGAGAAATATCGGGGCAAGCTCAAAGACGCGATAGTGCTTATCGACGGCCCGCGCGAGGTGAAAGCGCACTTCGAGGCGAAAGCCCGCCGCACGTCGGACGAAGACCTCCTGAAGCTCGCCAACAGCGAGCCGCCCGGAGAGCGAGACCCCGCCCGCCGGCGCGAGATAACGCCTGAACAGAGAGCCGCCGCTGAGTTCTTAAATAAAAAGTGGCAGCTTATTTATTCCGAGGGCGCGGCCGTCGTGCTTGAGCCCACGGCCCGCAACGGCGACGGCGGCGTCGTCTTTGTCGGCGCGGCCTCGATCCCCCGCTCCGGTGAAGCCCCGGCCGATAACCCCGCGGAGAGGCGCGTGTCGGCTTATTCTAAGGACGCGCCCAAAGTAGTCCCGCAACTCGTCGTCACCCCCGAGCACTATAACCGCATGGTCCGCATGATACAGAAGGGCGTGCCGGTCCAGGCTGAAATCAGCCTCAGCAGCCGGTTCTACGACCAGGACGTAAACGACTACAACGTGATTGCGGAGATACCGGGCACCGATCTGAAAGACGAAATCGTCATGCTCGGCGCGCACTACGATTCGTGGCACGCGGGCACGGGGGCGACCGACAACGCGTCGGGCTCGGCGGTAATGATGGAGGCGCTCAGAATAATCAAGGCGCTCGGGCTCAAGCCGCGCCGCACGATTCGCATAGGTCTGTGGAGCGGCGAGGAGCAGGGCCTTCTCGGCTCGCGCGCGCACGTGACAAAACACTACGGCAAGCGCGTGGGCGCGCAGGGCGGCCAGTCGGGACAATCCGGACAATCCGGACAGGAGGCCGCGCCGCAGTTCGAGCTGCTGCCCGCGCACGAGAAGTTCTCGGCTTACTTCAATCTCGATAACGGCACGGGCAAGATACGTGGTGTTTACATGCAGGGCAATGAAGGGGTCAGACCCATCTTCAGGTCGTGGCTCGCTCCGTTTAAAGAGTTGGGCGCGGAAACGCTGACCATCTCTAACACGGGAGGGACGGACCATCAATCATTCGACGCGGTCGGCCTGCCCGGCTTCCAGTTTATTCAAGACCCCATCGAATACAGCACGCGCACCCACCATACGAATATGGATGTGTACGAGCGAATACTGGAAGACGACATGAAGCAGGCGGCCACGATCATAGCCGCGTTCGCTTACAACGCCGCTATGCGCAGCAAGAAACTGCCGCGCAAGCTCCTGCCCGGCCAGCAGACCGTCCAGGCCGGCCAGTAACCGATATGGGATTTTGGATTTTGGATTTTGGATTGACGGGACTTGAAATTAGCCTGATGACTTTTCAGGTCTCCGGCAATCCAAAATCCAAAATCTAAAATCCAAAATCCTATTTGATCCAGACCGTCTTGATGTTGACGAACTCGCGGATGCCATAAACGCTCAGCTCGCGGCCGTAGCCCGACTGCTTCACGCCGCCGAACGGCATGCGAGGGTCGCTTGCGACCATCTCGTTGATGAAGACGTTCCCCGCTTCGATCTCATCAATAAAACGCGCGCGCTCCGCTTCATCATTAGTCCACGCGCTGCTGCCGAGGCCGAATACCGTGTCGTTTGCGACGGCGATGGCTTCGTCAATGTCGCGCACGCGAAAGACCGCGGCCACCGGGCCGAACATCTCTTCGGCGTACGCGGGCGAATCTTTCGGTATGTCCGTCAAGACCGTCGGGGCGTAGTAATAGCCGCGCCCGGTAATTCGCCCTCCGCCCGCAAGCACTCGCGCCCCCGCCTCTACGCTTTTGCGGACCTGCTCTTCGAGCTCTTCCAGTATGCCGCGGGTCGCGAGCGGGCCGATGTCGGTCGCCTCGTCCATCGGGTCCCCGACTTTTAAGGACCGCATCGCTTCGACGAACCGGCGCTCGAACTCATCGGCTACGCCCTCGTGAACTATAAAGCGCTTCGCCGCGATGCAGGACTGGCCGTTGTTGATCGTGCGCGCGGTGACCGCGGTCTTTGCGGCCTCGGCGATGTTGGCGCTCGGCATGATTATGAAAGGATCGCTTCCGCCAAGCTCAAGCACCGTCTTTTTTATGCGCTCGCCGGCCAGACGCGCGACGCTTGCGCCCGCCGGGTTGCTGCCCGTGAGTGTCGCCGCCTTGACGCGCGCGTCGTCGATGACTCGCTCTACTTTGTCCGAGCCGATCAACAGCGTCTGAAATGCGCCTTCGGGGAAACCGGCGCGCGAGAATATCTCTTCTATCGCGAGCGCGCACTGCGGGACGTTCGAGGCATGTTTGAGCAGGCCGACGTTTCCGGCCATCAGCGCCGGCGCGGCAAATCGGAATACCTGCCAGAAGGGGAAATTCCACGGCATCACGGCAAGCACCGCGCCGAGCGGCTCGTAGCGAATATAGCTTCGCGACGCGTTCGTTTCGACCGATTCGTCCGCAAGGTGCGCCGCCGCCGTTTCGGCATAATAGCGACAGGCCCGGACGCATTTTTCGGCCTCCGAGATGGCCGCCTTTATGGGTTTGCCCATCTCGGTCGTCATCAGTTCGCCGAAACGTCTCTTCTCCGATTCAAGTATCTCCGCGGCCCGCGTCATCCTCAGAGCGCGTTCATCAAACGTCGTGCGGCGGGAATCTCGAAACGCCTGATCGGCGCGAGCGATCTTCTCTTCGATCTCACGGTCCGAAAGCGGCTCGAAAGATTTCACCGTCTCGCCGGTCGCCGGGTTTATCGTAGCAATGGCCATGCCCTTCACCTCCCCTGGTATTGATAGATTAAATTAGCACACACCCGCGCGAGCAGACACGCGAGCGAGCGATCTGATAGGATTGGCTTATCGAATAAAAGATAGAGGTGAGGTCGATGCCCAGAGCGATAGACATGCACGTTCACTTGCCGACGGCGGGCTTCCTGGACAGGGCGATAAAACCGTTTCGCGTCGCGGCCGAGACATTCTTTCGCACGACCGTGCAGGTGCGCGAGATGGACGAGGTCGCCCGGCTTTACGAAGAGCTCGACATCACGGGCGTGCTGCTCGCGTGGGACGCCGAGACGGCTACGGGGCTGCCCCCGCTTACCAATGACGAGGTGGCCGACATAGTCAAAAAGTATCCCCGCCAGTTTGTCGGCTTCGCCTGCGTCGACCCGTGGAAAGGCGAAAAGGCTGTCGAGGAGATGAAGCGCGCGGTGACGGAGCTTGGCTTGATCGGCGCGAAGTTTCATCCCGGCGTTCAGGCGTTCTATCCGAGCGAAAAGCAGTTCTATCCGCTTTATGAAACCGTGTCCGAGCTTGGAGTCCCGGCGCTGTTTCACACCGGGACGAACGGGCTCGGCGCGGGAACCCCCGGCGGCATGGGGATAAAGATGGATTACACGCGCCCGATTTATCTGGACATGGTGGCCGCCGATTTCCCCGAGCTCGTCATCATAGGCGCGCACCCGGCCTGGCCCTGGCACGAAGAGATGCTCGCCATAATCGGGCACAAATCGAACGTATTCATGGACCTGTCGGGCTGGTCGCCTCGCTACATACCGAAGCAGATAATGGACGAAGCGCGCACGCGGCTCCAGGACAGGATAATGTTTGGGAGCGATTACCCGTTTATAATGCCCGAAAGGTGGCTAAAAGATTTCGACTCGCTTGAAGGGTTTTCGGCCGAGGTCCGGCAAAAGATACTGCACGATAACGCGGCGCGGATTTTGAAGCTTGATAAAAAATAAAAGGCAGCCCCGGCCGGGACTGCCTTCACGTATCGCATGTGCGCGTGGCCTCAGTGGTTGAACAGCCATTCTTCAAATACCTTCGACTCTTCTTTCTTGCCGCTAAAGCGAGCGCGGTTGCGGCCCGTCAGCGCGAGCACTTCCGCGTGATGCTGGCCGGCGCGGTCGCCTATGCGCTCGAAGTATTCGTAAAGCCGCGCGATCTGCACGATCGATTCCTTCGCCGCCTCAATAGACTTGAAGCTCAGTTTATTGCGAAAGAACCTGCTGTAAAGGTTCTGATCGCGCGCCGTCGTGGTGTAAAGATCGAAATAGCCGTGAATGAGCCCCGCGTCCTGTAGCACGCCCGCCACATAGCTCGGGCGCGTATTAACGGTCTGTGCTATCTCGATGATGCCGGTCAGGCCGCCGTGAAAAAGCTCGAGGATTCGGCTCTTCTTCGAATCCTTACGCGGGGCGCGCGCCTTGCGAGGCTTTCGAGCCTCGACCGGCGCGGCTACCGGCATGCCCGACATCTGCTCAAATATAATTTCACGCTGCTGCATATTACTTCCTCCTGACTACAACGTAGCGCGCTCGCAACCGGCCGCTTAACCGGCGTGGCGTATCTCTTCGGCGCCCGCCGGCTTCGATTTCAGATAATCGATAAAGGCGCTTGCCGCGCGCCGCGATAATTCTTCGGGCCGGCACTTGAGCATCTCAAGACAATCGGCCTCGGCGTCAATCGCCTGGGCGCTGGCAATGGCGCGAATCGCGACAAGTTGCTTCGGCGTCACCAGGTCAGCCATGGTCTTTGCCATCGGGTCGCGCGGGAAATCGGTCTTGGCCGCCTGCGCCGACCGCGCGCTTCTGCGTAGCCTCTTCCTCTTCACCGCGATAAAGCGCGCGCGCTATGCCGAACTTGACCGCGGCCCGCTTCAGCGCGTCGTGCTCGGCCTTTTTGATCCCCATCTCGTCGTAAGCCGAGCCGGTCCCCACGCCCTGCCGGGTCACGCCCTGAATCGTTATCGAGGCGGTCACGGCGACATAATCGCCGATCTGCTTGATCGAAAGCACCTCGTGCGACCAGTCGGGACAAATCTTGTCGAGGAGGTCCGCGACCACGTGCCATTCGACGTAATCAACTTCGTGCTCGCGGCCCATGCGGTCGCGCCATCCGACGCGCTGCCTTATTAACTCGGGTGAGACGGCCTGCGACAGTTCTTTGAGAGTTTCAGCAAACGGCATGGTGATTACCTGACCTCCTGACTGATTATCATCAGACTCTTCGTTAAAGGGTTCGACCGCGGCGGCGCTGGCCTTTTTAAACCGCGGCTGCTTTTCCCGCGCCGGCTCAGGGGCCGCGACCGGCTCCTGGTCGGGCGGCTCAAGGTGAAACTTCACCGCCAGGATGTGCTCGCAGCGGAAGCGCGGATCACTGCCCCGGCGCTCTTCAAATTGCGGACAGTTGCACTGCACGCGCCCGGCCTCGTCCTTCCATACGCGGAAGCTCTCTTTTTTTACGCCGGGCGAAACGACGTTGAACCCTTCGTAATCGCGCTCGACCATCCCCATGGCCGCTATGGTCTTTGCGCGGTTGATGACCAGGCCCGACTCTTCAATTGCTGCGCTCATCTGCCTGTTACTCCTTTGTGATTTGAATCAATCCCTCGTCCGGGAGATAACCCGCGGGCGACTCCATATGAGCGAGCCGCTCTTCCAAATCCTTTACCCGGCGGCTCAGAAACTCCATCCGCCGCCAGAGCGCGTCAAAACTGTCCCAGAATTCTTCAGAATGGGAGGACATCGCTTCCCTCGCCCGGCTTAATATCGACGATCAGCATACCGGCCGGCTTCAAGTCGTCCCACTCGTCCATCTGCGCCTCAAGCTGGGACGACCAGAATTCATAGCCCTGCCAGAAATCGAGCTCCATATCGAATTCTCTTAAATATCTTCGTCGCCATCTCGCTTGCCTCCTGCTGTTTCATACGTGAAACATTGTACCAAAGGTTCCGGTTTGTTTCAAGGATAAAATAAATCGTTGCAAGCGTGATACAGGTTATGTTATACAGAAGCTAGAGGTCTAAGGTATGACAGAAGCTACGCTGAACATAGTTGAGCTGGGTGAGTACGTGAAACGCAAGAGACTTGATGAAAAGATGTCTTTGCGTCAGGTTGCCACGAGGATAAATGTGAGCGCCTCGACACTTTCAAGGATCGAGAACGGGATAGGGGTGCCCGACAGCGCGACGCTTGCTCGTCTCGCGTCGTGGCTTGGCATCCCGCTTGAGCGGTTGATGAGGGGCACGCTGCTGGCCGAAGACAAGGAGTTCCGCTCTGAGCCTTACGTCGAGCCGGTCATATATTTCCCGACCGAATCGACGCCGAGCATAGTCGAGGCGCACCTGCGGGCCGACCGCAATATCAACCCGGACATGGCGAAGGCGCTGGCGGAATTGTTCCGAGTCGCCTACACGCAGTTTTCCAACAAGGGCAACACGACGCAGACCGACACTAATGAATAGCGACGCGAGTCAGGTTCACTCAATCGATGAGATGCTACCACCGACGGCGAAGCGGCGCGTCTATGAGCGCATCGCGCTCAAGGTCCGAGAGTTTGCCGCCACGCCCGTCGACCAGCCGCTCGACCCCTGGAAGCTTGCCCCCTATGTAAAGATCCGCGTTATGGATTTGAAGTCGGTCGAGGGGCTATCGGACGAAAGCCGGCGCGTCCTGCTCGGCGACAGTGGCAAGGGCTGGTCGGGTGGGGCGAGCCGCCCGCTCCCGGATGGCTCGCGGCTGGTCTTTCTCAACCCGAATCACACCCGCGAGCGGCAGGCCGCGACCCTGATGGAAGAGATATGCCACATCATTTTGGGCCACTCTCCGACCAAGCTCATGCTGGCCGAGGATACGACGACGGGCGTGCGCTTCCGCGATTTCGACAAGAACCAGGAAGAGGTCGCCTATGCGGTGGGCGCCGCCGCCTTGATCCCATACTTCGCGTTAAAGCACGCGGTGGCGGCCGGGCTCGGCGCCGAATCTATCGCCCGCCGTTACCGCGTCAGCCGCGATCTTGTCGAGTATCGGATCAAAGTCTGCCGCCTGTGGGCCGAGTACAAATCGCGCGGCAAGCAGACCGGATAGCAACACACCCTTCTATAGACAGTCGAGCCTCTTTCAAATATAATCCCCTCACCCCTTAGGTTGAGCTACTTTGTGTGTACGGGGGAAGCCGAAGTGGACAACCTTAGCAGTGCTCGCACGGCAGTACCGCAGACGCTGAGTTTAAAAGAAGAGAATAAGCGCAAAGGCTCGCAGCCTGCGACAGCCGCGATTTATCTAACCGAGCCCAACATCTCAACACAAGCCCCTTCGCCTACCCTGCATCGCCGCCTCCTGATGCGTTTTAATTGTTGATTTATCTTTATTGCTTCCCGCGCCCTCTTTTAAGGTCGGCGTCGGAGGGCTATCCGTTTTCTCAAGCTCCCGGCAGGCTAGTGTCCCCGCTTGCTTTAGGTAGAAAGCTGCAGTGGAAGCGAAACTACAGAGAGGATTCTGATTGTGCCGGATAAGATTCTGGTTGTTGATGATAGCGACGATACGCGCGAGATGATGGCCAAGCTCTTAGAGATGGAGTCTTACTCAGTTATCACGGCCGGGGACGGGCGGATCGGTCTTGAAGTAGCGGAAGCCGAACGCCCCGACCTCATCATAACCGATATCAACATGCCGAATCTCAACGGCATCGAAATGATAAAAATCTTACGCGAGCACCCGACGCTGCAAGGCATACCTATAATGGCGATCACGGCTTACGGCGGCGCTGTCGCGAGCGAGGCGATGCAGGTCGGCGCCGATTATGCCACGACGAAGCCCATCGAGTTCGACACGCTCATAGTCGGAATAAGAAGACTGCTCGCGCCCAACCAGACGATTGCCAACGGCTGCTGACGGGCTCGGCGCGCGCGCAAAAAGCAAGCCGCGGTAGGCAAGGATCATCATTAAGACAATCCGCCCCCGCGGCTTTATTCTTTCCCGAGAAGTCTGCCTACCGAATAAGCTGCGTCAAGACCTCGCCGGAGATATTGCCCGCTATCTTCACGTCAACATCGCTGCCGCTTATGCTCACGCTCTTGAGCGCCTGAGCAATTCCCGCCATCTTCGGGTCGCCGGTCATGGAGCCCAGGAAAGCCCTGCCCATGTCGAGCAGCGCGTTGAGCCTGGTGACCATCTCCTGCGCCTGCTCCGCCTTTTCCGTGCGCAGCGTTGCGTTTATGTCGATGCCCGTCGTCACGTCCACGGTCCCGAATATCATCTTGACGTTTGAAAAATCGGGTATCGGTAAAGAGGAGCCTCCCGCCTTCGCCCCGATGGCGCCGGCCGGCATATCAAACGCGAAACTGACCGCGGCCGGCGCGTTCGACGCCAGCGCCGCCGAGAGCTTTGAGTTCTGCGCCATGCTCGGCCTTGATCCCGACTTTACGTCTATCGCCGCGCGCACGCTGGCGACCGACCCGGCCACCACGGTTCGCGCGTCATAGAATGAAAACGCGCCGTCACTCGGCTTGTTGGCCGGGCCGATGTTGAAGATTTGAGTCCCCTTGTAGCTGTCGGCCGTAACTTTGACGTTATCCTTTTCGCGCAGGTGGGCAAGTATCTTCTCCTGATTGAACGAGCCCGTCACTATTACGGTCGGCTCCCCGCCTGAAAGCGAGAACGAGACCGCCGCCGTCTCGATGTCGGAAAGGCTTATGCCGACCTTCGTCAGTTCAGCCTGCACGTCACCTATACCCTTCTTGATTGAGTCCTGAGACGCGAGCATTGCCCAGAGGCTGCTCCCGGCTATCTTTTGAACATCGACTATGGCGACGCCGCTGCCGTCAGGAAGCAGTTGAAGCAGGTTTGCGCCGGCCTGCGCGGTCGGGCGTGCCGAAATCCCGTTAACGCTCGCACTGATTGCGAGCGCTAGCATAAGCGATAGAAAAGCGACTCTCTTCATAAAGATTCTTCTCCCGTTTCTTTCTTAATAAGCCAATCAGCAACAATTGACTGACGAAGCCCGAACCATCAATGCATCACTCAAGCGCTACTTACGAGCCCGCCCGCCAGATAGTTCAACCGGCGTAAAGGTCGCCGGGCCCGGGCAATCTTGCGCCGTTAACCGCGCCTTGCTTAGAATCTATTCTTACCCGGCTGAGCCCCGTCACTCTTATAGATACGCACGGTGCGTCGGATCGAACGCAGTTTATGAGCTTCTTTCAAAACCATGCCAAAAAAAAGTAATTCGCCGAATCAAACCCGTCCGGCGCAGGCGGCGCGCAGGACCGCCCCCGCGCTCGCCGAGGCCGAGCCGGGGCAAAAGGCCGCGTCACACGAGCAAGCTCCGGCGCGGACCTTCCACGCCGCGTACGCGTTCGTGCCAATCGCTATCGCGATCATCGTATCGATTAATACCCTGTGGAACGGATTTGCCGCGGATGATTCTTTGCAGATACTCCGCAACGAGTACGTAAAGAGTTTCAGCAACCTGCCGCGGGCCTTTACGACCAGCGTGTGGTCGTTCGCGGCCGAAGACATCAACTTCGCCGTGAGCCCTTACTACCGGCCGTTTCTAAACGTGCTCTTTACGATCAACCATGCCCTGTTCGGGCAAGCCGCCTGGGGCTGGCACCTCGTAAACCTGCTGCTGCATGCGGGGGTCACTCTTCTGGTCTTTGCGGTGCTCTCGGAGCTGAACGGGTGCCGATGGATCGCGCTCTTAACCGCTGCGTTTTTCGCCGCTCACCCTGTCCACGCCGAAGCCATCGCGTGGCTATCGGGCGCGACAGAGCTGCTGCTGGCGCTCTTCCTGCTTGCGTCATACTACGCATACCTTCGTTATCGCAAGACGAACAGCAAGCCGCTCGCCACTGTTTCGCTGCTGCTATATATGGTCGCCCTGCTGAACAAAGAGACCGCGATCGGTTTGCTGCCCGTCCTCGCTTACACGGAGTATTTTCACTTCGCGGATTCAGCGCGAGGCCGCAGGCCGTTTCTGACGGCCTTAAAGCGCCCGGCGTTGTTTCTGGCCCCCACTCTCGTCTACCTATTTATGAGGTACAACGCGCTTGAGACGCTGCTGCCCGAGGCGGCCGCGCGTCACTCGCTGGTTCAGACGTTTCTGACCGCGCCGCTCGCCATCGCAAAATACCTTGAAGCTGCTCGTAGTCCCCACCGGCTACAGCTATCAGCACTACACCGCGGTCGTCGAAACTCCGCTGAGCCTCGCGTTTATCGCGCCGCTCGCGCTGCTAGCCGCTCTCGCGGCGGGCGTATGGTTTTCCCGTTCGCGCATGCTGAAGTTTGCGGCGTTCTGGTTTATCGCGATGCTCGCGCCCGCGCTGTACGGCATACGCCAGTTCGACCCCGAATACCTCGTCCAGGAGCGCTACCTTTATCTGCCTTCGGTCGGTTTCTGTCTTGCGGTCGCGCTCGCCGTAAGCTGGCTGGCCGAAGGCCGGGGCGCGATCTGGAGAAGCAGGACGACTGCCGCCGTTGCCTCGATCCTGCTGGTCGCCGTATGGGGCGTCTCGCACTATCTTCATAATCGCTCGTGGCGAGATAGCCTGACGGTCTATAAGAACAACGTGGCCGTCGCGCCCGATTCGCCCTCGGCCCGCGCGGCCCTTGCCCGCGCGTATATGGACGCGGGCTGGGCCAAAGAAGGGGAGGCCGAAGCCGATGCGGCGCTCAGCATTGGTCCTGATAGCCCCATCGCGCACCTCACGTCGAGTTATGTCGCGACCCGGCTCGGCAGGTCAAACGAGGCGATAGAAAAGATGGAGACCGCGCTTCAACGATTGGAGCCGCGTCCCGCGGTCATGAAAGAGATTGCGACCATACACCTTAACCTGGGACAGCTCTACATGAAACGCGCCGAAGCCGGGGGCAGCCGCGAAGGGCGCGCCGCCGACATCGCTCGCGCCGAGGAACATATGACCAGGTCGATGGAGATAGCGCCGCGCCCTGTCGCGTGGCATGCCGTGGCGGACCTCTATTTCAGGACGCGGCGATTCGACGAGTCGCTCGCCATGTTCAAGCGCACCCAGGAGAACGTCCCCGAATGGTTCGCCCCAATACACGTAAACCTCGCCCGCACATACGAGGAGTTGAAGCAGCCGCAGCAGGCCATCGCGGAGTTCAGAAAATACCTCGAAGTGGCGCGGCCCGACGTCGCCGACCGTAAGGATGTCGAAGACTATTTGCAAAGGATGGAGCGCGCCAACCTGCCGCGCTGATCAAATGTCGGGCAAAAGGGCGCGCGTGGGATATAATCAGCGAGCGGTCATCGCAAAACTGACGGAGGCTGACGTGATAAAGACATTTGGCGTGGTGGGATCGGGCACGATGGGTAATGGGATCGCCCAGGTAGCCGCGCGCGCGAACTTTGACGTGGTGCTGTGCGACGTGAAGCAGGAGTTCCTGGACCGCGCTCTTTCCGCCATAGACAAGAGCCTTCAGCGCGACGTCGACAAGCAGCGACTCGCGGCCGACGAAAAGCAGGAGATCGTCGCGCGCATACGGACGACGACCGAGCTGTCCGACCTCGGCCGGGCGGATTTTATAGTCGAGGCGATCACGGAAGAGCTTGCCGCGAAGTCGAGCCTGTTCAGGCAGCTCGACGAGCTTGCGCGTGACGAGGTGATTCTCGCAAGCAACACCAGCTCCATCTCTATCACGAAGCTCGCGGCCGTCACTTCGCGGCCCGACCGCTTCATCGGCATGCACTTTATGAATCCCGTCCCGGTCATGAAGCTCGTAGAGATAATACGCGGCATCGCGACCTCTGATTCCACGTACGAGGCGACGCGCGCGGCTGGCCGAGACTATGGGCAAGACCGCCGTCGAGGTGAATGACGCGCCGGGCTTTGTCTCCAACCGCGTGCTTATGCCCATGATCAACGAAGCGATCTTCGCGCTTTACGAGGGCGTGGGCTCGCCCGACGCGATAGACGAGGTGATGAAGCTGGGGATGAATCACCCCATGGGGCCGCTACAGCTTGCCGACTTCATAGGGCTTGATGTTTGCCTCGCGATTATGAATGTGTTATATGATGGCTTCAACGACCCGAAGTACAGGCCGTGTCCGCTGTTGAAAAAGTACGTTGACGCGGGGTGGCTGGGTCGTAAGACGGGCAAGGGATTTTATAAGTATTGAACCGGGCGTGACGGTTAAAGCCTTGAAAGCAGCCCCCGGAGCCACTTTCAAGGCGGCAGGCTGATTTAAGCCACCGACTGGGGGCCGGATAGAGATGATACTCTGCCAGCAATGCACTCTACCTAATTCGTACGACCGCGACACATGCTCGGCCTGCGGCATGAAGCTGATGGTCATCACCGGCACGCCCACGGCCGCGGCCTATGGCGGCGTCGAGAGCCTGCTAAAGCCCACCATAGAGGAGCATCTGCTGGAGCGCATAAGCATGCTTGAAACCCAGGTCTCGCGGGCGCACGAGCGGCTCCAGATAGTGCTCGAACTCGTCCACCGCCAGGCGACCAGCGGCCTATACGATCATGCCATGCTCGACGCGCTGGTCGAGCACCTGCTAGAGCGCGGGGCGGTCGAAGGCGGCGAACTCGAAACACTCTGGCGGGACCGCCTGGCCGAGCACTACGAGGAGATCAGCGAACAGGAGAGGCTCGAAAAGCGGCTTGAGCGCATGCTCGATAATTTTACCGGCGACAACCCCGACCTGTTCGCCCGGCTGCTCAACACCGGCGCAGATCTATTCGTCGAGGGCAACGCCAAACGCGGGATACGGTATTTCGAGAAAGCGCTCGTGCTCGACCCCTCGAACGCGGCGCTCGCCTTTTTCGTCGGCGAGCACTTTTTCAGCATCAACAAGCCCGTGCTCGCCCGCGCTTATCTCGAACGCGCGGTCGAAAGAGAGCAGGACAACTACATGGCGCTGCTGATGCTCGGGGTCATATGCGGCGACGACGGCGAGCTTGAATCTGCAAAGCTGCACCTGGGCCGCGCGCTTAAGATAAAGAAGAACTCTTTTACGGCGCACTACGGGCTCGGCCGCATACTGGTAAGCGAGGGCAAGCTCGACGAAGCGCTCACTCACTTGAAGCGCGCGCTCCGGCTGAAGCCCACGCCCGAGATGTACTATCTCGTCGGGCGAGCTTATCTCGAGCACGGCAGGACGGAAGTCGCGGTTCGCCATCTGCGCCGCTGCGTGGAGCTGGACCCGAAGTTTGACGCGGCGCTCTATCACCTCGGGCTCATATACCTGCGCGAAGAGAACCTGTTGCTCGCGCAGGAGCATTTTCGCGCAGCCTACGAGATAAACCCGCGCGAGTCGCGCTACCGCACGGCGCTCCGAGCCCGGAACGCGGGCCGGCTCGCCCCGCTCCCGGTCTTTGGGCGGGCCACGGTGACCAATCGCAAGGTGGTGACGAGCGGCGACGTGCGCCTGGCCGAGCTGCTCCGAAGCGACCTGCTCGAATCACAAGCCGCCACCTCCGATACAAGGAAAAGCCACAAGCGAGGGTAGGAAGGTTATAGCCAAAAGCGAGAGGCGAGAAGTGGGGAACTTCCCCGTTTCTCGCCTCTCGCTTTTACTAATCTCTTATCGGGTCTTAATGGGCCGTGGCGCTCTCGTGCGACCTGCTGCCGTTGGGTAAGACAAGCACGGTAGAGCCGGAAGCGTCGAACGCCGCCTCTGTATTCGTGGTTAAACTATAAACGTCGAATCCCAGGGAATCGAGATACGTGGTTAAATCGCCGCTCGATGAAAGATATAGCACCGGTGCGTGCCCGTAATGATCTGCTATCTCAAGGAGCCGCTCGATGACTTCCATAGGGGCGAACGTTCTTGCAGGGTCCCGGAAGCTAGCCATCATAAACTCCTTTCTCTCTGACTAATACGAACCGGCATACGAGATGGTTTGCCGCATTCGTTAATTAAGATGCCGGGCGCTTATCGGGGGTTGTTTTACGCGGCCCGTTCATCCGTTTTGAGAACGGGCGGGGCCATCAAACTTGCGCGCCTGGTACAGATCGCGTCCAGGACGTGGGGGAAAACTGACCGGCCGGCTCCTGAAGCCGGCCCGAGTTCGAGGGGGGTGAACAAAATGCGAAGAGTGGCACAAACGTATGGTGAAAAATGACGGTCTTATTTGCTGTCGGTCGAGGGTGCGGGGTCAGGCTTCTTTGTGTCGCTCTTCGTGGTTTCGCTCTTTTCAGGCTTTGTCGAAGACGGTTTGCTGGAATAATCCGTCGCATACCAGCCGCCGCCTTTAAGTTGAAAGCTCGTGCGCGAGACGGTCTTTTCGAGCTTGCCTTTGCACTTCGGGCAGCGTTTGAGCGGCGCGTCCGTCACCTTTTGCAATGCCTCAATGCGGGAGCCGCACTTTTCGCACTGGTATTCATAAATAGGCATGTCTCAAAGACCTCCGATATAAACCACAACCATATTAGCACGCGCGAAAATGCGGCTCAAGACTCTCTACCTGCGCGGGTTCTTGACGTGCGAGTAGGCGCGCTCTATTGAAGCCTCCGCGCCGCCGTTCCACGAGCCGGGCGGGAAGTTCTTTTCGTGTTTGGGCGCAAGCTCCGACTTTACCGACACCTTCGCCTGCTCGACGGTCTTGCCCTCCTCTATCGCCCGGCGCACGGCCGGGATGAGGTCGTCGAGAAAGGAGCGGAGCATAACAAAGCGCTCCTTGCCCTGCTGCACGTCGCCATGGCCGGGGATGACCTGCGTAAAGTCGAGTTTTTCAATCCCCTCCAGAGTCTGGCTCCATTCGAGAGGAAAGGCGTCGCGCATAAACGGTATGCCGTTGGTAAGCAAGTCGCCCGTCATAATCACTTTCTCTTTCGGCAAGAAGACGACCACGTCGCCTTCGGTGTGGCCGCGGCCGAAATAGAGTATGCGGACTTCGCGATCCCCCGCGTGCAGCGCCATCGAACGGTCGAGCGTCAACGTCGGCAGCGTCACCTCAAGGTTCAGAATATCTTCGAGCAGCGTCTCGCTCGCCTTTATCCTCGCCTCAAGCTGCCGCTTTTCCGCCTCGGTCATAGGGCGCGCCTCCACCAGCCCCGTCGCCAGTTGCGATCTCCAGGCGGCGATCTGTTTTGGCAACTGCACCTTCTGGTCCTTGAGCAGCGGCGTGCCCAGCAAAGCTATGTCGCGGCGCGTATTCACGTGCGAGACTATGTCGATCACGCCGGGAAAGGTCGCCGAGTAAGTGGAATTGCCCTGAACATGGTCGGGGTGCCAGTGCGTGTTGACTAGCAGGCGCACGGGCTTCTTGTTTGTGACGGCGGCTATTATTCGCGCGGCCTCGCGCGCGGCGCGCGGCGTCAGGTGCGAGTCTATCACCATGACCTTATCGCCTATCTCGATAAAGGCGGCGTTCGACACGGCGCCGCTCGTGTTGCGCTTGACGACGAGCGCCCACACGCCCGGGACCACCTGCTTCACGTCGAAAAGCTCTGAGGCGACAGTCTCGGCCGCCTGCCGGGCCAGGCCCGTTGTGGTTAACGCTAAGACCGCCGCCGCTGCAAAGAGCACGCGGCCGAGGCGAGAATTAATCTGCATGCTATCCACCTCCAATTATCAAGACTGCGGTCGTCTCTCGTCACTTGAGCTGTCTGAGCAGGTAGCTCACGATCAGGTATCCCACATAATACCTGAACGGCGCGCGCCCGAGAGTGTAATGACCGCAGGGTATTAACTTTCGGTCGAGCGGGACTCCCTGCCGGTCGCATTCCTCGAACAATAATTGCGACAGGTCAGGCGTGAATGAAAGATCGTAACGGCCCGATATCAGCAGCGCGCGGCGCCGGTCGTCTTTGAGCCGGTGTATATATGCGTTCGGGCTGATCGATAGCCAGACCTGGCGAACCTCTTCGCGCGTCAACTCCTGTTCGAGCCCCTTTCGGACGTGCGCGGTCGTTATGCCTCGCCACACCACGTCGCCGAAATAACTTGATACGTGATTATAGACGCCCGTGCGCAGTCGCGGCTCGTGTATGAAAGCCAGGAAGCCGATGCAGGAGCCGATGCTTGTGCCGATTATCCCTATGCGATCATAGCCGCGCGACTCGAGCCAGTCTATTGCCGAGCGGGTGTCGAGCACGGCCTGGCGCATGGATTGAAGCGTCATCCCGACGTTGGCGCTCACCATGCAATCGGCCCGCTCGAAACCCGGAGGCGTTCGCTGCTCGTGATAAGGCAAGGTCAGTCTGAGGGCCGCGATGCCGGCGCGGCTCACTATGCGGCAGAGCCCCGCGTGCTCCTGCGGCTTTGCGTTCCAGTGGGGCAGCACGACCACTGCCCTCCCGCGCGCGCGCGCGACTTCGTCCTTGCGCTCGCCGCCCTCGCGCGACGAGGCCGGGAAGTAACGGCCGTACGCGGTGTTGTTCTCCTCATAAGGCGTGCGGACGGTGCTCGTAAACTTCAGCGACTCGCCTTCGAGCGAGAAGTCCGATACGGGCGGCGCGGCAAAGAAGTGATGGCTGTCGACGATCACTCGCTCGTTAAAGTCGGTAATTATCGCGCGCTCGTCCCTGCGCTCGCCGCCGTAATGAAAAGCGTTGCCGTGAGAGTCGTCCGATTGCGCGAAAGCCTGGCCGAGGTGTTCTATCCCCCAATCGAACGGCCTTACGATCCGGTTCTTGTCCTTTTGAGAAAGCTTTAGCTCCCAATTATGAATGACTCGCCTGAGCATTTGATCGCAAACCCTTTATGAAATCGTTATTAAGTAGATTCAGTATTCTAGAGAACCCTGGCTCGATTGCTCAAGCCGCTTCTATTATTGCCCGTTTCATTATAGCGGGTGGCAACCTTTTTGGCCCCCGCGCGGTCTAAAAATCACCGGCCCGACCGGTTTGGATAAAAGAAGGCTCTTTTTACGTCATAGATCTTAAGGGATCAAATATATGGTAATCAGAAAACTGAAAGTTGAACCGGAAGGAACTCCGCTGGCAGTTTGCGTTAATGATTGCGAAATCGATTATGGCCAGCCTTACAAGGAACTTGCCAGGGTCTGCTTTCAGGTAGGTTGCGCTTTCGCCGAGCGGCGCTGGGCCGGCACCGGCTTTACGGGCGACCTGGTCTTGCCGCAAGTCACTATCCTACAGCACGATAGCGGATCAACGAAGCAGTTCTGATCCGCCCTTAAACCATAAACCCAACAATCTCTTCGGGCCTTCGAGCGCCGGGATTACCGCTGTTTGAAGGAGATCGCCGTGCGGTCGGATTGGTGTACGCGGTCAAAAAAGCCTTTGAGCGTCTGGTACTGTTCGGCCGGAAAAAAGATCCCGTTGACCGTCATGCGGCGCTCATAGACGACTCGACTGGCTTCTAGTTTGAAACTGGCCTCGTAACTCGCCGCGCCTATATCTATGCGCACGGCCTCGGGCAATTGCTCGACTTCGTACCCCGCGGGCGTCTCGATCTCGACGCGCTCAATCTCCGACCACGGATACTGAAAATAGACGCTGTTGGTGCGCCTCGGCTCTTTGAGCAGGCTCTCGTCCGGGTGATTGAGCAGCGCCGGCTTTATGAGCAGCCGCTTCTCGGTGCGGGTCGCAAACTGCGACACGCTGAAATTATATGAAGCCTTAAAAGGCTCGCGCGAATCGGTCAGGTTCGACAGGGCCACCCCCGAAGCATTGATGACCGCTTCGGGCAAGACCCGGCGCACGCCGGCTACAATATCCTTGTGATGCACGTCGGAGTTAGGGTCTATCGAACGGTTGCGCAGCCCTATCGCGAGCTGCCCGGATGCTTTCATCTCTACCCGCGCCTCAACCTTTCCGTCGGGCGATAAGGTGACCGCCGTGGTCCTCTCCTGCGAGTTGCGCGCCGCATCGGTGAGGGGGGTATCGGCGAAGCTCCAATCTCGCTTGCCATAAATAAGCGCGGTAACGGCCTCCTTCTCCCACGAAAGCACGCCCAGGGGGCAATGCGGCGTGCCCGGGTCAAAAAACTGCACCGGGCCGTCGCGCGATATGAGGGCGGTTATCTCGCCGTTTAGCTGAAACGAGTCGGGGAACGAGCGTTTAAAAAAATTCTCGTCCCGCGTGGTAAGCTCGGCCACGCGCGCGTCGAACCCGGCGGCCCGCAGCATCGCCACAAAAAGACGGTTTATTTCGCGCGGGGTCCCGTAGCGGCGGCGTATAACCTCTTCCGGTGAATCGCTCTTTTTTAGAGTGGCCCAGGTCTGAAAATCCCCCTCGCTCTCTTTCGCCCCGACGTTGAATATCTCCTTCTGCACGTAGTCGTATATCCGCTTGATAGTGTCGCGCTGCCCTTCGGTCGAAAGCGTTATCACCTCGACGGCGCGGCGCACGTCGCGCGTCGGGGTCGTCTCGTCGTTTACGCGCTCGTGCATGCGCTGCGCATAATCGCGCCAGTACTTATCAATCTCCACGCGCATCTCGTTCGAGTAATAGACCCAGCCCCACATCTTCACCGCAAGCTCGGGCGGCATGAGCGGCTCGCGGCGAAACGGCGGGATGTTCTCCGCCTTAATATCAAACGTGCCGTCCCAGTTGGCGTCGAATTGTTTGGAGTTGGGCGGCGTGTTAAACCTCGCCCATCGCACGTCGAGCCGCGAGGCGGCCTGCGGCTGTATGCTGTAGCGCAGCTCTTTTGTAAAGAGCTCCGACTGCAAATCGAGCTGAAAATACCTGAACCCGCGCGTGTAGGTGTGGCGGTAACGATACTCGATTATCGAGCCAGGCGCGACCGCGGGCATAGAGAAGACCTTCGCCCGCCAGACCGTGTTGACCGTCTTCAACAAGACGACGTCAAAGATGTCGCGGTCACCCACCTCGACAATCGAGCCGTCGGGTCTGATGGTCCTGGCCGTCACGTCGCTTATGCGCCCAAGCTCGGCGCGATACGGGAGCTGAACGTCCGTATAACGCCGCCCGCGCTCGTTAAAGACTTTGATCCGTATATAGACCCTGAGGTTCGTCGGGTCCGGGCCGTTATCGTTGAGATGTCCTTCGCGGAATAGTATCGCCGCGTCGGCGTCCGGGTCGCCGATTGTCGCGGCCGTAAGTTTCAGGTCTTCGGCGGTGATTGGCCGCCAGTTGGAGGCCGCAGGGCTTGCTTCGGCTGCCTGCGCAAAAGCAAGCACCGACAAGAAAGCAATCCAGCGCCGCAGAATAACCATAGCCCCCTACTTATCGCCTAACCCTCGAACGGCTCGTCTGCAATTATACGTGTGCAATGTCGGGAGATTCTACTTCGCGCGGTTCCCGGCGGCAACCGCCTGACTCGAAAAGCTCGGATTGGCATCGATCTTGCCACTTATAGAACGGGGGTAGTCTCTATCCTTGTGGATGAACTAAAAGCAACCATTTGGGGCATAATCTGCCCCGGCGGCGTACCGGAGTCTTACACCGGATAAACGGCCGCGAAGACGGGAGTGATCACATGGAAAGCACAGTCGGAATCTTCGGATCGCGCGAGCAGGCTGAACGCGCAATCGAGCAATTGAGATCAATGGGTCTGGGCGAAGAGAGGGTGTCGCTTTTGACGCCCGGCGAAAGCCCGCAAAAACTCGAGGCCGTGGCGACGACGGAGACCGAGCAGCCCGGCATGGGCAAGACGCTCGGCGGGGTCGTCGGCGCGGCGCTGGGCGCTTCTTCCGGCATGATGGCAGGCACGGCGCTCGCAAGTCTTCTTGTGCCGGGCGTCGGGCTGGTATTTGCCACCGGCGTAATCGGCGCGGCGTTGCTGGGCGCGGGCGGGGCCGCCCTGGGCGCGGCATCCGGACATGCCCTCGAAGACGAGATGGACGAGGGCATCCCGCGCGATGAGTTGTACCTGTACGAGGACGCGCTCAGGCAAGGCCATTCGGTAGTCGTCGTGCTCGCCGAAGACGACGCCCAGGCCGAGGCCGCCCAAAAGGTAATGTGCGACGCGGGGGCCGAGACGCTCGACGCGGCGCGCGAGGACTGGTGGGTTGGAATCCGCGACGTCGAAGAGCTGGACTATAACGAACAGGGGGGCGATTTCAAGAGTGACGAGCCGATTTACAGGAAGGGTTTTGAATCGGCTTTACGCCCCGGCGCGCGCGGCAAGACGTATGACGAGGCGGCCGAGTTCATTAGCAGTTGTTACGGCGACCTGTGCAAGGAACCGGCGTTCCACCGGGGTTACGAGCGCGGTTATAACTACGACAGGAAGTTCCGCGTAGAGAAGAAGGGAGAATAAGTATGAAAACGAATCTGGGATTGTTGGGCGGCATAGGCATCGGGGCGGGCCTGATGTACTTGCTCGACCCTGACAAGGGGAGCCGCCGCCGGGCCCTCGCGCGCGATAAGATGTTCCGGTGCGTTCATAAGACGGGGGATGCGCTCAGCATGACCTCGCGCGATGCGAGGAACCGGACGCGTGGGGTCGTCTCGCAGGTAACCTCCCTGTTTTCCAAAGAGGACGTGCCGGATGGCATATTGATCGAGCGAGTGCGGTCAAAGATGGGCCGCGTGGTTTCTCATCCCGGCGCGATAGAGGTGACGGCAAGGCTCGGACGCGTCACGCTCGCCGGGCCTGTTCTCAGGAGCGAACTCAAGGCTCTGCTCAAATGCGTATCGTCGGTGCGCGGCGTGCAGGGAATAGAGAACCTGCTGGAGGTTCATGAAGAGTCGGGGAATATTCCTGACCTTCAGGGCGGGTCGCGCCGGCCGGGCGCACGCTTTGAGTTATTTCAAGAGAACTGGTCGCCGACGGCGCGGCTGCTTGTAGGATTGGCCGGAGGCGCGCTTGCCACCTACGGGGCGGCGCGCAGGAATCTGATCGGGATGGCGGTAAGCTCGATGGGCATGTGCATGCTTACGCGCAGCGCCACAAATAAGGATATAAAACAGGTCGTCCGCATGGGCGGCGCGCCCGATACGGAGACGACGGAAACGGATGCCGCGACCGAAAGCGCGGACGAAAAGAGAAGCGTCGCGCGCCAGGGCAAGTAGCCCCGCAACGGCCTATAAGAATTGAATCAGCAGGGGCAGCCCTGGTCGCTGCCCCTTGCCTATTCCCCTTTATTCTTATAAAACCATCGCTTGAGCCGCGATTGACCTGTCTATAGACTTAGAACTCTCTGGCATAATCATTGCACTATGTCTATTCGGAAGAATAGAGTGATTGGATTCAATATGAGTAATAAAAATAAACTGAAGATACTGGTAATCGAAGACGATGAGTATTCTCGCGATGCCCTGGCCCACCTGCTTTCCGCCGAAGGGTACGAGACGCTTTCGGCCCACGACGGCGAATCCGGCCTCACTCGCGCGCACGACGAGCAGCCCGACCTCATCATAGTCAACCTGGACTTGCCGGGGATTAACGGCAAGCAAGTGATTGAGATGATTCGCGGGGACGGCCCGCTATCGCAAACTCCGATCCTTGTTGTCACCGGCGCGGACGTGAAGGAGGCCGAGACGGCCGTCGAGGCCGGGGCCAATGGCTATCTTACAAAGCCGATAGAATTCGACGACCTGACCGGCGTGCTCTCCGACCTGAGCGCCAGTTCGGCCGTGGCATGACCCTTTATTCGCAACCGGCAATGATCAATTCGCGCGAGGAAACGAACAGGCTATGCAAATAGCGCTCGTTCTTATACTGCTCGTCGTCGCAATAGTCCTTTTTTCGCTGGAGTTCATCCCGCTCGACGTAGTTGCGCTTGCGGTGCTTTCGCTGCTGCTCGTCACGGGCACGATCAAGCCGGACGACGCGTTCGCCGGCTTCGGCAGCGACACGGTCGTCATGATAGCCGGGCTGTTTGTGATGACCGAGGCGCTCGTGAGAACGGGCATAGTCGACACGATGGGCCGGAGGCTGCAAAGTTACGCGGGGACCAACCCGTTCCGGCTCGCGGTATTTATAATGCTAGCCGTCTCATTTCTTTCGGCTTTCATAAGCAACACGGCCGCCACCGCCGTATTCGTACCGGCAGTCATCGGGCTCGCCCGGCGCGCGCGCATGTCTCCGTCCAAGCTTTTGATGCCGCTCGCGTTCGCCTCCATCCTGACAAGCAGCGTCACGCTGATATCGACCTCGACCAACATCGTCATAAGCGGTCTTATGACGACGCGCGGCATGGCGCCGATGGGCATGTTCGAGCTCGCGCCGGTCGGCATCCCCGTAGCGATTTTCGGACTGCTATACATGTTCACCATCGGCATGAAGCTTCTTCCCGACAAACCCGAAGAGAACATCGAGGAGGAGTATCACCTCCGCGACTACATGACCGAGCTTGTCGTGCTGGACAACTCCCCGCTCGCGGGCAAGACGCTAAGAGATGCGAGGCTGGGCAGGGACATGGATTTGACGCTGCTCGCGATCATCCGCGAGGGCGAGCGAAAGATCGTGCCGCACGCGCAGGAAGTCCTCCGGCCCGGGGACGTTTTGCTGGTGCAGGCGCGGGCCGAAGACATACTGCGCGTTAAAGACACCGCGGGCCTCGATATCAAGCCCGACTTCAAGCTGCCCGAAGAGACAAGCGGCGACGGCACCCTCCAGTTTATCGAAGCGATGGTGATGCCGGGCTCGGACGTGCGCGGCAGGACGCTCAACGAGCTGCGCTTTCGCGAGCATTACGACCTGACGGTGCTGGCCATAAATCGACGCGGACATACCCTGCACTCGAAGCTGTCGAGCATCCCGCTCAAGATCGGCGACGTGCTGCTCTTACAGGGCACCCCCGACGGGGTGCGGCGCCTCGCCTCCGAAGACCACTTCAGCATTCTGAGCGACATCTCCGAGCTTAAGTCTCGCTCGCCGAAGGCGAAGTACGCCGTGGCGATCTTTGCGATAGCTATAGCGCTCGGCACATTTAAGCTGCTCCCGTTCGCGGCCGCCGTGGTCGTGGGCACGCTCATCATGTTCTTGACGCGGGTGATAACTCCCGAAGAGGCATACAACGCCGTCGAATGGCGCATACTGGTTCTGATCGGCGCGATGATAGCCTTCGGCACCGCGATGGAGAAGACCGGCGCGGCGAGTTTTCTCGCGCAGAACATAGTAAGCTACGCCGGCCATTACGGGCCCGAAGTGATACTTGGCGCCTTCTTCCTGCTGACGGTGCTGCTGACGCAGCCCATGTCGAACCAGGCCGCCGCGCTCGTCCTGCTGCCCGTAGCAATCGAGACGGCGACCTACGTTGCAATTGAATCCGAGAACTTTCGCCATGATGATTGCCGTCGCGGCAAGCTGCTCCTACCTCACCCCGCTCGAACCTTCGTGCGTGCTCGTCTATGGACCCGGCAGGTACCGCTTTATAGACTTCTTCAAAGTCGGGGCGCTATTGACGATCATTATATTCATGATTGCAATGCTGCTGATCCCGATGATCTGGCCGCTGAAGGGCTAGGGTGGCCGCCGCTCATCTTTGACGCGCGAGCCGTCGCGGAAATAGAATGTTTAACGGAATACTTTAATGCGTAAGACTGTTCTTCTTCTGCTCGCAACGATGCTCGCGGCCACGGTGGCCGCCGCGCGCCAGGACGCGCCCTCCGCCCCGAAGCAGGCGGAGAAGCCCCCGCGAGCCGAAGCGGGCGCCGTCTCCACTTCGCGGCTGGCGCTGCCTCTCAAGCGCGTGTGGCAGCACCTGACCGACGAGGCGACGACCATCCGCCCGACGCTCGACGGGTCGCGCATATACCTGCCGCTGGTCGGCGGAAAACTGTTCTGCCTCGACCGCGATACGGGCGCGCTCGTGTGGAGCGCGGAGCCGGGAGGGATAATAACTTCGCCGGTCGTCGCAAATGAATCCGCCCTTTATATGGCGACGCGAACGATAGCGGCCGACGGCACGGAGTCGGGGGCGTCGCTGCGCGCGCTCGACAAGGCGACGGGGCTCACGCTCTGGGAGCGCAATTACGAGCGCCCCTTCACCTCGCCCATCACGCTTGCGGGCGCGCGAATCTACGCGGGCAGCGCCGATGGCTCGCTCTACGCCATGGATTCGAAAGAGGGCCGGGAGGTCTGGAAAGTCCCGACCCAGTCAGTAGTCCGGGGGCGCGCGCTTGTGACCGAGGGCGCGGTCTATTTTGGCAGCGACGACGGCGGGCTGCGAATAGTGGAGCCGGAGCGCGGCCAGCTTATGTACAAGTATCAGACCGGCGGGGCGATAACCGGGCGGCCGGCGATTGACGAGGGGGCCGTCTATTTCGGATCGGGCGACGGTTACGTCTATGCGCTCGACCGCAAGAGCTTCAAATTGCGCTGGCGCTCGCGCACCGGGGCCGCCATTGAAGCGTCGCCCGTGATTGTCGGCGATCGGTTGCTCGCCGCCTCTTTCGATAATTTCATCTACGCGCTTTCGCTCTCCAACGGCGACCGGGTGTGGAAGCGCCGGCTCGAAAACCGCATCACTGCCGACCCCGTAGTCAACGGGGATGCCGCGATGATCGCGCCGCTCAGGGGCGATTACGTCGCGGTCTTCCTCAACTCCGACGGGCGGCGCGTGAACCTTTATCAGCTTGAGCGAGAATACGAGATAGTGGCCGAGCCGGTCTTTTCGGGCGAGCTGGTGTTGCTTTCCACGAACAAGGGGTTGGTAGTGACGGCCGTCACGCGCGCGCCCTCAAGTCACGAGAGCGCCGTAAAAAATAGAGTCCCATAAAAAAAAGGACCGCCGCAAAGACGGGCGCGAGTGCTTGCCTGGGGGCATGGGCCTCGCGCGCTATAGTCTTCGCGGCGGCTTCTAGTTAATGTTTGGATTAACGCCGCAACGCTACCAATGAGATAGCCATGCATTTGGTTCAACCAGCAGCGTTGCGGCGTGGGGGTTTCGGAAGAGCATGGGGGCATTCCGAAAAGGGCCGGGGCATAAGGGGGTGCGACAGAATTGCTATCGGCCCGTATCAGATTATTAAATATCGCGGGGGCGTCTTTTCTATATTCAACTCGTGTACCACAGCGCGCCCTATTCCCTTTTCGACTTACTGGTTATAGAGATTCAAAGAAAATTGGTATTGCGGACCGGGAGGGCGGTGCCCAAAGGGTAAGGCGATTAAGCCATAATGATGGAATTAATGCAGGCGATTTACTTTATATTGACCGAGCGGGCGAAAAGCGGTGACAAGTAATGACCGCTACACCTAACACCGAGTGTCATCGATCAGCGTCCGAGCACGCCGCACATCCTTCGTATGCCTTCGACTATCTTTTCCGGTGACTCTTTCGAGTATGCGAGCCGCAGCGTATTCGCCCCGCTGCCGTCAACGAAGAAGGGCTGGCCCGGCACATAAGCGACGCCGTTTTCTATAGCATGCGGTAACGCTTCGCCGGCGTCGCGCCCACCGGGCAGCTCCAACAGAATAAAGAACCCCCCGACCGGCCTGGTCCACCTGGACCCGGCGGGGGCGTACTCATCGAGCGCGCCCGTCATGGCCTGGCAGCGCTCTTTATAAAACTTGCGCAGTCCGGGGAGCCTATCTTCGACAAGCCCCGACCGCAACGCCTCGACGGCAATCGCTTGATCGAGCACGCTTGAAGAGAGGTCCGCCCCTTCTTTGGCGATCTCGATCTTAAAGGCAAGCTCTTCGGGCGCGCGCACGTAGGCGAGGCGCAGACCCGGCGCAAGCACCTTTGAAAATGACCCCAGGTATATCACGCGCTCGGGCCTGAGCGCCGCGAGCGGAACGAGCCTCGACGCCTCTTCGAAATACAGGTCGAAATAAGCGTCGTCTTCTATTATCAGCAAGTCCTCTTCGTCGGCTATGTAGACGAGCTCGCGGCGGCGCTCCATCGCAAGCGTGACGCCCGAAGGGTTTTGAAAGTTCGGGATCGTGTAGATGCATTTGACGCGGCGGCCGCTGGCGCGGACACGCTCGATCTTCTCGCGCAGATCATCCATGCGGATGCCGCCCTCGTCCTGCCGGACCCCGACTATGTCGGCGCGCGAGTTGTGCAGCGCTATCAGCCCGCCGATGTAGCTCGGCAGCTCGACTATCGCGACGTCGCCCGGATCGAGCACGACCCGCGCGGCGAGGTCGAGGCCCTGCTGCGAGCCGGTCGTGACGACGATCTCCGACGGATCGGCCGAAACAAGGCCCCGCGCCCGCAATATCGCGGCTACTTTTTCGACAAGCCCGCTCTGGCCGCGGGTCGGGCCGTACTGCAACGCGAACCGGCCGCGCTCGCGGATGACCCTCGCGGCTATATCGGCAAGCTCCTCGACCGGGAACGTCTCGGCGGCCGGGGCCCCCGCGGCGAGCGAGATCATATCCTTGCGGCCGAGCATCTGTGTCAGCTTGCGTATGGCGTTCGGCTGCAAGGAGCGCCCGACCTCGGAGAGCAGTTCTTCGTACACGACTTTCATTTGAGCCATAAGACGCGCCGCTTATGAACCTTTCACATTGAAGACGAGGTTAACGACGATGCTGGGCTGTTTCGGGTCGTTGGTCTTTATCGTAACCATCTTCGTGTGCTCGCCGAGATTCTTGCCGGTTTCGACCTTAACTTTTATGTTGCCCGCCTTACCAGGCGGGAGGACTTTCGGGAAGTCCACGGTGGTGCATCCTCAGCCAGGCACCACGTCTTCGATCTTAAGCTCGGACTTGCCATCGTTCTTGACCCTTATCGAATGGCTGATCGTCTTTTCGGGACCCTGCGTGCCGAGATCTATGCGGCGGGCCGCAATCATCACCTTCGGCTGTTTGCCGTCGTCTGCGGCAGGCTGGGCCGCGTCCGCGACCGGCTTTGTCGCGGCGGCCGACGAAAAGTCCGTCGCGCCGTTCGGCCGAGCGGCCGAAGCATTGCCGTTGCCGGAAGACGCGCGCGGCGTAAGGTGCGGAGGCAGCGGGGGCGCGGGCTCGAGGCTTGCTCGCGCGTTGGCGTTGGCTGTCCCGGCATTGCCGTTGGCGACGTTTCCGTTGCCCGCGGGTTCGGCGCACGCAGTCAGCAACAAAAGTAGCGAAAGTAGAGGAGGAATTATGTATAGCTTATTCATATCGGTTATCACCTGAGTACTTGCTTTCGTCAAATAATCTAGCATAAACAGGGTTGGCTTTGCAGCGGCGTTCGCGGCGGGAAGGCCGCCGGGCAAGAATCCGGGCGATCTTTATTTATCACGCTCGGCGCGCGGCCGGGTATCGAGCGTGACGACGAGTGTGACTACGGTTGCGCCCCAGCCGCCGGCCTCGGCGGGCGCATCGCGAAAGTCCGCGACGTACGGCGTGCGGTCGAGGACCGAGCGCACCATCTCGCGCTGCACGCCCGTCCCCCGGCCGTGGATTATGCGCAGAAACCGCACGCCGCGCAGGCGGGCTTCTTCGAGATAATCTTCGACTACGGCGCGCGCCTGCCGAGGCGGTATGCTGTGCAGATCGAGCACGTCGCTAAACTCTACGACGACGATTTCGGGGAAAGGGTTCTCCGGGTCGCCGTCGTCAGGGGTATCTATTGGCGCGGACTCTCGCTTATCTTTTTTACCGAAGAGTCGGCCGAGCAATCTCATGAATAGATGATATTAGCAGGCGGGGGCGGCCTCAAGCGGCGGTCGCTCGGCGGCAATCCCCACGGTTAATCTTTGCCTCACCTTGCCTGGCGATTTGAAAACATGAATAATTAAGTTTTCGACTTTGCTTCGCACGCCGTACATGGGAGCGCCCCAGGCGCGCGGTCTTTCTTTAGTGCCGTTATGATTTCACTCCGCCGGACTCTTTTGCTTGCAACCCTCTTTACGGCGGGATGCAGCGCTTCGCCGCAAGTCCCCGATTCACGAAAGCAGAACTACCCGGCAATAATCCAGGATTCGGTCGAGCGGCGCGAGAGGGCCGACCGCGAATGGCGGCGGATGCTCGACGCGTACGGCGCGCCCGCGACGTCGCCCGATCTTTACCCGGTGACATACACGCCGCGCTCGCTTGCCGGCGTAAGCGGCGGCCTTCAGATAATCCCCTCGCCGCCCGATCCGGCCATGGAAGAGTTGGGCACGCGCGAGGGCGCGAAGCGGTTCATTGATCGGTGGAGAGAGCTTATAGGCGCGGACCCGGCCTCCGTCTCTCTCGCGGAAGTTAGTCCGATTGATGGCGGCCAGCGTTTAATATACCGTCAGGCCGGTTTTTCTTACCCGGTCGCCGGCAACTACGGGGAGATGATCGCGGTCATCACAAGCGCGGGGCGAATGATTCAGCTCGACGACCGATTCATCCCGCTCGTCGAGTTGCCCGCCCGGCCCGCGATAGAGAGGGAGGCGGCGGCAAGCAGGATCGTCGGCAAGACGTTTACTTACTCGGACATCGCCGGCCGGCCGCAACAGGCGCGGATAGATAATCCGGCTGACGTGACGGTCAGACAGCTGGTTGTGCTGCCGATAGAGAAAGGCAACGCCATTGAGGTGCATCTGGCGTGGGAGATAATCGCAGGATCATCGCTTTCATGGACGGTCTTTATTGACGCGATCAACGGCGACGAGTTGAAGGTGGTGCAGAATTTCCAAACATGAGTCAAGGGTCAGAGAATTTGAGATTTGAAATCTCGAATCTGAAATTTCAGATTCCCTGAATGCCGACCCCGGCTTATGGCCCCAAGCAAAAAAACATGGAAACAGTAATAACGAGAGATACAGACATACTGAGGGAATACCTGGCCGCGCTCGACGCGCGGGCGCGCGCTTTTTCACCATTCGCGAAGCTTGCCGCGACCGTCAAGCTCGCCCAGCTCAGGCGCGAGCTTGACGCCATCCAGCTTGAGGCGACCGACGAGGACACGGCCGCGCTCAGGCGCGAGCTTGACGAGCGATTGAGCCGCTCGTTTGCCCGGCGGTTCGAAGCCAAACGGATTGGCGCGCGCACATCCATTTTTCTGATGATGGTGCTGGGCCAGCAGCTAGTGCTCGCGCTACTGCTGCTTGCCACGACGCTGTTCGTAAAGCTGGCGGCCTCGCCGAAGCGATGGAACCCGGTGCTGCCGCACGAACAGCCGGTCTTTCTCTTCATATTCATTTTCTTCTTCTTCTTCATGACGCCGCTGCTCGCGCTGCTGGTCCTGTTCGGCGGGAGGTACTTCCGCTCGTGGCGCAAGACCGCGCCGGCGACGCTGGCAATCGTCCTCCTCTCCGTGCTCGGCACGTACCTGGTCGTAAGCGATAAGGAGCGCGCGAACCCCGTGCGGCACAGGACCTCCCTGGAGGAGTTCGCCGCGTACGAAAAACGTCAACGCCATGAATTACCGCCAGTGGGTTGATGCCAACTGGCTCATGCGCGATCCGCAGTTTCAGCGCGATTACGAAGAGTACCTCCGGAACGGACCGGGCCGCTGGATAACCGCGCGCTTTGACGCAAACGACGACGCGGCGTGGAAAGACGCCATCAAGATAATGATCGAGTACAGCGAGCAGGGGCACGACCCGGAAGGCTTCCGCGAGTGGCTCGCATATTATCTCGACCGCAACCGCATATACTCGGCGGATCGCATCGAGCAGGAAGCCGACGCGCTGACGGGCGCGGCCAACCAGCGATTCCTGAGCATCTGGCAGGTGGAGCCGCTTTTGAAGGAGCGCGACCAGCGACTTTATCGCGCCTACCTCGGGTCGATAAACAAGTCGATGAAAGGCTGGGGGCTCGTGATGCTCGGGGTGTTCACGCTCGTCTTCCTGGTCATATACCTGACCGGCCCCGCGATGTCGCGGTGGGAGCAGGTGCGAGCGCGCCGGTTGGGCCGGTCGCAGCCGGCAGGGTATGGCGATCAGCCCCCGCCGCTCGACGCGCCGAGGTTGAAAGACAGAGACGACTTTCCGGAACGCGCGGACATTACCACCCCCCCGTTTTTCGATACGCCTTTCAGGCTGCTCTCGTCGGTCCACCGCTCGTTTGTGCGGCTCGCGGTATTCACGAGCATATTCGTCTTCGCGTTCTGGGCCGTCGTCTATGCGGCGGACCTTGCGGCCGGTCGCGAAAACGCTCCCTCGCAGCTTGCGCTGATGCGGTCGCACCTGTTGTTCGGAGGCCCGGCCGACGAGCGGGAGCCGATGGACGAGGACGGGCTGAGCGCCGGAACGGGCTCGGCCCGGCAAACCGCCGACCCCGCCCTCGGGGTTGCGGGCGACTACCGGGCGAGGCGCGCGGGCGACCTCTCAAGGCTTTCGGATGAGGAGCGCGCGCGGGTGCTTGCCGCGCACGTCTCTGCGCTCCAGCGGCAGCTCGGCGACGACGATTATGAGGACAGCAAGCGGTTTAAAGAGCAGTATAAATCGCTCGAAAGTCAAAAGGCCGAGCTGGGCATGCTCCAGCACCAGACCTCGCAGATAGAGCAGACGACGAGCGCGCTGCCCGAGCAGATAGCCTCCGTGGGCTCGCGCGCGACGGCGGCCGAAGCGCAGGCGGGGCGCGCGATGGGCGAGATTGCCGCCACGCGACAGAAGACCCAGACGGTCGAGCAGCAGTTGACCTCAAAGATTCAGGAGGTCGAGGGCAAGACGTCGAGCACCTCCGAGCAGATCGGGCAGGTCAGGGAGCAGGCTTCGAGCGTGGAGACGCGCACCGAATCCCTGGAATCGGAAATCGTGCGGCTCGCAAAACAGATAGAGGCGCGCACCGAAGAGATCGACGAGCGCACGTCGTCAAACCTCAAAGAGCGCGACGAGCAGATCGTCGGTCTGCAGCGCGCCGCGTTTACCGCGATAGTGTCGAACCTTCGGGCCGAGGTCGATGAATTCGAGCGCCGTTTCGCGAGCGCATTTTATAAGATGTTCGAGAAGGGTCAGTCCCAGAAAGACGCGGCCGCTTTGAGCGAGCGCATAGACAAGCTCGCCTCCGATTTCGGACAACTCAAGAGCGACGAGGCCAAACGGGTGGTCGAGCAACTCAACGAGCTTAAGAAGCGCGTAGCCGAGATTGCCGCGAGGGCGCAGATCAAGTAGCTCACTTATGACACAAGCAAGCGAACACGTATTGACGGGGGCGGAGGTCGCGGAGTCTCGTTCTACTCTTCAGCAGATACTCGCGCTCAAGCCGGTCCAGGTCGCCCTGGCGTTTGCCATAACGGTCGTCGTCATGGGCTTCATAGAGACGGGCGGCCCCGCCATACTCGATAACGACGGCTACTACCACATGCGGTGGTCCGAGAAGCTGCTCAAGAGCTTCCCTGCTCTTCCGGCCTTCGACGTGCTTCCGATGACGACGCTCGCCCCGGAAGATTACGTAGACCACCACTACCTGTTTCACCTTATGCTCTCGCCCTTCACGCTGGGCGATATGAGGGTCGGGGCAAAGCTCGCGGCGGTCATCTTTTCGAGCCTCGGCATAGTCGCGCTGTTCGCGCTGCTCGTAGCCTACCGCGTGCCGTACAGGTGGCTATGGCTCGCGCCGCTCATAGCGAGTTCGGAGCCTTTTCTCTACCGCATGTCGATGACCCGCGCGCCCGCGGCGAGTCTGGCGATGCTCGGGCTCGGCACTTATATAATTCTCAAGCGCAAATGGCTGTGGCTCGCGCTCTTCTCCTTCGCGTTCGTGTGGCTCTACAGCCTCTTCCCGCTGATACTCGCGTTCACGCTGCTGCACGCGGCGGCGATCTATATGACGGAGCGGCGCATAGAGTGGCGGGGCGCGGTCGCCTCCGCGACGGGGATACTCGGGGGGCTACTCATCAACCCGTACTTCCCAAAGAACCTGAGCCTGTTTTACGACCACCTGGTGATGAAGCTGACGCCTGAATCGGGCTATACGGTAGATGTCGGCGTCGAGTGGTATCCGTATGATTCGTGGATACTGCTTATGAGCAGCCTGCTTGCGTTCGCGCTCTTTTTCGCCGGGTTGATGGCCTTCAACTTCCGCGAGCGGGCGCGCGACCTGAAGCCGCTCTTCTTCCTGATGGTATCGGTGATGCTGCTGCTTATGCTCATCAAATCGCGCCGGTTTGTCGAATACTGGCCGCCGTTCGCGGTGTTGTTCGCGGCTTTCACGATCAGCCCTAAATTGAAGAAGATCGATTTCTCATGGTTTGAGCGGACGCGTGACAAGGTGATCGCCGGGGCGGCGGCGGCGCTTGTGGGCCTGGGCGTGCTGCTCTATATGGGAGGGACGGTGTGGACGGCGCGCCAGAGCGTGGCGTCGGAAGCGAACCCATACGCCTACGAAGGGGCGTCGAAATGGATAGCGGAGAACACGCCCGCGGGCTCGATGGTATTCAACACGGACTGGGACGATTTCCCTATGCTTTATTACTACAACCCGCGCAACGCGTACATCGTGGGGCTCGACCCGACGTACCTGTACGACCGGGATAAAGAGCTATGGGACCTCTACGCGCGGATAACGCTCGGCAAAGAGAACGACCCCGCGCCGCTCATTCGCGAGCGGTTCGGCTCCGAGTACGTCTTTACGGATAACTACCACACGATGTTTTTGGGTATAGCCGAGCGGAGCGGGGATTTCGAGACGGTCTATAAAGACGAGTACACGACCGTGCTGCGGCTGCGGCCGGAGGGCGAGCCTGATCCGAAGACCGCGGCAGCGTGATGAACATTTTCGGTCAGCTTGATTGCGGCGTCCAGCGTTCGGCTATACTATACCGGGTTCGTAATTGATGGAGAAGTCGCCTAGTGGCTGAGGGCGGCGGTTTGCTAAACCGCTATAGGGGCGTAAACCCCTATCGAGGGTTCGAATCCCTCCTTCTCCGCTTTCTTTTTAGTTCAAACAACATAAGGGCAACCTTCTGACGAGGGTTGCCCTTCTTTATTGCACCATCTCGCTGGTCTGTACCACAGCCGTACCACAGATTCCCCGCTCGTTGAGCAAATCAGCCGAGGTAATGTTAGCGGCGACCATTTCGGTGGACTCCGATTCGACCGGATCGCTGTGCACGTAGGTATCCGCAGTCGTTGAAATGCGGCTATGGCGGGCGAACCCTTGCGCACGCTTCAGGTCTCCCGTCAGGCGGTACAACATGGTGATCGCGCTATGCCGGAATATGTGAAATCCGTGGTTAAACTTCTCCCGTTGTATCCCGGCCTTGTCCATTGCTTTATCGGTAAAAACAGAGTGCTAAGACACTCGTTAAGCTGCCGCGCAAATCGCCTGTATAAGCCGTATGCCTCGCTAGCGGCCTAGCCCGCAGTTTCCGGCGAGTTCGGGATAAAGCTTAAATCCCCAAGATAACCCTATGTGCCTATTATAGCCTTCTCCTGAACGCGCTCATAAACGGATATTGTCGCTTTATCGCGGTGCTACCCGCAGTTTCAGATCTCTTTAATCTCTCTTTGAAAAACATTTGAACAAGATTTTAATTGTCTTTAAAGACTCCCCGACTCCACTAAATATACAGTCCGGCGTGCTGTTGTTAGTGGGCTTTAACCTAATATAAGTCGCTTGACCCCACGCCCGCTGCAGACCGTTAGAGATTTTGGCCATTTGAATGGAGTCGCTGGCGCGACATGCAGTAGCTTACCCTTGCAGCAGTTCAAACCTAAATCCGGACGAACAATGGTAAAGCTTTGAAATGAGAGCTTACAAACTATTCCAATCACCAGTCCATGCCAGAGAAACGGGCTGGCGCATTGCAGTCAAAATACCAGCATCCGAGAGATTACCATGGCAACCATCCGCGCCTTTCGAGCCTTACGTCCGCGTAAAGATAAAGCTGCTGAAATAGCAGCCGGGCCATACGACATAATAAACATTGTAGAGGCACGCGAGACGGCCCCCAATCCTATCAGTTTCCTACATGTTTTACGACCGGAAATAGATCTGCCCGATGATACTAATCCGTATTCGGACCTCATATACCGTCAGGCCTCAGAGAATTTCCAGAAGTTAGTGCGTGATCGTCTGTTCTTTCTTGAGCAGAGGCCGGGCATCTACGCTTACCGTCTGCGAATGGGGGAGCATACCCAGGTCGGCGTTGTAGCATGCTGCTCCCTGGACGAGTACGACGACGGTATCATTCGCAAGCATGAGCAGGTTTTCAAAGAGAAAGAGGATGATCGCACCCGCCATATGTTGGCTCTTCGCGCCCAGACAGGGCCGGTACTGTTGATCTATCGTGGCCGCGACAGTATCAACCGGTTCATCAGCCGGGCGAAAGCACAGCCCCCGCTTTACGACTTTACTTCCCCTGCCGGGGTCCAACACACGATCTGGCGCATCGACGACCGTGCCTGCGACCGGCTCATTGAAGAGTTCCGCTCAGTCTCTCGCCTTTACATCGCCGACGGCCACCACCGCGTCGCCAGCGCGAGCCGCATTCGCGCACAGATGATATCTGCAAACCCCAGTCATACCGGGGAGGAAGCATACAACTTTTTCATGGCGGCTCTTTTCCCCGCTGATCAGCTTCAGGTATTGCCTTACAATCGCGTTGTGAAAGATTTGAATGGTGTCTCGGCGGATGAATTCATCAGCGCATTATCCGAAAGGTTTGCCGTGACCGACCAAGCCTCGCCCGCGCCTAAACAGATGGGTGAGATCAGCATGTATCTTGGCGGGCGTTGGTACAGTTTCAACGCCCGGCTTGTCAATTCGTCGGGGAATTGCCATGTCGCGTCGATTGATCTTAACCTGTTGCAAAAGCAGATACTCGATCCGCTACTGGGCGTCAAAGATGCGCGCACGAGTGAGCGTGTAGGCTTCATTGGCGGCCCGGACGCGACGGCGGCGCTTGAGCAGACGGTCAATGAAGGTAGCGCGGCAATTGCATTTTCGCTATTCCCGATCAGCGTTAGTAGAGTTCATGGAAATTGCTGATAAGGGCGAGATCATGCTGCCCAAGTCCACCTGGTTTGAGCCTAAGCCCGGCGATGGGCTGCTCATTCATTTGCTCGATGTTGATTCCCACGCGCCATCAGATAGCCTCGCGGATTCTCGCGAGCAAGTTCTTATGACTTCCTAGCAGTTGCCACCGGCGGATGATGCGGGGCCGTTCAACCCTTCACCTTGCAAACTCCCAAGGTACAAATGAAACGCACAAAGGAGCCGAACAGACAGGTGCTAAATCATCTTATCGCCCCTCATGGCGGAGAGCTTATTAACCTTCAAGCGCATGCCGACCGCTCTTTGGAACTGCGAGACGCGTTGAGAGATTGGCTCTCCTGGGACCTGACGCCGCGCCAGCTCTGCGACCTGGAGTTACTCCTAAACGGGGGGTTCTCTCCTCTACACGGCTTTATGTCGCGCGAGGACTATGAGTCTGTATGCGCTTCGATGCGCCTGCGCGATGGGACGCTGTGGCCTGTCCCAATCACGCTCGATGTATCGGAGGAGCTCGCCCGGCAGATTAGCCCGGGCGACTGCATCGCCCTGCGCGCCCCGAAGGAATCGTACTGGCAGTCCTGCGCCTAGAGGAGATGTGGCGGCCTGATAAGCTCGCCGAGGCCGAGGCGGTCTATGGCACTACCGATAAGCAGCATCCAGGCGTGGCGCACCTGTTGGAGCAGACCCACCCCTGGTACGTGTGCGGCCGGCTGGAGGGGATTCAACTTCCGCTTCACTATGATTTCTGCTCGCTGCGTTTGACCCCGCCCAGCTGCGAGCCCAGTTCTCTCGCCTCGGGTGGCGCCGAATCATTGCTTTCCAAACGCGTAACCCTATGCACAGAGCCCACTTGGAGATGGTGCGGGGCGCCATACGAGAGGTTGATGCCGGCCTTCTTATTCACCCCGCCGTCGGGATGACCAGGATAGGCGACACAGACGTTTACACCCGCGTTCGCTGTTACAAGGCGGTTTTGCCCTATTACCAGAAAGGCACAATCAAGCTCGCTCTGCTGCCGCTCGCCATGCGAATGGCTGGCCCGCGCGAAGCATTATGGCATGCCATCATCCGAAAGAATTATGGGTGTACCCACCTGATCGTCGGTCGCGATCATGCCGGTCCGGGCGTAGATTCTACCGGCAAGCCTTTCTACGAGCCTTACGCCGCACAGAATCTCTTGCGCGAGACATGAGCAAGAGATTGGCGTCAGGATGCTGCCATTTAAGACTATGGTTTACGTCGAAGACCTTAACAGCTTCCTCCCCCAAGACGAAGTTCATCAAGGCGCGCGCACGGTGAACATCTCCGGCACCGAGTTGCGTTGCAGCCTCGCCAAGGGGAGCGATATACCTGAGTGGTTCACTTTCCCTGAAGTTCTGCAAGAGCTACAGCGCGCCTACCCACCGCGTTACAGGCAGGGATTCACCATTTTCCTGACGGGGCTTTCCGGTGCCGGCAAATCGACAATCGCCAATAGGCTAGCGGTCAAGCTCCTGGAGATGGGTGGCCGGTCAGTCACCCTCTTAGACGGTGACCTCATACGCAAGTACCTCTCTTCCGAGCTGGGATTCTCCAGGGAGCATCGCGATATTAACGTCAGGCGGGTGGGCTTCGTCGCCTCAGAGATCACCAGGAACGGCGGCATCGCCATATGCGCTCTCATCGCTCCCTATGACAGCGTGCGCAAGGAGGTGCGGGCGCTTATCGAGTCGGTGGGTGGATTCATCCTTGTACATGTTGCCACCCCCTCGAAATATGCGAGCTGCGCGACCCCAAGGGAATGTATGCAAAAGCCCGCGCCGGGTTGATAAAAGAATTCACAGGTAGTCCGACCCGTACGAGCCCCCGCAGGATACTGCGGTCGTCATTGACACGCTCGAGCTAAGCCCGGAAAAGTCCGTTGAAAAGATCATCCACCACCTTAGGCGCGAAGGCTATATCGACACGAATGTGGAATCATCTGAGGAGAGCTCCGCGTTTATTCGACTCCCGACCTCAGCGCTCGGATCGGTTGACGAGCAAACAGCTTATCCGACGACATGACACTCCCTGATGCGACGACCTATAAACACATACCATTATGTAGCGCCGGCCGGCCGCTAAATTAATCGGCCCGAAGCCATCGCCGGCCTCCCGTATCCGCCAGCCCTGGAGAGTTCGATGATACCCGGTCGAGATCAAAACATCCGGTTATTTGCACCACGAGGGGCTCAAAGACCTTTTACGCTGGCCGATATTCTGACGCTGGCGGGCGTTACATCAGCCTGAACGACATGGCCATACATTTCTGACTGACGGGGACGTGAAGGAGAGCAACTGACATATTCAGTACTGGACGCACGGGCGAGAGCCATCAGCGCGATGCTTCAGAGGCTGAGCCCAGCGGGCGAGCGCGCCCTGCTGCTCTACAGGTCAGGCATGGAATTCATATCCGCCTTTTTCGGATGCTTGTACAGCGGAGTAATTGCAGTCCCCGTGCCTCTTCCACGCGCGGCTCAACTCAACCGCACCCTGCCCAGGTTTCAAGCCATCGTAAGAGATGCCCAGCCGCTGATAGCGCTCTCTATTTCATCCATCTTAGAGGGCCTGGAGCCAATGCTGGCCCAGGCGCCGGATTCCTGAAGAGACTGAGATGGCTTGCCACCGACAAGGTGCCAGACGAAATGGCCGCCGAATGGTCCACTCCGGATGTGAATAGTAATAGCCTGGCTTATCTCCAGTACACTTCCGGGTTGACCTCCGAGCCCAAGGGCGTGATGGTAAGCTCACGCCGATGTTTTGCACAATTGCGAGAGTCTCGACCTCGACCTTGAGCATACCCCCGGTAGCGTTTTTGTTAGTTGGCTGCCTCACTTCCACGACATGGGGGCTGATTTATGGAATCTTTCAGCCACTATATAAGATGGGCTCCCCTGCTACCTGATGGAGCCGCTGGCCTTTCGGAAAGGCCGGTCAGATGGCTGCAAGCAATTTCACGATACTCGAGCCACGCATAGCGCTGGCCCGAACTTTAGCTATGACCTCTGCGTTCGCAAAGTCACCGCCGATGAGAGGGGAAGGTCAGATCTGAGCAGTTGGCGCGTGGCCGGCATGGGTTGGCAAGCCGGTGCGCGAAAACAGACTCTGGAAGAGTTCGCGAAGGTATTCTGGCCGTGTGGTTTCCGCCCGGAGAGCTTCTGTCCCGCTGATGGGCCTGCAGAAGCGACTCTTAAAGTCACCACCACACGCGTCTCGCAGAGGCCCATCTCTTGCACAGTTCAAGCATCTGAGCTTCAACAGAATCGGATCAAGGAGGGCTCCGAAGATCAGCCGGGCGCGCGCACGCTTGTCGGATGCGGCCGCCCATTGCCTGACGTCTCAAAGGTGGTAATAGCCGACCCTGAATCGCTCACTCGATGCTCGCCCGACGCGGCAGGGAGATCTGGGTATCGGGCCCCAGCGTAACGCGAGGTTACTGGGCCGCCCGGATGATACTGAGCGCACATACCGGGCGCCACTTTTGCTGACATGGGGGGAAGGCCCCTTTCTGCGAACAGGGGATTCTCGGTTTTTTAAAGGATGGCGTGATCTTTGTGACTGGCCGCCTCAAAGACCTGATTATTATTCGGGGCCGCAACCTTTACCCGCAGGATATAGAACAGACCATAGAGAAAAGCCACCCCATAATACGGTCAGGCTGCGGCGCAGCTTTTTCGATCGATGTTGCTGGCGAAGAGCGGCTGGTGATAGTGCAAGAGGTAGAATATCATCGGCGGCAAGGGATGGGATGTCTCCTCAATCTAACGATTGAGAGGATTCGTCAAGTGGTATCCGAAGCCCACGACGTGCAGCCTTATGCTGTGGCACTGATCAAGCCGGGAGGGATTTCAAAGACAACCAGCGGCAAAGATCAGCGCCATGCCTGTCGGGATGACTTCTTGAAAGGAGGTCTGAACGTCCTGGCGCAGTGGCAAATCGCCGACGAAGGAGGCGACGCGCCGACTGCATCACTGGCAAATCCTCCGCAAAGCGAGCAAGATTTGCGGCGCTGGCTGGCGGCGAAACTGGGCATGGACCCAGCAAGATAGACATGGACAAGCCAATCACCTGGCATGGCCTGGACTCTTTAGCGACGACCGAGTTGGCGCATGCGGTCGAAGCTTATCTAGGCATAACGCTTCCGATGGCGAATTTTTTACAGAGTATCAGCATCGCCGAGATTGCGACTCGGGTAGCAGAACGGCTGAAGGCTGGGGCCACTCATCGGCAGCGAAGCCTTCTCCGGTTCGGCGGGCAGCCGATTCTGCTCTCTCCTACGGCCAGCGAGCATTGTGGTTCATGCACCAGCTCGCCCCTGAGAGCGCGGCTTACAATATCCCGGTAGCTATGCGCATCCCAGCAGAGTTAGATGTCGTTGCGCTACGGCGTGCCTTTGATGCGCTCGTAGATCGCCATGCTCCGCTTCGCACTACCTTCACTGCTGCTGCCGGTGAGCCTGTTCAAAAGATACATGAACAGGCGGTGGCATATTTCCGGCAGGAAGACACTTCGAGTTGGAGCGAGGAGTATCTGAAACAATTCCTGCTTACGGAATCTTATCGCCCCTTCGATCTGGAGTGGGGTCCTTTACGACGAATAAGCCTGCTGACACGGTCAGCAGGCGAGCATATCTTGCTGGTGGTTATACATCACATTATAGCGGACCTGTGGTCTCTCGCAGTCGTTATGCAGGAACTGGGAGCGATCTATGAGGCGGAAAAGGTTGAGGCAGAAGCGAGCCTTCCAACATTAGTCTCAGATAGCGACTATGCGCTGGCAAGAGCAAATGCTTGAGGGTGCCGAAGGCGAGCGGCTTTGGGCATACTGGCGGGACCAGTTATCAGGCGAGTTGCCAGCGCTGAACTTGCCGACTGACCGGCCAAGGCCGTCGCTTCAAACCTATCACGGTGCATCTGAGCCAATCGAATTGAGCGCGGCGTTGACTGATAAGCTCAAGTCCCTCAGCCGCGAACGCTCCACAACACTCTACATGACATTGCTGTCAGCATTCCAGGTGCTGCTGCACCGATACACGAATCAGCAGAAGATCCTTTTAGGGTCTCCCGCCTCGGGCCGAAGCCATGCCCGAGATGGCGGGGCTGGTAGGTTACTTTGTAAACCCGCTAAACCTGGTGCGCCAGAATCAATCCATCGTCAAGCTTTGAAGAACTCCTGGTTCGGACGCGCCAGACAGTGCTATCGGCCTTTGAATATCACGACTATCCATTCCCGCTGCTGGTCGAGTTACTACAGCCGGTACGCGATCCAAGCCGTTCCCCGCTGTTTCAGGTGATGTTTGCGCTTCAGAAAACACCACTATCAAACGACGAAGTGTTCGCCTCGTTAGCACTGGGCGGAACGGGCATGGCAGGGCAATTAGGATGCCTGCCGGTCGAGTCGCTGATGCTTGAACAGCCCGTAGCTCAATTCGACCTGACGCTGATGATGGCCGCTGAGGTAAAAGGGAGGCTGATCGGGTCGTTGCAGTACAACACAGACCTGTTCGACCCTGCCACAATCAAGCGGATGGCCGCGCATTTCCAGACCTTACTAGAGGCTATCGTCGTGGACCCGTGCCAGCAGATTTCGCGGCTGCCAATCTTAACAGAACGTGAACTCTACCGGTTACTCGTTGAGTGGAACGACACTGAAACCGATTTACCGCGACATCAATGCATCCATGAGCTAGTTGAAGCTCAGGCCAAGATATCTCTGAATGCCGTGGCAATAATCTTTGAGAATGAGTCGTTGACCTACGGGGAGCTGAACCGCCGAGCCAACAAGTTAGCGCATCATCTGCGGGCGCTACAGGTTGGGCCTGAGGCCCGGGTCGCCATATGCCTGAACCGGTCCGTAGATATGGTGGTGGCGGTGCTGGCGGCGCTCAAGGCGGGCGGCGCCTACGTCCCTCTGGACCCCGCCTACCCGCCCCACCGCCTGCGATATATGCTCGATGACAGCCGCGCCCTGGTCCTGCTCACTCAGGCCAGCCTCCTTCACCTCTTCCACGGCCAAACCCGCCACATCCTCTGCCTAGACTCGCAAGCCGACTCCTTCGCCCGGCTCAGCCAGGCCGACCCCACGCAGGTGGCGGGGCCTCACAACCTCGCCTACCTCATCTACACTTCCGGCTCCACAGGCACCCCTAAGGGCGTCGCCATTGAGCACCGCAGCGCCGTCGCCTTCCTCCTCTGGGCCGCCGACACCTTCTCCAACGACGACCTCTCGCTCGTCCTCGCTTCTACTTCCATCTGCTTCGACCTGTCGGTATTCGAGCTGTTCGCCCCGCTCTGCACGGGCGGTGCCGCCCTGCTTGCAGACAACGTATTGCAGCTGCCTTCCTTGCCTCTCAACACCCACCTCACTCTCATCAATACGGTCCCTTCAGCCATGGCCCAGTCGCTCGAGGTCGCCGAGCTGCCCGATTCGCTGCGCGTGATCAACCTGGCAGGTGAGCCTCTGCACTGGGGCTGGTGCGCCGGCTCCGCGACAGGCTTAACTCGGCCAGGGTCTTTAACCCGATGGCCCGTCAGAAGATACGACCTACTCTACATACCAACTCGTCGATGGGGCCGGGCCGCGGGAGCCTGCCATAGGCAAGCCGATCACGAAGACGCGGGCCTACAGACTGGACCGGGAGATGGGCCCGTGCCCGTAGGGGTGGGCGGGGAGTTGTACATAGCCGGGGAGGGGCTGGCCAGAGGGTACTTCCGCAGGCCAGGCATTACGGCAGAGAAGTTCTTGCCTGACCCGTTCTCAAAGCGGGGCGGGGAGAGGCTATACAAGACAGGAGACCTGGCCAGGTACCTTGCCGAGGGCGGCATAGAATTCCTCGGCAGGCTCGACCATCAGGTGAAGGTGAGGGGTACCCCATAGAGTTGGGCGAGGTGGAGGGGGCGATGCTTTGCCAGCCGGGGGTGAGGCAGTGTGTGGCGGTCGTCAGGCAGGGCGCGGCAGGCGACAGGCGGCTGGTGGCATATGTGGTAGCCGACGCCGGGTCGGGGCTGTCGGCGGATGAGTTGCGCAGGGGGCTCAAGCAGAGGCTGCCCGAATACATGGTGCCGGCCGATTACCTGTTTTTGGAGGCGCTGCCGCTGACACCTAACGGGAAGGTGGACCGGCAATCGCTCCCACCGCCTGTCCCGGCCAGGGCTGAATCGCAAGAGAGCTTTGTAGCTGCGCGTAGCTCGGTTGAAGAAGTGCTTGCGGAAATATGGCCGAATTACTCGGGCTTCAGCGTGTGGGCATCACGATTCTTCCACCTCGGCGGCCACTCTCTTCTTGCGACCCGCATGTTACCCCGTGTGCGGGAAGTATTTCATGTAGAACTGCCTTTGCACTGCATCTTTCAGATGACCACGGTGGAGAAGTTGGCGCAAGCATTAATCTCAAATGAATCGAAGCGAGGACAGACCGAGTTGATCGCTCAGGTTTTCAGGCGGATCAGGGATCTCTCGAGCGAAGACGTAAGGGCGATGCTTGAGAACAGGGGCGATCCGATTGGTGCCTAGATGACACGGACTCATCGGCGCGGCCAGGGAGCGTCTATGGAACAACCACAAGTCCCACGAGAGCGAGAGTCAGTACCTGTTGAACCGTACCGAACCCGCATACGTCAGGCATGCAGTGCAGACTTGCCTGAAATCGTTGAGATCTATAACCAGGGGATTGAAGACGGAGTAGCCACTTGCGATCTTGGGGGCTTCAACGCGGAGCAGAAGCGTGCGTGGTTCAATAACCATACAGGCCAATATCGCATCTGGGTCGCTGAACGCAACCAGCAAATCGTAGGGTGGACAGCCTTGTCTCCGTACGAATCGAAGCCATGTCTCGCCAAGACCGCAATGTTTTCAACCTACGTCGTAGGGAGGCACGCGGTCAGAAGATCGGCACATTGCTGCGTAGACATCTAATCGAGCAGGCGCGCGAGATCGGCTTTCACACTATTCTCAACCGCGTCTGGGCGACCAACAAAGTGAGTATCGGGCTGGCGAAAAATTTCGGCTTCACGCAGGTAGGTCATATGCGCGATTTGGTTTACAAAGACGATGAGTTCATAGACTGTCTTTTCTTCCAGTTGATCCTGGAGCCGGAAGAACTAGAACCCTTTTTACTCAACTGCTGAGCTGGTCGCCATGAATCTGTGATTCACCGTCACAGAGAAAAACAAATGGGTTGGATTATAAACATACCCTTACTACCAGATCTATGAAGGAGGATTTGAAACAATGCAACAAATGACTTTCATGGAGAGTCTTATAGCATCTCTGGGCCCGCTTTGGGGCCAAATTCTTCGGCACCCGCTTTATTCTAGGATAAAGACACTCGATGATGTACGTACCTTTATGGAACATCACGTATTTGCCGTATGGGACTTCATGTCGCTTCTCACGTCACTCCAGCGTGGACTTACCTGCGTAGAAGTGCCGTGGGTGCCGGTCGGCGACGGCGGTGTTCGGCGGCTCATAAATGAAATCCTGTTGGAAGAAGAGAGCGATAGCGCGCCTGATGGGGGCTACACCAGCCACATGGAATTGTATCTGCGCGGTATGAGAGAATGCGGCGCCGATACTTCGAGGATAGACAAGCTTCTCAGCCTCATCGCAGACCGGGTCCCTCTAAAATCGGCACTAAGCGAATCTAAAATCCCCGAAGCCTCCAGGGCTTTCGTTGAGACGACCTTGAGTATAGTGTCGTCGGGCTCAATGCATCGAATCGCAGCGGCCTTTACTCTCGGGCGTGAGAAAGTAATTCCGGACATGTTCAGTAAGATAATCTCTGACCTGAACGTTCAATTCCCCGGACAGTTCAAGACCTTTCAAGACTACCTTAGCCGGCATGTCGAGTTGGATAAAGAGCGCCATTCGCCGATGGGGCTACAAATGCTCCAGACTCTCTGTGAAGATGATCCCGACAAATGGCGGGAGGCATCAGAGACGGCCAAAACTGCGCTCGGAGCAAGGCTATCACTCTGGGATGGCATTACGATCAGTTTAACCAGAGGGAGATTATCTCAAGCCAAAACAGCTGAGGGAGCCGGCGTCTTGTTAGACGCCGGGCCGGGGCGCGGGTAGTGGCCTACAGATGAGCCGACCCTATTGCCTGGCCGTCCGGCGCCCAAAGCCGCGCCCGCTCAGCCCATCTTATCGCCGAGGGAGGATTCAATGTTTGATCACTACATCCAACTGCATCGCGAAGCGATCATGAGGGAGCTTTTCGACTTTATAAGGATCCCGAGCATCAGCATGACCGGGCAGGGCATTAGCGAGGCCGTTTCGTTCTTGGCTTCAGAATTCCAGGCGGCAGGCTGTTTGACTCAGGTCCACGAGACGGCAGGCAATCCCATTATTTACGCGGAAGCTGGGCCGGCAAATGCGAAGTTCACCCTGTTGATATACGGCCACTACGATGTCTTCCCCGCCGACGATCACAAAGACTGGAAGACAGAACCGTTCGAGCCGACCGTGGATGGCGACAGGATTTATGGGCGAGGCGCGGGTGATAATAAGGGACAATAATGGCCCACATCCAGGCGATAAAGATTTTCCGGCTCGCTCACGGCGAGTTGCCGGTAAAGATAAAGTTCATAGTCGAGGGCGAAGAGGAGACCGGGAGCAAGAGTTTACCCGTCTTTGTCTCCTCTCACCAGGAGCAATTGCAAGCGGATCTCAGCTTTTATTCCGACGGCCCGCATGTTTCCCGACGACCAGCCTGTGCTTCTTTTCGGCGTTCGCGGGGTCGCTTACGTGGAATTCATAGCTCGCGGGGTAGCAGAGTTCTACACTCAGGCAACTTCGGCGGGATCGCCCCTAACCCTTTGTCGGACCTGTGTCGCCTCTTATCCGGGATGGTGGCCCCCGATGGACAATCTTAGTGCCCGGCGTCGAAAAGGATGCCGACGCTCACCGCGGCCGAGTGCGAGGCGCTCGAAGCGATACCGATGGACCGGGAGAGAATCACGATGAAATTGGGACTGCTCCGATAACCGAAAAATTTGGGCAGAGGCTCTATGAGCGATTGCTATGTCGGCCAAACTTCAACATCGCGGGGATATCAGGGGGCTTCTCGGGCGAGGGGGCCAAGACTATTATTCCCAACGAAGCGATTGCGAAGGTGGACATTCGCCTGGTCGGGGATCAGGACCCCGACCACGTCGTCGAATGCCTTTGCGATTTCATTCGGGAAAAGTGGGTTCGACCAGATCGAAGTTCGCAAGCTCGTCGGTCAGCCCGCCTCCAAAACGCCAATCGATCACCCCTACGCCGCGATTATCCGCGAGGCCGTTGCCCGGGGGTTTAACCGCAAGCCGTTAATAATACCGAGCCTCGGGGGGACCACGCCGGATTACGTCTTCACTAAAATACTGAAGATTCCGAGGATCCCGTTGCGCCCTATGCCCCGCACGACGAGAACAATCATGCTCCCGACCGAGTCGACGAAAGCTTCGCTCTACATCAACGGCATAAAGACTACGGCTCACCTGTTATCTATGCTCGCGGAGAAGCCCGCGTCAGTCACCGGACTACCGCAAAGTGGAGTGGCGCGGGCCTGAAGCCCGAGCCGCGGCTGAGTGCAAATCCTTCTATGCAGTCAGGCGCTTTAAAATCCGACCTTAAGCAGGTCGAGGAGGTAAATGAATGAGCTCACCAGGCAAAATCAGTTCTACACCAATCGTTGCTATGGCTCCAGGCGAGATGCAAGAGGCGTACCTGGAATACCGGCGAGCCTGCTACAACGTGACGACGGACATATTGGAGCGCGGCCTCATAGCGAAACTGGAGCGGCCCAAAATGGCGGATGAGATCATCAGCGAGATGGGTTTCTTGCCCGCACGGATCAAAACCCTCGAACTGTTCCTGAAAGCGCTGGCAGGTTCGGCGCTTTAACCGTCACCCCGGGGCCGCCCGCGCTATATCAAGCCACCCCGGGCTTTGCCGATACCCCCATCGAGTTCGACGAGTGCTGCAAGCCGAGGCTATAGGCTACGACAAAGTTGAGGCGCTGATACAAGCAAGAATTACGCTGGCATCATCGACACACTCTCCGAAGAGGAGAACCGCGTAGCCGCCGATTTCGGAGACGACAACGTACAACTGTGGAATGAGTTCCTGCAGCGCCATTTTATACATACTGCCGAGAGCGGGCCGTCGAAGCCATAACCTTCCCGGAAGCAGAGCCCTCGACCTGGTTCTTCCGGCCCCGGTTTTGGTCTGCTCGAACTGGCCGAGCAAGTCGGCAGCGAGGGCCTTGTAGTTGGGGCTGAGATAAGCCGGACTTTCGTCGGCGAATCCGTCAGGCGCGTCGAGCGATCTCCGAATATTCGAGTGTTCCAATGTAACCTTGACGAGGGCTTCCCGTTCCTGGCCGATGGGGTTCTTCGACGGCGCGATGATAGTGGGGGCGTATCATTTCATAAAGAATCGGAACCTACTGTTTGAGAACGTGGCGCGTGTGCTGAAGCCTGGAGGGAAATTCTGCATAGCCTACGTCTTCTCCAAACACGGTTCCTACGATCAAGAGCTGATGGATTTGCGCTTCCACCTGCGCCAGCCGCCATCGAATCCTCCCACGAGAAGCGAAGTGGAGGCGACCGCCGCCCGTTACAGATTCACCCCCTCGCCGGAGGGATTTATGATTGGCTGTTTCGGTTGGTACCTGTTGATCAAGGATAGCGATCAGGCTTACTAGTTCAGTAATTAGGAGACCTCAAGATCAGTCGTCGTGAAGGCGAATGCGCCGGGAGCGCCGCCCGCTTACCGACGCTATTGGTGGATTCGCCTTCTTCAGATTGGCTTCTGAAACGGCCGCGGGCTCCACAATCCCCATACCCCTTGATACCAGCCGTGCTCACTCTGGAAGCGGTTATCCGCGATCAGGGCGTTTCAATACCTATTCATCTGAAACATGAGAGGCACCCATGGCTCAGTCGAACAAGCAGTTGCTAAAGTGACTGAAAGCCCGCAAGCTGCGTTCGCGGAATTCTTAGAGAGGTTCCGCAAGAAGCATCATGAGGTTTACGTCATCCTCGGCCCGCCACGGTCTGCCACAACGGCCTTCGCCAGAGTCTTCTGGGAGCACCCGTCAATTGACTACTACTGTCACGAGCCATTTGACCTGACCTATTATGAGGCTCTTGATATCACGCGCGCGATGGAGGCGCTTGAGCGTCCGGTCAACCTGCAAAACATAAAGAGTAATGGCCATAGGGAAAGGCAACTGGCCCTGCGCGTAGGGCCGGATTACCGGTGGGTCATCTCTATAGCGCGGCGGCCGGTCGTAAGCAACAACCTTGTGATAAAAGAGATGACTTTCCAGGTAGGGCGGAACTTCCCGCTGCTCGCCGCTGTCACCCGCCATCCGCTCATCTTCGTCATAAGAGACCCGAGGCTGAGCATCGCGTCTAGAATGAGGAAGCGAATGCAGGAAGGTGGGGCATCACCTCTTCCCCCTCGTAGAGACCGGCTGGGACGACCTTGTTTCTCAAATTGCGCAATGCAAAGAGTCAAACATTCCGCACCTGATAGTGGACTCGGCCGATTTCAGGGACCACCCGAAGGTCATCTTCAGGAAGGTGTTCAAAAAGCTTGGCCTCTCCTTTTCAGAGACAATGTCAGATTGGCGGCAAAAAGAGGGCATCGAACTGGGCAACCTTGGAGGCGTTCAGGACCACTGGTACAAACGAGTCCTTAAAAGCACCGGCATACAGCCTTGGAGGAAGCCGTGCCTGAGGTTGACTCATTCCCGGAAACGGATGGGTCCGCGCCCATTTAAGACAATGCCTTGCTAAATACAAAATGCTGCGTAACGACCCGAATGCGATTCTAGTATAGCCAATGCCTGGGCATCCGCCCTCGAAGCGGGCCAGCGCATTTTACGTGCTAAGGAGAAACGTGGAAAACGAGCACATCTTATCGACAATAGGCAACACTCCATTAATCGGCTTGAATCGGGTCTTTCAAAATGCCCCGTTTCGGCTGTTCGCCAAGCTGGAGGGGTTCAACCCCGGCGGAAGCATAAAAGATCGGGCCGCGCTCTGCATTATCAAGGACGCCTTTGCAGAAGGCAAGCTTCGGCCGAGTACTACCATTATTGAATCCAGCTCCGGGAACATGGGCATAGGGTTAGCACAGATATGCCGGTACCTGGGGCTCAGATTTATCTGCGTGATAGACCCGAAGACGACCGCCCAAAACGTCAGCATACTTGAAGCCTACGGCGCGGAAATAGACTACGTCTCGAAACCTGATCCTGTTACGGGGGAGTTCCTTCAAGCGCGAATCAACCGGGTAAAAGAGCTCCTGAACTCAACCGCGGACAGCTTCTGGCCGGACCAGTATTCCAATCTATCCAACGCCAAAGCCCACCGTCAGACCATGCGTGAGGTAGCGGAGGCCCTGCATGGCAACGTCGATTACCTCTTCTGTGCGACGAGCACCTGCGGCACCCTGAGAGGCTGCGCCGAGTACGTGCGCGAGAACAATTTAGATAAAGAGATCTGCTGTCAATGCCGTAGGCAGTGTGATCTTTGGCGACAAGTCCGCCAAGCGCCTCATCCCTGGCGATGGCGCTGCTGTACGGCCCAAACTTTTCCAACCGACGTTGGCCGACGAGTGACATGACGGATCTGGATTGCGTCGTCGGATGTTGGCGCCTGGTCAGGCAGGAGGCAATTCTGGCCGGCGGCTCGTCGGGGGCAGTAATCAGTGCCGTCGAGCGCGCAAAGGAGAGGATCGAGTGTGACGCGACCTGTGTTGCGATCCTGGCTGATCGCGGAGAGCGGTACCTTGACACCATCTATTCGGGCGGATGGGTTCGCCAACATTTTGGCGACGACTCAAATTTGTGGGGAATAGTTGGGGGAGGGACAGTTATGCGCGACGGCGACATACTCGTTTTGAGCGGACGGGACACGTTTGATACTTGCCCGGCGGGAGAGGGAGTTAATAGACGTAGTGCGGGCAGCCTATGAGGCTCATGGATGGGCCAGAGCTCATTGCCTCATTCCTTGTTCTTGCGCTTCCCAGACAATGAATTCAACAGGATCATCGCGCTACCGGCATACCTCGGCGATGGGCCTACAGGTTGCCGGGGTAAAATGGATAGCTTCCTTCCCCGGCAATATAAAGAGCGGCCTGGACAGGGCATCGGCCGTTTTGATTCTGAACGGGCGCGCACCGGCAGGCCTGAGGCCATACTGGAGGGGTCGATTATCAGCGCCAAGAGAACCGCGGCGAGTGCGGCTCTTGCCGCCCGGGCTCTGCACGGCGGTGAGAAGGTAACACGGGTCGCAATACTCGGATGCGGCATCATTAACCTGGAGATAACTCGATTCCTGCTGACAGTATTTCCCGAGATAAAAGCCCTGACCGTTTTGGACCTGGAACCGGCCCGCGAGATAATCCGGGCGACAAGTGCCGCCATATGTCTGAAGGGATCCGGGTGCTGGACGTTGCAAGAGACTCGGGTATGCTGCTGGCGAGTGCGCCGCTTATCTCTATTGCGACGACAGCCATAAAGCCGCACTTATCCGATCTGTCAAAAGTGCCCTCCGGGTAGCACTATCCTTCACGTGTCACTGCGTGACATCTCACCGTAGGCGATCCTGCTCATCTTGCGACAATGTCGTAGACGACATTAACCATGTGCGCCGCGCCGAGACGTTGATCGACCTGGCCGAGCAGTTGAGCTGCAACCGAGATTTCATCAGGTGTACGCTGGCCGATGTCCTTATGGGGCGGCCGCCGCAAGAAGCCAACCTGATGGAGTTGTCGTATTCAGTCCCTTCGGGCTGGAATACTTGATATCGCCGTAAGCCACTTCGTGCGTGAGCTTGCCATCAAGCAGGGGATCGGGACGGAAATCCGGTCGTTCTTGCCGGACCCGTGGGTTGAGAGGAGTGAGGGCAAGCGACCTCTTCGACTTGAGAATCGGTAAACGAAGCATTGCCGGTGACCCCGGGGATAGGCGGCAATCCATACAGCAAGCAAAGCTCGCCGAAGGCTAGAATGGAAACTTTATTATGTCGGCCATAGTTAAGGCATGCAGACCCGGATTCCGCAGACACGAGCAGACTATCTGCAGACAGGCTCAAATTATTAGAGTACCTGCTGAAGGATGCAGGGATGGAATTCGCAAAAATCTGCCCCCTCTACCCGAGGAGAAAAGTTGACTACTGGAGGAATAAAGCGATGGTACAGGCAATGACGGAAGATTCCTACGTACTTCCCACGTCATTCGCGCAGCAGCGATTGTGGTTCCTCGACCAGCTCAATCCGGGCACCGCCACATATAACATGCCTGGTGCTATTCCAATCCACAGGCCCTCTGAACGTCACGGCCTTACAACAGAGCCTGAATGAAATCGTCAGCCGGCATTAGTCGTTGCGCACGACGTTTGCCGTCGTTGAGGGCAAGCCCGTACAGGTCATCTCGCCTTCACTCCACATCGGCCTACCCGCGGTAGACCTGAGGCACCTGGCCTCCAAACAGGAAGAAATGGTCAAGCTCGTCATCATCGAGGAAGCTCAGCAGCCATTCGATCTGGCAGCGGGGCCGCTGCTGCGCGTCAAGCTCCATTGCCTCGGCAAGAACGAATTCATGCCGCTGGTCACGATGCATCACGTCATCTCTGATGAATGGTCCGTAGGAATCTTCGTGCGCGAGCTGGCCTCTCTTTATGACGCCTTTGCGACTAACAGGCCGGTCTCGCTTCCGGACCTGCCCATACAGTACGCGGACTTCGCCCTGTGGCAGCAGGAATGGCCGCAAACCGGGGCCCTCGATAAGCAACTCGCCGGACAACTGGAAGCAGCAGCTTGGCGGAAGCCCGCCCGTGCTGGAACTGCCTGCCGACCACCCGCGCCCTCCTGTTCAGACTTTTCGTGGCGCACATAGAGCTTTCGCGCTGCCTGCCGGCCTGTCCGAATCTCTCACAGCTTTGAGCCGGCAGGAAGGGGTGACGCTGTTTATGCTGCTGCTTGCAGCATATCAGACATTGCTGCACCGCTACACGGGCCAGGACGACATCACGGTCGGCTCCCCCATCGCTAACCGCAACAGGAGAGAGATCGAGCCGCTGATCGGGTTCTTTGTCAATGCGCTTGTTCTGCGCACGGACCTGTCGGGCGATCCTACATTCCGGGAGATGTTAGGCAGGGTGTGGGAGGTCGCGCTGGGCGCATACGATCACCAGGACGTGCCGTTGAGAAGCTTGTGGAGGCGTTGCAGCCGGAGCGAGACACCAGCCGCTCACCACTTTTCCAGGTCGCCTTTCAACTCCAGACCGCCGGCGCCGTGGAGTTGCGTCTGGGCGACCTGCAGTTGGAGATTATGTCTGTCGAAAGCGGCACGTCAAAATTTGATATGACGTTCCAGCTGACAGAAAAGCCGGAAGGGTTGAGCGGGCAAGTTGAGTACAACATCGACCTTTTCGATGAGGGCACAATCGATAGAATGGCCACTCACTTTGGAATGTTGTTGGAGAGCGTGGTGGCCAATCCGAACCGGCCGATATCGCAACTACCGATCTCGACCCAGGCGGAACGCTATAAACTTCTGGTGGAACGTAACGATACCCGGATCGACAATTTCAGTGCGGGGGGGCTCAATCAAGCATTCGAACTAGGTAGAACGTACCCCCGCTGCCACCGCTCTCGTTTTTGACGGCCGACATCTTACTTACGAGCAGTTGAATAAGCAGAGCAATAAGCTGGCGCACCACCTGCAATCCTTAGGCGTTGTGCCGGAGACGACGGTGGGTATTTGTGTCGAGCCTTCAGCGGATATGGTGGTGGCACTGCTGGCCATACTCAAGACGGGGGCGGCATATGTGCCTTTCAATTAACAATCCGAAGGGGCGCCTTGCCTTCATGTTCAACGACAGCAGGATCTCTGTACTGCTGACGCAGCAGCGATTCCTCGGCCTGCTGCCCGAACATAAAGCGCGGATCATATGCATGGATACTGACCGGCAAGTTATATCTCAACAGCCGGACCGCAACCCTACCAACACCGCCCCGCTCGATAATTTGATCGCTGTGCTATATACGTCAGGCTCTACGGGTAAGCCTAAAGGCGTGATGGTCAGCTCCAGGGGATTCGTCAATCTGTGCCTCTGGTATAAGAGGCACTGTCCAATCACCGAGCAATCGAGAGTCTTGCTTGTAATTCCTTTTACCTTTGACGCCGCCTTCAAGAACATAATCGCGCCATTAATATCGGGAGGTCGCCTCGTTTTGACGAGCGCCAGACTACTACGACGTTGGCAGGCTCCTTGAGATTATCGAGAAGGAAAAGATCACGGTAATAAATACTACGCCGAGTCTGATCCACCCAATCATAGAACTAGCCGGCAATGGCTACCGGGGCCTGTCGAGCCTGGAGTATATGGGGCTGGGCGGCGAGTCAATGGCCATTCAGAAACTAAAGCCCTGGTTGAACAGCCAGTATTGCAAATGCAAGCTGGTTCACCTCTACGGGCCTTCGGAGTGTTCGGACATATCGGCCGGCTACGTGGTGGGGAGGGAGAAAGCTGACTCATTGCAGGCAGTGCCGATTGGGAAGCCGATAGACAATGCGCAGGTATACATACTTCGACAAGTATAACAACCCGCAGCCCGTGGGGGTGCCCGGAGAGGTATCTGTCTCAGGCCCGACCATAGCTAGGGGCTACTTCAACGCGGCAGAGCTGACAGCCCAGACCTTTACGCCAAACCTGTATGGCCTTTATGGCCGAAGAATGGATTGACAGAATGGGAGACCTGCAACATGGCTGCCTGATGGCAACATTGAGTTCGTGGGTAGAATAGACAATCAGGTGAAGATACGAGGCATCCGCATCGAGTTGGGGGAGATCGAGGCCGCCTTGAGGCAGCACCCCCAGGTGCGTGAGGCCGTGGTCGTCGCCCTGGCAGACGCGGCGGGTGATAAGCGTTTGGTGGCCTACGTTGTGGCCGATCAGCAGGCCAGCGCAAAACAACTGCGCGGCTTTATGAAAGAGAAGCTGCCTGTTTATATGTACCGTTGGCGTTCGTTATGCTGGAGGCGCTGCCTTTGACGGCCAACGGAAAGCTAGACCGTCGAGCCTTGCCTCCGCCTGATGATGCGAGCCTCGATCCGGAGAGCAATTATGTCGCCCCCCGCAACGCCGCCGAAGAGACTATGGCAAAGATCTGGGCGGAACTGCTGAAGGTTGAGGCGTAGGCATTCACGATAATTTCTTTGAGCTAGGCGGCCATTCGTTATTGGCCACTCAGCTTATTTCGCGCGTGAGGGAGGCATTTGGAGTCAATCTGCCCTTGAGCAGCCTCTTCGAGGTGACGACGATCGCCGGGCTCGCCGAAGCAATTGAGAAAGCTAAAGACCGGTGAATCTAGAGGGCCTGCAATAAAGCGGGCTTCTAGAGAGTCATCCCGTTCCAAGTCTTTATCAGGGGCGCGGCCATCCCCGAAGATTAGAGGTGAGGCCGGCCTCGCCCCGGCCATGGATCAAGTCTTTTTTAACCTTGCAAAGCGAAGCTTCAGAGATGCAAAGGGATTGCAGCCGCAGAATCGGTGAAGCCAATGAAGCCAACCTCAGCAAGCCTGAAAGAGCACCCATAGCGAGCCGGGCAGGAGTGCCTCCCGCGCAGAGTAGCCCGGAGCCGGCAGCCGAATGGCCGCCAAAGTCGTACAGGCAGAGCCGCAGGCTCGTCCGCGGCGCGCCTTTCGCGCGATCACAATTTCACACTCTTCTGGGCCGGCCAGACATTCGATGCTATCGGTGACGCCGCCGCCTCAATTATCATCCCCCTGCTCGTGCTAAACGCGACGGGCTCGGTCACGCATGGGCCTGTCATGCGACGTTCGGCGTCGGCACCTTTTTATCTGGCATTACTTCGGGTCATATCGTTGATCGCGCCGACCGGCGCCGGCTATTGACCTATGTGATATTGGTCGTGCCCTGTTGTACTTTCTTATTATGGTTAGTTGGTGGCTGATTGGGCCTGCCATGCTGGCTCCTATATATCTGGATTCCAATTGCCGGATACCTTACTAACTTTTTCGTTATCACCTACACCAGCGTTGTGCCAAGCATCGTTGATAGAACCATCTACCCAAGCCAATGGCCGGTTACAAGCAACTATTGCGGTGACTTATGTGGCCGGCCCTATGCTCGCGGGGTTTGCCTGTAACTGGCTCGGCCCTAGTTTAGCAATCGGGGCGGTGTCCTTCTCGTATGTTGCTTCGGCGCTTCTGATGTTCTTCGTGCGACTGCGCAAGGCGACTGACGCCGATGCGGACACGCGTATCCGACACGCGCCTCGGGGAAATGCTTGCCGGGGATCTCCTCCTCCTGCGCCACCCCGTGCTCAGATCGGTCACGCTGCTGGTCACCGTTTGCTGCATTTCGTGTCGCAGGCCGCGGTAAACCTCTCCATCTTCCGCCTGAAATACAGCCTGGATCAGAATGACGATATGGTAGGAGTAGTATTTGGAATCGGGAGCCTCGGAGCGGGTATGGCGGCCATGTTCGCGAGCAAGTTGCACCGCAAGCTAGGATTCGGCCTGTGCTTCCTTAGCGGTTTGGTTCTCCAAAGCATTTCCATGGCCTTGTTGGGATTGGCCCCGAGCGTAACCACCATCGGGTTACTGGCGGTGGCCCTGAGTTTGCTTTTACTATCAGGGGCGTCAGCGTCATATCGCTACGCCAACAAGTTACCCCGGATTACTTATTAGGCCGCGTCTCTTCCGCGCTTTGGACTTTCGTCGCGGCAGCCGGCCCAATCGGGGGGGCTTTGGCCACGTCATTGGCAGAACAGGAGTTTTAGGGGCAGTATCGGTGCTCGTCCTTATGGGTGTAGTTGGATTCTTCATTGCGATTACCGGCTTCCTTCGCTCGCACACTGGGTTGGCCCGGATGGGAAGGCAGCGCCGCCCATTCGGCCTAAGCTCCCCGCTGCCGCAGACATCAGGGAGCCATAAAGGGGAGGAGACAAGATGGACAGGAACGAAAGTGAGGATACCAAAACCTACAAGGTCGTTGTGAACCACGAGGAGCAATATTCGATCTGGCCCGCTGAGCGCGAGAACCCCAAAGGCTGGTGGGATGTAGGCAAGACCGGGCCTAAAGCCGAGTGCCTTGCCTACATCAACGAAGTCTCGAACAGGACATGAGGCCGCTCAGCTTGAGAAAGAAAATGGAAGAGGCTGCGGGCAGGGCCTAGCGCACCTTCTCGCGAAAGAACGCCACCTTGCCAACTCACCCGGCCAATGCCTCAACCCTGAAAGCTAGAGGTGAAGCGACCTCACTTTACTGTGTAGAGCCTTGGCGAGAGCCCGACGCGCTGCAGTAAACTTACAAACCGCTCATCCGCCCGCAGGTTGTCGAAGACGGGCTGAACTTTGAGGAATGCGAGTCTGTTGGATCGATCATCGTAGGCCCGCTCGAGCCATTGAAACGACGCTTCCTTATTCCCGATGCCTATGTAAACTACTGCTATGGCGAGCGGTGAGACGTATTGCTGGCTGGACAACTCCTTTAACTCGTTGAGGATTCTCATCGCCTCACCTTTCTTACCTGACACACCGTAGGCGTATCCGAGAGAGGCTAAATCACCCGGATTGCGGCCCATGATAGCTAGGCCCAGGTGATATTCCGCAATAGCACGTTCGTATTCTCTTTCTTCTAAATAAACATCCCCAAGAGCAGCGTGTGCTAGGCCGAAGTTCGGGTCCATTTCAAGCGTCTTCTGGTATTGCTCCACCGCCTGGCTGGACCTTCCCTGAATAATAATCGGGCAGCCCTAAACAGGTATTTCTGACAGCGAGAGGGGGTTGAAGCTCTTGCGCTCGTTTCAACTCCAGTTCAGCTTCGTCGAGCCTGCCCATGGCCAGTTAGAGAAAGGGCATCTGACAGGTGGACCATGGCATCGCCGGAATTGAGTTCAATAGCTCGCCGGAACTCGTTCTCTGCTGATGACCAGTCCCAGTCATAAAACATTTTGGTGACCGCTAAGGCTGAGTGCCCTTCGGCGAGTGATTCATCAATTGCAAGGGCACTGTTGGCCGCACTCTTGGCTAGCGGCATTGCCTCTGCGGGAGAAATATATTATAAAACGTGAGCGCGTTGTAAGCATCGGCTAGCCCGGCGTAGGCCAGGACGTACTCGGGGTCCTCCCCAATCGACTCCTGAAAGTACCGAATGCTTTTCCTGAATCCTTCTCCCGTCCATTTGTTGTAGTAGTAACGGCCCTTAAGGTCGTTCTGATATGCTTCGGTACTTTCCGTATAGTCTTTTGTAAGTACCTTGTCTCCTTGTCGGATAATTTCAGCGTCAACGCATCTGCTGCCCCTGCGAGATAGAATCCTCAGCGCTGAGAATGTCGATGAACTTCTCATCAAATTTATCCGCCCACAAGGGCACGCCGTCTTCCACATTGATTAGCTGCACTGTTACTCGGACTCTGTCGCTAATCCTTTGTATCTTCCCCACGAGAACCATATCCGCCTTCAGCTCCTTACCGGTAACTACCGGTTCTTGGTATAAGCCAATATACTTAACCACCGAGCTTGTGGGTCGCACGATTACTTGTTCTATATTAGTTAGCTTAGTTATTAACGCGTCCGACATCCCCAACCCGAAGATGTCGCCATTATCGCACGGGATTCAATGATTCAAATGGGAGTACTGCTATTACTTTAACCGATTTGTTTAGAGTTTCCCGCTTAAAACTCTTCCAGAAGTCATGTCCAAGATCCGAAGGCCAGCCCGAGAAGCACGACGGATAAATTAACGGCTCTCACGCCGTGATTGCCCGTCATTACCTTCTTCACCTCTCCAACGGCAGCGGCCCGGTTTCTGGCTTCGTCGGGCCGGCGGCTGTTTCTTCTGCTACGGCGTTGCCAGCATCAGGCTGCTGGTCTACGGCCCGTTGCGAGACTTCATCATATTACTTCCCTTACGGCCGCACTGAGCGGTACCCTCTCCGCGGGATTGTCTCTATGTACTGTTCTCCGTTCGGCCCCTCTCCCAGAGCTTTCCTTAGCGTAAAGATATTCTGCGCAAGGGTAGCTTCCTCGACAAAAGTATTCGGCCAGACCTCGTTTAACAATCTGCCCTTGCTAAGCACATGCCCGCCGTTTTCAACCAGGATTAGAAGTATCTCGAAAGCCTTGGGAGTGAGTGGCACGGGCTTGCCCTCGCGCAATAAAAGGTGTTCTGTGGGATCTAAGCGGAAAGGGCCAAGCTCGTAGGATCGCTTCGGTGAATTACTTAATTGAGGCTGGGTATTCATAATCGCCTCTTAAGGGACTTCGTATACTGCTTCTAAAACTTCACAACCAGCATTCGCTCTTGCTTCAAGGATTATATCTACGACTGACGCAGATTGTGTCAAGGACTCGATGTGCCAGCTATTATATTCCTCTGTAGGATTAAACACAATATAAAAATTCGGGAATGAAAAATCGACATAGACCTGACGACACGCAACGAGGCCATGCACATTATAGAACTCAAGCAAGGGCTTACCGCTGAAAAACTTAAGCGACTGTACAAGCACACCGCCGACAAGAGGACCGCCCAGAGATTGCGCCATTTACCTGGCGGCAAGAGGTAACGGAAGAACATAAAGAGAAGTTGGCACGTTGGTTAAGAGAAGTTGGCACGTTGGTTAGAAGAGGGCAAGCCCGAAGGCGGCAAGTGGACGTTGAAGGAGTTGGCCCGAAAGATTCTTGACGAGTGCGGCGTACAGATATCGCAGCAGCAGATCTCAAAGCAGATTCAAAAACTGCGTTGCAAGCTTTAATGCTCAACCGGACCGGGATACAGAAGCATTGGCGTCCGCGCACGTCTGCCCGGCCATAGTATGTAGTAGCGCAGGAGGCGCGGGCTCTGCCAGCGGCGGGCGAGCAAGGCGCTGTCATCGCGTACAAAGATATGTGGATGATAGTGGTTATGCAGCCTGGTTTAGAAAACCACCCCCGCCGCTTCGCCGGCCGGGAACCAGCTAGCAAGTACTTCAACGAAATTCGCCGGGGGAGGCTGCGCGTTGACGTAGCCCTGCCGGTAGGTGCGCCCGGATTACGTATCAGCTTCAAAAATCTTTAAAAGCTCTTTGAGGAATATTTAAAGAATATTTCAATCCTTTCTAAATACTTCTTAACCGATCATCCGGTAATGTGCCTGTCGCGTCAGGCCTGGGGGCGTGGCAGTGATATCTGATCCCCGGGGCTTGTGAATTCTTCCTCTGATTCAGCGATGAGGGTCCTCTAATGAGCAGGGAAAAACTAAGCAGCGCTCTCTCATGGTATGCCATTTATACCAACCCGCGGCAAGAAGATAGGGCCTATGAAAACCTGGCGGCTTGGAAAGTAGAGGCGTTTGTCCCGAAAATAAAAGAGTACCGCCATAATCTGTATACGGGCAAACCAACTTATATCGTGAAGCCCTTGTTCGCTCGATATATCTTCGCCCGGTTTTGCGCCAGCCAATTATTCCATATGATTCGCTTCACCAGAGGGGTCCACAGCATTGTCAGTTTTGGCGACAGCCCGACCCCGGTTGATGACCGGATCGTCGATGCAATCAAGGCGCGGGTAGACAAAGAAGGTTATGTCAGTATAGGGGAAGAACTACGATTCGGCGACGAGGTGATGATAAGAGACGGCCCGCTTCGAGACTTCGCCGGCATATTCGAGCGCCACATTAAAGATGGCGATCGGGTTATGATTCTGCTCGAGACTGTAAGCTATCAAGCGCATATAGCCATTGACAGGCAAGCCATTGAAAGACTCGCTTCATGAGCTTCCACTGCTTGCCTGTCGGGAGCTGTAAAGCGAAACTGGAAACGTCTTTAGCAGGGTGCAGTAGCTCGCCCGAAAGTCGATCATCAACTCGATGCCGCCATCTGAGACGCCCTTCTCAGCACCGTCCCCTTTCGCACATCTCACTTACCCAGCTTCCGACGATGAACTCGCAGGACTGCAAAAGCAACGGGTCGCCCGGCAATGGCTCAAAGTTGACCCCGGATAGAAGCACAAAGCGGCGGCTTAAACGACAACCAATCGCCGTCATAGGCATTGGCTGTCGTTTACCGGGGGCGGATGGCCCGGAAGCCTTCTGGCAGCTTTTACGAGGCGGGATCAATGCCGTCACGGATGTGCCGCAAGATCGGTTCGATATCGCTGCCTTCCATGATCCCAGGCCTTGCACGCCGGGCAAAATTGCTTCCCGATCGGGTGGTTTCATAGAAAAGGCGGACCGATGTGATGCGCCCTTCTTCGGCATCTCTCCTCGCGAAGCGACCTGCATGGACCCTCAGCAGCGGCTGCTGTTGGAGGTAGCCTGAGAAGCTCTGGAAGATGCCGGACAGGTGCCTGAGAATCTGGCCGGCGGCCTGACCGTAGTATTCATCGGAGCATGCAGATCTGATTATGAAGGTCTTCAATATTATCTTTGCGACCGCACCCGCCTGGACATCCACGCTATCACAGGGAGCGGGCGCAGCATCATGTCTGGCCGCTTGTCTTACGCGGGTGCGCGAAGTGAAAGTAGGTAAAAATGAGGACGGAGGGTAAACTTTTCGTGACAAATTCAGCTAAACGAAAGGGCTACTCCTCCGATGAACCTCATTGAGCAGATTATAACTACTATCGAGCATTGGCAGAAACAACTACTCACTGCTTTCGACAACTCAGATCACCAACCCATGTCCATGTCGGCTATGGAGCAGGCTGCAACCTCATTAGGCCAAAGGATAGCTCAACTTGCCCTTACCCATCTGCTTGAGCAATCTGGCACTGGCTATGACCGCTCTATTAGGGATTGCCCCTGCGGCTCAAAGCAGCGATTCCAGCGCTACGCCTCCAGGAAGATAAGGACTCTGATCGGAGCAGTCACATACACTCGCGCCTATTATAGGTGTGCATGTTGTGGGGAAAGTTGTTTCCCTTTAGATGAACGCATTAAACAGTCTAATCGTGAGATTTCACCCGCTGTCGAGCGTGCCGTGGCGCTGCTGTCGGCTCACCTCTCATTTATAGAAGCTGAGCGCGTTTTAAGTGAAGTGACTGGCGTTGAAGTGAGTGCTCGGCAGATAGAGACTGTCGCCGAAAGCATAGGTAAGCTGGCCGAGCAGCGCCAACAGCAAGGCGAGCAAGAGGCGGCAAGCCAGGGGCTGGCACAGTTGTGCGGACCAAACCGACCACAGCCCAGGACCTTCATCGTAGAGATGGATGGAGTGCAGGTGGGGTTGCAGGATGGTAGCTGGCAAGAAGCCAAGTGCGGAGTTGTTTATGAGTTGAGCCAGCGGGTGGAGATAAGTCAAGGCCGATGGGAGTTGTTGAAGCGACATCGCTGTGTGTTGCGAGGTGATGCAGGATCGTTTAGAAAAAGGCTTTGGGCGCTATGCCTTAGAGCAGGCATAAGAGAGACAGACAGGATAGTAGTTATAGCAGATGGAGCCGCCTGGATAGATCAAACATCGGAGTTGTTGTTCCCCGGAGCGTTAAGAATACTCGATTACTACCATGCGTCAGAGCGGATATGGGCAGTAGCCAATGCGCATTGGGGTGAAGCGACAAGCGATGGGCGGCGGTGGGCGCGAGCCAAGCTGAGCCAACTCAAGGCAGGAGAGGTGGGCAAGGTGATAGGCTCGATGCGCAAGTTGAAGATGAAGCGAAGAGAGGGGGAAGAAGTGAGAGCGGCAGCAGTTAGCTATCTCACAGCGCGGCAGAGGCAGATGAGGTATGGGGAATATAGGGAAGCAGGGCTGCCGATAGGTAGCGGAGCAGTAGAATCGAGTTGCAAGCAAATAGTGACGGCAAGATGTAAGCAGGCGGGGATGAGGTGGAGCGAAGCAGGAGCAGATGCGATATTGGCGCTGAGGAGTTTTGTGTTAAACGAGCGACTCGATGAGCTATGCCCAAAGCCAGCGATTAGCATTGATTGGGCAAAGGCGGCCTGAGAGCACCTACTTTTACTTCGCGCACCCGTCTTACGCCTTTGACTTCCGCGGGCCGAGCCTGACAATAGATACTGCCTGTTCTTCGTCGCTTGTCGCTGTTCACCTTGCTTGTCGTAGCCTGTGGAGCGCGGAATGCACCCTTGCTCTTGCCGCAGGAGTGAACCTGATTCTCCTGCCTGAGCAGAGCATAGGCTTATCACAGTCTAAGATGTTATCGCCCGGCGGCCGTTGAAGATTCGGCGATGCTGGCGCAATCGGTTTCGTCCGCAGCGATGGTATCGGGGTGGTTGTGCTAAAGCCATTGCGCAGGGCTGAGGCCGACGGCGACCCTATTTATGCCGTCATCCGAGGCAGCGCTATTAACAACGATGGCCGGACAGGCAGGTTTCTAGCACCCCCCGGCGATCAGGGGCAGGAGGCCGTGTTGCGCCAGGCTTATACCCATGCCGGCGTCACGCCGGCCCGGCTTCACAGGGCACCCGCGCTCCCAAAGCGCGCGCATTCATTAAACTGCAATATTACGGCCGCTCGTCCGACACTTTTCTTGTGCGGGTAATCTAAGCCGTCTGCCCTTAATTGCGAGTAAAGCCAATTCAGGCTGCGGCCGGACCATAAGAACACAGCTTTAGAGAGGCCGAAGGTATTGAGCGAAGCAGGCTCTCCCTATAGAATAGCGTGGGCTTTCCCGGCATTGAAGCCAGACAGGGTTGTTGGCGTCACGGGCAGTAGCTCGCTCAAGCAAGCTGCAAAGGGCCGCCGAGTTCTGGCGTGAACCTATAGAGCGCTAGGGGAGATTTTATGGAGAAAGTATTGCACGATCTTCGCTACGGCCTTCGGGTGTTGTTCAAGAATTTCGGCTTCACAATAGTTGCAGTGACCACACTGGCGCTGGGCATCGGGGCGAACTGCGCCATCTTTACCGTAATCAACTCTGTCTTGCTTAAGCCTCTCGCGTACGAGGAAGCGGGTCGGCTCGTGTCAGTTCAAGGCGCCAATCCGTCGCGCGGCTTTAGCCAAACGCCATTCTCGCCGCTCGGCTATATGGACTACGGTGACCAGAACCAGATTTTCGAAAATCTTTCAGGATTATGGCCCGAGAACTTCAACATAACAGAGGGCGATAAGCCGGAACTGGTCCAGGGCTCGATGGTCACTGCGAGTTTCTTCTCCGTAATGGGGCCCAAGATGATTTTCGGCCGGGCATTTCTCCCCGAAGAGGACAAGACCGGCGGCAGCCGCATGGTCATCATAAGCCATGGCCCGTGGCAGCGCCGCTTCGGCTCCGATCCGCGCATCATAGACCAAACGCTCAGGATCAATGGCGGCAGCTTCGTCGTGATCGGCGTCACCGAGCCGGAATTCCATCGCCTCTAGTGAGTGACGAGTTGTGGGTGCCATTAGCGTTAGACGGTAGCGACGCGTTGCGAAGACCTTTGGCGCTGAACGGCGAGGAGATGAGGAATCGCAAACGCCGCTTCCTCAGCCTTATCGGGCGCCTCAAGCCGGGCGTCACCTTAGAGCAAGCCCAGGCCGATATGACGGCCATAGCCCGCAGACTTGAGGAGCAATTCCCGGATGCGGACGAAGGCTGGACCGTGGTTCTTAAATCTCTGCACGAACAGGTCGTCGGAAACATCCGGCCAACTCTGCTTATTCTGTTGGGGGCTGTCGGTTTCGTGTTGCTGATCGTCTGCGCGAATGTCGCCAACCTGCTAATTGCCCGCGCCATGGCCCGGACGAAAGAGATTGCTACACGCATTGCACTGGGCGCCAGCCGCGCCCGGCTCATACAACAATTGCTGACCGAGAGTCTGCTGTTGGCGTTGCTGGGCGGAGTGCCGGGCATTATGTTTGCTGATCTGGGCGTCCGCCTGCTGGTCAGCGTAAGCCCCGGGAGCATTCCTCGCGAGGCAGAAATAAAGCCGGATCTGAAGGTGCTCGGCGTCACGCTCGCGGTATCGCTCTTGACGGGGTTGCTCTTCGGGCTCATACCGGCGTTGCAATCTACGAGGCCGAATCTGAATGAATCTCTCAAAGAAGGGGGAGGAATTCGGGACGGGCTTTAACAGCCGGGTACGTAGCCTGCTCGTAATATCAGAAGTATCTCTCACCCTAGTATTGCTGGTCTGCGCGGGGCTGATGATTAAAAGCTTCTACCGCCTTCAAGAAATCCATCCCGGGTTCGGCCAGGAAAATGTCCTGACGATGCGCGTTGTTTTACCGCAGTCCAAGTATGCTGAGGGGCATCAGAAGACAGCCTTTTTCCGACAGGCATTGCAGCGAATCGGGGCGGTGCCAGGCGTAGAGTCCGTCGGCGCAACCACCATAATTCCGTTGAACGGAGAAAGCACGATCTTCCGCTTCACCATCGAAGGGCGGGCGCCTTTATCTCCGAGTGAGGTCCTCACAGCCAACTACCGCGCAATCAGCCCGCACTATTTTCGCACCATGCACATCCCGCTCTTGAAAGGGCGTGATTTCACTGAGCAGGACACGGAGGATTCGCCCGGCGCCGTCATCATCAGCGAGTCCATGACGCGGCGCTACTGGCCGGACGAGGACCCGGTGGGAAAACATATCGTCGTCAACTTCGGCAAGCCTATCTCACGAGAGATCGTAGGCGTGGTGGGCGATGTGAAGCATTCGACACTGGACGCTGAATCGGGCGCCGAAATGTACATCCCTTACCCCCAAACCCCTTGGGCCGCCATGTACCTGGTGGCGCGCACTGCTTCAGTCCCGCAAAACTTTGCCCCGATTATCCGCGATGAGATCCTGGCGGTCGATAAGGATCAATCCGTCGCTAGAGTTAAGACGATGGAGCAGATCGTCTCGGAATCGGTCTCACAACGCCGTCTATCGATGCTGCTGCTTATCCTTTTCGCCGGGCTGGCGCTAGTCCTTGCCGCAGTGGGAATATATGGCGTAATGGCGTACTCGGTGTCCCAGCGCAGACACGAGATAGGCATCCGGCTCGCCTTGGGCGCGCAGCAAATCAACGTCATCAAGCTGATAGTACGCCAAGCGATGGGCATGGCGCTGGTCGGTGTGTCCTTGGGCCTGGCTGCCGCATTCTTGCTCACCCGCGTAATGTCGAGCATGCTTTACGGGGTGAGCGCTACAGACCCTATTACCTTCGTGGCCGTTTCGCTGATTATGGGGGGTGTGGCTTTGCTGGCCTGCTATGTCCCCGCGCGGCAGGCTACCAAGGTAGACCCGATTATAGCGCTCAGGTACGAGTAGTTCCTGTCTTTTACTAGCCACAGCCGCGACGCACTTCACTGCTTGCGTGAGGAAGTGTTTTGTTTGCCCGGCCATACACCCCCTTAGAAACCTTTGAGAATTCTTTGAAAAAATATTTGAAAAGATTTCAACATCCTTTAAAGACTTCCCCCCTTGTGTGGGAGTAATTTCTATTCCCTGGCGAAATCGCAAGCGGTCGCGCAACCCTCGAACGGGAAATGGTGAAGCAAAACTGATCGGGATTGTGACCGGAGGGTCACAATTATTCGGTCGGCAGCGGAATGAGGGATAAACCTATGTCTATACAGAACCATTTAACCGATATAGTAATCGACTCACTACTCGTGGTCGGCTTCGGATTGCAGCACTCGCTGATCGCCACTGTGACCGTAAAGAAAAAGGTGCAAAAGCTGACGGGCCTAGATCCGGTATCTTGGCGAGGCGTTCAATCACTTATAAACGTGAGTTACGTAATCCTGGCGGCTTGCCTCTGGCGCGAGGTCCCGATCGTAGTCTGGGATTTCGCCGGAACGCCCCTTTACTGGGTGCTGGGCGCAATTCTGGTCGCCAGCTGGGTATGGTACTTTCAAATTCACCTGTTTGAGTACGATTGCGGCCTGGCCTTCGGGTCGAGCGCCGTGTTGAGCCGCCTCCATGGGAGCCCGCTGCCTCCCATGGAGATGTGGAAAGTCGGTTCGCGCCGCTGGTTGCGTTTCCCTGTTCACAACGCTTTCTTCCCCATGTTCTTCGCCTTCCCGCGAATGTCCTTGAGTATGCTGGTCATTGCGGTCGTGGGAAATATTAACAATATCTACGGAACCATTCTCTACGATAAGCGACTGGAACGGCGATAAACAAGCCTTACAAAGAATACCAGGCCAGGACCGGATTATTCTTCTTGCCGCTGCGCAAAGCGCCTGCCGGAGCCGCTGATATGACAATTGCCTAGCCCACACATTGGGGTCAGCCCCTATCAATCTGCCCGGAATTATCCTGGGTATAATCGCGGGGATATTTTACTGGAGCCTGCTAGGCGTTACTACCTTATCCAATGCCTATATTCTTAAAGCCTGGGGGGCTTCGTTTGAGTTGCAGCATATTAGCGGCATCGCCATTGGCCTCTGCTTCACCTTTCAAAGACAACTGCTGGGGCAGCTATCCTACGCTCGGCTGCTCACCAGGCTGGCGACAAACGCGGCCCTGGTCAGCGCGGTATCTATCGTTGTCTGGTGGGCTTTGGCATTTCTGTCACAACGCACTTTGCCGATCCTCTACGTCGGCTTCGCGATGTGGATCACCGTGCTTTGGATAGGCCATGTGCTGAGCGTTTACACCATCTACTTCTTGCGGCAGCCGCTTATAACCGCCTTATCGAAAGGGAAAGAAACCCAGCCGATGGCGCTGAAAGCAGGGCGGGGTTAATCGCATTCGACTGCCGAGCTGTAACAGAGACCGGATGGCCGAAGCAGTATCGACCGGCAGAAAGTGTTATCGATTACCTAAAGGAGACGGCAAGATGCCAAATCTTAAGACGCTCGTTAAGCAATTCAGTGTAAGGCCCGTTTGCAAACCGTTGTCCGGCGGGTTTAGCTGCGCCTGCTGGACTCACCCGCGTTCGCTCACCGACGACGAAAAGCAAGCAATCTATCGAGTGCTGGTGGAAGTGTCTACAGTAGCATTTGGCGCCGACATGTTCCCTTACTGGCGGGACAGAGCCAAAGACGGATACCTTGACAAGATTACTAAATTCTTCTTTGTCACGGATGCTGACGGCGAGGTCGTCGGCTGGACCGGCTACCACCGCCTCAACGTAAAGGGACCATCTGCCTATTCCTTGACTCGACCGGGCATTCTTCCAAAGCTGCAAAAGTCACGCCTGATGACACAGGTTTTCGGGCGCGCACTTGCAAAAGAGATGCTGCGGAACATGCTGAGGCCTGTGTACCTTGCGATGCGCACCGAGAACCCCGTCGTCTATTATGCCTTTTTTAAGATTGTCGGGATGGGTAACATATACCCGAATCTCGTCTAAAGAGGCTTCAGCCGCGGTTCAAAGAATCGGAACCCACATCGCCAACTGGCTCAACCAGGCAAACAAATTCGAGCCATCAAGTTTGCGCATCCGAGGCGCATACGACAATCTCGACGCATTGTATGGTGAGCAGCCCGTATGCGATGACGAGCGGATCAACGGCTACTTCCAAGGATCCTTCGCCCTGAGGATGCCTTTATCGTAATCGCCAAGATGAGCTGCGTTGGGCAGCGCCAGATTGTTGGCGCGAGGCCTGGCGCGCAAGCTATCGCCGGCGTATTTGTCTCGAAAAGCGCCAAAACACATATTCGGATAAATGAGAGCTGGAGGCGCCCGCCGAGACGGAGCCCCCTCCCTTCCGCTGAGACGAGTAGCTTATGATATTACGGCCCGGCCCAGATAGTGCGCGAAAAATGAAGCCCTTGATTCGAGACTGAGGTGTTGCCGGCGATCAGGCGGGGAGCAACGCTCGCCCCGCGATGTGAATTGATCCCCGGACCTGTTAGAGGAGTTGTAAAAAGCGAAGCATCCGTCAAGATCCCAAATAGCAATGCGCGGCGGCGCCTAGCAAATGGCCGCGATGGCGGCCGCGCAGTTCTATCTGTTCATACAGCCAGAAGTCATAACAATCCGGAATTCGGCAGACGATGTAGCATATGGTTAGTGCACACCCTCAGATTGAGCAAAGTTTTTGGCCGGTGGATGGGTGCGAAAACATTCCAGAGGTGAGCCTCAGCACAATGAAAAGCCGACAATATGCGCCAAAGCCTGGCCTGACCTTGTGCAGGTGATTTATCTTGCCAATTCTCTACGCTCATTGCAACGTCTTGACGGCTCGTTTATAGCTGAAGACCTTGCCCGAAAGCTCATCGCCGAATCAGCCGACGCTTTGGACAAAGCGGCGGATAAAGTCCCAGACGACTACGTCGCCGTCCGGCTGAAGCTACGGGCCAAGTGTCTCAGGGCCGGCGAGACAAAAGAGGCGGCGCTTGATCTCGCAGCAGGCGAACGCGACCACCTTTTTGTGTTATGTGGCCCGCTCGTCACCTGGCCCGGCAAAACAAGCGCTTATCTTCATTCGGCGCTCGATCGCGATGGAAGATGAGGAGATGACTTTAAGCTTGAGGCGACTGGACTGGATGCTTCCCGAAGTCAAGATGTACTATGAGGAAGCGCTCGGTCTTGCGAATCTTCAGATCGCGACGGTGCCCCTGTTTACTGTTACGGACCTCGCCCTTTGCGGAGGCGAAGCCAACGGCTTCCCGAAGCATTTTTCTTATTTCCTGCCCGAGAATGAAGGCTTCAAGGGTCAGAAGGACCGCAAAACCGTAGTCTTTCGCAATGTCTACATCGAGCGATTGCGCTTCCTGAGCATACCTTTCTCTGGAAGAATCCATGGCGCCATAGACGAAGATTTGAAAGCGCAAATACTTGACTCGAGAATTGCGCTGATATGGTTTCGTGGACATGACCTGGGCCATTCCTGGCGCCATGAGTCTGGCGGCATTCAAAGCCCTGCGCGAAAAGGTCGGGGAGTTTCATTCTTTCTCCCTGCAAGAAGCACTGTCTGACGTGCTGGGTTATCTTGCGTTGCTCGGGCCGCTCAGACCGGCGGACCTGATCAATGAAGAACCGATCATGCTCTTTTACCTCAGCGAAATGTTGCGGTTCATATCGCGCCGGGAAGATATTCACCCGGACCTTGGAGCCTCTTACATTGTGCTTAGCTTCTTGATCGATGGCGAATATTTAGAGATCGATCCATACACCTGTCGGCTGAAGGTAGAGGTACGGAGGTTCAACGAAGGCGTATTACAGGTCGCCAGGCGGCTGATTCATGCCGTGCCTCGGAGGGAGATGTTGATGACGCGCGGTCGCTTGTCAGACGAGCTAGGGCTCCTTAACGGGGCGCGCCAGGGAACTCTGGCGAAGCTGAGGCAAATCCTCTGCCGCGCAGTACAAAGATGTCCGATACCGGATAACTGCCTAGCGAGGAGAGACTATATGGAGTCGTTAAGAGGGAAGCGGGTGGTGATTACCGGAGGTGCCAGCGGTATCGGAAAAATGACTGCCACCGTGTTTGCCGAGGCTGGCTGTCGCGTTGTGATCTTAGACCTGGATCAACAAGCGCTGAATCAGACACTAAACGAGCTGGACAGAGTCACGGGTTTGATGGCCGATGTTACAGACGAATCTTCAGTCCGCACGGCATTTCGCCACATTGACGAATTGTTTGAGGGCCTTGACATTCTCATCTCAAACGCAGGGATAAGCATAAGGAGACCCTTTCTGCAAAGCACCTTTGGAGAATGGCGGGCCGTGATGTCTGTCAATATCGACGGCATGTATCTTTGCTCGCGGGAGGCGGCCCTGCGAATGGTGCGCGACCAGGGCGGCGTCATATTGATGACCGCGTCGACCAACGGCATAGTCGGCTACCCATACTACTCCTCCTACAATGCGTCAAAAGCCGGGGTGATATCTTTAGCGAAATCGCTCGCCCTCGAGTTGGCGCCGAAAGTCCGTGTCAACGCTATCTGCCCGGGATATGTGCTAACGCCGATGCAGGAGCGCGAATATACCCCTTCAATGCTTGCACAGGTGAACGAAAAAATCCCGCTAAGGCGCCACGCTTCGACAAGAGAGGTGGCGGAGTTATTCGCATTCCTGGCCTCTGATCGCGGCAAATACATTACCGGTCAGGCGGTACTATAGATGGAGGCGAATTGGCAGGCGGCCTGGCAAGTGCGGGCATCCCCGACCAGCATTAGTTTCACGTTGCGGGCATGTGCGGCATACGAAGTGAACGACGATGGATGTAAGCGCTTTTTCTTCTGACTACGAGACCGCGAGGGCGCGCTTCCGACGAGCCGCGCAAGGAAGTGCTTGCGAGCTTGAAAGCATCCATTTGCCCGGCACCACGCCGGCAAGCAACTGACAATCGATGTAGCCCTCGCTCGGCTCGCCGAGTTGCTCGCGAGCTTTGATCATATCATCAGGCTTGCATGGCGTCGAGGGATTTCTCGGATCAGCCGTGCAGATTGCCACCCTCGACCAGGTTGCCGGAGTTAAGGCCCGGCCTGAGGACGTGAGACTAGTACTTCATTCATAGCCTTAACCCGTTTGGGTTTCACGCCCTTCGCCGCGCCGATGAGAATAACGTTGATCTGAACCGGAATTTTATCTTATCGAGTGAGCAGTACTGCGGCGCAGCGGAACGTTATGAAGAAATCGAGCGGCTGCTCAATCTCTCCGGGCCGCCGAAGATGTTTGACCTGTATTTGGCGCGGCTCGCCTATGGCTTTCTACGCTACGGACAGGCTCAGATGAAGGACGCGATTGCGGGCGGACAATACGAAGACGAAAAGGGATTGTTCTTTGGGGGGCATCGCCCCTCGCCCACGCAATCGCTTCTAGAGGACCATCTGCCGCGCTGGATTGGTGAGGCGACGCAAGTCCTACATCTTGATTTTCACACGGGCCTCGGTCGCCGGGGAATTTATAAGCTCATCCTAGACTATCCGACTGATTCACCGGGCTTCAAGTGGCTGGCTGAAGAATTCGGTGAAGACGTTGTAGAACCCAGTGAGCCTAGCGCGATCTCGTACCATAAGCGCGGCGGCCTCGGCCCGTGGTGTCAACAACTCTTGCCTCATGTTTCATACAACTTGCTGGTCGCTGAATTTGGCACCTACCCGGCCGCAATCACCTTGTGGGCGCTGCGCAAAGAGAACCAAAGCCACTGGCATAGACACCCTTCATCTTTCCGGTACAAGCTGGCCAAGCGAATTCTAAAAGAGGTGTTCACGCCAGCAAGTCTGAGGTGGAGGGCGCGCGTAATGGATCAGAGCTTAGGCTGGTGAGTAAGGCGATTCAAGTCTGCCAAGAGTCTGCACAATGTTGAAGGCTCGATGAGCCAACAGGAAGATCGATCAGAAGAAGTCATGACGGCAACTATCGGCAGCGCGCGACAGGTTCCCGACGAGCGGTATGACCAGGCCATGGACCTTGCAAGGATGCTAGAGAAGTTGGCCGGTTTCCCCGAGCAATTCATCTCGTTTTATGACGAGGAAGGCCGGATCGCTCGCAAGAGTTATCCGGACGTCAAAGCAGACGTGGAGCAGGCAATACGAGAGATTAAGGGATGGGGAGTGAAGGCGGGTATGCGTGTCGGCATACTTGCCACCAACTGTTATGAATGGGTCGTGTATGACGTTGCTGCTGATTTGCCTCAGGTGTACCCTGGTAGCGCTCCCGGAAGAGTTCGGCAGCAAGGGTAGCACCGAACTCGCCGAAAGATACCAGCTCAATTTGCTGCTGATTTCAAAGAAGGATTATTGGCCCAATCTTGTCCTTGCTGACTCGGCGCCTACATGGACGCGGAAATTCGTCCGACACCAGGGCGCGCCCGCGCCTGCCAGACCCGATCGAAGGAGAGTTCGTCCCGGCGCTGATCTTCTCGTCTGGAACGACCGGCAAGATCAAGTGCCTGATGACTACCCAGCGCGGGCTGGAAGAGACCGTAGCCACTTTTGTCCGCCGCTTCAACGTTGATCACAACGACAGTTTCTTAATCTTCCTGCCTCTATCTCATAATCAGCAGCGAGCACTCGTATATGCGGGGTTCTACTATGGCTTTGACCTGCTTTTGACCACGCCCTCCCAGGCGTTTACAGCGTTCAAAGATATGAGGCCAACGCTATGCGTTGCCCCGCCGCTTTTTTATGAAGCAATTCATAACCAGTTCAAGGATGGAGCGCGGAAGCTGGGGCTTGCCCGACGCCTGATGCTCGCGCTGTTAAGTACCCTTGCGCATTTCATGCCGATAGCCGTGATTCGCGACCGTATGCTTCAGGCTTGTTATGGGCGCATCTACTCCAGTTTGGGCGGGCGCATCCGCATAATGTGGACGGGTATGGCCCCGATCAAGAGAGCGACCCTAGATTTCTTTGCGCGCCTCCGCATCCCCCTATACGAAGCCTACGGTCTCACGGAATGCAGCGTCATTGCCAGCAACGCTCCCGGGAGCCAATAAGCGAGGCTCTGTAGGCAAGCTGTTTGTCGAAGACAGTGTTAGCCTGGCTGAGGATGGCGAGATAATCGTTCACCAGCAAGCTCTAATTACGCGAGGCTACTATGAGTGTGACGGAGAAGACCCGGCCTTAACCTACTTGACTCCGAATACGGTTGCCACGGGCGACATTGGCCGATTCGACCGCGACGGATTCCTTTACCTGATCGGACGCAAGAAAGAGATCATAATCACCAGCCAGGGGATCAAGGTGCACCCTGAGTTGATCGAATCACAAATAAACGAGTGCCCGAGCGTAGACAGGGGCGTGGTATTCGGGTCGGGGCTCCCTTATCTGGTGGCTCTCATTTCAATCAGAGAACAGCTCAGCCCGGCCGTCGAGTCTCAAATCAAGAGCCATATCGAGAAGATCAGCGCCAAGCTGCCGACGGCTTCGGCCATAGTCAGATACTTTATCACCACAGAACAATTCACCCGCGAAAATGGGTTCCTGACTCGCAACCTGAAGCTTGATCGTCGCGCCTTGTTCAGACATTTTCGAGAAGATATCTTGGACCAAAAGGCTCAATCTGATTCAAAGGGAGTTGAGGCGGAAACAGAACCCGCCCGAAGCGAGGTAGAACAAGCCCTCGCTTCGATCTGGGCGGAGGTGCTGCGGGTGGACAAGGTCGGCATTCACGACAACTTCTTCGAGCTGGGCGGCGACTCCATCCTCTCCATCCAGGTCGTCTCCAGAGCCAACCAGGCCGGGCTGCGCATCTCCCCGAAGCAGATCTTCCAGCACCAGACCGTCGCCGAACTCGCAGCGTCGCCGCCACAGGCCCGCGAAGCCCGCCGCCGAGCAGGGGCCCGTCAGCGGCCCACTCCCTTTGACGCCTATCCAGCACTGGTTATTCGACAACTTCCCGGACTCCGCCACCACTTCAACCAGGCGCTGCTGCTTGAACTCATCTCACCCGCCGACCCTGCCCTGCTAAGGGATGCTTTCCTCGCACTCCTGCGCCACCACGACGCCCTCCGCACCCGATTCTCCCCACCCGCGCCGGCTGGTCGCAGACGTCTTACCCGCTGATGATCGACTAGAACTCTACTCGATCAGACTTCTCTCGCCTCCCCGATGAGCAACTACCGGCCGCCATCGAGCAGGCCGCCTCCGCGCCTCCAGTCCTCGCCTCGACATCCAGGCCGGCCCCGTCTTGCGCCTGGCCTTGTTCGACCTGGGCGCCGGCAGGGCCCAGCGCCTGCTGGTAGTCATCCATCATCTCGTCGATAGATGGTGTCTCGTGGAGAATCTTGCTTGAAGACCTTCACACCGCCCTCGGCCATCTGAAGCGGGGCGCCGCCGTCGAGCTGCCGCCCAAGACCACCTCCTTCAAACAGTGGGCCCACCGCCTTTCATCATTTGCCCAATCTCAGACCTTGCTCGAAGAGCTCGACTACTGGGCCGCCGCTTGCCGCCGCCCGAGCCCCCTCTGCCGACAGACTACCCCGAAGCCGCTAACCGCTTCGCCTCGGCCGAGACTATCGTCGCCTGCCTGCCGCCTGAGCAGACCAGGGCGCTGTTGCAGAAGCTGCCGGCAACCTTCAAGACCGAGATCAACGACGTGCTGTTGACGGCACTTGCAAGGACTTCTGCCGGTGGGCGGGCACAGAGCCCAGCTGGTGGAGCTGGAGGGGCATGGCCGAGAAGAGTTATTCCAGGAGGTGGATTTGTCGCGGACCGTAGGCTGGTTCACTACGCTGTTCCCCGTAAAGCTAGAGTGAACAATCAGCCACGGCGCCGACGTTGGCGTAATAAAGCAGCAACTGCGGGACATGCCCGGGCGAGGGATAGGCTACGGGCTGCTGAGATACCTGAACAGGATGAGGGGGTGAGGCGGCGGCTACTGCCCGAGAGGCAAGCCGAGGTGAGCTTCAACTACCTGGGGCAGTTTGACCAAAAGCGGTTTGACCTGGGGGTGATAGCAGGCCCCGCCTTAAGGATCGCGGGCGAGCCTACCGGGTCAGCTCACAGCCCGCAGGCGCGGCGGGCGCACCTCATAGAGATAAACGCGGCGGCGGCCGGAGAGGGCCTGCGGGTGGAGTGGACATACAGCCCTCAGGCACACAGGAGGGAGAGCATAGAAGGGCTGGCCGAGAGCTTCATGCAGGAGCTGAGGGGGTTAATAAGAGAGGGCGAGGTGGGCGGCGGTGACAGCTACACGCCAGCGGATTTCCCGCTGGCCAGCATGAGCCAGCAGCAGATGAAGAGGGTGGTGGGCGGGCAAGCGGATGTAGAGGACATTTACCCTCTCTCCCCTATGCAGCATGGCCTACTGTTCCATACGCTCTACTCTCCAGAGTCTGAAGTCTATTTCGAGCAGGTAGTCAGCACCTTTCAAGGTCACGTCGAGGTTTTGGTATTCGAGCGCGCATGGCAGCAGGTGGTGAATCGGCATGCCAGCCTGCGGACCGCTTTCATTTGGGAGGACCTTGACGAACCTCACCAGGTGACGCTTCGGCGGGTGGATTTGTCGCTCAATTACCTGGATTGGCGCGGCCTTTCTCCCATTGAGCAAGAAGAGCAACTGGGGGCATACCTCAAAGCAGACCGGCGACGCGGCTTCGACCTTTCAAAAGCGCCGCTTATGCGACTTGCTCTTATCCAAATGGGAGAAGACACCTATCGCTTCATTTGGAGCCTACACCATCTGCTGGTCGATGGCTGGTCACTGTCTATAATCTTGAGGGAAGTATCTGTTTTGTATGAAGCATACCGCCAGGGCAAGGACTTATATCTGGAGCCGAGCCCACCTTACCGAGAGTACATCGCCTGGTTAAAAATGCAGGACGTATCAAAGGGGGAAGAGTTCTGGCGCGAGTTGCTCAAAGGCTTCACGGCTCCAACAACGGCGCTGCCTGCCATCAGCGGCGTTGCCAGGCAAACCGGCGAGGAGCAGAGTTGGGACGAGCAGCAGATCAGCCTTCCAGAAGAAACAATGGCGGCGCTGCGATCACTGTCCAGTCAAAATCAGCTCACCCTTAATACGCTAGTGCTGGGAATGTGGGCGCTGCTTTTAAGCCGCTATAGTAACGAGCAAGACGTTGTCTTTGGCAGCATATTCTCAGGCCGCCCGGTGGAGCTGGCCGGAGTTGAGTCCATCGTAGGTCTGTTCGTCAACACATTGCCAGTGCGCGTTCAGGTGCCTCCTGAATCACTACTGATGCCTTGGCTGAAGAAGCTGCAAGAGCAGCTTGTAGAGATACGGCAGCATGAACACAGCCCACTAATCGCGGTGCAAAGATGGAGCGAAATACAACGAGGCGTGCCGCTGTTTGATAGCATCTTTGTGTTTGAGAATTATCCGGTCGATGAGCACTGGCTGGAGTTGCAGCAACTTGGAACCCTCAAGGTGGATCAGGTTTATTACAGGGAGCGGACCAACTATCCTCTCACAGTGATAGTAATACCCGGACGCCATTTGTGCCTGCGCATTATTTATGATCAGAGCCGCTTTGATGCAAACACTATCCGCCGCCTGCTTGGGCACTTCAAGACGCTGTTAGAATCTTTTATAGAGAATCCAAAGCGACGCCTTTCGGACTTGGACATCCTAACGCAAGCCGAACGAAATCAGTTGCTGGTAGATTGGAACCGAACGGGGAGGGAGTTCCGGAAGGATGCCTGCATACACCACCTGTTCGAAGAGCAAGTACGCCGCTCCCCCTCGGCCACCGCTCTCATCTGCTCGCAAGACCACATCTGCTACAGCCTCCTAAACGCCCGCGCCAACCGCCTGGCTCACTTCCTCATCCAGATGGGCGTCGGGCCTGAGGCCCGGGTCGCCATATGCCTGAACCGGTCCGTAGATATGGTGGTGGCGGTGCTGGCGGCGCTCAAGGCGGGCGGCGCCTACGTCCCTCTGGACCCCGCCTACCCGCCCCACCGCCTGCGATATATGCTCGATGACAGCCGCGCCCTGGTCCTGCTCACTCAGGCCAGCCTCCTTCACCTCTTCCACGGCCAAACCCGCCACATCCTCTGCCTAGACTCGCAAGCCGACTCCTTCGCCCGGCTCAGCCAGGCCGACCCCACGCAGGGGCGGGGCCTCACAACCTCGCCTACCTCATCTACACTTCCGGCTCCACAGGCACCCCTAAGGGCGTCGCCATTGAGCACCGCAGCGCCGTCGCCTTCCTCCTCTGGGCCGCCGACACCTTCTCCAACGACGACCTCTCGCTCGTCCTCGCTTCTACTTCCATCTGCTTCGACCTGTCGGTATTCGAGCTGTTCGCCCCGCTCTGCACGGGCGGCGCCGCCCTGCTTGCAGACAACGTATTGCAGCTGCCTTCCTTGCCTCTCAACACCCACCTCACTCTCATCAATACGGTCCCTTCAGCCATGGCCGAGTTGCTCGAGATCGCCGAGCTGCCCGATTCGCTGCGCGTGATCAACCTGGCAGGTGAGCCTCTGCACTCGGGGCTGGTGCGCCGGCTCCGCGACAGGCTTAACTCGGCCAGGGTCTTTAACCTCTATGGCCCGTCAGAAGATACGACCTACTCTACATACCAACTCGTCGATGGGGCCGGGCCGCGGGAGCCTGCCATAGGCAAGCCGATCACGAAGACGCGGGCCTACATACTGGACCGGCAGATGGGGCCTGTGCCCGTAGGGGTGGGCGGGGAGTTGTACATAGCCGGGGAGGGGCTGGCCAGAGGGTACTTCCGCAGGCCAGGCATTACGGCAGAGAAGTTCTTGCCTGACCCGTTCTCAAAGCGGGGCGGGGAGAGGCTATACAAGACAGGAGACCTGGCCAGGTACCTTGCCGAGGGCAGCATAGAATTCCTCGGCAGGCTCGATCATCAGGTGAAGGTGAGGGGCTACCGCATAGAGTTGGGCGAGGTGGAGGGGGCGATGCTTTGCCAGCCGGGGGTGAGGCAGTGTGTGGCGGTCGTCAGGCAGGGCGCGGCAGGCGACAGGCGGCTGGTGGCATATGTGGTAGCCGACGCCGGGTCGGGGCTGTCGGCGGATGAGTTGCGCAGGGGGCTCAAGCAGAGGCTGCCCGAATACATGGTGCCGGCCGATTACCTGTTTTTGGAGGCGCTGCCGCTGACACCTAACGGGAAGGTGGACCGGCAATCGCTCCCACCGCCTGTCCCGGCCAGGGCTGGGCCGGGAGGAATCTTTGAACCTCCTCGTAATCTAACGGAGCAGGTGCTCGTGGGCATCTGGGCCGAACTCCTGGGGGTGGAGCAGGTAGGAGTTAACAATAATTTCTTCGATTTGGGAGGCCATTCCTTGTTGGTCACCCAACTTATTTCTCGTGTTCGCGAGGCATTCAAGACGGACCTGCCGTTGCGAAGTCTGTTTGAAGCGCCAACGATCGCGCAACTCTCTGAGCTGATTGAAAAGGCCAAAGTCGAAAGTCTTGAGCCCCCGACTGCCATAACCAAACGCTCGCGGGCGTTCTACGGCGCGCAGGCATGTTCCCTTGAGACGCTACCGGACGTTGAGGGTTCAAAAGACGAGAGAGGCATATAGCTTATGGCGCAAGTTATAGCAGAAGAATCATTCGTGTTTCCTGCATCTTTTGCCCAGCAGCGGTTATGGTTCCTAGACCAATTAGAACCGAATAGTCCCGCCTATAATGTGCCGACGGCTGTGTGGATGAAAGGAGAACTCGACCGTTCATCTCTACAAAAGACTCTCAACGAAATCGTCCGTCGGCACGAGTCGTTGCGCACGACCTTTAGAGTCGTTGGTGGGCAACCTATGCAGGTCGTCGGCCCGGCCCACCCTCATGCCCTGATAGAGACGGACCTGCGGGGAGTGCCAGAAGCCGAGCGGGAAGCTCAAGCCAGGCGCTTGGCTGCCGAAGAAGCCCTGCGTCCCTTTGACCTGGCAAACGGACCGATGCTGCGCACGAACCTGCTGCGCCTGGCCGAAGACGAATACATATTTCTTCTAACAATGCACCACATTGTCTCCGATCAATGGTCCGCCGGCATATTCTTTCAAGAGTTGGTGACGCTATACGAAGGTTTCAACAGCGGCAACCCGTCTCCGCTTCCGGACCTGCCCATACAGTACGCGGACTTCGCCCTGTGGCAGCAGGAATGGCTGCAAACCGGGGCCCTCGATAAGCAACTCGCCTACTGGAAGCAGCAGCTTGGCGGAAGCCCGCCCGTGCTGGAACTGCCTGCCGACCACCCACGCCCTCCTGTTCAGACTCTTAATGGGTCTCACAAATCTTATGACCTGCCCGACCCGCTTGCCGAGTCGCTTTTATCTTTGAGCCGGCAGGAAGGGGTGACGCTGTTTATGCTGCTGCTTGCAGCATATCAGACATTGCTGCACCGCTACACGGGCCAGGACGACATCACGGTCGGCTCCCCCATCGCTAACCGCAACAGGAGAGAGATCGAAGGGATCATAGGCTTCTTCATCAACGTTCTCGTTATGCGCACGGACCTGTCGGGCGATCCTACATTCCGGGAGATGTTAGGCAGGGTGCGGGAGGTCGCGCTGGGCGCATACGATCACCAGGACGTGCCGTTCGAGAAGCTTGTGGAGGCGTTGCAGCCGGAGCGAGACACCAGCCGCTCACCACTTTTCCAGGTCGCCTTCCAGGTTCAAAATGCTGAAGAGGGTTCGTTGCACTTGCCAAACCTGAAGATCACCCCCATCAATGCAGACATTAACACATCGAAGTTCGATCTTACTGCGACTGTTGTAAACCATCCGAATGGAATGCAAGTCGGGTTTGAGTACAACACCGACCTTTTCGAAGAGGCAACGATTGATCGAATGATGGGCCATTTCCGTGTTCTTCTCGGCGGCATCGTCGCCAACCCTGACCAGCGCATCTCTGGCCTGCCCATGTTAACTGAGGCGGAAACGCAAACATTGCTGGTCGAATGCAATGACACGAGACGAGACTATGACCGCGCCCCATGCGTTCATCATCTGTTCGAGGCTCAGGCCGAGCGTACACCTGAAGCCGCCGCCGTGAGCCTTGATAGCGCGAGGCTGACCTACCGAGATTTGAACCGCCAAGCCAATTGTCTCGCCCACCACTTGCGGAAGCTAGGCGTAGGCATGGAGGCGAGGGTGGGTATTCTCTTAGAGCGGTCTTTAGAGATGGTAGTAGGGTTGCTTGGTGTTTTGAAGGCCGGGGGAGCCTACGTGCCGCTCAACCCGACTAATCCGACCGAGCGATTGGCTTTCATGTTGGACGACGCTCAGGCGCCGCTGCTGCTGACACAGAGAGGACTGTCGGATAGGCTCGCTGACTACAAAGGGAAGCTAGTGTACCTCGACGCGGATTGGGATGAGATTGCTCAAAATGATGAAAGCAATCCAGATTGCGAAGTCACCCGCGACAACCTTATCTCAGTGCTATACACGTCTGGCTCTACAGGGAGGCCAAAAGGGACGATGATCGAGCATAGGGGATTCCTTAACCTGTGCCTGTGGTATAAGCGCCAGTGCCCGATCACTGAAAAGTCCAAGGTATTGCTGATAATCCCTTTCAGCTTCGATGCTGCCTTCAAAAACATAGTGGCACCGCTAATATCAGGGGCCGAGCTTGTCTTGGCCGGTTCAGACTATTATGACCCTGGGAAGATACTGGAGACTATTGAAGGCAAGAAGGTGACTGTAATCAACAGCACGCCGAGCCAGATTTACCCGGTCATAGATCTAGCCGAAGCCAACGATTATAAGCCCCTATCGAGCCTGGAGTATTTGAGTTTAGGTGGAGAGCCGATGTCTATGGCAAGGCTAAGGCCGTGGCTCAATAGCGAGAATTGCAATTGCAGCTTGATCCAGCTCTATGGCCCGTCAGAATGCTCAGACATATTGACCGTCTATAAAACGAGCAGGGAGCAGATCAACGTGATGGAGATAGTGCCTATAGGAAAGCCCATAGACAACGTGCGCTTGTATGTGCTCAATAAGAACAATGATCTGCAGCCTGTGGGAATAGTAGGGGAGCTAGGCGCGGCGGGGCCGATCCTGGCCAGAGGGTATATCAATAGGCCCGATTTAACGGCGGAAAGCTTCATGCCAAACCCGTTCGGCGAGGGCGAAAGAATCTACAAGACAGGAGATTTAGTAAGAAGACTGCCCGATGAGAACCTTGAGTTTGTTGGTAGAATAGACAATCAGGTGAAGATACGGGGCATCCGCATCGAGTTGGGGGAGGTCGAGGCCGCCTTGAGGCAGCACCCCCAGGTGCGTGAGGCCGTGGTTGTTGTGAGAGATACAATAAACGGCAAGCGATTGGTCGCATACTTGATAAGTAAAGTAGAGCAGCCGCCAGTGCCGAATGAACTGCGTAGTTATATGAAAGACAGGCTGCCCGAATACATGGTGCCGACCGCTTTTGTGATTCTGGAAAGCCTGCCGCTGACGCCTCATGGGAAGTTGGATCGGCAAGCGCTCCCGGCGCCTGACGAGTTAAGGCCGGAGGTTGAGGGGAGATACGTTGCGCCGCGAAACCCGGTCGAACAGACGGTAGCAAGAATCTGGGCGGAGGTGCTGCGGGTGGACAGGTCGGCATTCACGACAACTTCTTCGAGCTGGGCGGCGACTCCATCCTCTCCATCCAGGTCGTCGCCAGAGCCAACCAGGCCGGGCTGCGCCTCTCCCCCCAGCAGCTCTTTCAGCACCAGACCGTCGCCGAGCTCGCGCGCGTCGCCGCCACAGCGCCCGCGAAGCCCGCCGCTGAGCAGGGGCCCGTCAGCGGCCCCTCCCTTTGACGCCTATCCAGCACTGGTTCTTCGAGCAGCTTCCCGGACTCCGCACCACTTCAACCAGGCGCTGCTGCTCGAACTCGTCTCACCCGCCGACCCTGCCCTGCTAAGGGATGCTTTCCTCGCACTCCTGCGCCACCACGACGCCCTCCGCACCCGCTTCTCCCCACCCGCGCCGGCTGGTCGCAGACTGTCCTACCCGCTGATGATCGAGCTAGAACTACTCGATTAGACCTCTCTCGCCTCCCCGATGAGCAACTACCGGCCGCCATCGAGCAGGCCGCCTCCGCCCTCCAGTCCTCCCTCGACATCCAGGCCGGCCCCGTCTTGCGCCTGGCCTTGTTCGACCTGGGCGCCGGCAGGGCCCAGCGGCTGCTGGTAGTCATCCATCACCTGGTCATAGATGGCGTCTCGTGGAGAATCTTGCTTGAAGACCTTCACACCGCCTCGGCCATCTGATGCGGGGCGCCGCCGTCGAGCTGCCGCCCAAGACCACCTCCTTCAAACAGTGGGCCCACCGCCTGTCATCATTCGCCCAGTCTCAGACCTTGCTCGAAGAGCTCGACTACTGGGCCGGCCGCTTGCCGCCGCCCCAGCCCGCCTCTGCCGACAGACTACCCCGAAGGCGCTAACCGCTTCGCCTCGGCCGAGACTATCGTCGCCTGCCTGCCTCCTGAGCAGACCAGCGCGCTGTTGCAGAAGCTGCCGGCAACCTTCAAGACCGAGATCAACGACGTGCTGCTGACGGCCCTGGCAAGGCCTTCTGCCGGTGGACGGGCTCGGCGCCCTGCGGGTGGAGCTGGAGGGGCATGGCCGAGAAGAGTTATTCGAGGAGGTGGATCTGTCGCGCACCGTGGGCTGGTTCACTACCCTGTTCCCGGTGGTGCTCAGCTGTCGAGCAGCCGGCGCCGGCCCGGGAAGCGCTGAAGGCGGTCAAGGAGCAGCTGCGGGCGGTACCCGGGCGAGGGATCGGCTACGGGCTGCTGAGATACCTGACACAGGATGAGGGGGTGAGGCGGCGGCTACGGCCCGAGAGGCAAGCCGAGGTGAGCTTCAACTACCTGGGGCAGTTTGACCAAAAGCGGTTTGACCTGGGGGGGATAGCAGGCCCCGCCTTAAGGATCGCGGGCGAGCCTACCGGGTCAGCTCACAGCCCGCAGGCGCGGCGGGCGCACCTCATAGAGATAAACGCGGCTGCGGCCGGAGAGGGCCTGCGGGTGGAGTGGACATACAGCCCTCAGGCACACAGGAGGGAGAGCATAGAAGGGCTGGCCGAGAGCTTCATGCAGGAGCTGAGGGGGTTAATAAGAGAGGGCGAGGTGGGCGGCGGTGACAGCTACACGCCAGCGGATTTCCCGCTGGCCAGCCTGAGCCAGCAGCAGATGAAGAAGGTGGTGGGCGGGCAAGCGGATGTAGAGGACATTTACCCTCTCTCCCCTATGCAGCAGGACCTGTTGCTCTACAAGATTCAGTTGCCAAAGTCACAGGCGTATGTCGGGCAATTATGCTGCACCTTCTATGGAGCTCTTAACACTTCAGCATTCAAGCGGGCCTGGCAGGCGGCAATGGGTCGCCACGAATCCTCGCACCTCGTTCTACTGGGAGGACCTTGACAGCCCGCTTCAAGTCGTTCACCGGCAGGCAGAGCTCCCCTGGCAGCAGTATGACTGGCAGGGTATTCTCCCGACCGAACAGCAAGGGCGGCTGGATGCTTTTATGAGGGAAGATCGAGTTCGAGCCTTCGACCTTTCAAAAGCGCCGCTTATGCGATTCTCACTCATCCGGCTAGCCGAAGACGCATACCATTTCATCTGGAGCCATGATCACCTACTGTTAGACGGCTGGTCACTACCCTTGCTGTTGAAAAACGTCTTCGCCTTCTACGATGCTTTCTCTCGAGGCGAGGATTTACATCTGAAACCAAGCCCGCCCTACAAAGACTATATTGCCTGGTTGCAGAGGCAAGACTTATCCGAGGCCGAAGAGTTCTGGCGCAAGGCATTCAGCGGCTTCACCGCGCCGGCGAATATGGATGCGGGGCGGGGGTCCAGCAGCCTACCTGCCGAAGAGAGCTACGGCGAGCAACAAACGCTATTGTCATCGGCGACAACGGCGGCACTGCAATCGCTGGCGCGTCAGCATAAGCTTACTCTCAACACGTTTGTTCAAGGGGCCTGGGCGCTGCTGCTGAGTCAGTACAGCGGCGCGCGGGATGTGGTCTTTGGGGTTGTCGTTTCGGGACGGTCCGTAGATTTAACGGATGCTGATTTGAGACTGGGGCTATTTATAAACACCCTGCCGCTGCGAGTACAAATATCCCCTGATGAGTCGCTGCCGGCGTGGCTGGAGGAACTCCAATCCCGGCAGGTAGAAATGCGCAGGTACGAGTACACCCCGCTTGCACAAATCCAGAGGTGGATTGGAACGCCTTCGCCTCTGTTTGAGAGCATCCTGCGCTTTCAGAACTATCCGGTGGATACCACCATACGGCAGGCCGGTGGTAACTTTGAGATCGGGAATGTCCGCCCGGTTGATATATGGCACTACCCGCTCAGTGTTGTGGCAGTACCGGGGCAACAGTTGTCGTTAACGATTGGGTACGACGAACGGCGATTTGACGCCGCCACGATCACTTCAATATTGTATGGCATGAAGACATTCCTAGAGCAGATGGCGGTGAGCCTGTATCAGCAGCTGTCGGACCTGTTGCCGGCGGGCCGGGTTGATTATAAACCATCTGTCTGATCCGCCTTGGCTGCTCAGAAACTTTTCAGGAAGCCATTCTATGCTTGAGTGGGATGCCGGTGGAAGACACTTTCATATTCGCGAAGCATGCAGTGGGGCGGAATTCCGCGCGGTTGAGCAGATTCAGAAAGAAGCCTGGAGCTTTGATGACCTTGACGTGGTGCCGATGTCCCAGCTCGTAGCGGCGCAATGGGCTGGCGGCATGGTGCTCTGCGCGTTTGAAGGCGATAGGATGATCGGCTTCATTTACGGTTTCCCCTCGCACGAGGGTGGGCAGCTCTCGATACACTCGCACATGCTCGCTGTGAGACCGGACTGTCGCAGCCTAAACGCAGGTTTCTTCCTCAAGCTCGCGCAGACATGAGCGAGCGACCGAACTGGGCGTCAGCGAAATCACCTGGACATTTGATCCGCTCCAGAGCTTGAACGCCCACCTGAACTTTGCCAAGCTTGGCGTTTTATCGCGCCTCTACGTTCCTAACTTTTACTCTGACACGTCAAGCCCGCTGCACAAGGGGTTTAGCCTTGACCGCCTATGGGTGAGCTGGTCCATCAATAGTGAGCGCGTGAAGCAGCGTATCAGAGAAGCGGAGCAAGCAATTCGCCACAACGCGCCCAAAACTGGCCCGAGCAGAATCCCTGTTGAAGACGTAACCGTGCTAGTTCGCTCCCAGGGCGACCGGCCCTTGTCGGCTGACTTCAACAGGCGACTGCCAGGTGATCGCTGCCTGATCGAGATACCTGAAGACATAAACGAGTTAAAGCAGAACAAGCTGGCGGCTGCTCTCGCCTGGCGCGAAGCGACACGCGCCGCATTCATGACCGCAATTGAGGCGGGCTTTGTTGTCGAAGAGTTTCTTAAGCTCGAAGGAGAGGGCCGCCCGCGTAGAGGCTACCTGCTGCGCCGGGCGTAAGCGGGAAGCTATGTTGTAACAATGCACGGGCGGCAAAACCGAATAAGAAGGAAGGTCGGGCCATGTTATACGTCAAACGATTTTGGGCGCGGCCCGGAGCGCGAGCTAGGCTCCAATCGCTGGTGCTCATACTCTCCGTGCTCTCGCTCAGCTGGCGGAGCGCCCCGCAGCCGCGGCGCGAGCCGCTGACGCAAAACTCGAAAAGCTGTCCCGCTCGGTGACTATTTACCGCGACAGATACGGCGTGCCTCACGTGTCTACGGGCCAACCGACGTGAGTTGTATCTTCGGTTATGTATATGCGCAGGCGGAAGACAATTTCTGGCAAGTCGAGGACAACTATATCCGCGCGCTCGGCCGTACCTCCGAAGTTCATGGCGAGAGATACCTGGCTGATGACCTCTTGACCCGCGGGCTTGAGATTACAAAGCTGGCTATTGCACAGTACGAGCGCGCCAGCCAGCGCCAGAAGACACTTTATGCGGCGGTCGCAGAAGGATTGAATTACTTTCTCGAAAAGAACCCGCAGGTCAAGCGCGGCTGATCTCGCGGTTTGAGCCCTGGCACGTCCTGGCGCTCACTTTGTTCAACCTACCGCATATTCGTTATGCAGGGGGCGGGCGTGAAGATTGGCGATCTGCGCACGGCGGCGCGCGAAGTGGGCGCTGAAGCGGCCACGGGGTCAAACGGCTGGGCGATAAGTCCTACTAAGAGCGCCACCGGCCATGCGATGCTATTCATAAATCCGCATGTGTTCTTCTTCGGCCCCACTCAGTTTTATGAAGGTCATCTGCACAGCGATGAGGGGTGGGACATATCAGGCGCTTCACCCTTCGGCTTCCCCTTCCCTATGATCGGGCATAACGAATCCTGGGTTGAATCACACGGTCAACTCTCCGATAATAGTGACATTTATGCCGAGCGGTTCGACGACCGGGCTAATATGCTCGCCTATCGTTATGGCGATGGCTGCCGTACGGCGACCGAATGGACTGAGGTGGTGAAGGTCAAAACCGACAAAGATATCAAGACGAAAAGCTTCAGGCTGCGCAAGACCCACCACGGCCCGGTCATCTCAGAGAAAGGCGAAAAAGTGCTTACACTCAAGCTCGCCAAGCTCGAAGAGGGCGGCCAGCTTGAGCAGTGGTACTTGATGAGCAAGGCCCGCTCACTCGTGGAGTTCAAGGCCGCGATGTCGCGGATAGCAATACCGATGTTCAACACCATATATGCGGATCGTGATGGGAATATCTTCTACCTCTACAACGCCGCGGTGCCGCGCCGATCAACCAAATTCGATTGGACCAAACCTGTAGGAAACGGCTCGAATCCTGAAACCGAGTGGCAAGGTTATCACTCGTTCGATGAACTCCCTCAGGTCACTAACCCAAAGGGCGGCTTTACAGAACTGCAATTCGACACCTTTCCTGACGACAAGCGAGGGCAATCCCTCCAAGTCCGATTACCCTGACTACATGGTGCGCGAGCCGGACAACGCGCGGGCTCGTATCTCCCGGCATATACTGTCTAGCAAAGAGAGGTTCACGCGTCATGAATGGGCGCGAGCCGCCATGGACACAAGGGTGATCAAGAAGCCGAGAGCGAAATACCTAAACTGGCCGCCGAATGGGAGAAGCTCAACCAATCGCAAGGGGCGCGTGCTGAGAAAATCGGCGGCGTGATAGCGGAACTCGAAGAGCATGGGACGGTGTCAGCTCTATCGAGTCGAAGGCGATGACGGTGTTTGCCCTCTGGTACGAGAAGCTAATCAGAATCACGTCGGTGTCTAATCTGATGGGCGGAACGAATAAAGACCCCTGGATGAAGATCCGTATGCTCGAAGATGCCGTAAACGAGCTTGAACGCGATTGGGGTAATGGCGTGTGCCTTGGGGCGAGATCAACCGGCTTCAACGCGCACATACGAGCGGGTATGCTCCGTTCAACGATAGCGAACCGAGCCTGCCGGTTGCAGGCGGACCGGGTTGGCTCGGCACAATCTTTAACTTTTACACCCGCACCGAAAATGGCAGAAGCGACGTTATGGCTTTCTGGGTAACACGTTTGTGAGTGTTATCGAATTCGGGCCGAAGCCGCAAGCCCGATCCGTGTTGGTCTTCGGTCAGAGCGCCGACCCCAAGTCCCCGCACTACTTCGACCAGGCCCAGCTTTACTCAAGAGGCGAATTCAAGCCTGCCTGGTTCACTCTGTCAGAGATCAAAGCGCACGCTGAGAATGTTTATCATCCCGGCCAGGGGCGCCCGCACGAGGCGGCCTCCGTAACTTCTCACGCCACCTCTCAACAAGTGAGAGATAACATTTTTCGCCGCTGAAGCCACGCCGCATGGGCGAAAGGCGCCCGGAGTCTAATTTAGGACGAAGGTATTTTACCTTGCCCAACTGACAATATCTACAGCCCTCGCCAGCGTCCACTTAAAAATAACCTCCTGACTTCCAGCGGCCGCCTCGACGTGTACCATCGAGCCATCTGCTCTGCGCTGACCTTAATCTGCGGTTAGTCAAAGAGCCAACCGGCAACCAGCGACATCTGACAAGGCGGTCGCGGGTTAAATCCGACTTGCTGATAGCGCCGCTGTAATCAAGATTTCAGTCCTGTCCGGCAAACACACCCGAGTCACTCCATCCGTAAGCTGTGAAAGGCGCGCGACTGCTTCTGAACTTCGGTTTCCATTTTTGACATAAGGTCTGTAAAGATTTAAAACTATTCCATATCAGGAGGGAAATGATGGCGACTCTCTTACGACAGATTCTATTCCGGCGAGCACCTTACGCTAAGAGCTTAAGGGTGGGGAGATGATAGAGGGTTTCGTAACGATTTCGGACCTTTTGAAGGCAGAATCTGGCTCAACTGTGCTCACCAGGGGCCATTGCCTCGCTGCAATCGATGCAGCGCAAGAGGCTCTCGCCCTGAAAATCGCTCCGCACCGAATTAGAGATGATTTTTTCTAGCTTGTTCCCGAGCGGCTCAAACGCGCGTTGGGCCGGCTAATTGGCGCGCCGGCCGAAGATATAATCCTTGGGAACAGCACGTCCTACGGATTGCACCTGCTGGCAAACGGAATCCTTGGCGAGCAGGGGACGAAGTGTTATTGGTCGAAGATGATTTTCCCGCTAATATCCTTCCATGGCTCGGGCTAAGAAAACGCGGAGTGGTCATTCGTACGATTCAACCTGATGGCTTTGTTTTGCAGGCCGATGAACTCAGTTTTCATCTTACTGAGTCCACTAAGTTGTTTTGTATTAGCTGGGTGAATTCTTTTAAAGGATGTGCTGTAGATGTTCTTGCTTTAGGTGAAGTGTGTCGGTCAGCTGGCATTACTTTTGTGCTCAACGGCTCTCAGGCCATCGGGACGCGGCCACTGAATATTTCGACGACGCCCGTGGATGCTAACCAGTTGCGGCTCCAAGTGGCTATGCGGTCCATACGGCACAGGCTTTTGTTGGATGAGGCCAGAACTGCGTGAATCCCTGGACTACAACCAGGCTTATTGGCTCACGACAGATGCGGAAAGCATGTTGGGCCTTACGAGTGAGCCGGGATTTACCCCACGAAGATTTAGGCGCTGCCGTCTATGATGTTTTGTGTACAGCTAATTTTCTCAACTTTATGCCTTGGACGGTCGCAGTCGAATATTTGTTACTACAAGACATATGTAATATTGAGGCCTATAACTCCGCCTGGTCTCACGGTTTA
>CAWHTK010000003.1:0-503264 GCA_963832205.1 Blastocatellia bacterium | reverse complement strand
GTCTACATCCTTCCGGAGTTGGGCTCGGCACGGAAAATGTTCGGCACTTATAGCGTCGAGGAACCGACGCATTTACGCAACACGGCGCACTCGGTGCCGGCCCGGAAAAAACACCCCTAGCCGGGTCAAGCACTTAGCGACGACTTCTTGTAGGAGAGGGACTACAGCACGTCGCCGCCAGCGCCGACAGCGGGGTCGCGGATGCGTCCCTATACTCCGCTGCGTGCGATCCCCCTCCCCAGCCGTGGACCGGTTCGGCCTCATGTACGGCGCCTCGCCGAAGATCCGCGAGGTGTACCGGATGATCGAGAAAGTAGCGCCGACCGAAGCCACCGTTCTCGTCATCGGAGAAAGCGGCAGCGGCAAGGAGCTGGTCGCCCATAGCATTCATCGCATGAGCGCACGCGCCGGCGGCCCATTCGTCGCGGTGAACTGCGGCGCGATTCCCGCCACGCTGATCGAGGCCGAACTGTTCGGCTACGAAAAAGGCGCCTTCACTGGAGCGATGCGCTCCCACCGCGGATTCTTCGAACGCGCCGAATCGGAACGCTGTTCCTAGACGAGATCACGGAAATGGCGCCGGAGATGCAGGTCCGCCTGCTGCGGGTGCTCGACAGCGGAAGATTCTGCCGCGTCGGCGGCGATTGCGAGATCCAGTCGAAAGTGCGAGTGATCGCAGCCACCAACCGCAACCCGGTGACCGCGGTCGAGGAAAACCATTTGCGCGAGGACCTGATGTATCGTCTCGCCGTTTTCCCGATCCATCTTCCGCCGCTGCGCGAGCGCGGCGAAGACGTCGCGCTCCTCGCCCGCCATCTGCTCGCGGAGCTCAATGAAGAAGCGGGAACCGCGAAGAAGCTGACCGACCAGGCGCTGCGGAAGATCTCGGAGCACACGTGGCCCGGCAACGTGCGCGAGTTGAAGAACTGCATTCAACGCGGCTTCATCCTTGCCGATACCGATGTCGATGTCGAGCTGCCGACGGCCCTCGCAAGGCAGCCGAGCCCGGTGGCCACTGCCGATTGCCTTCAGTTCGAGATCGGCACGCCCCTCAGCGACATGGAGCGCACGACCATTCTCGCGACGCTGGATCAGTGCAGCGGCGACAAGCGCCGTACCGCGGAAATGCTCGGCGTCAGCCTCAAGACACTCTATAACCGGCTGAGCGAATACGGGCGTACGCCGGCGACGCCCTGACCTCGGTCAGTCGGCGCGCATATTCCAGCGCATCGTCGCGGTCTGAAAACGACACGATTGGCCGGTCAAAGCCTGGCTCGGTCACCTCCCACTGCCCTGAGCGGGACCGGGTGACCGTGTAGTACAGGTTGCCGTCCGGACTAGGTGGCATCGCGGATTCCATGGTTCTCATGGGTCTAGCATTGCAAGCCCCGTGCCATGCCGCGAAGTCCGAAGGTGACCGCTCCCTGACCGGGGTCCCCCGGTGGCTGGCTTTCTTACAAGGGCGCCGGCGGAATTTACAAGCCCGGTGCCGGATATCCGAATCGAACGGATGACCTCCCGCTTACAAGGCGGATGCTCTACCCCTGAGCTAATCCGGCGCGCGCGGGGATTCTACAGGCGCGCTATTTGACGCGGGTCAGCCGCGGCTTGCCGCCGGTCGGCTTCTTGGGATCGGTGGGCGCGGGAAGAGCGGCGGGCGCAGGATGCGGGGCCGCGGCGGGTTCCCCCTCGGCGGTTGCCTGCACAGCGGGCTTGACGGGCTCGATATCGAACGTCATGCCGTGGCCGGTTTCACGCGCATAGAGTGCATGCACGCCAGCGATCGGCACCGCGATCTGCCGCGCGACGCCGCCGAAGCGCGCCGAGAACTCGATCAGCTCGTTGCCCATCTGCAGCTTGTGCACGGCGGTGGGCGAGATGTTGAGCGTGATCTCGCCGCCCTTGACGTACTCGGAAGGCACCTGCGCGCGCGCGTCGACCTTCACCGCGAGATGCGGCGTGTAGCCGTTGTCCACGCACCATTCGTAGAGCGCGCGCAGGATGTAAGGCTTGGTCGGGATTTCGCTCATGGGCTACTTGCGCATCACCTTCTCGGAAGGCGTCAGCGCCTCGATGAACGCCGGGCGCGAGAAGATGCGCTCGGCGTACTTCATGAGCGGCGCCGCGGCTTGCCGAGCCGGATGCCGTAGTGATCCAGCCGCCACAACAGCGGCGCGATCGCCACGTCGAGCATGGTGAAATCGTCGCCCAGCATGTGCTTGGTCTTGGTGAACACCGGCGCGAGCTCGATCAGCCGGTCGGTGACATGCGCGCGCGCCTTGCTCCACCTGCTTTTCCTTGCCCGATTCGAGCGCCTCGACCTGCGAGAACAGCTCCACTTCCATGTTGAACAGCATCAGGCGCGCCCGCGCGCGCATCACCGGGTCGGCAGGCATCAGCTGCGGGTGCGGGAAGCGCTCGTCGATGTACTCGTTGATGATGTTCGACTCGTACAGGATGAGGTCGCGCTCCACCAGCACCGGCAGCCGGTTGTACGGATTCATCACCGCGATGTCCTCGGGCTTGTTGTACATGTCGACGTCGATCACCTGGAAGTCCATGCCCTTCTCGTACAGCACGAAGCGGCAGCGATGGCTGAAAGGCGCAGGTGGTGCCCGAGTACAGTTGCATCATGGCGCGGTTTTCCGATCAGAAAAAAAGGCCGGACGGGGTCCCCGTCCGGCTTTTGCCGGAGGTCCGGTGCGTCAGTGAACGTCTTTCCAGTATTCCTTCTTCAGCGCGTAGGCAAGCACGAGCAGAATCGAGAGCACGAACAGCACGACGACGCCGATCTGCTTGCGGCTGCGCGGCGGGCTCGCCGACGTAGACGAGGAAGTTCACCAGGTCGCGCACGGTGGCGTCGTACTGCACCGTGCTCTGCGTCCCCGGCGCAATCTGCGTCCACTTGTGCTCGATCGACGCGTGCCCTGCCTTGTCGGTGTGCTGGACGTGTTCGAGCGCGCGCTCGCCCTGCAGCGTCCACAGCGCGTGCGGCATGGCGACGTTCGGGAATACCGCGTTGTTCCAGCCGGTGGCTCGTCTTGGGGTCGCGGTAGAACGTGCGCAGGTACGTGTACAGCCAGTCGGCGCCGCGCGAGCGCGCGATCACCGAAAGGTCCGGCGGCGGCACGCCGAACCACTCCTTGCCGTCCTTCGCCGTCAGCGCGACGCGTCATCGTCTCGCCGACCTTGTCGGCCGGTGAACATCAGGTTGTCGCGGATCTGCGCCTCGGTGAGGCCGATGTCCGTGAGCCGGTTGTAGCGCATGTACTGCGCGCCGTGGCAGCTGAGGCAGTAGTTGACGAAGGTGCGCGCGCCGCGCCTGCAGGCTGACGCAGATCATTCGGATCGTGCGGCGAGCGGTCGAGCCGGTAGCCGGCTCCGCGCCGCCGAAGCGCGAGCGCAGGCACGGAATGCCAGCGCAGCAAGGAGGATTCTTATCGCGGCGCATCACATCGTCACCCGCTCGGGCACCGGCTTGCACCTTGTCGCGCGCGGTGTACCAGGGCATCAGGAAGAAGAACAGGAAATAGACGATCGTGCACACGCGCGCCACCCAGGTCGCGACGTCCTTGGTGTCGAGGATAGCCACGCGTCGGCCGGAACTGGCCCCACACCGTGGTCGGCTTGATGCCGAGGTAGCCGAGGACCAGGAACGACACGACGAAAGCCGCGAGCCAGCTCTTGTACAGCGCGCCGCGGTAGCGGATCGACTTCACCGGGCTGCGGTCCAGCCAGGGCAGGAAGAACAGGATCATCGTCGCCACGCCCATCGCCAGCACGCCCGGGAACTGCGAGTTGAACAGCGGCGGCACCGCGCGCAGGATCGAGTAGTAGGGCGTGAAGTACCACACCGGCGCGATGTGCTCCGGGCGTCTTCAGCGGATCGGCCGGGATGAAGTTGTTGTGCTCGAGGAAGTAGCCGCCCATCTCCGGCGCGAAGAACATGATCGACGCAGAAGATCGACGAGGAACACCACCGCGCCGACCAGGTCCTTCACCGTGTAGTAGGGATGGAACGGGATGCCGTCGAGCGGCTGCCCGGTCGCGGGTCCTTGTGCTTCTTGATCTCGACGCCGTCGGGGTTGTTCGAGCCGACGTCGTGCAGCGCGAGGATGTGCGCGACCACCAGGCCGAGCAGCACCAGCGGGAACGCGATCACGTGCAGCGCGAAGAAGCGGTTCAGCGTCGCGTCGGACACCACGTAGTCGCCGCGGATCCACAGCGCGAGGTCCGGGCCGATGAACGGAATCGTGCCGAACAGGTTCACGATCACCTGCGCGCCCCAGTACGACATCTGCCCCCAGGGCAGCAGGTAGCCGAAGAACGCCTCGCCCATCAGCGTGAGGTAGATCAGCACGCCGAAGATCCAGACCAGCTCGCGCGGCTCGCTTGTACGAGCCGTACAGCATGCCGCGGAACATGTGCAGGTAGACGACGATGAAGAACGCCGAGGCGCCGGTCGAGTGGATGTAGCGGATGAGCCAGCCGCCCGGCACGTCGCGCATGATGTATTCGACCGAGCCGAACGCGAGGGCCGCATCGGGCTTGTAGTTCATCGTGAGGAAGATGCCCGGTGACGATCTGGATCACCAGCACCAGCATCGCGAGCGAGCCGAAGAAGTACCAGAAGTTGAAGTTCTTCGGCGCGTAGTACTCGGCGGCGTGCTTGCGCCACTCGCTCGGCCGACCGAGGGCATGCGCGCGTCGAACCAGTCCCACAGCGCCGATCAGCCGATGCCGCCATGGTCTACGCCCCCTTCTTGTCTTCGCCGATCAGGAGCGTGGTGTCGGACAGGTACGTGTACGGCGGCACCGCGCAGATTGATCGGCGCCGGCGCGCCCTGGAACACGCGGCCGGCGATAGTCGAACTTCGAGCCGTGGCACGGGCAGTAGAAGCCGCCCGCCCAGTCGGCGCCCATCTCCGCCTTTGGCTTCGGCCGTCTTCAACTGCGGCGAGCAGCCGAGGTGCGTGCAGACGCCTTCCATCACCATGAATTCGGGCTTGCTGCGCGCGCTGCTCGTTCTTCGCGTAGTCCGGCTGCTTCGAGGCGCTGCGAGTCCGGATCGGTGAGCTTGCCGTGCGACGGCCTTCAGCGACTCGAGCATTTCCTTGGTGCGCCGGACGACCCACACCGGCTTGCCGCGCCATTCGACGACCTTCAGCTCGCCCGGCTCGATGCTTGCAGATGTCCACTTCGACCGGCGCGCCGGCGGCCTTCGCGCGCTCGGAGGGCCACATGCTGGCGACGAAAGGAACCGCGGCGCCGACGCTGGCGGCGCCGCCGACGACCGAGGTGGCGACGATCAGATTGCGCCGCGTGCGATCGATGGGTCGCTTGCGCTCATGGAAGGGTTCCTGGCTCGATCGCTCGTTGACGAAAGCGCGCGATTCTACCGGGACGCGCTGCGAATGTCCACGTTTTGCGCCGCAACTATCTGAATTTGCGTGGGAATACCGAAACGCAGCGAACGGGCCAGAGCACCGCGTATGGTAGATTGGCCAGTTCCAATGCTGCGCCTCTGGCTCTTGTTTTCGCAGGCCGTGACGATCTGCGTCGCGGCGTTGTTCGTCGTTGCCACGTTTCGGCCGGAGTGGCTGCCGCAGCGAGCAGCATTGACGCAATGCGCCGCCGGTTACCGTCGTGCAGCAAGTTACGCCGCCGCCGCAGGGCGCGAGCGGCGGCGTGCGCCTCGACTCGTACTATGACGCGGTCAAGCGCGCAGCGCCGTCGGTGGTGAGCGTATTTACCGCGAAGGAAGTGACGCCAGGCGCCGCTCAACGATCCGCTGTTCCGGCGCTTTTTCGGCGAGCCGGAGCGCGCGACTCGGCCTCGGTTCCGGCGTCATCGTCAGCGCGAGCGGCTACATCCTCACCAATAACCACGTCGTCGAGGCCGCCGACGAGATCGAAGTGGCGCTCACCGACGGCAGCAGCCTGCTTGCGCAGGTGGTCGGCGCAGACCCGGAGACCGACCTCGCGGTGCTGCGAGTCAAAGCCGACAAGCTTCCGGCGATCTCGTTCGGGACTTCGGAGACGCTGCGCGTCGGCGACATCGTGCTTGCGATCGGCAATCCGCTCGGCGTCGGACAAACGGTGACCGCGGGAATCGTCTCCGCGGTCGGACCGTTCCGGCCTCGGGCATCAACGTGTTCGAGAATTTCATCCAGACCGATGCGGCGATCAACCAGGGCAATTCCGGCGGCGCGCTGATCGACGTGCGCGGCAACCTCGTCGGCATCAACACCGCGATCGTCTCGCAATCCGGCGGCTCGATCGGCATCGGCTTCGCGATCCCGGCCTCCACCGCGAAGACGGTCCTCGAGCAGATCGTCAAGCACCGGCACCGTCGCGCGCGGCTGGATCGGCGTCGAGATGCAGGACGTCACCGCGGCGACCGCCGCGTCGTTCAAGCTCAGCGGCGCGACCGGCGCGTTGATCAGCGGCGTGCTGCGCAACGGCCCCGCCGACAAGGCCGGCGTCAAGCCGGGTGACGTGCTGCTGTCGGTCGAAGGCAAGCCCGTCCACCAGGCGCAAAGCGTGCTGAACACCGTCTCTGCGCTTCCGCCCGGCTCGAACGCCAAGCTCGCGCTCAAGCGCCAGGGCCAGGACCTCGAGCTGACGGTGGCCGTCGGCAAGCGTCCGAAGCCGCAGGTGCGAGCGGAATGACCGAGCCGGCGCGAGCCGGGCTGCCGCTCGACGGCGAAGCGATCGTCAAGCTCGCCGCGCGCTCGATGTTCGAGCTGTTCTCGGACATGGCGCAGGGCATGATGCTCGTCGACCGCGACGGCCGCGTGGTCTGGATCAACGAGGCGTACAAGAAATTCCTCCCCGCGCTCGGATTCGAGCGGGCCGAAGACTTCGTCGGCCGCCCGGTCGAGGAGGTGGTGCCGAACACGCTCATGCGCCACGTGATCGAAAGCGGCAAGCCGATCCTCGTCGACCTGCTGAGCAACAAGGCGGGCACTTTCGTCGTGTCGCGCATTCCGTTGCGCGACGAAGCCGGGCGAGTGATCGGGGCGCTCGGCATGGTGCTCTTCGATCACCCCGAAACGACGCTGCAGCCGCTGATCGCGAAATTCGCGACGCTGCAGCGCGACCTCGACGAGGCACGCAAGGCGCTCGCCGCACAACGGCGCACCAAGTACACGCTGGCCAGTTTCATCGGCTCGAGCCCCGCGGTGCTGGAAGTCAAGCGCCAGGCGCGACGCGCAGCGCAAAGCGGCGCAACGGTGCTGCTGCTCGGCGAAACCGGTACGGGCAAGGAGCTGCTTGCGCACGCTATTCACGCCGGCTCGCTGCGCGCGCGAGCGCCCCTTCATCAGCGTGAACCTCGCAGCGGTGCCCGAGACGCTGCTCGAAGCCGAGTTCTTCGGCGTGGCGCCGGGTGCGTACACCGGCGCCGATCGCAAAGGCCGCGACGGGAAGTTCCGCCTCGCCGACGGCGGGACGCTCTTTCTCGACGAGATCGGCGACATGCCGCTCGCCCTGCAGGCAAAGCTGCTGCGCGCCCTGCAGGAGCAGGAGTTCGAACCGCTGGGCTCGAACCAGGTCATCAAGGTGGACGTGCGCGTGATCGCCGCCACCAGCCGCGATCTGCGCAGGCTCGCGGCCGAAGGGCGCTTCCGCGAGGACCTCTACTACCGCCTGAACGTGCTGCCGATCCGCCTGCCGACGTTGCGTGACCGGCTCTCCGATCTCGAGGCGCTCGCCGAGAGCCTGCTCGAAGGCATCGCGCGTGCGTACCGGCATGCCGCAGCGCGAGCTCGCGCCATCCGCGCTAGCCGCGCTGGCTTCCTATCCCTGGCCGGGCAACGTGCGCGAGTTGCGCAACCTGCTGGAGCAGGCGGCAATGCTTACCGACAGCCAGCGCGCTCAGCGGCGAAGACTTCGCGCGCAATTCTGCCCAGCCGCCGCCGCGGTGCTGCCGGCCGAAGACGCAGCACCCCGGACGCTTCGTCCGCTGCCCCAACTCATTGCCGAGATCGAACGCAATTCGATCGAGTCCGCGCTTGCCGCGACGGGCGGCAACAAGGCGTCGGCAGCGAAGCTTCTCGGGATCTCGCGCGCAACACTCTACGAAAGGCTTGCCGCGCTCAAGCGGCTGTCCGCCTAGCAGGCAGTTGTCTGAAATTCAGACGCATGTTGATCACAACTGCCTGATTTCCAGACAGTTGCTTGTTCGTGAGTGTACAGCTCACACTAATATAATCTCGAATAATCATTAATTAGCGTCTCATGGCACGCGCCATGCCTATAGACTTCAGAGCGTTTTACCAACTCAGGAGGGGACATGAATCGCTTCGCTCGATTGATCCTGGCTCGCCGCATTGGCGGGCGGGAGCAACGCAGCCTTGGCGCAAGCCAAAGAAATCAAGATCGCGCACATCTACGGCAAGACCGGGGCGCTCGAGGCCTACGGCAAGCAGACCCAGACCGGGCTGATGATGGGCCTGGAGTACGCGACCGGCGGCAAGATGGAAGTGCTCGGCCGCAAGCTCGTCGTCATCGAGAAGGACGACCAGATCAAGCCGGACATCGCCAAGTCGGCGCTTGCCACCGCGTTCGGCGATGACAAGGTCGACATCGCGGTCGGTCCGACCTCTTCGGCATCCGCGCTCGCGATGCTTCCGGTAGCCGAGGAGTACAAGAAGATCCTGCTGGTAGAGCCGGCGGTCGCCGACGCGATCACCGGCGACAAATGGAACCGGTACGTGTTCCGCACCGGCCGCAATTCCACGCAGGACGCCGTCGCAGCCGCGGTCGCGACGCCGCAGAACGCCCAGATCGCAATGCTCGCGCAGGACTACGCGTTCGGCCGCGACGGGGTCAAGGCGGTCAAGGAGGCGCTCGCCGCCATCGGCAGCAAGGCGACGATCGTTCACGAGGAATACGTGCCGCAGGCGACGACCGACTTCACGGCGCCGGCGCAGCGCATGTTCGATGCGCTCAAGGACAAGAGCGGCACCAAGATCATCGGCATCATCTGGGCCGGCGCGCACCCGCTCGCCAAGATCGCCGACCTCAAGCCCGAGCGCTATGGCATCGCACTCGCACCGGGCGGCAACATCCTGCCGGTGATGAAGGGCTGGAAGCAGTTTGCCGGCATCGAGGGCGCGGTCTATTACTACTACGGCTTCCCGAAGAACAAGGTCAACGACTGGCTCGTCACCGAGCACAAGAAGCGCTTCGCCGGCGCAGTGCCGGACTTCTTCACCGCCGGCGGAATGGCCGCGGGAATCGCGATCGTAGAGGCGATCAAGAAGGCCGGCTCGCACCGATACCGAGAAGCTGATCGCCGCGATGGAAGGCCTGTCGCTTCGATTCGCCCAAGGGCACGATGACGTTCCGCAAGGAAGACCACCAGGCGATGCAGCCGATGTATCACTTCCGCATCAAGAAGGCACAGGCCGACGAATGGGATCTGCTGGAGCTCGTGCGCGAGATTCCGGCGAAAGACATCCCGCTGCCGATCCGCAACAAGCGCTAGAAAGGACCTCGCCCTCCCGCCCGCACGCGGGAGGGCCTTTCCCGAATGGCCGAGCACCCGGTCCTGGAGACGCGCGAGCTGACGATCCGCTTCGGCGGGCACGTCGCGGTGAACGCAGTGAGCTGCCGGTTTTCCCCGGGAACGCTCACGGCGATCGTCGGCCCGAACGGCGCCGGAAAGACCACCTACTTCAACCTCATCTCGGGGCAACTGCCGGCAAGCGCGGGCCAGGTGCTGCTCCGTGGCGAGGACGTGACCCGCAGCTCCGCACCGCTGCGCACGCGCAAGGGCATGGGCCGCGCGTTCCAGCTGACGAATGCTTTCCCCTTCGCCGCTTTTGCCGACGGCAAGGTTGAAGTGATAGGCCCGCTTTCCGACTCGGGTGTGTCCGAGTCGGTAAAGAGACTGCTTGAGCAGAAAGGCTACCGCGTCACGCTCGGCGATGGGACTGTGGCTGCGGACGTCTATCTGAGGGCGAACCTCCCCGCGGGCAAGACCGACGCGGCGGGCGCGGTCTATACGGGATTGACCCACTCGGCCATCGTGGGCGTTGTGACTTTCCCGAAACAGACGCAGGATTTTCGCGGGCAGACGGTGAAGGCCGGCACCTATACGCTCAGGTACAGCCAGCACCCGACCGACGGAAACCATCTCGGCATCTCTCAGATTCGCGATTTCCTTTTATTGATCCCTGCCGGAGAAGATCAAAACGGCGAGGCCCAGTACAAGTTTGAAGACCTCGTAAAGCTGAGCGCGAAGACCACGGGGTCGAGCCACCCGGCAGCGCTCAGCCTCGCCATGCCAGAGGACCGGGGCGCTACCCCGACCGTTGCTATGAATGATCATGGCCACGTTGTCTTTTTCGCAAAACTAAAGACCGCGGGCGGCGAAATGCCGATTGCTTTCATAGTCAAAGGAATAGCTGAGCAGTAGAAACTAGTTACATCAGATTTGAAATCCGAGATTTCTAATTTCACGATTCCTGGTTATGAAGCTCAGATTAATCATCCTGCTCGCCTTGGCCGTGCCCCTTCTCGTCGAAGCCGGTGAGTCTCCCGGCTCGAACGCGGATTTTCAAATCCAATTACCCGTGGGCATTTCGCGCGATGTCTGGGCTTATTACGTCCCTAAAACAAACCCGTTGACCGCCGCGAAAGTTGAGCTTGGGCGACAGCTCTTTTTTGACAAGCGGCTCTCTTCCGACGGCACCGTGAGCTGCGCGACTTGCCACGACCCCGCGCAGGCATTTGCCGACGGCAAGCCGGTGGCCGAAGGCGTGGCGGGCCGTCGCGGCACGCGCAATTCGCCTTCTTTGCTCAACGCCATGTTCAACTCGGGCCAGTTCTGGGACGGCCGCGCCGAGTCTCTGGAAGACCAGGCCCGGCTGCCGCTCGTCAATCCGGACGAGATGGGCGAACAGACTTATGAGCAAGTAATCGCGCGTCTCAATGCGATGCCGGAATATGAGCGGCAGTTCCGAGAGGTCTTCAACGGCCGGGTCACTGTCAACGCAATAGCGAAAGCCATTGCCGCTTTCGAGCGAACGCTACTGTCGGGAAACTCGCCCTTCGACCGTTTTCAAGCGGGCGATTTGAAAGCGCTGAGCGATTCGGCGCGAAACGGCTTTATGCTATTTCGCGGCAAGGGGCGATGCGCGGTATGTCATGCGTCGAGCGCCTCATTCCCCTTCTTCAGCGATCAAAACTATCGCAACACCGGCGTGTCGATAAATAATCCGAACTTCACCGCGCTTGTCGAAAACGCGATGAGAGTTTCGCGCGCCGATTCGCCCGAGATCCAGGTCGGCGCTCGGCAAGCAGAAGGGAGGGGATGAGCTGGGCAGGTTTTTGGTATCGGGTAACGTATTAGAGATTGGCGCTTTTCGCGTACCGTCATTGCGCAACGTTGAACTGACCGCGCCATACTTTCACGATGGGAGCGCCCGCACGCTCACCGACGTCGTAAAGTTTTATGTGAAAGGCGGCGGCGACAATCCCGCCCGCGACTGGCAACTCGAATCCGTAAATCTAACGGAGCAGGAACAGCGCGACATCGTTGAGTTTCTGAAATCCTTAACGGGCGGAACGCAATAAACGGCCTCCCTCCGGCGAAACCTATCACTTATCAAGCAGAGCGCGGATTCTAGATTCGAGAGCCGCCCGTATTTCAGGGTCAGACAGAGCATATTCCATAACCGTTTTGAGGTAGTTGATCGGGTCGCCGATTGTCAGCCATTCGCCATCATCTACGGACTCAGCCGAAATACGCCCGCCTTGCTGAATGTATTCTCGCAGCGCATCCGTGAGCCAGAGTTCGTTTGATTTTCCAAGAGGGGTGTCGCGCAGAATATCTATGATCTCGCTTGAAAGCAGGAAGCGGCCGAAGACCGCCAGATTTGACCTGGCCTCTTCACGTGACGGTTTTTCCACAATGTCGAAAAGTTCGCGGTCGCTTGCTCCATCCTTTACTTGCGCGATGCCGTATCGAACTACGTCTTCCCATGCCACTTCCTGAGTACCGAGGACCAGTCCACCGGTCCGCTTGTGCTTTTCAATCAATTTCTTCGTAAAGGGAGTATCGGATTTTATAAGATCGTCGCCGTACGCATAGATGAACCCTTCTCCCTGGGGGATGTGTGACGCGGCGACGAGGAGCGGCGTGCCGTTTCCATAAGGGCCTTGCTGCGGCTCGATGACCAGGTCGATGGCGTCCATAGTTTCAATGAACTCGTCGAGAGACTTGTACTTTCCGCGCGGCGGAGAATCTATCAACTCGTACTTGCGCCGCAAAGGATCGGGATTGTCGCCGGTGATGATGATGATTTTTTTAATCCCCGAATTTATGAATTCCTCGACGATCAATTGTATCGCCGGCTTGTTTATGATCGGCAATAGCTCTTTTGGATAGCCCAGAGTGATCGGCAGCATCCTGGTCCCGGAACCGGCTGCCGCAATTACTCCTGTTTCAACATTCATCCGTTTTCCTCTTGATAGGTCTGACTGAAGCATCCGGAAAGTCGCCCGAACAATTTACCATCCGGTTATAGAAACGGCCAAGAGTGCCCCGGCGCGGCTATCGCTTCGCGGTTTTCATCATCACGAACCCGTCGAGCGATTCATTGTAATAGCCCTCGATGCGATCATATATAAAATAACCGTGCTTCTCGTAAAAACCCCGCGCGCCGTGGTCGTCGAACCGGCGTCTCCAGATAGATCGCCCGCGCGCCTCGTCGCCACAGCCACTCCTCTATAGCCGCGAGCATGAGGCTGCCTACGCGTTGACGCTGGCGATGCGGAATGACGTCGATGGTGATTATGTGGCCGAGTTTGCGCGGCTCGGAACAGCCGGTCACGAACCCGATTATCTCGCTCTGGTCTTCGGCTACAAGCGTGTGGCAATTCGGCGAGCGAGTATAAAGCTGCAGCTCAAGGTGCGAATACGCGATATCCTCGCTGAAAGCTGCGTGGTCTATCTCGAAGAGTCTTTCGAAGTCTCGGCGGGCATACTTGCGGATTATTATTTCGCTCAACTCGGTTCACCGCCGATCAGAAAAGCGCTTTGTAGGCGCCGCCGTCTATCTGTATGACCGTGCCGGTGACATAGCTTGCGCGCTCGGAGCATAAAAAAGCAACGACCGATGCGAACTCCTTAGGATCGCCGATTCTCCCGGCCGGGACATTGGCTGCCCATCGCGCGTAAACCGATTCGACCGACTCACCTTCGTTTTGCGCCGTCAATGAAGCCATGCTCTTGAGTCGTTCGGTCAGGTGATAACCGGGGCAAACAGTGTTGACCGTTATGGCGTCGGCCGCTACCTGTTGAGACAGGCTTTTCATGAAACCGAGCACGCCCGCGCGCGCGGTGTTTGACAGAATGAGGTTTTCAATGGGCTGCTTGGCCGCGATAGAAGTGATGGCGACTATCCTGCCCCAGCCGCGCTCGCGCATAAGAGGCACCGCTTCGCGGCAGAGGTTTATCGTGCTGATCAGGTTCAGCTCCACCGCCTCGCGGTAGTGGGCGGCGGTGAAATCATTAAAGAACCCGGCGGGCGGCCCCCCGGCGTTTGTGATCATTATATCGAGTCTGCCAAAATGGCTACGGGTTTCCGCGATCAGGGCGCGAACGTTCGATTCATCGGTGATGTTGCCTGCCACGGGAATGACTTCGACTCCCGTCGCCGACCGTATCTCTTCGGCCGCGCTTCGCAACTGCTCTTCGCCGCGCGCGCTGATCACAAGGTTTGCGCCTTCGGCCGCAAGCTCCATCGCGGTTGCCTTGCCCAGCCCGCTCGAAGCTGCCGTGACGATGGCGGCTCTCCCTTTAAGCCCAAGCTCCATTTAATCTCCGGGCTTACGCCGCAAGTAATCGTCTCGGCCTTCGATCCAATCTCTGCGCGCGGGGGTAAAGGCGTCGAGCGCGTCCGTGTCTTCAAGCGCCTCGGCGCTGTGCGGCGCGGTGGGCGGTATATATAGCGTCTCACCCGCGCGCACGATCACCTCTTTGCCCGCGACGACAAACTTCATGGAGCCGGATAAGACCGTCAACATCTGCTCGTTTTCATGCGCGTGCGATTCGACAACACAGCCCTTCTTGAGAAAGAACCTCGCGATAGTAATCTGGTCGCCGGATATGTAGCGTCGTGTCAAAAGGTCGTGAATCTTCTCTTCGCCCATCTCGTCCCACTTATATAGCTTCATCAAGATTCTCCGTTATAAAAAACGTATAAACACCTCTAACACAAACAGAGAGCGAGCACAAAGATAACAAGGGGCCTTCCCCTATTTGTCTCTTTGCGCCTCCGTCGCGGGCTAAGCGGCCCTTGTAAGAGAGCGCCTGACCATATCGCAGAAAATTGTATGCACGCGCGAGTCGTTCGACAGACTCGGGGTGAAATGTAGCCGCAAGAATCGAGCGCTCGCAAACAAGGGCCGGTTCGCCTTCCAGGCTTGCCAGAACCTCGACCTCCGCTCCCACGCGGCGAATTCGCGGGGCGCGGATAAAGACGGCCTCAAGCGTGCCCCCCGCCCCGCCAGTTTTTAACTCCCCTATAAAGCTGTCAACCTGCCGGCCAAACCCGTTTCGCTCAACTCTTATATCGATCAAGCCGAGCGATTCCTGCACGGGGTTGATAACCTCGCGCGCCAGCAGTATCGCGCCCGCGCACGTCCCAAAGATGGGATGACCTTCGCGCGCGTAATTCCTGATCGGGTCGAGGAAACCGTCTTCGGCGAGTAGCTTCCATATGGCGGTGCTTTCGCCGCCCGGTATGATCAACCCTTCGATCCCTTGAAGCTCGCGAGCGCGGCGCACCTCTGCCGCCTCGACGCCGAGACGGGCAAGCGCGCGAGCGTGCGCTTGAAAATCCCCCTGAATCGCCAGCACTCCGATCCTCATAAGAACGCCTTACCGCTACCAGCCGCGGGTCTGGAGCAAATCGCTCTCGGCCATCTTCGTAATGTCGAGCCCTCGCATGGCTTCGCCCAGCTCCTCGCTCGCTTCGAGCACCGCCTGGGGCTCTTTGAAATAGGTCGTCGCCTTTACAATCGCGCGGGCGCGGGCGGCCGGGTCGTCCGATTTGAAGATGCCCGACCCTACAAAAACTGACTCCGCCCCAAGCTGCATGCATAGAGAAGCGTCGGCGGGTGTTGCTATCCCCCCGGCGGCGAAATTCGGGACCGGGAGCCGTCCTTCTTTAGCCACCATCCGGACGATCTCATACGGCGCGCCGAGTCGCTTTGCCTCTGACATCAATTCCTCTTCAGGCAGCACAGTCAATCGCCTTATGTCGCCGCTGATTTTTCTCAAGTGACGCACCGCCTCGACTATGTTTCCCGATCCGGCCTCGCCTTTCGTGCGAATCATGGCCGCGCCTTCGCCTATGCGGCGCAGGGCTTCGCCCAGGTCGCGCGCGCCGCAAACGAAAGGGACCTTGAAGCGGAACTTATCAACGTGATGTTCTTCGTCTGCCGGCGTAAGCACTTCGCTTTCGTCGATGAAGTCAACGCCCATGGCTTCGAGCACCTGCGCCTCCGCGAAGTGGCCGATGCGAACCTTGGCCATGACAGGTATCGTGACAACCTGCATGATCTCGCGAATCTTTTTTGGCGAAGCCATGCGGGCAACGCCGCCCTCGGCGCGTATGTCGGCCGGCACTCGCTCAAGAGCCATAACGGCTACTGCTCCCGCGTCCTGTGCTATGCGCGCCTGCTGGGCGTTTGTCACGTCCATAATCACGCCGCCCTTTAGCATTTCAGCCAGCCCGACCTTTAACCGGATCAAGTTTTCAGACATCTATCACCCTCACTTTCGTTTAAAGCAGTATTTCACCCCGGCCCGAGATCACAACGCCGCCGCCGACGCGCACACCCGCGACTTCCTCGGTCTTAAAATCAAAGTCAACTTCAATATGCAGATGGCTCGGACGGTTCATCTCGTAGCCCTGCTCGCTGATAATTCGCGTGACCGCTTCCGCTTTAACCAGGCCGTGCCTTACGAGGTAGAAACCGAGGGGACCGTTGGCCGAGCCGGTGGCCGCGTCTTCGATTACACCCGCCGCCGGCGCAAAGACGCGGCAATGCACTGTGCTGGTCGGGTGGATTGTCTCGCGCGTGAAGACCAGGACAGTCTTCGCGTTCATCTCGTCGCTAATCGTTTCCAATGCGCCCCCATCAACCCTTATTCGCTCGACGGCGGCGCGGCCCGACGCGGGCACAATCATCACCGGCACGCCGTTGTAGATGACTTCTACGGGAAGCCCCGTCTGCTCGATTTCCGCTGCGTCAAGCGAGAGCGCCCTGGCCAGAGGCTTAATGTCACTCAGGGTCCCTCTTACTTCAGGCATTGGTTGAGTCATAGTCGTATGGCCGGGGCTTCCGTCTTCGGTTTTCACCTCGACATGTATAGGCCCCACGCCGGTTTCGAGTACGAGGCTGGTAAGTGGGCCGGTGATGGCTTTCATGCCTTCGGCGACTATGACGTTCGCGGTGCCTACTATGGGGTGGCCAGCGAACGGCAGCTCGATTTCGGGCGTGAAGATGCGGACGCGATAATCGCCGCCTCGCTCCGGCGGAAAGAGGAATGTCGTCTCCGAAAAATGCATCTCGCGGGCGATATTCTGCATTGTTTCGTCGTCGAGCCCGTCGCCGTCAACAAAGACGGCAAGCTGGTTTCCGCCGAATCTCTTCTCTGTAAAAACGTCCGCGATGACGAATCGCTTTGATGTCATTTGATCTTCCTCTTGATCACGCCACCGACTCGCTTTATGCCTTCCTCGATCATTGCCGGCGTCTGATTGGAAAAATTGAGCCGCAAAAAGTTCTTCCTGTCGTCGGTAAAGAATGGCCCGCCGGGGACGACCGCGACGTTCTCTTTTATCGCGTCGGCAAAAACTTCCTCGCCCGAAATATATTCGGGCATCTCGACCCAGATAAAGAGGCCTCCTTCGGGCCGAGTGGCGCGCGCTTCGGCAGGGAAGTGCCGGTCGATTGCATCCCGCATCGCTTGACATCGCTCGCCATAAAAACTGCAAAGCCGCTTAACATTGCTATCGAAATCAAAGCTCGCGAGCAATCTGGCGGCGGCGCGCTGGTCGATTGTGCTCGTGTGAAGGTCGGATGCCTGCTTGGCCAGCACGAAAGCCTTCAGTATTTCTTCGGAAGCCGTTACCCATCCCAGGCGCAGGCCGGGGCTCAAGGTCTTTGAAAAGGTGCTGAGGTAAACCACGTATCCGGCTTCGTCGAAAGCCGCCACCGGCGGCACAGGCTCTCCGCTATAACGAAGCTCGCCGTACGGGCTATCTTCGAGTACCGGCACGCGGTACCTGGTCGCGAGCTCGGCCAGCAGCTTTCGCCGCGCCGCGGAAAGGGTAGTGCCTTTCGGATTGCTGAAGTCCGAGACGACGTATATGAGCTTCGGCCTCGCGCGAGTCAGTGCCGCTTCTAACGTCTCGACGCGCATGCCGTACTCGTCGCTTTCGATTGGGATGACCGACACCTCGGCTCCGCTGAATGCTTGCAGCGCAGCCAGGTAACACGGATTCTCCACGATCACCCGGTCGCCCGGTTCGAGAAAGACTTTGCATGCGAGGTCAATTCCTTGCTGCGATCCCGTTGTGACAATGACCCGCTCCGCTTCTGTCTCGACCCCGCGAGATCTCATCCTGTCGGCGATCCAAGCTCTCAGCGGCAGCCAGCCTTCGGTCGTGCTGTACTGCGCTGCCGCGGGCCCTTCCTGCGCGAAGACCGCCGCGTAAGCGCGGGCCATCTCCGCGATGGGGAATAACTCGGGCGCAGGCATCCCCCCGGCGAACGAGATCACCTCAGGGCGCTCGGTCATCTTCAGTATCTCGCGTACCGCCGATACGGACATCTTCGACATACGCTTTGCAAAGCGAATACGGGGGCTTTTGGACTTATCAGTTTTTTCTAACGGGGATGGAGTTGCCATGTTCATTCTCTCCGTCTCTTCGCGAATTCGACCCGGTCGCGTCGAGTCACTTTCGCTTTATGGGCAGCGACTTGTGATCGACCTTTGGCTGAATGAGAAATCCTTCTTTTACCGACGACATCACAATCGTGGTATGCGTGCGAGTGACTCCCGGTATGGTCCGTATTTTTTCTGAGATGAGGCGGTCGAGGCTCTCGGTGTTTTCCGTAATCACCTTAAGCAGGTAAGAATAGTTTCCCGTCACGTGGTGGCATTCCAACACGTCCGCAAGCGCGAGCACTCGCTTTGCAAAACCCGTATTGAATTTCGGATGATCGATCCTGACCCCTATGAAGGCGGTTATGTCCTTCCCGAGCTTTCGGCCATCGATGCGCGCGGCGTAACCGGTGATTACTCCTTCTTGCTCTAGCTTCCTCAACCGCTCTGCCACGGCCGGCTGCGAAAGCCCCACCGCCGAGGCCATCTCCGATTGCGTCATCCTCGCATGGCGCTGGACCAAGTCGATCAGCTTATAATCTATAGGGCTAAGCTTCATTCAACCAATAATCCGCAAGCAATGCCAACACGATTCTTATACTATTACAGCTACCGAACCTCTACAACAGCCATTCAGGCTTTTTTCCCACCATGCCAATCGTATGACGGCGGCAGGTTGACATATGACTCCGCGAGGGGCAATTTCATTACGAGCGGACGACAGCGGGGGCGAAAGATGCACTCTTGGAAGCTAAAGGTCGAGTACGAAGGCACGCGCTATCACGGCTGGCAGCAGCAGAAGAACGCCCGCACGGTCGCCGGAGAAATCCGCGCCGCGGCCGAAGCCTTCCTCACAGGACCGGTTGAAATAGTCGGCGCGGGCAGGACTGACGCGGGCGTGCATGCGCTCGGCCAGGTGGCCCGGCTCCGGTCGGCAGGGAAGATTAAATCGAGGGATTTGTTTTACGGCCTGAACGACCGGTTGCCCGCCGACATAAACATCCTCGCCGTTGAAGAGACGCGGGCCGGGTTTGACCCAAGGCGCGATGCGCTCTCGCGCTTTTACCTGTACCAGGTATCGATGCGCCGGACGGCATTCGCCAAGCGGTTTGTCTGGTGGGTGAAGGACCCGCTCAAAGTCAACGCGATGATGGATGCTTCGCAATTGCTCGTGGGACGCAAAGACTTTGCCCAATTCTGCGACCGTCGCCACGACGAACGCTCGACAATCGTAGTCGTAAGCCACGCGGAGATGACAATCGAAGGCGACCTCTTGCTTTTTAGAATCGGCGCTTCTCACTTTCTATGGAAGATGGTCCGTCGAATAGTCGGGGCGCTCGTCGAAGTGGGGCGTGGAGCGGTCAGCGTAAAAGATTTCAGGAAGCTGGTCGAGATGGGTGAGGGCGAAGCCGGCTCAGCGAAGACCAACGTCGCTGCGATTACCGCGCCGCCGAGCGGCCTGTTTTTGGAGCGGGTCATTTACGATCAGGATGAAAGTGTGCCGCCCATCGCGCCCGCGTTCCCTGTGGGCGGCGATTAATCCCTGTCGGCTTCCACCGTCCTGGTCTCCGCCACCTCCGGCCTTGAGGCCCGCATGCGGTGGCGTACCAGTTCATATATGATCGGAAGCACCGACAGTATGACTATCGCGACGACCACGAATGAAAAATTGTTCTTTACAATATCGAGGTTGCCGAAGTAGTAGCCGCCGAAGACGAATATCGCAACCCATAGGACGCCTCCTACAACGTTATAGGTGATAAATCTCCAATAAGACATTCTGCCGACTCCCGCGACAAACGGCGCGAAAGTACGGATGATCGGGAGGAACCTGGCTATGATAATTGTCTTTCCGCCGTGCTTTTCATAAAACTCGTGCGTGCGCTCTAAATGCTTTTTATTCAGGAATCGCACATTCTCTCTCGCAAAAATCTTTGGGCCAAAATAATGCCCGACCCAATAATTCACCGTGTCGCCGATGATTGCCGCGATCGTAAGGAGAATGAAGAGCAGTGTTACGTCGAACGAGCCGCGCGCCGCGAATGTGCCTGCCGCAAAGAGCAATGAATCGCCGGGCAGGAAGGGTGTGACGACGAGCCCCGTCTCACAAAACACGATCAGAAACAGTATCAGGTAAGTCCAACCCTGATAGTCCTGGATTATCACGTCGAGGTACCGGTCGAGGTGCAGGAAATAATCGAAGAGGGTTTTTATAAACTCCATAACAGTTCAGGCAAAAAGATATTTCATCACGAGGGCCAGCCGTAACGGCCGATGAGCTTTACGAACGAGCACGCGCCGTGCTCTTCGCGGACAGAGCCCGTTTCGGTCCTGATGACCCGCACCAGCATCTGGCGCTCCTCGTCGCCGATAGGAATGACGAGGCGGCCGCCTACTCCGAGCTGGGCGACGAGCGGTTCCGGAACCTCCGGGCCGCCGGCAGCAACCAGTATCGCGTCATAAGGCGCGTGGTCGCTCCACCCGATCGTGCCGTCGAACCATTTAACCGTCGCGTTATAGCAGCCTATCTGCCGTATATTTCGCTGGGCGGTTCGCGCCAGGTCGCTTATACGCTCGATGGAGAATACACGGCCCGCGACCGCTGACAGCACGGCGGTCTGATAGCCCGAACCCGCGCCGATCTCAAGCACGGTCGAATCCTTGTCGACTTCGAGAAGCTCCGTCATGCGCGCGACCATGTAGGGTTGCGATATCGTCTGCATCTCGCCGATGGGAAGCGCGTGATCGCCGTAGGCTTTCGATTGCAATGCCTCGGGCACAAAAAGATGGCGCGGTATCTGCGCCATCGCGGCAAGCACGCGCTCGTCCGAGACGCCGCGGCTTCTTATAAGATCGACCATGCGAAGACGGTGCGCTTCGTACGGGTCGCGGTCAATAGGCCGTGCGGGTGATTGATTTGATCTCATGTAGATTGCGCTTCCAACTCTACGTCCCAGTCCCTTGCTTTGATCTCTTCGAGGGTGCGGTAATCGGTGAGATCGTTTCTCAGTGGTGTGATCGATACGAGCCCGAGGCGCAGGGCTTCATAATCGGTCCCCGGCTCCTCGTTCCATGTGAGTGATTCCTCGCCGATCCAATAATACTTGCGCTGGCGCGGGTCGGTCCCTTCGATAATTGTCGGCCTGATGACTTTGGTCCCCTGACGCGTGACTCGCACGCCGCGGACCGGGCCGGGCGGGAGGTTGACGTTCAGCAGCGTGCCGCGCGGGAGTCCAGCGTTGAGCACACGACGCGCAAGGCTCACGGCGAACTGCGCCGCCTGCGTGAAATCGAAGTTCGTCCGCTGAACAAGGCTGAAGGCTATGCCTGGAAGCCCGTAGATCGAAGCTTCCAACGCGCCCGCTACCGTCCCCGAATACGAGACGTCGTCTCCGAGGTTGCCTCCCTTGTTTATCCCCGACACCACAATGTCCGGCAGCGACTCTTTCATTATCAGGTTCATCGCTAGCGTTATGCAGTCCGTGGGGGTGCCGTCGACCGAGAAATGGCGGTCATCGATCCTGTCTATTCTTAAAGGTCTGGTGAGCGTGAGCGAATGCGAGGCGGCGCTCATTTCGTGAGCGGGCGCGACCACGAAGACATCGCCCAAAGGCTCCAGCGCCTCCGCCAGAGATATTATTCCCGCGGAGTGGATGCCGTCGTCGTTGGTAACAAGTATTCTTGGCATACTAATAACAACCGGGCGCGGGTTTATCACCAGTGTGCTAAATAAGAAACCCAGGACAAACCGCGCTTTGTCCTGGGCTCGCATCGGGTCTGCCTCAAGCCAGGTTTCAATGCTCGACTATCAAAAGTTCGGATCGCCGAATCAGTATGAATACCATCTGCGGCGAAGAACCGTCAACTGTCGTGGTGTGAGCCATCGAGCAAATCTTATTATTGCAGCGCGCTGACTACGCCGTTAAACAGTGTATAGCCTTCGCCGCTGTCGATATAGGTCTCGGCAACGGTCTGAAGAGTTAACGCGTCATTTCCATCCATCGTCGATTCAAGATACGTGATGGCCGGCTCCAATCTGAAATAGTTTCCTTGCGGCATAAGCGTGCTCAACTGCTCGTCCGGCGCAAGCACGTTTGACATCGCCAGCACGTTGAAGAGCGGGCTGGTGGGATTGTCGTTTGTATCGAACCCGGCAGTCCAGTTGACCATGCCCCAATTCAAAGAGCCCAGGGTCTGAAGGCCCACGTTATAAAGACCAGTGCCGAGCGAAACTATTAATACTTCATCGAGGCTGCTGAACAGGCCGAGCCTCGCCGCCTGCGAGAGCGCGTAAAGCGCCGGGTTATTCGCCGTCACTCCGCCATCAACCGCCAGCCGGTTAAGGGCGTTCGATCCGTTACTGGTCCCCGCCCCTACGCTCGCAATAGGAAAGTAGGTCGGAGCGGCGCTCGTCGAGCGGGCAGCTTCCCATACGCAATAATCGTCCGCGGCGCTCGCCGTGGCATCAAGCCAGTTAAACAGATAAGGACCGATATCGATGCCTTGAGTCCCGCCTATAGTGTAGCAAGTGGTGAGCACCTGTCGCGGAACGGACTTGCCGAGCTGGCCCATCTGTTGTTGGGCCTGGGAGAGAGTCAGGGAGGGGGTAAATTTCGCCTGGAGCCACGGTTCAATTCCCGTCGGCGGATTAGTGCTGGAATCGACCGCGAAGTATTTCGCCTCCACGCCGTCACCGCTCGATTGCTTTACGAATATCTGGCTCTCATCATTCATATAAAAGTCGAGAATCTGTGAAGCGGGGAAGGGCACGAGAGGCGCGTTTGGCTCTGACTGATAGACGGGCGTGGTCAGGCCGAGCGAAATGATCCCGCCGGTCGATGTTCCCGCGATAACGTCGAAGCACTCGAAGGTCTGCTTGCCGAGAACGATCTCTAGCTGTTTGAGAATGTAGGCGGGGATGACTCCGCGAATGCCGCCGCCGTCGATTGCGAGGATCCTGCACGTGTAAGTCATGTTGAGCTCCTTAGCGAGTGAGAGAGTCTTTACCTGAAAGGCTAACGGCTTTGCACAAGGAGTCTTCTATAGACATTTCGTTCCTATGGGACTCTTATCGAATCACTTTTTGCGCAATGCCAAAGCTAACAGGTAACTGAGTTGTAGTATTTATAACTTACTATGTCAAATAGTTTTTCTAGGAACAGGGAAGCGAGTATTGTCGAAGAGATTCTGGCGGCGGTGTGTATAAACCAGAAAGCCCGGCGACCAGATTGGCGTCGCCGGGCTTTTAGCTGAGTCTTTAATTTAGTACTTACCGAAGTCGGGACGACTGGATTTGAACCAGCGACCTCTTCCACCCCAAGGAAGCGCGCTACCGGGCTGCGCCACGTCCCGTATTATTGCCTTAAATTACTCATTCGCTTTCAGTTTTTGATGCTAGCATCCTGGTTTAGCCTTGTCAACAAATCCTCCAGATCGTGCTTGAGCACTCTCAATATCCGCCGCGCCTGTGGCGAGAGCGCCTGAGCATCCGTTGGGATATGGTGGGCTTCCGGGATTATTGCCTGATGTTGCGGGACCTCTTGCGGGAGCCTGTTGCTGGGGCGGGGCGGCTTCGACGGCGGCCTCGATTTCGGGCTCCGGCGCCGGCTCTTCAGCTACGACATTATTCTGTTTTACAACCTTGGCGCGAGATGCCCCGCCTCGCATCTCGTCCATCAGCTTCTTCTTTGCCCCCGCTATTGTAAACTTCTCTTCATAGAGCAGGTCTCGGATGCGCATCACCATCTCGACATCCTTGCGACGGTAGACGCGCTGGCCGGCGCGATTTTTCTGAGGGGCCAGCATCGGGAATTCCGTCTCCCAGTAACGAAGCACGTGCGGCTGGACCCTTATCAGCTCGCACACTTCGCCTATCCTGAAAAATAGCTTTTCTGGAATTCTTGATGAAACTTCCATTAGGCAACTCGCGCCTTGCCGGAAGGGCAAGCATCAACTCTGCGACGGACTCTTTGAAACAGGTACAGACCTAAAGCGAGCGCATCGAGCGTGATGGCCTGAAGACCAGTGCGCGACGGCCCGCAAGCTCGATCGCCTCTCCGGTTATTGGGTTTCTTCCTCGCCTCGGCCTACGCTTGACTACTTCGAGTGTGCCAAAACCAACAATGTGAATGCTTTCACCTTCCAGCAGGTGGTCTTTGATCACGTCAAACATCAGGTTGACCAACCGCAAGGCCTCTCGATTGGTTAGAGCCCCGTGACGTTCGTAAACCATTTGTGCCAGATCGGCCTTGGTCATGCTTTGCCAGCTCCTCGCTCGCATTTTTTGAGTGCGTGAGCCAGCATCCACCAAAACATCACACATCGCGAAGGCGCGCGGCCCGTCTATCCGGCCCACGCCTGCCTTATGTTATGCGTTTCAACAATTGGTGTCAATCACTTTGATCCCGGAAGGGCATTCACGGCAGGGGTTTACAAGCCAGCAGGTGCTAAACCGCTTTAATGGGCCGTGCAGGGCCTCGGCGCGCCGCTTAATTCTTTGCCGAAGCCATCGATCGTTTGCCGGCCGCGGCTGCCGTCTGCACTCGCTTGAAGCTCATCATCACGCCGAAGATTTCAGAGAACATCGCCGACTTCTTTTCGGCGGACCACATCTCAAGCTCACACTCGCCCGACCCGAAGACCTTTACCTTTACCTTCTCGCCCGCCAGTCCGCACTTTACGTTGCTTATGGCCTTTCGATGCGAACGGTCCAGCCCGTCCGCGATCTGAAGTATGGCGGCGAGCCTGAGCGCCGTTACCCGCTCGGCCCCCGCAAGCGCAAAAAAGTCTTCGTGCTCGCGCCGCGTTCGCGAGTTCCTGGATTTCTTCGGCAGCGACCCGCGGTGATACCTTACCGCGGTCGCCATCATCGCGATCTCTATGCCGGTAAACCCCGGCATCTCGGAATTCTTGATCAAGTATGGGCCGTGCCTGTGATGATTGTTGTGCGCAATGTGATAACCGATGTCGTGCAGTATCGCGGCGTACTGTAATAGCTTACGCTCCTGCTCGCCCATCCCGTGCAGGTCGTGTGTGTCGTCGAATATGCGTGTCGCGAGCCGCGCAACGTGGTGGGAATGGGCCGAGTCGTATTCATAACGCCGGGCAACAGAAAGGACAGACCGGGCGCGTATCTCCGTTGCGGAGTCGGCCGTCGATTCATCCAGCAGCGCGTCTCGGTTATCGCTCGCCGCCGCCCCGGCCTTCTTCCCGCGCTCTCCAGCGATCTGGCTCAGGTAATCGAGGATCACCCCTTCCCTGAGCGACCAGTCGCAACTGGTTACCGCCTCCGCGCCAATCTCCGAGAGTATGCATTCGAGCAACGTGCCGCCGGCAATAATTATGTCCGCGCGCCCTTTTTCTAGCCCCGCGACCCGCCCCCGTTGCTTGACAGTCATCTTCGCGAGCCGCCGGTTCATCCGCTGGATCTGTTCGAGCGTCACCGTCTCGCTGAATGATTCGATATCCGGGGAGCCGTTCTTCCCGATGGCTGACTCGGCCTGGACTACGGCGTTGACCATGTTCAGGCACGTTCCGCTCGTTCCTATCACGAAATCGTAGCCGACGTTCTTTATCTCCAACACCGCGCGCGTCAGGTCGGCGCGGATGTTGGCCGCAAGCTGCTCGTACTCTTCCTGAGAAATCGGATCGGTTGAAACATACTTTTCGGTCAACCTTACCGAGCCCACGCGAACCGAATACAGAAAATCGGGCTCGCCGCCCCCGGTGATGATGAATTCGGTAGAGCCGCCGCCTATATCGAATATCAACGCGCGGCGGTTATTAAAATCGGTCACCTCTGATACGGCCAGCGCGATCAAGCGCGCTTCCTCGACGCCCGGCAGCAGCTTCACCTCAATGCCAACCTCGTTTCGGACCCTTTCGATGAATTCGGCGGAGTTACGCGACTCGCGCACGGCCGATGTCGCGGTCGCGATTATCAGCTCGACGCCGTTGGCTTCGGCCATCTTCTTGAACCTTTTCAGGGTGGTTATGGCCCTGGTTATGGTCTCTTTCGCCAACCTGCCTTTGCGCAGCGTGCCCGACCCGAGGCGAACCATCTCCTTCTCGCGGTCTATTATTTCGAGGTGCTGGCCCCGCGCCGAGCGCACGATCACCAGATGAATTGAGTTTGATCCAATATCGATTGCGGCTAGCTTCATGGAATACTCCTACAGGTCGGGTCAGTTTACCGGTCTAAATAGGGTTTCGTACATACTTAGATTTAACGGACGAGGCCCTGATTGACTCTGTGGTGCCGGAATAAAATTGCCTTTTTTGGATCCGGGTGCCAATCCCGATTATATATGCTCCGGCCGTTATAGCAAAATAGAACCTAGGCGGGCGGTCATCGAGGTGAAAGAGGTCATGAATGACCCTGACGGCCCGGTCCGAGTCGCGCTCGCTCACCACACAGCTAATCCTAATCTCGGATGTCGAGATCATCTTTATATTTATGCCTGCCTGGCCAAGCGCGACGAACATCTTCGCGGCCGTTTCAGGCTGGTCCATGAGCGCCGCGCCGATGATGCTTACTTTCGCGGCGTCCTCGTCGACAAGCACGCCCTCCGCCCCGATCCTTTGCGCCGCCGATTCCAGCACCGCCCGCGCCGTTTCAAGGTCCGTGCGCCTTATTGTGAAGGAGATATCGTTGACAGCGCGGTCCTGATGAAATGCCTGTATTATCATATCGACGCCGATGCGTTCTCTGGCGAGCGCGCCGAAAACCTCGCCCGCGATGCCCGGCGTGTCGGGCACTTTAAGGATCGCCAGCGTGGCCTGATCCCGGTCAACGGTCACTCCGCTCACCGTCCGCGATAACTCCATCTCACCCGCTCCTATCAGTGTAGTCCCTTCGTGATCGGGGTCGAACGTGTTGCGCACGCGAACCCGCAGTTGGTGCTTGCGCGCAAGCTCGACCGCGCGCGGGTGCAGGACCTGCGCGCCCACACGGGCCATCTCAAGCATCTCTTCGTAGGATACTTCCTTCAGCAGCTTCGCGGTCGGCACAAGGTTAGGGTCGGCCGTATAGACGCCGCTCACGTCCGTATATATGTCGCAGACGCTCGCCCCGAGCGAGGCCGCGAGCGCCACCGCCGTCGTATCTGACCCGCCGCGGCCAAGCGTCGTGATGTCGCCCTTCTCGGTCATACCCTGAAAACCGGCCGCCACGACAATGTAGCCATCATCGAGATAGCGTTTTATTCGCTCGGCGTTTATGTCAACTATCCGCGCCGCGGTGTGTACGCTCTCGGTCGTGATGCCAAGCTGCGGGCCGGTTAACGACACGGCGCGCGAGCCAATATCGTTTAACGTCATCGCGAGCAGCGCCGTCGAAATCTGCTCACCGGTCGCGAGCAGCGCGTCAAGCTCGCGGCGGTGGGGTGAGCCCGATGCCTGCCCGGCGAGCTTTACAAGGTAATCGGTCGTGTCGCCCATGGCCGAAACAACTACTACGACCGGCGCTTGCTCAGCCGCGCGCTTCACAAGTCCCGCGACGTTTCGGATGCGGGCGACGGACTTGACCGATGTGCCTCCGAATTTTTGGACGATCATGTCATTCCACTGCCCGGTTTATTCGAATACTCTCATCACGACGCCGACCTGTTTCGTCGTCGCCTGCGCATCGATCTCCTTGATTGCGCGGGTGACGCTTCGCTCGCTCGTGCGGTGCGTGAGCAGCAGAATGGTCGCCGCTCCCGAATCACTCGCCCCGCGCTGTAACAGGCTGTGGAGGCTCACTCCGTGGCCGCCGAGCGCGTGCCCGAGGTTCCCGATCACCCCCGGCGAGTCTTCGGTTTCGAGCCGAACGTAAAAGCGCCCTTCGGAATCCTCGACCGGGCAGAGCAGGGAATCGGCCGCGCTCACGGCGGGTTGAAAATAGGGCGCGAAATCCGGAAGCCTCAGCGCGCTCGCCAGGTTTATCAGGTCGCCGACGACCGCACTCGCCGTCGGCATCTGGCCCGCGCCCGGCCCGACCAGCATAACTTCGCCCACGGCGCTGCCCGATATGAATATCGCATTATTGGCCCCTTCGACCGAAGCGAGGAGGTGATGGGCCGGCACCAGCATCGGCTGGGCGCGAACGTCGAGACATCCATCGCCGCGTCGCGCCTGGCCGATCATCTTTACGCGGTAGCCGAATTCCCGCGCGACGGCAATATCGAGGTCCGTGATGTTAGTAATGCCCTGGCGCTGGACCGAGTCTGCTTCGACAAAGCGGCCGAAGGCGAGCGAAGCCAGTATCGTTATCTTAAAAGCTACGTCGTGCCCCTCGATGTCGCTCGCCGGGTCGGCCTCGGCGTACCCCAGTTCTTGCGCTTCTTTAAGCGCGGCTTCAAACCCGAGCCCGCGCTCCTGCATCGAGGTCAGGATGTAGTTGGTCGTCCCGTTTAAAATCCCCGCGACGCTCGATATTTCGTTCGCCTGAAGTCCGCGCTGTAGGGTCGATATGAGCGGGATGCCGCCGCCGACCGCGGCCTCGAATAAGACCGTCACGTTACGGCGGTTGGCGAGCGAGAATATCTCCGAGCCGTGCCGGGCGATCATCTCCTTGTTGGCCGTGACCACGTGCTTGCCTTGCTCGATTGCCCGGCGAATCAGCTCATAAATCTGATTAAGGCCCCCGGCGACTTCAATAATGATTTCGACCTCCGGGTCCTCGACCACCTGGGCTGGCTCGTCCGTGACTCGAATAGTGGAGAGATCGACATCGCGCTGCTTCGACAGGTCGCGAACCGCCACCCACTTGACGCGGAAGCGCGGGTCGTCGCCGAGCAGCTTGACTACCCCGGTCCCCACGGTTCCCAGCCCCAGAATGCCTACGGTTATCTTAGCCATGTCATTACCCCTGACGGGTCGCTCCGAGAGAGTAGCCGAAAGGGCGGCCACGCGCAACTTTGACAACGCACACAGCGAAGCCTAGAATGTGCTTTCACTCAGGCGGATTATCGAATGAGAATCTCCAAAGTTTATACGCGAACAGGCGATAAAGGGGAAACATCGCTCGTCGGGGGCGAGCGGGTCAGCAAGGCGAGCCCGCGCGTTGACTCTTATGGCGATGTCGACGAGCTAAATTCGGTGATCGGGGTTGCGCGCGCGCGGCTCGACGACTCGGAGATTGACGACATCTTGAGCTTGATTCAGAACGATCTATTCACCCTTGGCGCCGATCTGGCCAGCCCCTCGGGGATCGAAGTGCCGCGCATAGCCGACGATTTCATATCCACGCTCGAAGAGTTATCCGACCGCTTTCTTGAGCAGCTAGAACCGCTAAAAGAGTTCATACTGCCGGGTGGGGCGGAGGCCGGCGCAACCCTTCACCTGGCGAGAACTGTTGCGCGTCGGGCCGAGCGCAGGGTCGTAGAGCTTTCCGCGGCCGAAGAGATAAATCCTTTAACCGTAATCTACCTCAATCGCCTGTCGGATCTGCTTTTTATCATCGCGCGGGTGGTCAATCACCGCAAAGGCGCGCCCGAAAAGATGACCGACTTCAGCAAAAGGAAGAGATAAACCAATCTTATAATGAGCTGGTTTAAGCGAAAAGACAGGCCGAAGGGGCAAGACCCGGAGGAAGAGAAGACAGTCCGAACTGAAGGGCTGTTTGTGAAATGTCCCGGCTGCACTCAGATGCTCTTCAAGCGCGAGGTCGAGGATAATCTAAACGTCTGCCCGAAGTGCCATTATCACCATCGCATCGGCGCGCTCGAACGGTTGCGCTTGACGCTCGACGAAGGCGACTGGGAAGAGCTTGATCCGGGGCTCGTCTCCACCGACCCTCTCGAATTTGTCGATACAAAGACCTACCGCAAAAGGCTTGAAGAGATGAGGCGGAACACGGGATTGCTCGACGCCCTCGTCAACGTGCGGGGCGAGGTCGGGGGCCACCCGGCGATTGTCTGCGCGATGGAGCTTTCATTCGTCGGCGGCTCATTGGGTTCAGTGGTCGGGGAGAAGATCACGCGGGCAATCGAGGGCGCAATCGAGACACGGTCGGCGCTGATAATCTATTCCGCATCGGGCGGCGCGCGCATGCAGGAGGGCGCTCTTTCGCTTATGCAGATGGCGAAGATTTCGGCCGCCCTCGCCAGGCTCGACGAGGCGGGCTTGCCGTTCATCTCGATACTGACGGACCCGACGACGGGGGGCGTGACGGCGAGCTTTGCGATGCTGGGGGACGTAAACATCGCCGAGCCGGGGGCGCTTATAGGGTTTGCCGGGCCGCGCGTCATCGAGCAGACCATAAGACAGAAGCTCCCCGAAGGGTTTCAGCGCTCCGAGTTCCTTTTAGAACACGGCATGCTCGATTCGGTCGTCGAGCGCAAGGACTTAAAAGATTTCATAGTCAAGTCTCTCGATTTCATGCGCGGGCGAAACGGAAAGCCCGACGAGAGCAGATAAGCGCGAGCGCAACGGGTCGCCTCGGGTTTTGGTCTTCAGGTTTAGATGGATTATAACGAATCGCTAAGTTATCTCTACGGGCTGGGCCACGAAATGCTAGCGGCAAAGTTCGGGCTTGATAACATCAAGCTGCTGCTGGAAAGACTCGGCAACCCGGAGCGCGTATTCAAATCTGTTATCGTCGCCGGGACGAACGGCAAGGGCTCGGTCGCCGCGATGCTCGACTCGATCTCGCGCGCGGCGGGCATACATTCGGCGCTATACACTTCGCCACATCTCGTTCGCATAGAAGAGCGGATGCGCGTCGGCGACCGCCTGATAAGCCCTGATGAATTCGCGCGCTCGGCGAGCGAGGTTCGCGCGGCCTCGGAGGCGCTCGTCGCGGAAGGCAGGCTTTCGGCCGCGCCCACATTCTTCGAGCAGGTCACGGCAATCGCTCTGCTCTGGTTTCGGGAGCGCGAAGCCGAGCTTGCGGTCCTCGAAGTCGGGCTTGGCGGGCGGCTCGACGCGACGAACATTGTCGAGCCCGCCGTCGCCGCCATCTCTTCCATCGACTACGATCATCAACAATACCTCGGCGATACGATCATGGAGATTGCCGGGGAGAAGGCTGCCGTGATAAAGCCCGGTTCGCGCGTGGTGATCGGCCGCCAGGCGCACAACGATGCCACCGAAATGCTCATGCGTCGATGCATTGAGACCGGCGCGCTGCCCGTATTCGCAAACGAGCCGCAGTCGGTATCCGCGAGCGACTTCGGCCGCATGACTTTCGATTACGAATCGGCCAATTCACATTACAGCCGGATAATCCTCGGGCTGCGCGGCCGCCATCAGGCCGACAACGCCGCCGCGGCAATCGAGGCGGCGGAGCTGCTTTCGGAGGTGGGCTTCAAGATCACTCGCGAGGCGATCATAAAAGGGCTGCGCGCGGTAAGCTGGCCCGGCCGGCTTGAGTTGATTGAGGGACGGCCTACGATGCTGCTCGACGGCGCGCACAATGCGGCGGGCACCCGCTCTCTCAGGCGCTACCTCGATGAATTCTGGAGAGGCGAATTGACTCTGATCTTCGGCGCGATGGGTGATAAAGACATCGAGGCCATGGCTTCGCACCTGTTCGACAGGTCAAAGACCATAGTCTTGACGAGCGTAGATGACCGGCGCGCGGCGACGGGCGCGCGGCTGGGCAAATCGGCGCTCACCGGCGGGAGGAACGTGATTTTTACCGAGACCGTAAAGCAGGCCGTGAGCTGGGCGCGAAGCGTCACGCCGCCTGACGGGCTGATATGCGTGGCCGGCTCGCTCCACCTTGTCGGCGCGGTCAAACAGGTGATAGAAGAAGAGGACCAGCAGCCTGCTCTCTGATGTCTCACGAGCTGATAAAACGCGATTACATACACAGGGGGCGCGTGCTCGACCTATCGCTGAGCCGCTTCAACTCGGCCGAGAAGGGCGAAATCGAAATCGAGGTCGTACACCACAACGGCGGGGCGGGCGCGCTGCCGTTGTTTGAAGACGGGACGGTCGCGCTCGTGCGGCAATGGCGATACCCGCTGGGCCGCTACTCGCTTGAGATCGCCGCCGGCCGGATCGAGCCGGGTCAAACGCCGGAGCAGACGGCGCTGCGCGAGCTTGAGGAAGAGCTTGGTCTGCGCGCGAGCGATCTCAAAAAGATCGCGGCCTTCAGCGTCGCCCCCGGTTACTGCGAAGAGCGCATCCACGTCTATATCGCGACCGGGCTCGAAGAGTCGAGCCAGAGTCTTGACGATGACGAAGAGGTAGAGGTCGAGCGCATGTCTTTCAAGAGCGCCCTGTCGATGGTCGAAAGGGGCGAGATCGACGACGCGAAATCTATAATCACCATCTTGCTTGCCGCCAAACTCGTCGGCGAGTTAAGAGGCCGGTAGCATCGTGAGCATTCTTAGAACAATCTTGATCTATATTTGGGCGCCAATCGCGAACCTCCTGTGGTACCTCTACACGGTGGTGATGGCGAGCATATCGCTTATTGTGTCGCCGTTCGACCGGACCGGAGAGATGCAGCACTGGTGCGCGCGGTGGTGGTGTCGCCTGATTGCCTGGACTATTGGCGTTCGCATAAAGGTCATCGGCAAAGAGAATGTCCGCCGCGACCGCAACTACGTCTATATGGCGAATCATTGCAGCCTCGTCGACATCCCGGCGATGTTTGCGTACCTGCCTTACCAGTTCAGAATAATGGCGAAGAAGGAGCTTTTTTACGTCCCGTTCATGGGCTGGCACCTGTGGACGGCAGGAAACTTCCCCGTAGATCGCAGCGACGGCCGCAAGACTGCCCGCAGTCTGCGCAAGGTCATCGAAGGGGTGCGCCAGGGCAAATCGCTCGCGGTCTTTCCCGAAGGCACGCGCTCGCCCGACGGCAGGCTCCAGGACTTTAAGCCGGGCGCTTTCAAGATAGCGTTGCGCGCGGGCGTGCCCGTGGTCCCTGTGACGATACGCGGCACTCACAAAGTATTGCCCAAGGGGTCGCTTGCGCCGCGAGGGGGCCGGGTCGAGGTGATAATCGGAGAACCTATAGACACGAAGGAGTACAACGAAAAGAGTCTGTCTCAACTAATTGAAAGAACGCGCCAGGCAATCGATTCAAGGCTCGACTCATCATCCGCAAAGCTTGAAGAGCAGGTAGGAATGACCGTGCCTTCCGCCGGTCGATAAAGTTTTACTGCCGGAAAGCAAAGATTGAATATAGAATCAGACAGCCCCATAATGATTTAAAAGGTGAAAGGCACACTATTAATACCGAGATGCAAGACCAGCTAAACCCGACGCAAGTTTGCCGGACGTGCGGCGAGCTTATAATCTCGCAGGATGACAACCGGTCAGGGCAATGCGCGAGGTGCGAGAACCTTCTCCCCGCGCCCTATCATGCCGCGCCGGTCGCGCCGGGTGAATTAGCGGGTGCGGCTGTTCCGGCATTCGAGGGGCCGGTCGCCCCGTCTGGAGAGACTGCCCCGATTGATCCGGATCGTCCGGGTTGGGGCCCGTGGACGGGAATCGGAACCTGGCTCTTCAGCATTGTCGCGCTGGTCTTCGTCCAGGCAATCGCGGTCTTCGGCTACTATTTCTACCAGCGAGGGCAGGGCATCGAGGTTCCAGACCTGCAAGACACGCCCGCATTTTCGGCGTGGGTCCAGAGTCCCAATGTCCTGTTCGTTGCCATAATCTCCACGATAGGCGCGCACCTTCTGACGTTGATATTCTGCTGGGCGGTCGTTCGCGGATTTAAGAAACGCCCGTTTCTGGCCTCGCTCGGATGGCACTGGGCGGGCCACTCGGCGCTTTACTGGTCGGGCATCTCGGTTGCCATCATTGCCGGCCTTATACTGCTCAACAACCTTCTGCTCCGGGTGCTGCCGCAGGCCGAGACGCCGTTCGACGAGATGCTGAAGGCATCCTTGCCGGTCAAATACGCGGTCGCTTTTATGGCTACGTTTACCGCGCCGTTCGTAGAAGAAGTCATTTATCGCGGCGTTCTTTATTCCGGTTTGAAGAGCCGACTTTCGGTCGTGCCCACCATCCTGACCGTCACGCTGCTTTTCGCGGCCGTCCACGTATTGCAGTACCAGGGCGGGTGGGTGACGATAGTGTCGCTTGCTCTGCTCAGCTTGATACTCACGATTGTCCGCGCCAGGACGAAATCGATTCTGCCGCCCGTGCTGATACATACGATCAATAACGGGTTCTTTTCTACGATCCTGCTACTCGGTTTTGAGTAATCGGCGCGCCGCTCACAATAACCATATGTCGCGCGTCGGGTAGAAGTCGGGCGAGCGGTCCGGGTGCTCTTTATGCCATTCAAGATAGCGGCGGTGCCATTTTTGGTATCGCGCGTCGGACCCGCGAATCGGTCTGTGGGGAATCTCCTGTAGCCAGCGCTCGACACCCCATACGTTTCGCATAGAAAACCGCCAATCATAATTGCCCAGATCGTACATGCTCGCCGCGGCGTAGCCCGTAATCCGGCCGGTCTTATCACAATACGGGTCGAAATAGCTCATCACCAGATCTCGCACCGTCCTGAAGACCGGCTTTCGCCCGTGCAAGCCTATATCGCGCGACCGCGCAACCGAGCCGTACCGCCCCTCGGCCTTAAACAAAAAGAGCACGTGATCGAGCTTATCTATAGATTCGATGCTTACGAGAATGGGAGGATAGCCGTGTTGTTCGAGTATGGTCGCGGCGATAATCGCCCCCTCCAAACAGTGCGAACGATTCTCCAGAAGCGCCCGTCGAAATGAAAAACATGTCTCTTGATCAGTCTCGCGATTGTAAGGCATCTGCCGGATAAACTTCTGCACCTGTACCGGCGTGCGGTGCTTATCGATTACCGACAGTTCTTGTTTTGTAAAGAATTCTCGCCCTGGATTCATTCGCGCATTGTTCAGCCTCCGGTCGGTTTTCGTCAAGCCGGGGATGTGAGCAATTCTCTTACACCCCTGTAAGACTTTCGTGCATATCCGTGAGCGATTGAAACGCCCGGAGAGGCTGATTTATAGCGCATAATCGCGCTTGCGACTCTCTTAGAGGCGTCAAGGAGGTCGGAAGCGAAACGCGCGCGGCTGGCACAGAGGTTGCGAAGATTATTATTGGGAGGACTCGAGATGCTAGGCTTAATACTTCCAATCATAATAATGGCGGCGGTTTTTGCCGCAACGCTGGGAATCAGCTACGTATGTCTTGAGATTCTGATGAAGATAATGGCGCGGAGTCTGACCATGGCGGCGCAGCAGAGTCCGACTGTGCGGCGTCCCATAAACCCTCGCAACGCGCATGGTAAATCTCAGGTTGCCGAGCCTATAAAGACGCGGTTGCAGGCTTTGGCTTCGCAATGAGGAAGCCGTAGTCTGCAACCATTGTGGTGGATTGGGCGAGCGAATGGCTCGCCCTTTTTTTGAGCCGGTTTTTCGCCCCGCTCGCGGTTACTCTCCAGCAAGTTCAATAGCTTCTTCAAGCGTTGAGGTCGTAATATCGAAATGCGACGCGTTCCATACTTGCTGTCCCTTGCGCACAAGTATTGCCTGCGGCGACTGGTGCTCTATCTCCAGACGCCGGGCGGCTTCGTTCGAGACCGAGCGAGCGGTCTGGACAGTGATCAGGTTATAGCTGACACGAGAATCAGCGGTCTCCAGATGCGATTGAAGCTCACGGTATGCCCGCGCGCTTATCGGGCATGTAAGACTATGTTTAAAAAGCAGAACCGGCCGCGTGTCGGACTCGGCAATCGCGCGCTCAAGGTCGGCAGTGCTCATCAGTTCATTTAGCTTATGGTTCATGACGGCTTCCCCCGGTTTAATACCCAAATTGTTACAAGCCGCGGGAGGGCTTTGCAAGTGGGATGGACACGGGTTCTATTTTTTTGTAAAGATATTGACGCGAAAGGCCACGAAAGGACCATTGCCGGTCATCTAATACCGGGGAAGGGTCCGGTTGTAGCTACATAGGCCAATAACCGGCCCCTGAGCCCCCTGACACAGAAGCGACCAGATCCGCTTAATCCACTTGAACGGAGAACCAGTAATGAGCCCCAGGCCATTAAGATTTTCGCTTGCCGTCACTCTGATAGTTGTATTTGTTTTCTCCTTGCTGCCGGCGGGCTCTGGCCTTTCGGGCGAAGCCTACGGGCAGCAAGCGGGCTCGGCGCGGCGAGGGAAGAATGGTCCTTCTACGCATACGCCGGGCGCAAAAAAGCCTACCTCCAGACCCGCGGCCAGACCCGCGAATGATCCCGTGCCCGTCGACGACCAGGAGCCGGAGGAAGAAGAGGCGACCGGCGCGCGCGAACCCGCTCCTCGTCAGAGCAGTCGGGGTAATTCTCTACCCGGCAACACAGCGGGTTCGGAGAGCCGCACGAATCAGACGGGCGCTTCACAATTCCCCTCGTCACAGGGTACTTCCGGCGCCGCGCGCCGCGAGCCCCCACCCTTCGACAGGCCGCCCGCCGATCAGGCGCAGCAGCAGACCACTCGCGACCAGAGCAGGGAGCAGCCAACCCTTTCTCAGCCTTCAAGCCGGACGAGAAGAGATAACCAGCAATATCCGGGAACAGAGACCCAGACTTCGGGCGGGATCGGTTGGTCGTGAGCACTACTCAGGATCCCGAGCAGCCAAGGAATCGCCAGCGGCCCGTTCTTAGACGGTCTGATGATTCGGGCGAGCAGTCCGGTAGAGTGAATCAGGAGAATAGGACCGGCAAGACACCGCAGTCCGGCCAGCAACCGACTGTCGATGAAGGGTATGAAAGCACCGATGAGGTGATCAAGCTGGAGTCGGCGCTCGTCAATATCCCGCTGCTGGTGAGCGATCGCTCAGGGCGCTACATCCCGCAGTTGAGGGCAAGCGATTTTCTCCTGTACGAAGACGGCGTACAGCAGCAGATCTCCAATTTCAGCAGCGAGACCGTGCCCTTTAACGTGGCGCTGCTTCTCGATATGAGCCCGAGCGTGCAGGGGAATACCGACGATATACACGATGCTGCGATAGCGTTTGTCCGCGAGCTGCGCCCGGATGACCGCGTGATGGTAATTTCGTTCGACCGTCAGATCCACATCCATTCAGATTTCACAAGCGACCGGAGAAGGCTTGAGGATGCGATTCGAAGCACACGTACGGGCTCGGGCACAAGCGTCTATGACGCGGTATTCGAAACCGTTCGCCGGCGGCTGCGCGATGTCGAAGGGCGCAAGGCTCTCATCCTCTTTTCGGATGGCGAGGACACGACAAGCAGCCAGGCCGAGTATCAAGATGCCGTAAATCTCGTCACCGAGTCGGATGTTTTAGTGTATGGCCTTCGCTACCCCGGTTCGGGCGGAAGCATCCGAATCGATCCTTCGCGGAGAGACCCGTGGCCCGGCAACCAGATACCCTTTCCATTCCCCTGGCCCTTTCCCCGACGCCGCCGAGGCCCGTTTACGAACGTGAGCCCAATCGTCAATCCGAGCGGGGCAAATAATGTGGCTGCCGCCGCGCAATGGCCGCGCAACCGCCGTGGGGGCGGAGGCGGAGGCGGAGACTTTATGACAGACATCACGGCGGCGGGAGGCGGCCCGGTATTTGACGCCGAAAGGGTGAGCGATATGGGCGGCCTCGCGCGTCGCATCGCCGAAGAGCTTCGCCACGTCTATGTGCTCAGCTACTATCCGACAAATCCGCTTTCAAACGGCGGCTTCCGCAATATCCGCGTGAGGATGAAGAGCCGCGATGACATAGCAGTACGCCACCGCCGTGGATACTCTGCTCGCGACGGCATAGACGCCCGCCGGACCAACTGATTATCGAGTGCGGCGATTATTCGCCGCACTCCACCTTCCAACCCCAGATCGATCTGCCCTCCCCTGAATGGGCTACACTGCCTTTGTTTGACTCGATATTTTGCATGGCGGAGAATCACAGTATTCGCCACGCAAGGTCGTGGTTCAAAGTCCTGGCATTGTGGCCGCGGTAAAGTGAGCGCTTCTTTATCGCAATAATGGAGGCAGTCCATGATCAGTTTTGCTCCCGCATGTGAGATCACAGAAAAAATCGCCCCGCGAAAAGTGGGCCGAGTTCTTTTAACAATTCTCTTCATCGTATCGACCACGTTCGCGCCAAAAGCATCGATTGCTCAAGGCTCATCCGTGAGGGCGGAGACGTTTCCGCTCGGCGCCAACGGGCAGGTTCACATCTCTAATTCAAGGGGCGCGACCCGCGTTCAATCGTGGGACAACAACTCGGTCAGAGTCGTCGCGGAAAAGAAGACGCCCGCTGGCAGCGCGCTTGATCCGGCTGACCTCATGCTGATGGGGGCGCAAGGCAGCCTCTTTATCGAATGCAAGAACACCGGTAGAGGCGGGCGAGTCGATCTTACGGTCTACGCGCCGAGGTACGCGGCTCTTCAAGTCGTCGGCGGCTCGTGGGCGGTCGAAGCCGCGGGGCCGTTCGCTTCCACGATAATCGAAACCACAACGGGCGCCATCTCGCTCCGCATGCCGTCGAACGACAATGCCCGCGTCAGCGTGCGCACGTCGAGCGGGATCGTAAAGTCCACCGTGCCCATTGCCGTTTCTGACAAAGCGGGCAACCGGATGATTGAAGGCACGCTCGGCGAAGGCGGCTCGGACGTAATCCTCGTAAGCCAGGCCGGAAATATCACGCTCACCCCTGGCCCGGCCGTCTCCTCGATGATCGCGAGAGGCGCAAACACTATTGATTCAAGTTACTCAGGTGTATCCGATCAACAGGGCTCGCCATCTCCAATGCAGCGCTCGACCCCGACGGCATCCGGCGGGCAGGGCAGGTCGCAGGGACCGGTCTTCAGGCCGTCATCTATTCCTGGACCGGGACAAAGCGGCGGGGGGATGGTTGATGAGCCCGCCCCGCAGGCAGGAGGCCAGTCGTCCGGCCAGTCGGGCGGCGGCGGCAGCGCGGTCTTTGCCGGCAGCGACCGGAACGATGATGTAAACGAAACCTACAAAGCGACCGGACCCTTTTCACGCCCGCGCATCGAACGTAACACGAGCACCGGGAATTCCGGCTTGCGCGTCAGGATAATCCCTTCGACCAGCGCGCTCGGCTCGGCGCGAGACACTGGAGGCCAGCTTAATAACGACCAGGACGACCAGCGCGGGAACCGCCAATCTACAGGCGGCATCTTTCCAGACGACGACGCCCGCCAGCAAAACGGCAGCGGCGGCTATAGTAATCAATCACGCGGCGGCGCTGGCAATCAGCCCGCAAATCGACCCGCCAGGAGAACTCCCGCCGGGCATGAGGATGTTTTTAACGACCCGGGCGAAAACACGACCGGCGGGAATCGCCCTTCCGCGCCGCCGGTCCTGGCAAAGCGCGGCGACAGCGAGGATGCTCCCGCGGCGACGAATCGTGAAGATGCGACAGATGAGGACACTATCACTCTGGATTCCGCGCTCGTTAACCTCAACGTATCGGTTATGAATAGATCGGGAGGGGCCATCGCGAACCTGAAGAAGGAGGATTTTCAGATACAGGAAAACGGCGCGACACAAAATGTAGAGTTCTTTCAAACCGGCACGGCGCCGTTCAATCTGGTCCTTGTCCTCGATTTGTCGGGATCAATAAAGGACAAGCTTGAGGTAGTCAAATCGGCTGCGCTCAAATTCATCGACGTGCTGGGGCCGCAAGACCGCGTCGCGGTGCTCACCTTCACCGACGAGATCAGGGTCATCTCTCAACTTTCGCAGGACCGCAAAGAATTGCGCAGGCGGATAAAAGAGATCGAGCGGCCGGACGGCGGGACTTCGTTTTATGAAGCCATATGGTTTGCTCTGGCCGACACGCTGAAAGGTACGGCCGGGCAGCGCAACGCCATTGTCGTCATGACCGACGGCGTCGACAGCTCACTCGACCGCTACAGCCCCGCGCCGACTCGCGTATCCTTCAACCAGCTCGCGCGCAGGCTCGAAGAGTCCGACGTCATCATGTTTCCAATATACCTCGACACCGAATATGAAGAGGTATTTGAAAGGATGAACTCCAGCTCCGAGGTCTATGCGATTGCCCGCGACCAGCTTGAACGCCTTTCGGAGCTTTCGGGAGGGCAGTCTTTCAGAGCGGAAAAAGTCGGCGACCTGTCGGGCGTCTATAAGCAGGTGGCAGGGCTGATTCGCACCGTCTATAGCGTAGGCTATTACCCGACGAATCTTGAGCGTGACGGCACCTTCCGTCGAGTGCGCGTAACGGTGGATCGCCCCGATGCGGCCGTGCGAACAAGGAAAGGTTATTACGCGAAATAGCTAGACCCGCGGGGGCGAAATGCTTATAGCAACCGTCGGGGTTCTGTAAACATATCGCCCCCGCGCGCTCCCGACTCAAAGGCTTTTTCGCCCAGTTCGATACATCTATCACCTGCCTCACTTGCTTGACGATGAGTGATCGTCGCGTATAATCAATCGCTTAATCCGTGGATAGCCTCCGCCGACCTGTAATGAAAGACTTCAGCATATTGCTTAAGAACCTCAGGCCGTACCGTGGTCTATTTGCGGGCGCGCTGGTTCTTATGACCATGGTCGGGCTGTTCGAGGCCGGTCGCACCGCGCTGCTAAAGTCGATAATCGATCTGCTCTCTCCGAGCGCGCAGCAAAGCTCGGGGTTAGCCGCAATCGTCAACGTTACGCGATACCTGCCCGAAAGCTTGAGCCCGCTGCCAATCGTCGCGGCATTGCTAGTCCTCTTCACCTTGATTCGCGGGGCTTCCGAATACCTGTCGAACGTCTTGATGTGGCGGATCGGCGTGGGGGCGGTCGTAAATCTTCGTCAGCGCCTCTATAACCACGTGCTCAACCAGTCGAGCGAGTTTTTTACCGATCACCCGACGAACCAGCTTACAGCGCACATCATAAGCGACGCCGAAAAAGTTCAGGTCGCCGTTTCGACTCTGCTCGCCGACCTGCTGCGCGAGGGCCTGACTTTTCTCGCGCTATTCACACTCGTCTTTATTCTGAACTGGAAGCTGACGCTTGCGATCCTTGTGGTCGGGCCCGTGATCTACATGCTCACCGTTCGTTTCGGGCGGAGGCTGCGGCGCATCGCGCATTCGACGCAGGAAGGGACCGAAGAGGTGCTCGACATCGCGCAGGAGAGCATTTCCAGCCACCGCATCGTGAAGGCGTTCGGGATGGAGCGCTTCGAGCAGGGGCGGTTCGGCAAGGCGCTTAACGATCTGGCCCACCACCAACTGCGCGCCGCCCGCGTCGTATATCTCTCCTCCCCGATACTAGAGCTTTTCGGCGTCTTGATAGCAGCAGCATTTCTCTTATACGCGGGCGAGGTGAGGGCCTCGGGCGAAATGACCATAGGCACATTCGCGGCATACATAGTCGCGATGCTGCAGATGTACGACCCGCTAAGAAAGCTCTCGCGAATCCAGAACTACTTCCAGCAATCCTTCGCCGCCACCTCGCGCATATACAAGCTGCTCGACACGCACACGGAAAAACAGGACAGGCCGGGCGCGGTCGAGCTTGCGCCGCTCGGCGACCGGATAGAGTTCCGCGACGTATCTTTCAAGTATCAGGATTCGACCGATTGGGTTCTGAAGGAGGTCGGCTTCGACGTGCGGCGCGGGGAGGTTGTGGCGCTCGTCGGGCTTTCGGGCGCGGGCAAGAGCACGCTGACGAACCTGCTGATGAGGTTCTACGACCCGTCCCGCGGAGGTATTTTTATTGACGGCGTCGAGGTCCGAGATGCGAAGCTCGAAAGCCTGAGGTCGCAGATCGCGCTCGTCACGCAGGATGTCATTCTCTTTAACGACACCATACTCAACAACGTGGCTTACGGCCGTCCCGACGTAGACAGGTCGAAGGTCGAGGCGGCTGCTCGCGCGGCCTACGCGCACGACTTTATAATGGAACGCGGCGGGTATGAGACGCTGATCGGCGAGCGCGGCGTAAAGCTATCGGGCGGCGAGAGACAGCGGCTCGCCATCGCTCGCGCGCTTCTGAAGGACGCCCCCATTCTCATCCTTGACGAAGCGACCTCCGCGCTCGACACGCAATCGGAGCGGCTTGTACAGCGCGCGCTTGCAAACCTGATGACCGGGCGTACAACTATAGTCATAGCGCACCGGTTGACTACGATCCACAGGGCGGACCGAATTGTCGTGCTCGACCGGGGGCGAGTTATAGATTCAGGCACACACGCGGAGCTGATGGCGCGCGGGGGCATCTACCGCGACCTTTATGAATTGCAGTTCTCCGACGATCTGGCGGCGCAGGACGAAGGGCGGATCGTTAGCAGTAAACCGTAAGAGCCGGCAAGAGGCGTTTTATTTATGATTAAAAGCATGACAGGGTTCGGGCAGGGAAGCGCAGAAGGCGACACCTTTCGCGTCCGGATAGACATACGTTCCGTAAACAACAGGTTCCTTGATATACACATGCGCCTCCCGCAGGAGCTTGCGAGCCTTGAAGTCACTTTGAAAAAACAGATACAGGGCGCGCTCAAGCGCGGGCGAATAGACGTGACCATCTCGGTCGATCAAACGAGAGAAGCGGCCTTCATGATCAACCGGCCGCTCGTCACGGGCTACATCTCCGCGCTCAGGGAGCTGAAAGAACTCGGGATTGAAGGCGACCCCTCGCTTGAGCTTGTCGCCAAGCTGCCGGGCGCGATCTCGGCATCGCAGGAGTCGGGCAAGCTGGATGAGACGCTCGCTTCCGGGATTGTCGCGGCGGTGTCGCAGGCGCTTGTATCGCTGACCGAGATGCGAGTAGTTGAAGGGCAGCAACTCGCCGCCGAGCTTAATTCGAGGCTCGATATTATCGAAAAGCAATTGCCAACAATCGAAAGCGAGGCCGCGCGGCTGCCCGCCATTTACCGCGAGAAACTCCAGAAACGGCTCCAGGAGCTTACTTCAGGTGTTCAGATCGATGAAGGCCGTTTGGCGCAGGAGGCAATTCTGCTCGTCGATAGATCGGACATCAGCGAAGAGATCACGAGGTTAAAGAGCCACATCGGGCAGATGCGCGACGTTGTCCGCGCCGATGATGAGGTAGGCAAGCGGCTCGATTTTATACTGCAAGAGATGAATCGCGAGGCAAATACGATTCTGTCGAAGGCCGGTGACCTGACTATCAGCGACGCGGCGATAATCATAAAGACCGAGGTCGAGAAGCTGAGGGAGCAAGCCCAGAATGTCGAGTGACGACCGAACATCGAAGGTAATGGCGGACGAAGGGACGGGCGAAAGCTCGGCCGAAAAGCCGGCGACAGGCGGGCCGGGCAGTCTGATCGTAGTATCCGCGCCGTCGGGCGCGGGCAAGTCTTCGCTTGTCGAGATAGCCCTCGAGCGCGTGGAGATGTTGAAGTATTCTATCTCTTACACCACCCGCGAGGCTCGCGGACAAGAGCGCGATAAGGTAGATTATCATTTCGTATCCGAGGGCGATTTTATCGCCATGCGCAACCGCGGAGAATTCCTTGAATGCGCCGAAGTACACGGCAAGTTGTACGGCACGCACCGGTTGATGGTCGAAGAGATGACCGAGCAGGGCTATGACGTGATACTCGACATCGACGTTCAGGGCGCCGAGCAGATTCGGCGGCAGATGCCCGAGGCGGTGTGCGTCTTTATTATGCCGCCGTCTCGCGAGGTGCTTGAAGCGCGACTGCGCGCGCGCAACCTCAACGACCCGACCGACCTTGAGTGCAGGCTCAAGAACGCTTCGGGTGAAGTCAGGCTCTACAAGCTGTTCGATTATGTGATAGTCAACGACGAACTTGAGCGCGCGGCCAATAGACTGATAGGCGTCATCATGGCCGAGCGCATGCGCCCCGCAAGGCAAAGGGCGCGATTAGAAGAGATATTGCAATCTTTCGGAGGAGAGGTTTTTCATGCCTGATAAAGAGGACGATAAGGAATGGACCACGCAAATAGATAGCAAGTACCGGCTCGTCTTACTCGCGGCAAAAAGGAGCAAGCAGCTCCAGAAAGGCGCCAAGCCGCGCGTGCAGAGCACGGCGAAAAAATTTACCCGCATCGCGCTCGAAGAGGTCGAGCGCGGGTTGATTCAGTATCAGCAATTCATAAAACCTACCCCGCCGGAAGAGTAAACCCGGTGTAGTGTAAGGGCGGGCTTGACCCGTCCTTGAAAGGATCAGGCGGTGAGAGTCGCCCTCGGAGTGTCGGGATGCATCGCGGCCTACAAAGCCGTCGAGGTACTTCGCGGCTTGCAGAAGCGCGGCGCGCGAGTGCAAGTCTTGATGACTCGTCACGCGACCGAGTTCGTCGGCCCGCTTACCTTTCAGTCCATTTCGGGGCTCCCGGTCGTCACGGAAATGTTTGCCCCGACGACTGATCCCGAGATCAAGCATATAGAGATCGCCCAAAACATAGACCTGCTGCTCGTCGCCCCAGCGACCGCGAACGTGCTGGCGAAATTTGCCAACGGCATCGCCGACGATTTCCTATCGACCGTCTATATTTCCACGACCGCGCCGGTGATGGTCGCCCCGGCGATGAACGTCGAGATGTGGGCGCACCCGGCGACGCAGGCAAATGTGCGAAAATTGCGCGAGCGCGGGGTCCATTTTGTTGATCCCGGCGAAGGCTACCTGGCTTGCCGGACGGTGGGGGCGGGGCGGCTCGCGGAGCCGGCGGATATTGTCGCGCGGGCGTTATCATTGCTCGAAGGATCGCCGTCCGAAATAAAAGAGAGCGCTGTCGGAGAGAGCCTGGACCTGAAGGGACAGAGCGTCCTTATAACCGCGGGTCCGACCTACGAGGCCATTGACCCGGTGCGCGGAATCACCAATCGCTCGTCGGGAAAAATGGGATACCGTCTGGCAGAAGCCGCGCTTGCTCGTGGGGCCGAGGTGACGCTCGTTTCCGGCCCCGTGTCGCTCGACCCGCCCCAGGGCGTAAGGGTCCTGCGCGTCCGCTCGGCCGATGAGATGTTCGACGCGGTGATGGCCAATATTGACGGGGCGACGATTGTAATAATGACGGCGGCGGTTGCCGATTACCGGCCCGCGAGGCAAGCTGAACAGAAGATCAAAAAGAACGGCCGCAATCTGACGGTCGAGCTTGAGCCCACACGCGACATACTGGCAACCGTGGGCCGGTCAAAAGAGGACCGCGTTGTTATAGGGTTTGCCGCCGAGACCGAGGACGTAATTGTAAACGCGAGGAAGAAGCTCCTGGAAAAAGGCGCTGACATCATTGTAGCCAACGATGTCTCTCAGACGGATTCAGGCTTTGATGTTGATACCAATAAGATCGCGCTTGTCACAAACGAAGGTGTAATCGGGTTGCCGCTACTTACCAAGAAAGCGGCGGCCGGCCGTATTCTCGATAGCGCGGTCGAATTGATCCGCTTACGGGACTCGAAGTAACTCGCCTCCGCTTCCCGCTTTGCTTCTACACGCTGTAAATGTTTTCCTGCGAAAAAAGGTTCTATTCTGGAGTCTGCTGTTTGCGGTAAAGGACTATGGATTCTTAACAGGCCGGCAGCGCGCAGCTCGCTGGCCGGCGTTCAAGCTTTACATTCGACGGATCAATCCGCTCAGCGACTCTTCGGTCCTGGCCTTTCGAGCTTTGAACTCCTGAACCCACCCCTGAGTCCGGGCCATTAGCTGATTGGTCGTCGGTTGTTGAACAGCCTTTTCCTTTACTTCACTCTGTTGCTTCTGTTTTATAAGTCTCACTGTCATCGTTTTCTGCCCCGTTATAATTAATCGAACGAAAAGTATTGAGCAAACTAGATGCCAGAAAAGCGATAATAGAAATCCCGCCGCTTTCCGCGTGTAATCCCACTGATGATGCCGTTAATAGAAGCAAAACCGTACGAGGCGCATTCAGCCTGTATTGATTGTCTATACCTTTTGAGCGATTCCCGTCACCGGTTGGTGTGGTGGCGGGCAACCGCATGTCCTGTACGTTAGATTGGAGCCGGAGCTTGTCTAATCCGTCTGTGGTCAGATGTGTCAATATGGTCAGGGGGAAGCTCTTTTTGTCGGACGATTAAGCCCCGATAATGTGCTTTTCATCTACACGCGCTTGATAAACACGATGCCGGTAGATACCATAGCTGTAGAGTTCAAAGCCGCCGGTCGGCACCCGTGCTGTAATTGTAAAGCTGGAAGGCGCTCAAACGGGCAGAAGCCGAATGGAAAGATTGCTGGCGGCCAAACCTTTCAGTGTAAGGCGCATCAAACGGGCGGCAGATTGTATTTTGCTTGACCGAGCATCTACGAGAGCCCTGATAGAGATTCCCCCGGTGTGCCGAGTGAAACCAGGCTAGGGGAGTGGTTTGCCAGAACGGCAAGCCCATTTAAATCTTGAGATGAATAGTTCCGACGGGCTATTAAGGTTCTTAGATCAACTCAGGTTGACCGACCTGGTTGATTTCGTCATGGTCTGGGCGATCATTTACGGTTTGCTCAAACTGGTTCGGGGCACGCGGGCCGTGACGATGGCGGCGGGACTGCTCGGCGTGGGCCTCCTCTACCAGATGTCGGTCATACTCAGGCTCGATACACTCCAGTTCGTGATGCGCAACACCCTCCTCTATTTCGGGTTTGCCATACTGGTGATATTCGCCCCTGAAATTCGCTCCGCGCTTATGCGGGTTGGCTCAAATCTCAGACCGCTCAGGTTCGGCCGGCAGAAAAGAGGCCAGGAGGAGTTCGATGAGATTGTGCTTGCCACGACGACGCTCTCGTCTCGAAAGATAGGCGCGCTGGTCGTCTTTGAACGAAACGTGGGACTTCAGAACTATATTGAGTCCGGGGTGATCCTCGACGCGGTTCTGTCTTACGACCTGGTGCTGACGATATTCAACCCCAACACGCCGCTTCACGACGGCGCGGCCATAGTTCGCCATTACCGCATCGCCGCGGCGAGCTGTTTTCTGCCCTTGACGCTCAATCCCGAGGCTTTCTAAGGAGCTAGGCACGAGGCATCGCGCGGCCATCGGCATCACCGAAGACACGGACGCGGTCGCGGTGGTCGTAAGCGAGGAGACAGGAATAGTATCCTTTGTCGAAAAAGGCGAAATCACTCGCTATCTCAATAGCGCGGAACTGAGAGAGCGATTAAAGGCATCGCTTGAGAGTCCCGGGCGGCTTGGCTCGAAGGCCCGCCCATCGCGACGCGCGCGGTCCAGGGGCAAGGCTTCGCCGGAGACGAGCAGGGAACAGGTGAGCGAAACTTTTATCAAATGAGCCGGGATGGATAAACTGCTCCACTATCTCAACCTGTTCAAAGAGTACGCCCGCGACTATATCCTTGAAAATACCGGGCTGAAAGTACTCGCATTGCTTATCACCGCCGTGATGTGGCTTTCGGTAGCCTCGCGACCCGTTTCGCAAATAGCATTCTCTGAGATTCACATAGAATTCACCAATATTTCCCAGCCGAACCTTACAATCTCGGAATCCGACCCTGCGAGCGCCCGTGTCTATATCGAAGGGCCGCGCGACGTGATCGATTCGCTGCGGCCAAGCGAGGTCCACGTCATAGCCGATATGGCCGATGTCGCGCCCGGTGTGCGGGTGATACCGCTCAGAGTTAACACCAACCTGCTGCCGCCCACACTTAAAAGTGAGAGAAGTCGAGCCGCGCAACGTGAGGGTGACCGTTGAGCCGGTGATTGAAAGAGAGGTTCCGGTCAAGGCCAGGACCGAGGGCGAGCCGCCACCCGGCTACACCGTGCTCGATAACCTGATCGCGCCGGAAACGGTTTGGATAACGGGCGCCGAAAGCGAGATTCAAAAAACCAATGAAGTCCTTACCGAAACGGTCAGCCTTTCCGGCAAGACCGAGCCCTTTAGCATGCAGGTCGCCATTGACTTGAATTCGGGGAAGCTCGCCCTGGTAAACGAGAAGGATCGCAAAGTAATGGTCACCGTAGTGATCGGCGAAGTGCGCAAGGAACGACAGTTCGCGCGCGTGCCAGTCGTTATTACGGGACCCGCGCCCCAGGGCGCTCGCGCTTTTCCCGATAACGTGACGATCACTCTTTATGGCCCCCGCTCTTTAATGGATACTTTGAAGCCGGAAGAGCTCGTGGTTTCAGTCCAATACCAGCCCGGCGCAGGGGCGACGCATAGATACGCGCCGAGTGTTCTACTGCCTGCCGCATACGGCGACTCTATACAGGTCATCTCAATAGAGCCGCGCGAAGTGCTTGTGAAGTGAGGAGCCTCGCACGCGCGCGTGGCCTGTCAGTCTATTCACCTAGAGCTTGTTCGGTCCCTGATATAAAATCTTGCGGGAGGATTATTCATGGCTGGAGCGGGCCGTAAGAAATTATTCGGGACCGATGGGATAAGAGGAGTCGCGGGAGAGTTCCCGCTCGACAAGCAAACAGTTGAATTAATAGGCCGGTCGCTATCAATAAATCTGCGGAGAGAAAAAGGAAGCGCCCCCCGCATAGTCGTAGGGCGCGACACGCGCGAATCGGGCGAATGGATCGAGCAAGCCCTTGCGCGCGGGGTCTCAAGCGCAGGAGGGAATATTGAATCCGCGGGCGTAATAACCACACCCGGCGTCGCGTTTATTACCCGTTCGCTCGGGTTTGACGCCGGGGTAGTGATCTCGGCCTCGCATAATCCATTTCGAGATAATGGCATCAAGGTTTTCTCTCCGTCTGGCCGTAAGCTCGACGACGAGATGGAGCAAAGGGTCGAAGAAGAGACTCTTTCGCCGACCGGAGCGGAGCGGATTGCAAGTAGCGCATCGCTTGAGTTGCCGAACCGGCAAGTAGAGTTCCGCGAGCGGTATATTAATTATCTCGTAAACGAAATCGGGGGCGGGTTGAACCTGGACGGGGTCCGACTTGCGGTCGATTGTGCGAATGGCGCGGCGTCCAACATCGCGCCCGCCGTGTTCGGCGCGCTCGGAGCCGAGCTTGATGTCTTATTCGCGTCGCCCGACGGCACAAACATCAACGAAGAGTGCGGCTCTCTGCATCTGGAAAAGCTACAGCGTTATGTCGTGGCAAATAAGATGGACCTCGGGATAGCCTTTGATGGAGACGCCGACCGCGCCCTGTTCGTTGATGCCGGAGGTCAATATAGTAGACGGCGACGGCGCGTTGCTCATTCTCGCGGACTACTTCAGGTCGCGGGGTCGTCTTGCCGGAGGCATGGTCGTGGCGACGGTCATGAGCAACATCGGGCTTGAGATAGCCCTCCGCGAGCGACAGGTCGAGCTTCTGCGCGCGAAAGTGGGTGACCGCTACGTTCTTGAGCAGTTGCTCGAAAAAGGGGCGAAGCTGGGCGGCGAGCAGTCGGGCCATATAATCTTTCCTGAAATATCGCTCGCGGGCGACGGAATAATAACGGCCCTGGAGCTACTCAGGGCCGTGCGGGGATCAGGGCTGAGCTTTTCGGGGCTTTCAGCGGTTATGCCGAAGTATCCGCAGGTGTTATTAAATGTGTACGTCCGCGCCAAGCCGCCCCTTGAGACTCTGCCCGAAGTGAAAACCGAGATGGACAGGGTCGAACGAGAGTTGCAAGGACAAGGGCGGTTGCTCGTTCGTTATTCCGGTACCGAGAATCTTGCTCGTGTTATGATCGAAGGCGAAGATCAGGCTCGAATTGAAGAACAGGCGAATCGAATTGCCGAGGTCATCGAGCGGACGATTGGGAATTGAGCTTCAACAGCCGATTCTTGACCGTGTATTCGGTGGTAGACTACCATCATTCATGGACTCTCCCGTCGGCCATCCAGGAGGTTATTAAATGAAGAGAAGTTTTTTTGCTGCAATGCTATCTTTAGTGCTTGTGTGGGGCGCTATGCCGGCCTATTCGCAGGCGGCGCGCCAGGCAACCGTTGAGCCGGAGACGAAAGTCCGCCTTGTGCTTCAATCCAGGTTGAGTTCCAAGCTAAACGAGCCGGGCGACCCGGTAGTCGCCGTGCTTGACGAGCCGGTCTATGTTGACAACCAGTTGGTGCTGGCGCGGGGGACGGAATTCCACGGCCGGGTCACTGAGGTCGCCGCCGCGCGTCGCGGCATGAAGGGCGGCGCGATTGCGATCATCTTCGAGCGCATTGCCATGCCGTGGGGCGACGAGCCCGTCTCGCTCGCGCTTGCCGCGATTGACGATTGGGACAAGAACGAGAAGATGAAGGCAGACGAAGAGGGCAAGGTCAAGGGCGGTAAGAACGGAGGCAAGGTCGCGGACAACGTCTATAAGGGCGGCGGCATAGGCGGCGCGGGCGCGGGCGTGATCATCCTGACGAGCCGCGGCGCGGGCGCGTCGCTGCCCGTCGGCGGCGCGGCCATCGGCGTAGGCATGCTCGCGGGTCTGTTGCTGACCAAGGGGGGCGAGATACAGGTGCAGCCGGGCGCGGTCTTGAGAATGAAGTTCGCCAAGCCCATTACGCTCCCGGTCATACAGGCCCCCGGCTCGACGCCCAAGCCCATCCAGCAGGAGGGCGGCGAGAAAAAGAGCAACTGAAACGGGAGGCGGCAATGTGGCACAGGACCAAAAGGCTGATTAATTCATACCTTGACGAGTTGATAAATCGTGTGAGCAGCCCCGAAAAAGAGGCGCGCGACATAACTCGCGCCGAGCTCGCGCGGCTCAACGAGCTTGAGGTCCAGACCATTGCCGCCGCCAAGATGCTCGAAAAAGAGCTTGCGGAAGTCGAGCTAAAGATGGTCGGTGTTTTAGAGCGGGAGAGAATATCTCGCGAGCGCGGCGATATGGCCGCGGCAACAAGCGCGGCGGGCGAGCTTGCCAGGCTGGCTTCTCACCGCGATTTCTTGAATCATGAAATCGCCGAGGCGCGTTCGTCAGCGACGCGCGCCTCGGCGATCCGAGAGCAGCGCCTCCGGCAAGGTAAAGAGCTTGTTAATGAGAGCTACCTGACCGATATGCGCGAGAACCTCGCCCGGGTTCAATCGCCGTTCGACGCGACTGACCCTTCGGCCACGATTGATGAGATGAGAGCGCGGATTGCCAGTTCTACGGGGTCGAGCGCCGTATCGCGAGCGGCGGAGGCCGATAAAGAACTCGAAGCGCTCCAGAGCCGCTCGAAGGTTGACGAATTGCTCCTGCGTTACAAGCAGATGGTCACGGATGACGAGAGCGGCGCCACCCCCCAGGCCGTGACCCCGCCAGTTCAAACAGCTTCAGAGAAAAAGGCTACGACCGACCCGGCCGAGAGCGCCGAAGATGAGCTGGACCAGATGAAGACGCTCGGACGAAACCAGGGGCCGGTGCGGCCCGTTCACTAGACAAGCAAATAGTGAAAAGTGAATAGTGAGGTGATAGGGACGCGGGCGCGTTCTTTTCTTCTCACTATTCACTTTTTATCTATTAAGGCTTTTTCTCCGTAGTGCTGTGGGGGTCGTGGCTGTGCGAAGCAAGGTAGGGCACTTTCGCGGGCGCGCTCGCGCGGAGCTTTCCGTAGCGGGCCTCTATCACAAAAGTGTCGCTATCGTTTTCGGGGCGCATATCGAGCGTGAGGTAGTTGACCGCGGCCCCATCCATTGCTGATTGCATGGGGATCATTATGTCTTTGCCCCCGCTCGAAAGCACGAGTTTGTAGTTGTCGTTTTCGTCGAAGTTGAACCCGAGGGTGTATGACCCTTTCGGGACCTGGACCCCGGCTATCACCACCTCAAAATCGTTGTCGAGCTTGCCGATTGCTTTCCATACCCGGTTGAAAATGGCGAGCCGCTGCTTGCGCTGGGCGAACGCGGGCTCGTTGAAATGAAGCGATTTAAAGCTGATCGTGAGCTTGCCCGCGCCTTCAACCGAGAGCGTGTGCGAAAAATCCTTCGCCACCGTGCGCGGGTCGTGCGCAAGCGCCAGGCTTGAAAGCGCGAGGAGCGCGACCACCGTAAATAAGAGTCTCTTTCTCATATCCAAATCTCCTTGCTTACGTAATGATGGCGCTTTGTTGAACGCCTGTCGATTCCATGCGAATTGATTCGTTTGAAACCTGAGCCACTGGAAGCCAGGATTATAATCCGCCGGAGGCGCGTGTGACAACGCGGCCTGATGATTATGACGGCCCGGTCTGTAGCATTGCACACTTCCGAGCCGCATTTCTGCCAGACGGTTGACGCGGCTTGATCGGCTAACCTACTATTGATCAGGCATAAGAAGCCCGATGGGGCGATTGAACGGGTCCATCTCTTAAAACAGTAATAGCAAATTGAGGAGCCGAATATGGGTAGTCTGGGGATGCCAGAAATTCTAATGATACTTGTAATAGCGCTGATCGTCTTTGGTCCGCGAAAGCTCCCGCAGGTCGGAAAGAGTATCGGTCAGAGCCTGGCCCAGTTCCGCCGCGCAAGCGAAGATTTCAAGCGCCAGTGGGAAGACGAGGTGGAGAAGGAGACAAGGCTCTTTGATTCGCCCTCGCCCGCGCCGGTAGAAAGGCCGACATATAGCCGCTCGGCCACGCCCGAAATTGAGCCGTATTCGACAAGTCCCGAAGATCAGCCGGTCGAGTCGCCCGCGGCCGGAGATGAGGCGAGCCCCGCGCCCGCCGCCGCCGGACCCGAAGAGGTCGCGGCTAAAGAGACGAACCGGGATTGGATGTAGTTTTTATCGACCGCCGGCCCCCGACCATCGACCACCTTTATGACTACCTATACCGAGTCCTACGAAGAAAGGCCCGAGCCCGTTGACGAAGGCGCAATGTCTTTTCTGGAGCACCTCGACGAGTTGCGCTCCAGGCTCGTCCGAATAGCAATCTTCGTCGTTATCGCGTTCATTCTCTCCTTTATATTCTCCGAGCAGATTTATAACTTCTTACAGGTGCCGGTGCGCCAGGCGATGCTCGAGGCGCAGCGGCAAGGGAACTTCCGTCTCCAGGACGCGAGCGTCATCCCGCTCACGAACTTCATAGGCAAAGAGGTCGATTTCGTATTCGTGGCCGAAACGAGCATCGGAAACAGCGTGGTCCCCGCCGGCACGACCTTACGCATGCGGGCCGAGCAGGCCGAAGACGGCTTCCCGCAGCTTGTCACGATAACCCCGTGGGTCATAAATACCGAGACGGTGGTCGAGGCGGGGTACCCCATACCGCGCGAGCTTTATTTGCCATCAAACATACTTTTGAGTCCCGATAACAAGCTCGTCGTCGGCACGGTACAGGGAGCGTTCAATCTCTATATCAAGGTCGCGTTCTACGCCTCGATCTTCTTCGGGGTGCCGTTCATACTGGTGCAGATCTGGGGGTTTGTCGCTCCGGGTCTCTACCCGCACGAGAAGAAGTACGCATTTCCAATCATCGGGATGACCTCGATCTTTTTCCTGATGGGCGTCGCCTTTGCTTATTACATAGCCTTCCCGCGCGCCGCAAATTTTCTGCTTGGCGTCGCCGCCGGGGGGAACCTGCGGCCGCTTGTCAGCGCCGACGAGTATTTCGACCTGATTATTCTCATTATGCTCGGGCTAGGCGTGGTCTTCGAGATTCCGACGGTGACCTTCTTTGGCGCTCGCCTCGGGCTGATCACGCACCACCTGCTCTTAAGGATCTGGCGTTACGCATTCATAGCCATATTCATCCTGGCGGCGATTCTTTCGCCCACGACCGACGTGCCGAACCTCCTGGTCTTCGCCGCCCCGATGCTCATACTCTATACGCTCAGTATAGGCATCGCCTGGATATTCCACCGGCGCAGGATGACCGAGAAGGAATACCAGGAAATGGAGCGCAAGAATCAGTGAGCAGGGCATTCCATGGTCGAATATAACAATTAAAGAAAAATGAAGGACTTGACCGGGTTTTAGCGGGCCGCGTAAACTTAATCTTTAGTTTACGAACGCTCACGATCAATGGCCCACAGAAGCGAGGTATTCACTCGAAAGGAGTACGCAATATGAAGAGCGGAGCAAATCTCTTCAGGAAGATTACCGGGTGTGCGCTCTCGATAGCGATGGCGGTCAGCCTGCCTGTGTTCGCGCTGGCGCAGGAAAAAGAGAAGAAAGACCCTAACGAGAAGAAAAAGCGCGAAGAGTTGAAATCTGTCTATAAGAGCTGGCTCGAAGAGGAGGTCAACTACATCATCACCTCCGAAGAGCGGAAGGCATTCAAGGCCCTGAAGACAGACGAAGAGCGCGACCAGTTTATCGAGCAGTTCTGGCTCAGGCGCGACCCGGACCCCGATACTCCTGAAAACGAGTACAAGGACGAATACTTCGAGCGAATCCAGTACGCGAACGAGAAGTTCGCTTCCGGCATACCGGGATGGAAGACCGACCGCGGCCGAATCTATATCATGTTCGGCAAGCCGCACCAGATAGAGTCCCACCCGGCTGGCGGCAGCTATGACCGCCCCTCGTATGAAGGCGGCGGCTCGACCTCGACCTATCCCTTCGAGATATGGTGGTATCGCCACATCGACGGCATCGGGTCCGACATCGAGATAGAGTTCGTTGACCCTTCGGGCTCGGGCGAGTACCGCATAGCGCGGAGCCCGAACGAGAAGGACGCGCTGCTGCATGTGCCGGGCGCCGGACTTACGCTTGCCGAAAGTCTCGGCCTTGCCGATAAGGGCGAGCGCATAGCATCGCCGTTCGGCAATCAGAGCGGCCAGTTCTTCGGCCAGCGCGCCAAGGATCAGCCTTTCGAGCGGCTGCAACAGTGGGCCGATCTCCAGAGGCCACCGGCGATAAAATTCCCCGACCTCCAGGTCCAGGCCGACCTGCCGGAGATTGCCACCGACATTCTGCCTTTCAGCGTGCGGACAGACTTCTTCCGCATGAGCAGCGAAACGGTCATCGCGTCCATAACCGTGCAATTCGAGCACGCCGACCTCGCCTTCAAGAATGTCGGCGGGATATATTCGGGGCAGGTGAACCTGTACGCCAAGCTCACGGCGCTTTCGGGTCGCCGCCACGGCTCGTTTGAAGACATACTACAGACCGGCCGTTACACCGAAGATCAGCTTCCTTCGGCACAGGCGGTTAAATCGATCTATCACAAAACCCTCGGCATGCCGCCCGGCCGCTATAAACTGGATATAGTCGCGCGCGACACCGTCAGCGGCAAGACCGGCGTTCTCCACCACTCGTTCGAGGTGCCCAGGTACCAGGAGAATCAACTTGGCACAAGCACTCTCATACTCGCGGCGTCGGTCGAAAAGCTTGATAACCGCGCCATCCCGGCGGGCCAGTTCATAATAGGTCGCTACAAGGTGCGGCCGCATGTGAGCGGCGTCTATAAGCCGGGACAGAACCTCGCTCTGTTCCTCCAGGTCTATGACGCGGGGATGGACCAGGCGACGCTCCAGCCGGCTTTGAAGATCGAGTATGTCGTGTCGAAAGACGGGCAGGAGGTATATCGCGTAGTCGAGGACGGCAAGAACAACCTGGGGATTGTCGATATGAAAGGGCAGCAGCTCGTAATCGCTCGGTCGATTCCCATAATGGATAAGCTATCTGAACCGGGCACCTATACGGTGACAGCGAGAATTACCGACCTCGTCACTCAAAAGGTTGTTACCCCGCAAGCGCGATTTACCGTCCAAGCTCGGTAATCTTTATTATTTTCAATTTGGTCAAGGGCCTGCTTCGCGCGGGCCCTTTTTATTTTGCCCGTATGAGCGCCCGCGCGCCCGGCGGCAATCAGCTTTTCGTTTCAATTTCAGCTTGGTATCATCACAGCTATTCCGAGCATCACCGAGAGGAGATTGATGAAGTTCTCATTAAGCACCATGTTTACCGAGGACCTGGCGATTGACCTGGGGACCGTCCACACGTTCATATACGCGCGTGGGCGTGGCCAGGTCGTAAACGAGCCTTCGCTTGTGGCCATCGACCGGGTGACGGGTGAAGTCATAGCGGTCGGCAATGAGGCGCTGGAGATGCTCGGGCGGTCCCCCGAAGACATAGAAGTCGCCTACCCGATGCACGAGGGCGTGGTGGCCGATTCTCAGCTCGCGCAGACTATGCTACAGAAATTTGCGCGTAAGGCGCGCGGCAGCCGGGCCCGCTTCTCGCGGCGGATTATTCTTAATGTCCCTTCGGGCATCACCTCCGTAGAGCGATTTGCCATCCGCGAAGTAGTCAAAGGCATAGGCGCGAGCCGCGTCTATCTCGTCGAAGAAGGGCTGGCCGCGGCCATAGGCGCAAAGCTGCCCGTGGCCGATATGAAGGCCTCGATGGTCGTCGACATCGGTGGCGCCACTACGTCCGTTGCGGTGGTGGCAAACGCCGGTATAGTCGAATCGGAGACGCTTCGCATCGGCGGCCTTGATATGGACCGGACCATAACCGACTACATCAAACACGAACATCACGTTCTTATAGGCGAGCGCACGGCCGAGCGGCTCAAGATCGTTCTGGGCTCCGCGACGACCCCGATTGAAGACCACAAGAGCCAGGTCAAAGGGCAGCACATAAGCGAAGGCGGCCCGGAGGTCATACAGGTTTCATCGACCGAAATAAGTCAGGCAATTCAGCCGATAGTCAGGCAGATGGTCGAAGCCGTGCGACAGGTCCTCGAGCACATACCGCCTGAAGTGGCCAGCGACGTTCATGATCGAGGTTTGATTTTGACGGGCGGGATAGGACTTCTGGCCGGGATGGATGAGCGAATCGCGAGGGCGACGAGGTTAGACGTTACTGTCGCCGAAAGCCCCCGCCAATCCGTAGGCCGCGGCCTTATTGCCCTTTACGATCAGCCCCTGCTCCTGCGCCGGGTTGCGCGCAACATAGAGATAAGCTGACCCGCGACCGTCATCAGCGCGGCGATTCGCCTTGCCGGGTCACCTTCGCAAAACTTATCAGGTTCGCGAGCAGACGGAAGGCCCCCGCATTCCCGTCCGATAGCTGCGGCCGCAACGCGAGCGATAAATATATAAAGCTTCCTTCGCCGTGTCGCGCAACGAGCAGCACTCCCCGTCGAGCGTCTTCGCCCGGATCGCCCGTCTCCAGCGGCCCGGAATACTCATCGGCCCATCTGAGCGCAACCGACGATGCGCGCTCGAATGACCAGCCTTCAAAATCCTTCGGCGTAAGCTTATTGGGCGACGTGACTATAGGGTGCGCGTCGTCGACTATTTTCACCGCCGCGGCTTCCGACGCGATGCGCTCGGCCGACAGGGCAAGAGGGTAGGGCGCAAAACGCGACCCGCATAAGATCAGGTTCCAATCGTCCGCCCGTTGCCTCAGCACTACAAGGTTCCCGCCTCGCTTAGCATATTCGAGAAGGCATGGGTTACACGCGGTCAGACCGGGTCTGAGCGCGACAGCGTCGTCATCAATGATCAGCGTGTCGATACCGTTTAGCCCGCCGCAAAGGCGGCTCGATTCGGCAGGTTTGTCGGAGGCTGTGTCAGACGGGGTTATGTTGCCATGTTCGGCCCTGAAGAGATGCTCTTCCGTAATCTCTTTATGCTCGACGCCGAGGGCGGTAAGCGCCCGCGGCAGCCAGTTGCCAGGGCCCTTTATGTATCCGACTCTTATGCCCTCTGTTATGTCGAATTCGCCGGCTTTTATAACAATTCTCGCAGAGCCGAGGGGCTCGGACGGCGTCGCCGGCTCGCGCCTGAACTCTAGCAACATATCCGGCGAAAGCGGCGGCTTCAAAACTGGCAAGGTCAGCTTCAATTTTACGACCGTCTCTTCATCCTGTTTTGTAAACGTGAGGCGCACAGGCTCGTAATCATCCTTCGCGAGCGCGAGCGGCACGACCCACAGCGTGCCCGTTAGCGCGCCAGCGGTACGGTTTTTTAAGCGGACGTGTATTTCAATATCTCGCGGCGTCTCCCAGTTCTTGACTAAAGCAAACGGGATTGTATCTACCTCGACAAACGGTACGACATCGAATCTGGTTGCCGCCGCGACCGGAATACTGACCTCGCCGATAAGTACGTCGGCAACAATCAGCATGCGATTGCCGAAAGCGGCGGCGGGCTGCGCGCCGGGCAGCGCCGAGCCAACCGCATAATATCTTTCGTCGTACAGACGCTCAGCCTGGGGCAGGGTGTAAGGCGCACCGGCGGGCGTTTCATACTCAATCTCCATTGAGGTCACGCCACCAGGGGTTGCGCCGGTAGGCTCGGCGGCTTTCATCTCGGGCGGACTCTGCCCTATGGGCAAGGTATTCGGGGCTTTCAAAACCGCTGAGACTGGTTGCGGACTGCCGTTCTTGAGCGTTATGCGGGCCGTCACCTTCTGCCCTCTCACCAGAACATCGTCTGAAAGGCTGATTGAGATTTCGAGTCCGAGCGCAATAGCGAGCGCCCGCTCAAGCGTTTCTGTATAACGGGCCGCCCTGTGAAAATGCGCGCCGTACCTTTCGCGAAAACTCTCGGCCGCCGCCTCCAGCCTCTTTTCGTGGAGGGTCTCTTTTAGCGATTCCACTAGCGCATCGCGTAGCCCGATCGCTTCTAAAACGGGTGCGCCTCGCACAAGGGGCGGCTTTATCGAAGCAGAGAGGTTTTCAGGTATCTGGAGATCATCGAGCATGCTCTTCTGACGCGCCGTTTTGACCGCCTCGGCGGCCGAGCCGACTTGCCTATAGAATCGCCTCCGCAAATCCGTTGTGAGCCGGTCCAGGTGCGAGACATAAGATGCTCTTCGCCTTCTTGCTTCAAGACCGATATCGGCGTAGCTGCGACCGCGCACTCGATCGTATTCATCAAGTTCTACCGTTACGCTCGCATCCTGCTCCTGGGTCTCCTCGTACCAGCGAGAAGGTTGCCACTGGTCTGGGTCCGGGACGTCCTGTTGCCTCTGAGAAGCGGAACCATTAAGCATCTCCAGCAAAAGCCGGGATAACGCCTGCTGGTATCCGTCGTCGGCGCGAGCTTTCATAGTGATCAAGACATCGGGCCTTAAAAGCCGCATCGCGGTAGAAAGCCGGAGGGTTGCTTCCTGGTGACCCCAGAGGGCAAGCACCTCATCGGCCGACTTAGCCGGCCCGGCGTGGCGAAGGTTTAAGAAATAGACATCGGCTCCGATTAAGCGTGCGGAATCGAGCGCTTCTCTCGTCCTTAACGCGCCCAGCGCATTACCGTAGTCGCCCGCGGTGGATGTAGGCTCGCCCTCTCCGCGCGTCGCGAGCACTATTACTACACGCGCGCCCAGTCTCTTGTGGTAGTAGGCGAGTGTCCCGTCATCAATTCCATTCGGGGAGTGTGCGACACACATGACTGTGAATGGATTTGTGAGTTCTCTCAATGTTTGATCGAGCGCAACGACGCCCCGCTCGTCACTGCTGATCAAGCCGCTCGTACCAGTTGAGGATTCGACCCCTTGCCGCGCGATGACGCTCGCGCCGGCAATAAGTGTAGCCATCATAAGCAGTGCGAAGGGCTTTCTCTTTCCTTGCATCATACCTCTATTAAACGCCTCGAACGCTTTAAGAGATTATTTTAACACTCAGATTAGAATGGGCCAGCGGGCGGGGTTATCTCAGGGGCTCGCATATTTCTGAAGTTGGGCAAAAGTATGTCAATAAGAGCCCGCAGGGATGCAATGTCGATAGAAGAACAATGCATAAACAACCAGAGCCCCGTCAGGGGCGGGATGTTTACATCCCGCCCCTGACGGGGCTCTATTGCAATCCGCGACGGTTACTATAAAGATCTCGCCCCTACGGGGCTCTCGACTTCAGATCTTCATACGGACCTTTTCCGCAAAGCTATTACTTCTTGCGCTTTTGCGCTTCGGCTATGACTTGCTCGACCGTGGCGTTGGCAAAGGCGTTGTTCAGCGGGTTCGCCTGTATGGCTTTCCTCAGCTCTTCTTCCGTGCGAGTCACGTCATCCCTGCTCTTCGACTGCGAATACTTTATCCCGGTATGAAGATGTGTAAACGCGGCGCCGGGATCGAGCTGCGTCGCGCGCTCTATGTCCTTCAGGCCCGCTTTATCGCCGCGGACAACGCGCGTTAAACCAAGACCTGCGTGCGCGGAGGCCAGGTTAGAATTGATCTCAAGCGCTTTGCGATACGCGTCCATCGCCTCCTTGTGCTTGCCCTGCGCGCAATAGGCAAGGCCGAGAGCCGAATGCGCGTAGGCCCACCTGGGTTCTAGCTGGGTGGCTCGCATCAGGTGGGTTTCGGAACCGGCGTAGTCACCGGCGGCAATAAGCAATGCGCCGAGGTGATACCTGGCAGGGGCGAAAGCCTCTTCCGCCGCCACGGATTTTTCCAGGTCCGCGCGCGCCGCCTGAATTGTCGCCGTCACGTCGCCTGTCGGCCCGCCGTCGCCCTCTCCTTTGAGCGAGCTGAGCGTCACAATTGCTTTCAAGTATGCCGCCTCGGCTCGCGAGCGGGCGCTCTCCTTCAGGGTGTTTGCCGTCTCGGCGTTCTCAGCCGCGCGCGTCATCTCTTCTTTGGTGACGGATCGGGGGTCGGTGACTGATCGGAAAAGCACGGGCTTGATCGAGTCGGAGAGCCGCGCCGCCAATACCCCTTTGAGTGAAGCTACGTCCGGCCGATTTGGAAAAGATGAGTCCAGCCTCTTTACCACATCGAACGCATTCGGGCTTTCGGGGCCTACCAGCTTGCCGGCCGCAATCAGGGTATTGAACTCTTTTAGAAAATCGTCCAGCTTCGGCTCAAGCTTGAAGACAAGAGTAGGCGTCTGGTGCCCGGCGTCGAACCCGCGAACCAGAGGATTGTAGCCATCTTTTTTTACTTCGACGGTGTAATAGCCCGCGGGCAGCTTATCGAGTTGAAGCTTGCCCTCGGCATTGCTAACGCCGCGCTCCTCGTTGTTCAAAAAGACGGCGCTTTCCGGCGGGTCCGTGATTACGAGCAAGATGACGGTCAACGGGGTGACCTTCGGCTGGCGCTTTGACGAGCCACCCGTCTTGCCCCCTCCCTTGACAGTGGGTTCTTCCTTTGGCCTGCCCGACGGGTCCTGCGCTCGCGCGAGCGCAGGCGAAACCGCGAAACTGGCGGTAATCAGAACTAAACACGCAACAAAAGTCTTGTGAAGCATAATGCCACCTCGGTCAGTTATTATAGCTCAGCAGGGCAGCGCAATAAACAATTCAGTTGCGCGCACGCCGTCACCTGCTCACTCATAGAGTACGAGTATCAGCGCAGGATTGGCGGCAATCAAGAAAAAAGTCACCGAACCGTAACGAAAAGCCGACCACAGGGCCGGCTTCTCTATCCATTCCATTACCCGAACCGCGCGAAACCGAGGGCCGCGCCGGATGGCGACCTATTGCGCGCCCGGCCTCGGTCTTGTGTCGGCAATCGATAGCTGTTCGCGCAAAGTCTGCTTGATTATATCTCTCGCCGCCGCGAGCGAGTTGTCACCCGCGAAAAACGGGTCGCGTGTAAGCTCCTCTATCGAGACGAAACGCGCGCCGAGAGATTTGTACCAGGCGATCAACTCGCCCAGCGTCTCCGCAATCAACTGGTTCGCCTCGATCATAAGTATGTGCTTGATGTCGCGGCCGGCAACCTGCCGCGCGGCAACGCGAGCCTTCATGGTCTTGTCGAGGAGGAGAGATTTGAAGCTCTCCTTTATAAAATTCGCGCAGCTCTGGTCCTGTCTGGCAAGCGCGGAGCAGTATAGCTGCGCAAAAAGCCCGTCGCGCGAATCAATTGTCGCGGGGACCTCGAAGTAGCCGCTCTTTTTTAAGGATGCCCTGATCTGGGACATCTTCTGCGGGTCGTCGTCGAGCTTGAGGCCGGGGTAGCGGAAATACTTCTGCTTGGGTGGATGCTTTTGCCAGACCGGCGCAAGCACTTCGGAATTGCGCGCCACGCTCGCGATAAACTCGTCGGCCGTGCCCTTCTTTGCTTTGAAGCGGCCATAAGTCATGTTGCCGAGGAGGTGGCCCCTGCTCGCCCACTCTTCGAGCAGCGCCTGGTCAATCGAATGCCCGGCTATAAAGCTGACCGTCGGCGGCATCTGGTTCTGCTTGAGCGCCACAAGAATCTTGTCAAAGTTCTCTTTCTTATGCTGCTCGAAGCACGCGTCGTCGCGGTCATCTTCCTGGGTCGTGGGGGAGGATAAGATCATGCGATTGATCGTCAGCACTATCTCCATGCCTTCAAGCGGGCGGCTCTCGGATTCCGTCGGGAGCTTGCCTTTTGCCTTGAAGAAAGCGGCCATCTCCGGAATTGAACTGCTCAGCTCGGACTGGCACTTCGATATTGGCGGCGGCGCCGTGTTGCTGCGTGTCGGGGCGGAGCACCCGCTTAGAGTGGCCAACAGCGCAAGAACTAAAATAGAGGTCATTGCTTTCATATATAAATAATATCCATAAAAGTAGTATAAGGTCCTGATCTCGATAGCAAACGCCGGTGAGGATCGAGATTACAAAGGCCCGCCATTCTACAGGCCGCCGGCCGAATGATCAAGCCTGCCACTGAACGGCTTCCTGTCGGCGATCCGATCCGACTAGACTGCTTTTGATAGCGTGGAGCACTTCATCCGTCTCTATTGTCATAAGGCAATCGTGGTGAGGACACAGGTGGACCTGCTCATCCCCTTCAAGCTTGAAGCAAGGGCTGCACGGCAATTCATGTCGCACCACCGTGTGCAGGGGGCCAAGCGGGGCCGTGCGTCTTATGTCGGTCGGCCCATAAATAGCCACCACGGGAGTCCCGACGGCGACTGCCGCATGCATCAGCCCGCTGTCATTTGAAACAAGCAGGTCGCATCTCTCAATCAGCGCCGCGACCTGCTTGACCGTCGTCTTGCCGGCCGCGATTGATACCCTCGGCCCGAGGCCCACGGCCATCTGTTGAACCATGTCGATCTCGGAAGGCGATCCGAAAAGCAGAAAGCCCGCGCCGGGCATATCTCTGAGCATCTGCTCGATCACCAGGCGGTAGCGCTCGACCGGCCACTGCTTCCACCTCATTGCCACGGATGTGCCGGGTTGCATCCCGATCACTTTTGCAACCGAACCAAGCCCATGGCTATCAAGAAAATCTTTTGCAAAACTCCGGTCCGCTTCGGTCAGGTGAATAAAAGTCCTTGCCTCGGTATGGCCCACGCCCGTTATGCCTATCGCTCCTACGAGATCGAGATACCGCTCGATCTCGTGCTCGTCCTCGCGCATTGGCACCGGAATATTGAAGAGAAAGCTGTAGCGGCTGAACTCCTCGGACCAGCCGGGGCTCGTCACGTGGCCTAATCGGTAGGGCGCGCCTGAAGCCGCCACTAGAAGCGCAAGCGGCCACGAGTGGCTGTGGAATTCGTTTATCGTAAGATCGTAACCGGTCTTGCGAACTTCGCCCGCCCTGCGAACCCATGCGCGCAGGCCGGCCGAGTACGGCAGGTTATAGATGTTATCGAACAGCCCCGCGCCCACGAGCACCTCTTCGCAGCCGGTGTTGTTGCCGACCTGCAGATCGATTCGCGCCGACGGGAATCTTTCGCGCAGGAGCTTGAGCGCGGGCGTGTACATAATAAAATTGCCGAGGCCGTGGTAGGCAAAGACGAGGATTCGATGCACCCTGTCCGGGTCGAATGCGTGAGCGGGCGCGCTAGAAAGATAGACCTTCAGCAACGATTCCGCCGGGGTTCTGACGACCCGTTTTAGTCTCTCTTTAAAACTCGCCATCATCATTCAACCGCGCTCAAATTACCTGTCGGGCCTCCGAACAAAATAGGTAAAGATGCGGCCTTCGCGCTTTTCGTAATCCTGTTCGACCCAGCTCTGGAAAGCCGCGCTCACCTTTAGATCACGCTCACTCGGCGCCTCTTCATCGTCCGCATCCTGGCCGCCTTTTAGCTGGCCGAGTTTCTTCATTCTATCCAGCACGACTATTGCCGGTCGCGCAGACTTCATCCGCTCAAGCCACCCTTCGAACCCACCTTGCTCTACCTGATCCAGGTATTGCGCCTTTCCGCGATCAAGCAAGAAATACTTGCTCGCGTTTGTCATCCGCGTAAGCACAAGCAACTCGGTCCTGCCATGCACAAACATCTCATCTCCAGGCGCGAGCATAGATGCTATCTCCCTGGCCTCAGCCTTCTGGTCTGATAGATTCACCCCGCCGCGACCCGCTCTTATGATCTGGTAGCAAGTGAAGGCGAGCGACACAAGGATAAAAACGGCCGTCCCGTATGCCGCGACCCTGCCGGGGTCCATCGCCTCCTTACCGCGAGCAAAACGGTTCGCAATAAAGTTGAGGCCGCTTACAACGGCAAACGATGCGAAGATTGCGACGAACGGCAGAAGCGGTATCAGGTCAGCCCCGCCTTGAATGTTTATCGTGCAAAAAAGCATATAAACGAGCGGGGCGATTAGTATCGAATGTCGGGGCGCCGACTCTTTGAATCTCTTAAACCCATCGCGCCGCGCGGCTCTAAATTCGGCCAATAGAAATAAGAGGAGGCCAGGGATAGCCAGGTAGAAATAGAAGCGGCCGTTGTTATATGTTCCCGCGAGCATCTTGTATATGCGATTAAAGAAGCTCGAAATCGGGCGCAATTCGCCCGGAGCGTAAACAGAGAAGTTGAAATAAAAAGCCCAATGGAAGAAAGCCGAAAGGCCGCCGGCAACCCACAGGTAGGCCAGAAAGAGAGCGAGCGGGAGGGTTGCGCCGGCCAGCAGCCTCAGCCACGCCCGGTCCTTCCACTGGGTGAGGTAGCGGGTGAAGGCCAGCAGCGCGGCGCCGAAAAAGAGGAGGCCGGGCTGCCAGGAGAGGGCCGACAGCATGGCGGCCGAGCCGGAGAGGAAGGGGCGGTTTCGCACAGCGGCCAGCAAGGAGATGAGCCCGAACAGCACCATCGGCGTCTTTGGCTGCACGCCGCCGCCGTTGAGGCGGGCGAACGCCGTAAACCCGAGCATCATCGCGCCAGCAAGCAGCCCCACCCGGCGACTATTGAAGAATTCGCTCGCGACCAGAAAAGTAAAGGCGACAGTTAACGCGGCAAGCGCCATGAACAGGATACGAATGGCGAGAACTTCATCGATCCCGAATGGTTTCGCCAGAAGGATGGCAGCCGCGCCGATGTAGGCCGAAAGCGGGGTCTTGATGTTGACGACATCGCGATAAGGCACCCCGCCGCGCGACACGACCTGCGCGAAATAATCCCAGTTCGCCCGGTCTCCCGTGCTCTGCTGATTCCAGAATTGCGTTTGTATGTAGATAGCCGAGGCCACGAGCATAACAGCCCAGAACAGGCGTCGATCTGTTACCCATTGCGCTTGCCGGGCCATTGTCTGGTCCCATGCGCTTACAGTTCCGGTTGCCGTCACGCTGATAAAAGGCTCCTTATTGATCTTCGTCGAGCGAGTAGTCAATCAAGTTCTACTATCTCGATTCCAAAGGCCGCAAATTAATCTTTTCTGACGTAGTAATTGAAAACCTCGCCGTCAACTTTTTCATAATCTCGGGCTACCCAATCAAAGAAATCCTGTTTGCGGTCAACCTGCTCGGTCCTCGAAAGCATAACAATCTTGGGGCGGTCGAGTTTCAGTTGCTCAAGCCACCCGTCAAATCCGCCGGGTTCGACCAGATTCAAAAAGTTATCCTTGCCGTGATCGAGATTCGTGTACTTGCGGGAATTGGTCAGGCCCGATAGCGCCAGCATTTCGGTACGCCCGTGGACGAATATATGATCGCCCGCGTTCATCCTGGAAAGTACCGCTCGGACTTCCGCGTCTTGAGCTTCAAGAGTTCGCCTCGGCGCTTTGTAGGCGAGGACATCCGACGCGCGGTCCAGAATCACTATCGAGAGAATCGCCAAAAAGGCTGCTGGAGCGAGCCTTGATTTGTACGGCTTCAGGCGCGTACGCAGGATCATCGCGGACATCAGGTCGATAGCCCAGACCAGAAGCAACGCGGCGAATAAGGCCATAAACGGGAACAGCGGGATGAAATCTTGTTCGCCTTGCATGTTTATTCTGCAGAAGGCTATGTAAACCACAGCCGCAACGGCAGGCTGGTGATACTGTGCGCGCTCAAGAATCCACCCGCGACCACGCTTTACGCCAAGGGCTACCTCGCGCAGTATGAAGGCGATCAGGCCCGCCGCGGCGATGTATAGGTATGTTCGCTCCTGGGGGAAAGATTCATCGACCAGAAATGAGAACCTGTCTTTGAAGCCCTGGACCGTCACCATCTCTCGCGGGCCATAAACAGAGAAGTTGAAATAAAAAGCCCAATGGAAGAAAGCCGAAAGGCCGCCGGCAACCCACAGGTAGGCCAGGAAGAGAGCGAGCGGGAGGGTTGCGCCGGCCAGCAGCCTCAGCCACGCCCGGTCCTTCCACTGGGTGAGGTAGCGGGTGAAGGCCAGCAGCGCGGCGCCGAAAAAGAGGAGGCCGGGCTGCCAGGAGAGGGCCGACAGCATGGCGGCCGAGCCGGAGAGGAAGGGGCGGTCTCGCACCGCGGCCAGCAAGGAGATGAGCCCGAACAGCACCATCGGCGTCTTTGGCTGCACGCCGTCAATACTCAAGGTCGCGAACTGCTCTGTGCCAAGCAGGATCAATGCCGCGAGAAGGCCGACGCGCCGGCAATTGAAAAAGAGGCTGGCAACAAGGAATGTAAAGGCGACCGTGAGCGCGGTAAGGATGAGATAAGCCGCGCGTGTCGCGTAAATCTCTCTTAATCCGAATGGTCGGGTCACAATGATCGCAGCCGCGCCGATGTAGGCCGAAAGCGGGGTCTTGATGTTGACGACATCGCGATAAGGCACCCCGCCGCGCGACACGACCTGCGCGAAATAATCCCAGTTCGCCCGGTCTCCGCGTGAAGGAAGGTTCCAGGGTTTGTAATGGCAAAAAACCAGGATTGAGACAACGGCAACTATCCAGAAGAGGCGGCGATTAGATGCCCACGCGACCCGCTTGATTTCGGGTTGCTCAACGGGAGGCGCTTCGTTTGCCGCTACCTGACCTGTCATTCGTCTGGCTCACCCATAGGTCTTGCGGCCCAACCTTGAGGTGGAGGTCGCCAAACTCGCGCGCAGTCGAGCAGGAATCCGGGCGGGTCGCGACGAAAATCGAGCAGGTCCCCGATTATCGGTTTTCCCCTGGGGCCGGGCGGAGTGCAATTGCTTCTCAAAATCATCTCCCGGCGATCAGTCACTGGCGTTTTCTTAGACTGCCGACCGTGAAGCTGAAACCCTCACGCGCGGGCATGGTATGCCCCGCAGGCATGGTATGCCCCGCAGGCATGGTATGCCCCGCGGGCATCGTATGCCTCGATGCAGTCGCGGGTTGTTCGCCCCGCGCTGTTACTGGTTCAGTTTTTATGGGGGAGTTTGAAGCCGTAGCGCCGCTGCCGGAAAGCAGTTGGCGGATTCGCGCCCAACGGGTTTTCTCTTCGGCCATCAGCCGCGTCAGCTCGTCGCGCGCCCCCGTGTCGGCAAGCCCTTTTGCGGCCTCCGCGACCTTTTCAAGGAAGGGCATCAAGTACCCGAAGTCTTTGTCGAATTGAGCTGCCGGCATTGATGATCCTCCAGATCCATATTAATCAGAAGCATCAATTTATCACCCCCCGCTCTCGCTTGCAAAACTCAGATGAGCATCCATTTATAGCGCCGCCTTGCGCACCGGGGGAGTTTGCTATAGATTAGGCGAAACTCAGTGGACGCCGGCAGCAGTCACTTGTAAACGCCGAGTGTGTGGCAGAACTTAATTGTATTCAATCGCAACTCAAATACCGGGAGGCCATCAAATGCTCAAATTGAACTGGTCGCGCCGTCTTTACAGATGCATCCCGACCAGGCGCGGGGCGGTCATTGTCGCCGCTATAATGTGCGTCGCGCTGCTGGGCCTGTTACTGCGCGCGACGCCCGCGCGCTCCGACGCGCCCGACGCATACGCTATAAAGGATGCGCAGATTGTTGTCGGAAACGGCAGGACCATCGCCAGGGGCACGATAGTATTTCGCAACGGTTTGATAACCGCCGTTGGCGAGAACGTGAAGATACCGGCCGACGCGCGCGTCATAAACGGGGCTGGCATGACCGTGTATCCGGGTCTCATCGACGCCTTCACAAATATCGGCTTCCAACGCCAGCCGGAGCCGCCCGCCGGTCAGGGAGGGGGTGGCGGACGGCAGGCCGCCCTTCTTGCCGCGGCGGCAGGCCAGCAGCCTTCACCCGAAGCCGCTCACGGCGATCCTTCGGTTGCGGCGGCCGATCAGGTCCGGCCCGGCGGGCAGGGCATCGAAGACGCCCGGTCCGTGGGCGTGACATCTGTTTTGACCACGCCGAGGCAGGGAATATTCCCCGGCCAGAGCGCCCTCATCAATCTCGCCGGGGATGAGCCGTCGAGACTGGTGCTGCGCACGCCCGTCGCGATGACTGTTCAATTCCGCAGCAGCGCCGGGTTCTTTACACAGTATCCAAACTCTTTGATGGGGACGGTCGCCTTTATACGGCAATCATTTTATGACGCGGCGAGGTATCGCGACGAAATGGAGCGTTACAACCGGGTCAAGCGAGGAATAACGAGACCCGAGTATGACAGGAAGCTGGCCGCGCTCCAGCCGGCGCTCAGGGGAGAGGTGCCGGTGCTGTTTGTCGCCAACAACTCGGGCGACGTGCGCCGCGCATTGATGATAGCCGACGAATTCAAGTTGCGGCCGATTATCGCCGGGTCGGTCGAGCCCGACAGGTCGGCGGAGATGATCAAGGCGAAAAACGTCCCGGTCATTCTTTCGGTCGATTTTCCGCGGCGTTCTGCCGACTTGCCCGAGGATGAGGATGAGCCGCTGCGCCTGCTCCGGCAGAGGGCCGAAGCCCCGAAAGGGCCGGCGCAACTCGCGCGGGCCGGCGTGAAGTTCGCTTTCACATCAGGGTCATTGCGGCCGCAGGACTTTTTGCCCAGCGTGCAGCGGGCGGTCGAAAACGGGCTGACGAAGGATGACGCCATCCGCGCGCTTACGATAAACGCGGCCGAGATACTCGGCGTGGCCGATCAGCTCGGAACGATTGAAGAAGGCAAAATAGCGAACCTGGTCGTGACCAGCGGCGACCTTCTCGCCCGCGACACGAGGATAAGACATCTGTTCATCGACGGCAACGAGGTCGAGGTGCGACGGCCTGACGCGGCGGCAAGAGCAGGCGGCGCGGGGAGGCGGCCGGGCGGGCCGGCAGGGGCGGCCGCGGACCCGACCGGCGAATGGCAATTAGTAGTTCGCACGCCGCACGGAGATATGAATGTGCGGCTGCAACTAAGAAGGGAAGGCGACCAGATCAGCGGGATGCTCGTGACGCCGCAGGGGAATTTCCCGGTCCAGAACGCACGAATGACCGGCAACCAGTTGCGGTTCACCGCGAGCGTGCAGATGCAGACCGATACCCTGGAGGCGGTCGTCAACGCCACCATCGACGGGGACACCATCCAGGGAACGTTCACGCTTCCCTCGCATGGCGACATGGACTTCACCGGTTCCAGACCAAGGTGACTGGAGGTTTGATATGAAGAAAACAAAAGCGCTGTTCTCATCTATCCTGATGCTGACAATCGTAGCGTCGGCCTATGCCCAGCAAAGGCAGGGAGGCGCAAGACAGGCTCAGGGAGCCGGTTCTACGGCTGCGCCTCGCGAGATACTCATACAGAACGCCACCATTATGACCGCCTCGCGAGGGACGATACGCAACGGCTCGATCCTCATACGAGACGGCAAGATCGCCGAGGTCGGCCCCGGAGTCCGGGCCCGCGATACGAACGCGCGCGTCATCGACGCGACCGGAAAGTTTGTCACGCCGGGGATCATCGACTGCCACTCGCACACCGCGTCGGAAGGCAATATAAACGAGGGGACGCTTTCGGTAACTTCGATGGTTCGGATAGCGGACATCGTCAACCCGTACGACCCGGACATCTACCGCCAGCTTGCCGGCGGGCTCACCATCGTTAATGTGTTGCACGGTTCGGCCAATTCCATCGGCGGCCAGAACGCGGTGCTGAAGCTCAAGCTTGGCAAGCCGGTTGGGGAGTGGTTTGTGGCAGGCGCGCCGCCCGGCATAAAGTTCGCGCTCGGCGAAAACCCGAAGCGGTCAAACAGGCAGGGGGTACCCTCAACAATACCGCAGCGGTACCCGGCTACAAGGATGGGCGTGGAAGAGACGATCCGCGACGCATTCGTGCGTGCGAAAGAGTACATGCGCGAGTGGCAGGAGTACGAGGCGAAGAAGAATGACAAGAACGCCATCGCCCCGCGGCGCGACCTTGAGCTTGACGCGCTGGTCGAGATACTCCAGGGAAAGCGGCTCGTCCATGCTCATTGCTACCGAGCCGACGAGATAGCAATGCTGATTAGCCTTGCCGACGAGATGGGTTTTAAGATCAAGACGCTCCAGCACGTTTTGGAAGGCTACAAGGTGGCCAACGAAATAGCGGCGCACAAAGCGGGCGGGTCAACGTTTGCCGATTTCTGGTCGTATAAGATGGAAGCGTACGACGCGATTCCCTATAACGCCGCGCTCATGGCATCGCGCGGCGTAAACGTCTCGCTCAACTCAGACTCCGACGAGCGGGCGCGTCGCCTTTATCTTGAAGCGGCCAAGGCCATCAAGTATGGCGGGATGAGCGAAGAGGAAGCGTTAAGGACCGTCACGCTCAATCCGGCCATGCAACTCGGAATCGATAAGCGCACGGGCTCCATCGATCCGGGCAAGGACGCCGACCTGGTCATATTCAGCCAGCATCCTTTCTCGGTCTACACGGTCCCTGAGATGACGATCATTGATGGCGAAGTCTATTTTGACCGGCAGGCCGATATAGCCGCGCGCGAAACGCTCAAGCGCGAAAAGGAAGACTTGATGCGGCGCGAGCGCGAGCAGCGGCGCAACGAGCAGCCCGGCCGCAGGGAAGGGCGGCCAGATGATCCGCAGTTTCGCCCGAATGCTGAAAGACCACGAACGGACGGAGGGGATAGCAAATGAAAAGTGTAAAGCGGAAAACGGCTCTCGCCCTCTCGGCGCTGCTTACCTTTTGCGCGCTCCTCGACGTGGGCGCGTCTGCTCAGTCTCCGGCTGAAACCTACGCGATCCGCAACGCGCGCATAGTGACTGTCACCGGGCCAGTGATTGAAAACGGCACCGTGGTTATATCAAACGGCAGGATCAGCGCCGTGGGGGCGAACGTCTCGGTCCCGGCGGGCGCGAAGGTGATCGATGCGACGGGCCTATCGGTTTATCCGGGGATGATCGATTCAGGAACGCAGATCGGTCTCACCGAAATCTCATCCGTGGCGGGCTCGGTCGATACGGGAGAGATAGGCGACAACAATGCAAATATCAAAGTCGAGGTCGCGCTCCACCCCGACAGCTCGCACATCCCGGTCACGCGGGTCAACGGCATAACGACCGTGCTCACGGCGCCCGGCGGTGGCATGATCGCCGGGCAGAGCGCCTTGATAAACCTGGACGGATGGGTCCCGCGCGACATGGTGTTGAAATCGTCCGTGGCCATGCACGTGAGCTGGCCGGGCGCGGGTGGCGGCGGTGGATTCGGGTTCGGCGGGCAGCAGCAGCGCTCTATAGCCGAGGTCAGGCGGCAGCAGGAGCAGCAGGTTGAAAACCTCCGCAAGATACTTCGGGACGCGGCGGCCTACGGCGTTGCCAAGGACGCGCGTGCGCGGGACGCGAGCCTTCCGAAGCAGGAGACGGACCTGAAGCTCGAAGCGCTCGTTCCGGTTGCGCGCGGCCAGATGCCCATAGTGATTGACGTAGACCGCGAGCGGGATATAAAGGCGGCCATTGCTTTTGCCGACGAGATGAAGGTAAAGATAATCATCTCCGGCGGCATCGAGGCGCACCGGGTTGCGGACCAGCTTCGCTCTCGAAATATTCCGGTGATCGTTGGACCGGTACTTCGCATGCCTGCCCGCGAAGACGATCCGTATGACCAGGCTTTTGTTAACGCAAGCCTGCTTTCAAAAGCGGGCGTGAAGATCGCGTTTCAGACTCAAGACTCTGCCCACGTACGTGACCTGCCGTACCACGCCGGACAGGCCGCGGCATTCGGGCTCTCGAAGGATGAAGCGCTCAAGGCGGTTACGATCTATCCTGCCGAAATCTTCGGCGTCGCGGACCGGGTCGGCTCAATCGAGCAGGGAAAGATTGCGAACCTGATCGTCACGACCGGCGACCCGCTAGAGATACTGACGCAGGTGAAACACCTGTTTATTAACGGTCGGCAGATGTCGCTTTCAAGCCGCCATACCGAGCTTTACGAGAAGTATAAAGCGAGGCCGTTGAAGTAGCTCGACAGAAAGCACACGGCAATAGCGATTCGAATCCGGGCAGAGAACATCTAGCCCGGATTCTCTTTTTCTACCGCCAGTCAATCTACTTCTTCCCTATCATGAGGACTTCAGTTACAACCTGATCGCCTGACTAAGACCGCGCCTTCCTTGCTCGCCGCGGATTTCCGCTTATTGGTACTCCAAACGGGCCATGTTCTAGAAGAAATCTGTATAGGAACAGTCATTGCAAAAAACGGACTGGGATAGATGTCTGTCGAGGTGTGGCCAGCGCGGCGGAGTCTCTGATGTCAATGCCGGGATACGAGTTGAATATCGGTCTCCTGATAGGGTTATTCCTGCTATTTGCAGCGATCCTAACGGTCCTTTTCATAATGAAGAATCTTAAGCGCAAACCGTCACGGGAAATTGCTCGCGAGCGGGTGCTCGGAGAGATCGAGCGGCTCAGGGCAGGAGGGGAGTTTGATGACTCCATCATCCGCGCATTGACGAGAGATCAGCGAGCCCTCTTTGAGATCGTGCTGATCGAAGCCCTCACTACGGGCTCGCGCGAGGATCGTCACCGCCTGCGCGCCATGCTCATAAAACACGGCATTGACGAATTATGCGCCCGCCGCGTTATGAAAGAGTCGCTATCGGAAAGGATTCGAGCTTCAACCCTGCTCTATCTGCTCAGGCCTCAATATCGAACCGCCGATCTCGACCGCGAAGATAGGGGTCGCACCGGCGACCTGGCAAGAGGCGCAACGGCCGGCACGGGCTCATCGCCCGACGGCGCGAACGAGTAGCAGGCGAAACCGCCCTATGACTTGATCGAGGTCCGCGGGGGCTCGTTTGTTCGTTTAAACATTTCGAGGCTGTTGCCGCGGTTGTTGTAACAAACCTCGTCCATTATATGATTGATCAAGAGTAACCCGCGCCCGTTAGGCTCCAGGAGCCTGCATTGCTGTGTGGGGTCCGGAACCAGGTCGCGCGCGAACCCGTCTCCTTCATCGGTCACTTTGAATCGCGCGCCTTCCTTGCAAAACTCGGCGACAATCTCGACACGTTTTTGCGGGTCGTACTTGTTCCCGTGCTTTATGGCGTTGACGATGGCCTCGTCGAGAGCGATGAGCACTTCGGAATCGCCAGGGTTTACAATGCCGAATTTCAGCAGACGTTCATTAACATGGTCAAGCACCTCGTCAAGGTACTTGATGTCGCTGGGAACTCGGAAGGCTATACGCTCTTCGAAAAATGGCAGCACCGATTCGAGTTCTACTCGCTCGGGCTTTTCAAATGAACTATTAAAGGGGTTGGGCTCGTTGCTGGCGCTAACGGCCATATTGGAAAGTTTCGTTTTCGATGCCGACAATCCTTCGCCACCTCGCATGGATTTACTTTGCAGCTTTTTGCTCAAGTTGATCGTTTGCCAGGAAGGATTACGATTACGGGAAACAAATGTTTCAATTTGTAGCAGGGAATTTTTCTATGGCGTGCGGGCCGGGGCGGATCACTTTTTATTAAGCAGGATACGGCCGGCGAATGCCGTCAAGATCAGCCGCGAGCTTCCTCGGAGGTGGGTGCCCGAAACCCCTCTTGGCTCCCTGGAAGAGCCCGCGAGGCTCGATAGGAAGCCCCCCAGGCTGATGTTTTCGCTCAACGCCCGCGCGCTAAGCGTGAATGATGTAGAAGCGGGGAGCGTGACGTCGATGTCGCCTTTGATCGATTGGAGGCTATAGGTGCCGCCTTCTTTGAGGTCCCCGTCGAATACGATATTGCCGCTCGTCACTTTTACATCGACCGAGGGGTTGACTACGTCAATCAACCGCACGTTGCTGTCGTGCGAGCTCACGCTAATATGGCCGGTTACCCCACGGGCGGTTATATCGCCCATAAGGTTCTTCAAAGTGAGCGACGAATCGGCCGGGACGAAGACTTCGAAATTGACTTTGCCGAGCGAGGAGAGCGCGCGCTTGACCGTGATCGTTATGTCGTCGCCCGCGACGTCGTCGTTTATCGCGGCCGAAGATTCAGAGTCAGCTCTCACCAATATGACCTTTCGCTTCCACGCGGTCACGCGGATCGCCCCGTTCAGGTTCGATATTGTAAGGTGAGCCCGCCCGGAAGGCGTGTAGGTGCGCTCGAATTTTCCGTAGGAATTGCAGAGCGTCGCCCCGTGCGCGACCTCCGCAAGGACCATCAGGCATAGCAATGCTGAAAGCCGTAAAAATAAATTGATTCTGTTATCGAGCTTCACCATCTATTAGAAACCTTCGCGGGCGCGAAATATTCCGAGCAAGTCTAAAAGCTGGTGAATCCTTCCATCAATCGGACCTTCTCACGATAAGCGTTCAGCATCAACTCCTGAGACAGCCCGTCTTCGGGATTGACGTTCAAGTGGTGACGGCATTCGGCCAGCGATTGCTCGATGTACGACATGTTGCGCTCGAAGGTGATCCGGACTTCGGGCTCCCACTTCGATTTTAACCCTTCTATGGACTGGCTGAGGTCGTTGATCTGACGCTCAAGCTGTTGCAATTCGGGGTTCGAGAGCGGCCGCGCCTGCGATGCGGCGAACGATGCCGAGCCGGCGAGCGTCATCTCGGAGGATGCGTCGCGGCGGGCAAGAATAGCGCCGGCCGATATGATAACGGCAAGCACGGCGGCTCCGGCAATCATCTGCGGCACCGTGAAATCGAAATGCATCCCTCGCGTGCGCGACCACCAGCCGCGCGCGCGCGACCAGGGACTGGCCTTCTGCTCTTCGGCCAGGCTCGATTGTATCCGCGCCCAGATTGCCGCCGAAGGCGCTTGTTCCGGTAGCTGCTTCGAGAAATGAACGATCTGAAGAAGGTCATCACGGACGGCGCGGCAGGGTTCGCAATCGGCGAGGTGCCGCTCCATCTTCACCTGCTCGCCTAGCTCAAGCACGCCGTCAATATAGTCTGAGAGAATTTCTTGACAATGACTGCAAACCATTTTCTCTACCTGATCCTTCTCCGGGGCCATTCGCTTGCCTCCGCTTTTTTGCGGCGCGGGCTCTGGGGGCGCCATCACTTCTGCAACAGCAATTCCCTCAGACGCATACGCGCTTTGTGCAATTGAGACTTAGAGGTGCCTATGCTTATCTCAAGCAAGCCGGCTATCTCCTCGTGCTCGTACCCATCGACGTCGTGCATCATGAAGACCGTTCTATAGCCCGGCGGCAACTGGCCGATAGCCTTGTCAAGCGCCAAACGGTCAACCATCGATATACGCCTCGTACTTTGAAGCGGCGATTCGGTGACATTGGTAAAGTCTCCCTCCTCGCTCGTGTGCTCAAGCTTGACCCCGCGTTTCCGAAAATGCATGAGCACCTGATTGACTGTCAAACGATGAAGCCAGGTCGTGAAGGCCGAATCGCCTCGGAAACTGCCGATCTTTCTATAGACCTGCAGGAAGACCTCCTGCGTCAGGTCTTCGGCCGCCGATTGATCGCTGAGCATTCTCAAACAGAGCGAATAAACGCGCCCTTTATGTTGCTCGTAAAGCTTTTCAAATGCCGCCGCGTCTCCAGAGGCTGCCGCTCTGGCTAGCTCCAGGTCCGAGGCGGGCTGGCTTCGTTCAGCGGTCATGGGTATCGTCATTAATTTCGCTGTAGTGGCCATGACCTCACACGCTGAGATGCTATGACCATAAATCCGGTTGCCTCAACATTATAGCATTTAAGGCGAGACGTTTTGAAACTCGTTGTAGGCGGTCGTACGGGCTGAAATAAACGTAGCCTGTTTGGGGAACCGGGCGGGATTTTTCTGCCTGCCAGGTGGCGGCCGCATTTCGCGGGGGCTCAGGCGGCCGCCACCCTCAAAAGCTCACAAACAGTCCTTAAACGGGACCATTTCGATAACCCGGCGGATCAATTTGATCCGGATGTGGTCGTCGTGCTGGTCCGCATAGGAGCATTGGGGACAGCGTTGTTTGTGAGCAGGCGAATCTCGACGCGGCGATACTGTGCCCTGGCTGTCGCGGGCGACACCGTCTCGCCATTAGATACGTTCTGGATGCTGTCGGAGCCTATTGGCCTGGCCGCCCCGAATCCGAGGGCGAACATCCGCATGACCGGGATGTTGTGCCTATCGGCCAGGTAGCGCTGCACAGCCTCGGCTCGCATTTGCGCTAGCGTCTGGTTATGGCGAGTAGCTCGCGCCGTGTCGCCGAACCCGATTATTTCCAGGACAAACCCGTTGCGGTCCGTAATCTGTGACGCGAGCATATCGAGCTGGGCCATCCCCTCGGGGGTCAGTTTTGTGTTCCCCGCCTTGAAAAAGACCAGGCCCGTATTCTGCAGGCTGTACTTATCGAGATTCGCGCGCAGGTCTTCGACGCCGCGCTCGACGGTCGCAATCCGCGTGTTGGCCTGCTCGGCCGATGCCGAGGCTCGATCCGCCGTCGTCTGGGCTCGATCCGCGCGGCCACGCACGTCGTCAATGCCGGTCCTCAACTCGCCAATCGTCTGTGTGTTGCGGCGTGAGGTCTCTTCAAGTTCCGTCGCGCGGTTCTCAAGCGGCGTAACCCGCTCGGCTATCCTGTTTCGAACATATTTCTTAGTAGCGCATCCGCTCTCGAAAACTACTAAGAATCCCATCAGCAGGGCAACGGTCATCAGTTTCATTCTCATTCCTTCCCTCCTGGACAAGTCTGTTTTTACCTTAGATCGACGAGGAAGCAAAAGCGAGCATTGAGCTATATATGCATGTGCCCATGCCCTTACTTTAAACCCTTTGCATGACTGCGAGCGTCGTGCCAGCCACGCAGGCCACATCCTTATTCTTAAGCTCAATAATTAAATGATTTAAACCTACCGTGGCGGCCCGGTGCGGCCAAGTTGTTGTATAAGTTTCCTACTCGCAACGAAAAAATTACACAGTCATACCCGTTTATGCGCCCGGGTGGGTCCTCAACTGCCCGATGGCCTACCGGATAAACAAAAGAATTGACACCGGAGAGAGGCAGGGTAGAATCAGACCTGACCGCTATTGGCCTGTCCCCGCATTTTTCACCCTCTCTCAAGTTGATAGAAAGCGTTTTGATGTATTCACTTTTTTACGTGCTCAATAACCAGCACGGCGAAGAATTCGCGCCCGTGCGATGCAACGAGCAGACTCTGGTCCGGCTCGTCCGCTACTTCGAGGACGTAGTGACGGAGAATAAGCTCGAAGCTCTTATGATCCAGGGCCGTTGTCCGAATGATCCGTCGGGCAGAGACGTTGAACGCGCAGCGAAGCTCGCCGCAATCGCCCACCACCTGTACATATTCTCTTGCGACCGCCAGTGCAAAGCGCGCGCATGGCAGCCGGAAGAACTTGAAAACGTCACGGTGCTCGAAGAACGCGATTATCACAAATTCGAATCCGGGCCTTTTATACTCGTCATGGAGCCGCGCTTCAGCGGACTCTTGGCCGCTTGCGAAGTGGTCGAAGACGGCAACACGCTCGCCGGGACGTACGAGATTGTATGGACCTTCGACCCGAACGTCGTATTCACCGCTCTCGAGTATTTGATGGCGCGTCTGGGGGTGCAGAAGCCCATGGAGCGTATGCATCTGGAGACGCTTATGAATAATTGTACGCCCAGGCGCTCGTCGCTCAGGCTCGCGCTTACATTTACGACAAAGCTCGCCATGCTGATGCAGCGGCAGAACGAGCTTGAGATGGCGACCAACCGAATAAGCTCTGCCATCTCGAGCACGCTTGACCTTGAGCCTATGTTGCAATCGGCCGTAGACGAAGTGGGGCACGCGCTCAAGGCCCGGCGCTCCGCGCTTGTCCTCTGGCACGAAGGGACGAGTAAGCCGGAAAGCATGAGTATATTCGAGCGGCCGAACGACTCATCCGAGGGCGAGGCGGATCACCTCGGCGGCTTCTCGGAGGGCACGAAGACTGAGGACCTGCCCGCTGACGTGCTGATCAAGGCCGGCCCGCTCGAAGTCCCGATCACTTATCGCAATAGCGTGATCGGCGTGCTCGTGGTGGAAGATGACCGTTTAGGCCGCGACTGGGAAAATGAGGAAGTGCTCATGGTCAAGACGGTTGCCGACCAGCTTGCTATCGCGATTAGCCACGCCCGCCTGTTCCGCCAGGTGCAGACTCAGGCCATGACAGACGCGCTCACCGGTCTTTATAACCACAGGTATTTTCAGGAGCGACTTGACCGCGAAACAAAGCTGGCCGACCGAAACAACGCCGAAGTTTCGCTGATTCTACTTGACCTCGATCACCTGAAGCGAATAAACGACACGCACGGCCACAGGGCGGGCGACGCGGCGCTGTGCCACGTGGCCCGCATGATGCAGGCGACGGTGCGTGAAGTCGACGTGTGCGCGCGCTATGGAGGGGAAGAATTTGTTATTGTGCTGCCCCAGTGCGGACGAGATGATGCGATAAACGTAGCCGAGCGATTGCGAGAAGCGATCGCGTCAAATCCCGTAAAAAGAATCGGCCAGATCACCGCGAGCATCGGGGTGGCAACATACCCGACGGCGGCAAAGACCATTGAGGAATTGATCGAAATGGCCGACCGCGCCATGTATCTTGCGAAAGCGGCGGGCCGCAACCGCGTCCGCACCCTTATGCACCGCAACATCAGCCGCATCAACATCTGAGCGGCAACCGAATCTCTCCGCTATACCTGGTTCACAAGTCTGGTTTCGTTTTCTGCGATCACGCGGTGGATCGCGTGCAGCTCAGTGACCATCTGCTTGAACATATCTGGCAGCAGCGCCTGTGGCCCATCCGAGAGCGCCTGCTCCGGCCGGTTGTGCACCTCGACCATCACGCCGTCCGCCCCGACCGCGATTGACGCGCGTGCAAGCGGGATAACCTTATGGCGCTTCCCGGTCCCGTGCGACGGGTCGACTATTATAGGCAGGTGCGAACGATTCTTAACGGCGGGGACGATGGATAGGTCGAGCGTGTTGCGAGTATGATCGGCAAATGTGCGAACGCCGCGCTCGCACAATATTACGTTGTAATTGCCTTCCGCCATTATGTACTCGGCCGCGAGCAACAACTCTTCCAGCGTAGCCGACATGCCGCGCTTGAGCATTATGGGTTTGCTGGCCTGCCCGACCCTCCTGAGCAGCGAGAAGTTCTGCATGTTGCGCGCCCCTATTTGCAAAACGTCCGCGTACTCTTCGACAAGGTCGGCCGTCTCCGTGTCCAGCACTTCGGTTACGATGAGAAGGCCGAATCTCTCTCTCACGTCCGCCAGTATCTTTAGCCCGCCTTCGCCCAGGCCCTGGAAAGAGTATGGCGAAGTGCGCGGCTTAAATGCCCCGCCGCGGAAGAATTTGACCCCGGTGGACGCGACGATCTCGGCTATCTCCATCGTCTGCTCGTAGTTTTCAACGGCGCACGGGCCGGCGATGATTGTCGGCTCCTCTCCGCCAATCGCCGCGTCGCCGATTCGGATGACGGTGTTTTCGTGCTTGATGTCTCGGCTGACAAGCTTATAAGGCTTTGAAACGCGTATGGCTTCGGCGACTCCGGGCAAATTCTCGAAGTAACCCGGTTCGATAGCTCCACTGTTCCCGGTCACGCCAATCGCGGTGCGGGTAGCGCCGGGCATCGGGTGGGCTTTAAATCCGAGCCCCGCGATAATTGAGACTATCTCTTCAACCTCTTTTTCAGTGGCGTCGGGTTTCATTACTATGAGCATAATGGTTCTCCTGGCAAGCGAGACGTTCTACTAAAGGTTATAGCCTGACTCCTGCCCGCCGGCAAACGCTTCTACATTCGCTCGGGGGCTTCGATGCCCAGCACGCCAAGCGCGGCGATCAACTGTCTCCGGACGATTGCCGTTATAGCTACGAGCAGCGCGCGCCTCGCCTCGTCGGCTTCCGAACGAATGTGGTAGTTGTTATAGAAAACGTTGAATCGCTGGGCCAACTGAAATGCCCACTTCGCGACGACGGCGGGCTCGAGCGAAAGGACCGCCCCGCGCAAAACTTCGTTGAACCGCGCGGCCAGATAAACCATCGACCAGAGGTCGTCTCCCGAATCACCTGAAAGCAGCTCTCCGAGCCGATCCTGTGGCACGCGGCGTATATCCTCCGCGGACGTTTCTATCCCGGCCTCCTTCAGTTTTCTGAAGATCGAATTCGCGCGGACGATGGAGTACTGGATGTAAGGCCCTGTCTCGCCGTCAAAGGAAAGCGCCTCTTTAAAATCGAACGAGATGATCGAGTTTCGGGTGTATTTGAGCAGGTAATACCTGAGCGCGCCGATGGCTATCTTGTGCGCGGCGTCGCGCTGCTCATCGGCGCTGAGTTCGGGGTGGCGCGTCGAGACTTCGGCGAGGGCGAGCCCTTCGAGCTTGTCTATGAAATCGTCGATCTTCACGCCGAGCCCCTTGCGCCCCGACATGCTGACCGCGCCGCGCTTCCGGTCTTCATCTGAAAGGCGCTGCCCGAGCTGCTCGGCTGCCGCGGGCGTCAGCACTACTTTTTCGTAGGCCAGGTGCGCGCTGCGCTCGACCCGTTTGTCTGTGTCGATGGCCATCACGCCGAGCTTTACGTAATGCTGCGGGTAGGACTGGCCAATATCTATCACGTTGAAATAGGCAGCGGCTCTCCCGAAATCCGGGTGCGAAGGATCATTCTGTTTCGCGTCACTCGTCGTTACCCAGGCGAGGCGGCTGTCCGGATATGAGTGAAAGGGCTTGTAATAGAAGTCCAGGTCGAGCTGTCCGAGCTTCCACAGGTGGAAAGCTATATCCTTGCCCGTATATGTAACCGTCCCGTTCGACCGCACTATTACCTTATCGCTTTCGTGCTCGCCCTCGTCGTCATCTTCGCCTTTTGATTCTTCGGCCGAGCGCATGACCCAGCACCCGGCCAGCTTGCCTTCGGTCTCATACACGAATGCGCCGCGCTCCTTGAGGAGTGAAAATGCCCTTTCCCATATGTGCTGATGAAGCACGTCGGATTCGCGCGGCAGTAAGTCGTATTCGACGCCTACGCGGTAAAACGTGTCGAGGTGACAGCGCAGCACCCGCGTAGATACGTATTCGGCCATCTCATAAGTCTCGCCCGCGCCGGATTCCAGCTCGTGCAATGTCTTCGACCGAAGCTCAAGCCTCGACGAATCTTCTTCGTAGAATGCGCCGACCCTCGCATAGAGGTCCCAGCAGTAGTAATCGAACTTCTCTTCGATTCTTTTTATCTCGTCGAGCGTCTTGTTCTCTATGTATTTGAAACCGACGACAACGTCGGCGACCTGGACGCCGGTGTTGTCGACATAGTTCTGGACCTCGACCGTTTCGCCGGCCGCGCGCAGCATGCGCACGGTCGTATCTCCGAGCACGGCGTTGCGCAGGTGGCCGATGTGCGCGGCCTTATTCGGGTTCACCGACGTGTGCTCGACTATGATCTTGCCGCCCAATTGCGCGTCGGGGCGGTCTGTCCCCTCGATAGCTGCCGCGAAAAAGGCCGAGCGGTCTAAGAAGACATTCAAGTACCCGGCGCCCGCAATCTCCACGCGCGCGACGCCGTCAACATCGCGGAATTCTTCGGCGAGCTTCGATGCGATGTCGCGTGGGTTCTGTTTCTGCCCGGTGGCGGCCTTCAGCTTCTTTGCAAGCTCGAATGCCACGGGGAAGGCGAGGTCGCCAAGCTCGGTGCGCGGCGGCACCTCGACCGTGAAATCACCCGGCTCGATATCGAATAGCTTCTTTATCGCCCCGCGAAGCTGCTCGCGGACTCTTTCCTGAATGGTCATTAACCGATTTGCTCCATGATTGTTCTCTATTGCGGCTTAGTGCGCCGCTGTGGGAAGCAAGAATTCTAGCAGCCGGTCTTTGCTTTTCAAAGCTAGGGCAACTTGAAAAGGTCGAGGGTAATGGCTTAACTTTGCCGTTTGCGGATTATTCAAGCGACAGCGGTGCTGATAAGATAAGGTTCTATGGTTTTGACGGAAGTGACAAGCGAATTGGTCGCGACTTTTGACAGGGCGCGCAGCGTCACGGTGCTCACGGGCGCGGGGATTTCCGCCGAAAGCGGAGTGCCGACTTTCCGAGGCGGGGGCGGGTCCGAGATATGGACATGGCGCGGCCGGCCCGTGACCGAGCTTTCGTCGGCCGAGTTGATCGCCACCGACCCTAAACTCGTATGGGAGTGGTTCGATTACCGGCGCGGGATGATGAAGGAGGTCCGGCCAAACGCGGGCCATTACGCGCTGGCCGAATGGGAGAAGCGGTTCGACGACTTTACGCTGGTCACACAGAATATAGACGACCTGCACCGTGGAGCAGGCTCCCAGAGCCTGCTTGAGCTGCATGGCAATATATGGCGAGCGCGCTGTATGCGGTGCGGCAGCACCTTCGAATCGCGCGAGAGCCCGCTCGAACAGAACCCGCCGCTATGCTTTGTTTGCGGAGGGGCCGCGCGGCCTGATGTCGTATTGTTCGGAGAGATGTTGCCCGAAGGAGCCTTTGAGCGGGCCGAAGAGGCGGCCCGCCGCGCGGACCTCTTTTTCGTCATCGGCACTTCGGCGGTTGTTTACCCCGCGGCGGGTCTGCCGGTCGCGGCCAAGCAAGCGGGCGCAAAAGTAATTGAGGTGAACCCGGAGCTAACCGACATTTCGTTCCTGGCCGACATATCGCTGCTCGGGAAGGCGGGCGAGTTGCTGCCTCAGTTCATAAGGGAGCGTGGATAAATGCGCGTGCTTTACTTCGACTGCTTTGCGGGCGTGAGCGGCGATATGATGGTCGGCGCGCTCCTAGACCTTGGCCTCGATTTCGATCACTTGAAGGAAGAGTTGGCGGGCCTCGGGCTGAGTGGGTATCGCTTATCGGTCGACAGTGTAACGCGCGGCGGAATTGCCGCTACCAGATTCAATGTAGAAGTCGAAGAGAAAGACCAGCCCGCGCGCCATCTCAGCGACATAGTCGAGTTGATAAACCGGTCCTCATTGTCCGAAGAAGTAAAGCTAGACTCAATCCGCATATTCACACGGCTCGGCGAAGCAGAAGCCCGCGTGCACGACACGACTATCGACCGCGTACACTTTCACGAAGTCGGAGCAGTTGATTCAATAATCGACATCGTCGGAGCGGTGATCGGGCTTAAAAGCGCTCGGCGTCGATCGGTTCTATTCTTCGCCGCTGAGGGTAGGACACGGCTCGGTCAAGACCGAGCATGGGCTGCTCCCGGTACCCGCGCCAGCGACGGCCGAATTGCTCATCGGAGTTCCTATCTACGCGGGAGAGTTCGAAGGAGAATTCGTCACCCCGACCGGGGCCGCGATTGTCACCTCGTTTGCCACGAGAGTACACCGGTCTGCCGCACTTGAGGCTGGACCGGGCCGGTTACGGGGCGGGTTCGCGAGACCCGAAGGAACTTCCCAACGTGCTGAGGCTTATGCTTGGCGAAATCGAGGATATATGCGAGGCATGGACCCGCCGGGTTCGCTAGGCGTGAAAGTTATAGAGACAAACCTCGATGACATGAGCCCGCAGGTTTTCGGCTTCGTGATGGAGCGAGCATTCGAGATGGGCGCGCTCGACGTGTTCATGCTCCCGGCGCAGATGAAGAAGGGAAGGCCGGGCGTATTGCTCACGGTGTTGTGCGAAGACGACAGGCTCGAATCGATAATAGAGATGCTGCTTGCCGAGACGACAACGCTTGGCGTGCGCTATTACGACGCGCGTCGGCGCGTGCTCGAACGCGCCTTCGAACAGGTGAGCACCGCGTATGGCAAGGTTCAAATTAAGGTAGCGCGCCACGAGGGTCGCACGCTACACTTTCAACCGGAATATGAGGACTGTGCGCGAATCGCGCGCGAATCACAGGTCGCGTTGAATGACGTGGAAACGGCCGCCAGAGCCGCTTTCCACGAACGATTGGCGCGCGGAGAGGCGGGCAAAGAGGATGGCGACTCCTAAGAAGAAAAAGGGCGAAAGCGCGACTAAAAAAAGGAGCGTTGACCTCGCGAAGATCGAAGAAGGAGTCCGCCTCATCCTCGAAGGGATTGGTGAAGACACCGCGAGGCCCGGACTCGAAGGGACGCCGCGCCGAGTCGCGCAATTGTATGAGGAGATTTGCGCCGGCCTGCACTCTGATCCTCGCGAATTCCTGCACGTGCTTCCGGCCACTACGCACGACGAGATGGTCATATTAAAAGATATACCTATACACTCCTTATGTGAACACCACCTGCTGCCCATGAAAGGCGTGGCGCACATAGCATACATTCCGAGGGCGGGCCGCATAGTTGGTTTATCAAAGCTCGCGCGGGTCGCGGACCTGATGGCTAAAAAGCCGCAGATACAGGAACGGCTGACGACCGAGATTGCGGACCTGCTGTTTGAAGAGCTTCGTGCGACGGGCGTAATGGTCGTAATAGAGGCCGAGCACATGTGCGTCGAGATGCGCGGCATCAAGAAGCCAGGCTCGAAGTTCGTGACGAGCGCGCTAAGGGGTGGCTTTTTGAAAGACCAGCGAACGCGCGCCGAAGCGATGGCCCTGATACGCAATTCGAGCTAGCCCATGCGAATGCGCGGCAGCCTGTTTCAAAACCTTTGCAGTAGTATCCCCGTTGAAGATCAATGACGATGAAAGACACTTTCTATGTAACGACTCCGATCTACTATGTGAATGCCAAACCGCACATCGGCCACGCATATACGACCGTTGTGGCCGACACGCTTACCAGGTACAAGCGGCAGCGCGGCATTGACTCTTTCTTCCTGACCGGCACGGACGAGCATGGCATAAACATCGAGCGCGCGGCCGAGCAGCGAGGCTTGCCTGTTCGTCAGCACGTTGACGAGATAGTAAACGAATTCAAAACTGCATTCGCGCCGCTCGGCCTTGAGTATGACATGTGGATTCGCACCACGGACCCGCACCACGAGGCGGCGGTGCAGAAGCTCTGGGGCATACTTGAAGAGAAAGGCTTCATCTATAAGGGCCATTATGAAGGCTGGTTCTGTCCGAACTGCAACGAGTTCAAGGATGTCGATAGCGGCGAAGAGTCGCCGATGTGCCCCACGCACGAGCGGCCTCTCGAACGCATAGCCGAAGAGAGCTACTTCTTCAAGCTATCGGAGTTTCAAAAGCCACTGCTTGAATTGTATGACTCGCAGCCTGATTTCGTTCGGCCTGAATCCAGATTAAACGAAGTGCGGGCGTTTGTGGCCGGCGGGCTAAAGGACCTGTCGGTCAGCCGCGTCTCCGTTAAGTGGGGCATCCCGGTCCCGGGCGACCCGAAGCATACGATTTATGTGTGGCTTGACGCGCTTTCAAACTACATCACCGCGTCTGGGCTGGGGCAACGACCACTACACCGGTTTTGATAAGTACTGGCCCGCGCTGCACCTGATCGGCAAAGATATATTGAGGTTTCACACGGTCTACTGGCCCGCTTTTCTGATGGCGGCAGGTGTAGAGCTTCCCAAAAAGCTTTTCGTCCACGGCATGTTGCTTATGGGCGGGCGAAAAATGTCGAAAACGCTTGGCAATGTCGTGCGCGTTGGGGAGCTTGTCCCTCGTTTTACGCCCGACATGGTGCGCTATTTCATGTTGAGGGAAGTCGTTTTCGGGCTGGACGGCTACTTCAGCTACGAGGCGCTGATTGATCGGGTGAATTCAGACCTGGCGGATGGGCTCGGAAACCTCGCGAGCCGCACCCTGACGATGATCAGGAATTATTTTGAGGGGCAGCCGCCACGCCCGTCCGAAGAGGATGAAGATTCGGCTGATGTGCGGCGTCGAATCGAAGAGGCGAAAGCTCGATTTGATGAAGAGTTTGATTCGCTCAACTTCTCGCGCGGGCTCGAAGCGGCGTGGGCGGGGATTGCGCGCGTTGATAAATATATAACCGACAATGCGCCGTGGAAGCTTGCGAAGGACGCCACTCAAGCGGGCGCGGCTCGAACGGGTGCTCGCGACCACGTACGAAGGGCTCCGTCATCTGGTGCTGCTTGTCGCGCCGGCGCTGCCACAGAGCGCGGCCGAAATCTGGAAGCAGATGGGCCTGGCGGGCGAGCCGCTCAGGATCAATCCCAATGACGCGGCCTGGGGCGAGCCGCTTGAGATTACAAAGGTCGAGCATATAAGCCCGGCCTTCCCGAAACTGAATAAGGAAAAGATCATGCAAGATATCGAAAACGAGAGTGCCGAGGCGGGGGGCAAGCCCTCGACAGAAGGCGTCGAGCGAGCGGACGCGCAAAAGGATTTGCCCGACGCGGTCGAGCACGCCACGACAAAGACAGACGAGGTCGCGAGCCCGGTTGGAGCCACTCAAGCGGTAGCTCCGCCGCGTTCTGAAACGATAACAATCGATGATTTCGTAAAGGTCGATCTCCGAGTGGCGACCGTGCTTGAGGCCGAGCGCGTGCCCAAGGCCGACAAGCTGCTAAGGCTCGTGGTGGATATTGGTGAAGAGCAGCCGCGCCAGATCCTCGCGGGCATTGCGCAGCACTACGAGCCTGAGCAGATGGTTGGCCGCAGGATAATCGTCGTGGCTAACCTCGCGCCGAGGAAGCTGCGCGGGCTGGAATCGAACGGGATGCTGCTGGCGGCGTCGATTGGAGAAGAGGGCCGTCCTGTTATCGCGACCTTTGCCGAAGACGTTCCGAATGGCGCGCGGCTAAAATAATTGACCCTGGAAACAAGGTCCGGGAAGGAGACTTGTAGGGACGGAATCTATGGATTTGTGCCTTACAAGTCTCCCGCGCAAAAAAGACTGACTTCATCCCCAGCGCCTGCAAGCCATGACGTAATTCATAACTTCGAGCCCGTCACCGAGATCAAGCCGCGATCTTATATCCTGAATAGTATCGAGCTGGGGTGAGTGTACAGAGATGGTCTGCGCCTTATGGTTTTTGATTTTGATGTCGGCCATCTCAAGCCAGCCTCCATCGCAATTGAATTGCCATCGCCGCTTTTTAACTCCGACCATAGAGACGGCGGGCGCTGATCGGGTGAGCCGCTCCGCGAATTGCTCGGCCGTCATCGGGTTTAATTCCGGGTCGATGTCCTCGCTGGCGACGGCGAGCAGTCGCGCCGATTTCCGAATGTGCTCGATGTTTACCGGGAACCTGTAGGTGTAATCAGGGTTTTCGGCGTAAAGCTCAATTCCGTCGTCCGCTCCCGCGAGCAAGAACTTGAATTTGAGGACCGCGCCGGTCCGGTACCTTCTGATCTTTATGTTCTGCTCGCTGGCCGACGAAATGAAATACTCGTCGAAGCCATCCTGGCCCTTGATGCCCATTCTGATGGGGTGGGAATGGAGCCATCGCTCAAGCTCCGGGCTCACGCGCCCGAAAGCCCGCCACTCCCATATCAATCCATCTTCCGGCGGCTTCATCATCTTCGAGACCGTAGGGCAATCAATCAGCGCTCCCGGCCAGGACCACTTCAGAGCCTTCCATCTCAGGCCGACCTTCATCGGTTGGAAATAGTTTCTCCTCCAAGAGTAGTAGTATCTTCTCCGGAGATTCGCCTTCGAGCGAAAGCCGTTTTGCCTCGACCACGATGGCCGCAAGCTCGGCCGCTCGATGGCCGAACCTCGGATCGGGCTTGATCAGGTCTTCTATAACGCGAAGCTCGCGCTCGTTGCGCGGCGTATCTCTGGTCATCCCGATTGCCACGGCTAGCTGTTTAGGGACGGTCTTATTGCTGATTATCAAACCGAGCGGGCGTAGCTCCTCTACGGCCTGCTCCTTCAGCTTATCGAGGCGCAGAAGCGAGTTCTTAAACCCGAGCTGGCCGCGCAGCGTTAGTTCTATGATCGGCCTCATCTCATCTTCGACGCCTTCGGCGCTCATGCATTCCCGGCGGAGCACATCGAAAACCTCGGAGCGCACCACTTCAGGGTCTTCGCCGCCGCTCGCCTGATACTCGACGCGCCTGAAGGGGCGCTGACAGTAGTCGTCGCCGGCCTGAAGAAACTGGACCTCTATTTCGCGGGCCGTCGGTTTCGACAAGGTACGCGCCACGGGGCGTCTGCGCTTCGTCTACGCTGCACGCTTCGAGCGAGCCGGGGTTGAATGCCCATTGCTCGATGTCGAAATTCTTATGCGTATGGCCGAGCGCCAGGTAATCGACCGCGCCGCGAAGCGTGACGAGCTTGGATACGGAAAGGGCATTTTGAATCGGACGATTTAACTGCCCTTCAATATCGGAATGGAGAAGCATTATGTTTGTCGCGCCCGGCCGCCTGTGTCTTCCGACCGCCTCGGCCAGGGTCGGCAGGGTGTTGCTTATCGTCGTGCCGTACCAGTTCGAGCCGAATATTCGCGCGTCGCCAATATCGATATAAGAGCCGTGCGCGTTCTCATCGTCCCAAGGGTCGAGACTCACTTGCCCGCCTTCGCCCCAGCGCGGCTCGAGCAATTTCAAGAATCGCCATTGCGAGAAGCTGCGCAGCCAGCTAAAGCGCGACGTCGTATCTCGCTGATCGTGATTGCCCTCGATGACGACTACGGGTATGCGGGCCTCGGCGAGCTTGCGCAGCATGAGCATTGCGTGATTTGCCGCCTGAGGATCGAGATTGCGCCGGTCGAAAAGATCCCCGGCAATTACCACAAAGTCAACGCGGCGGCCGACCGCATATCGCTCGATTACTTCCTTCCACGCCCTGAAAAAATCGGCCGTGCGGTCGGGCAGGTTATAACGTTTGATGCCTAAATGAACGTCCGCTATGTGAAGAAATTTTGCCATGAAATTTATCTTGAACGCAGCCTAAAGCCATCGGGTCACCGCTCAATTATAATCAGCATTATATTCAGCGACCACTAAATTTGGGAATGGATTTAAGAGCCTAATACAACTTATGGTAAGATTATGGCCAGAAACCCCATAGACTATTACCTGGAGTTTAGCCAATGTCAGAAGAGAGGATCATTTCGCCCGGCGTCGAGGGGGACGAAGAGCAGCAATTCGAGCTGAGCCTGAGACCCAAGTGGCTGCGCGAATACATCGGGCAGCAGAAGGCCAAGGAGAACCTTTCGATCTTCGTTCAAGCGGCGCGGCGACGCGGGCAGGCGCTCGATCACGTTCTGCTCTACGGGCCGCCCGGGCTCGGAAAGACGACGCTCGCGCACATCATCGCAAACGAGATGGGCAGCGACATCAAGTCTACGGCCGGGCCGGTGATCGAAAAAGCAGGCGACCTTGCCGCCTTGCTGACGAACCTTTCCGAGGGCGACGTCTTATTCATAGACGAGATACATCGCCTCAATCCCGCCATCGAGGAAGTCCTTTATCCTGCGATGGAGGATTATCAGCTCGACATCATAATAGGCCAGGGGCCATCGGCGCGCTCGATCAAGATCGACCTGCCGAAGTTTACGCTCGTGGGCGCGACGACGCGGGCGGGCCTCATAAGCGCGCCGCTTCGGGGGCGCTTCGGCATCCCGCTCCATCTGGACTTTTACCCGGTCGAAGACCTTGAAGTAATCGTCAAGCGCTCGTCCGAGATACTCGGCGTCACTGTCGAAGAGAGCGGCGCGCGCGAGATTGCCCGTCGCTCGCGCGGCACGCCGCGAATCACTAACCGGCTGCTGCGCCGCGTTCGCGACATAGCCGAAGTGCTCTACGACGGCCGCGTGACCGACGAAGTCGCCGCCGACGCGCTCAACCGCATGGAGGTCGACATTTACGGGCTGGACGAGGTTGACCGCAAGCTCTTGCTTACAATCATCGATAAATTCGATGGCGGGCCGGTCGGGCTCGGGACTCTCTCGGCTTCGATAAGCGAAGACAAGGATGCGATAGAAGAGATATATGAGCCATATCTTATTCAGATCGGTTTTCTAAACCGCACCCCGCGCGGGCGCACCGCCGCGCGGCGCGCTTACGAGCACTTTGGCTTGAATTACAACGTGAATCCTCAATCGCCCGATCAGGCGAATCTTTTCAACGGCGATTGACTATTTTATGTCGAGCGCCGGCCGCGAAACCGTGTGCGGCCGGCGCTCAGCCGATTGTCAGAGGCGATCCAATCGACGCGTCATCAGGTACCCGGATAGCCATATGGTAAGCTCATCGGGTAATCCACGGAATTTTATAAGGAGCCAATTATGACGTATGCGCTCCCCATATCGCCTGTCCCGGCCGTCTCCGGCCTGCCTGTTCTTATCGACGTTTCCGGTTTTGAAATAAGATTGCCCCTGGGCTTCGTGATAGCTGGCGTCCTGGCATTTGCGATAATTCTGGTTTTTATTGTGAGGCTGGCTCTTCGTTCGCGGCACGCTAAGGTCACGACCGGGACGGCCGGGATGATCGGCCTCGTCGGGAGGGCTCAGACCCGTATAGCGCCCGAAGGCACCGTCTTTGTGCGGGGCGAGCTCTGGCGCGCGCGCTCGTATATGGAGATAGCGGAAGGCGAAGCCGTGCGGGTCACCGGGGTCGAAGGGTTGACGCTTGCCGTCGAAGCGGACAGCGACGTGACGATTGAACCCAGAAAGACATCGGCCATTGCCGACTGATTAGAAGGTCGCTTTCATGGCTTGTCGGATCGAACAATGGCCTGGCTTCCTCTCAACGTAATTCGTCACTAGAATAGGAGGTGGGTATGAACGAGTTTATAACATTCCCTCTTGTGGCGGCGGCCGTCGTATTGCTTTACATACTCAGTGTCGTAAACATCCTCCCTGAGTATGAGCGCGGAGTCATATTCCGGCTCGGCCGCCTGCTGCCGGAGGCCAAGGGCCCCGGCATTGTCCTGGTCTTTCGCCCGGTTGATCGTATCGTCCGGGTCAGCCTGCGCACCGTCACGCTCGACGTGCCGCCGCAAGACATAATCACACGCGATAACGTCACGGTATCGGTCAATGCGGTCGTCTATTTTCGAGTTATTGACCCAAGGCTGGCAATCGTCGAGGTCGAGAATTATCTTTACGCGACATCTCAACTGGCGCAGACGACGCTGCGCTCGGTGCTCGGCGAGGCGGAGCTTGACGAGCTGCTTTCAGAGCGCGAGCTGCTGAATTCAAGGCTTCAGACAATACTCGACAAGCACACCGACCCGTGGGGTATAAAGGTTTCGATGGTCGAGATAAAGGCCGTCGACCTTCCGCAGGAGATGCGCCGGGCGATGTCGCGGCAGGCAGAAGCCGAGCGCGAAAAGCGCGCCAAGATCATCCACGCGGATGGGGAATACCAGGCGTCGGAGAAGCTGCTTGCCGCCGCGCGCATAATGGCGACCGAGCCCGTGGCGCTCCAGCTCCGATATTTGCAGACGCTGACTGAAATCGGGGTCGAACAGAATACAACAGTGGTTTTCCCGATACCGATAGATATGTTAAAAGGTTTAGTGAAGATCGAAGAGGCTCGCGGGTCGGCGATTACCGGCCAGCCGCGCGAGCCCATCGGTGTCGCCTAATCTGGTGTCGACCAGTTAGGATGTGGCCCGCAGGGTTGCGCATCCGCCCCCCGGCAACCCGGGTCCGTTGAATAGTCGTTCGAGATTGCCTGTTGCTTGCAGGGAGCGGCGGCGGGGGTTTTATTCAATGAGCAACAAACAGGTCATCGCTCTGTTTATCGGGTGTATCGCAGTGCTTCTTGCCGGCTTCGGGGCCGGTCTCTATGTCATCAAACAAGGGACGACCGTAAACGCGAGTCAGAGCCAGGCGGCAGAGACCGCCGGGCGGCCCGAGCAGGCAGCCGCGCGGCCGGTCGCGCAGGAGCAGGCTGGCCCGAACTCGCGGTTCTTCGTCCTCGTGGGTGATCCGTTCGGCACACAGGACGCGGCGAGTGAGCTTGTCCGGCGTCTGCGCGAGAAAAAATACCTGAGCGCGCATACGCACCGCGATGAAGTGTCCCAGCTTCGCGTGCGCATTGGTCCGTATAACACGCGCGACGACGCGGAGCAGGTTGCTTCCGAGCTATCGAACGAAGGACATAAGCGAATTATGGTGCGGGTCGGGACGCAGAACTGATCAATTACGGCTATCAAAATATGCTTGTTCAGCTTGAAGGTTTGAGTCAAAGGTCCGGGCCCCGATTGCCCGAGTGGCTTCGCAAGCCGCGGCGCAATGTCGAAGCCGACCATGGGTTGAAGGCCATGTTGCGATCGCGCAACCTCCACACGGTATGTGAAGAGGCGCGCTGCCCGAACCGAAATGATTGCTTCGCGCGTGGCGCCGCAACATTCATGATACTGGGCGATGTCTGCTCGCGCAGCTGCGGGTTTTGCTCGGTGAAGACCGGGCGTGGGACCCCTTTGGAGATGCTCGATGAGGAGCCCGATCAAGTCGCGGAGGCCGCCGCGCTCTTGAGCCTTCGATACGTCGTAATTACTTCGGTGAATCGGGACGAGTTGCCCGACGGCGGCGCTTCTCATTTTGCGAGAACGGTCGAGGCCGTCAGGCGTCGCCTGCCCGGCGCGAAAATCGAAGTCTTGACGCCGGATTTCAAGGGCAACCTCGATGCGCTTCGGGCAGTGCTCGATTCAAAGCCGGACACGTTCAACCACAATGTCGAAACCGTCCCGCGACTCTACAGGACCGTCCGCCCGCAGGCCGAATACAGACAATCGCTCGACGTGCTGAGTAATGCCAAAAAGTACGCGCCCGAGGTGTTGACCAAGTCGGGTTTTATGGTCGGGCTCGGCGAGCGCCAGCAAGAGGTGTGGCGGCTGCTTACAGATCTTCGCGCCCACGAAGTTGATGTCGTTACAATAGGCCAGTACTTGCAGCCCACCCGCAACCATCTTTCTGTGGAAGAGTACGTACATCCCGACATTTTTGAAGAGTACAAGCGCGCGGGTGAAGAACTCGGATTTAGGGCCGTCTTTGCGGGGCCGCTCGTTCGCAGTTCGTTTATGGCTGAGCTGGTACACGAGCAAGCTACTTAAAAGTGAATGGTGATGGGTGATGTGGGAGTAGGAGAAAAAAGTATCTAAAGCCGGTTCCACTCTTTACCCTCAAACCTTCACTTTCAACCTTCACCTCTATGATGAACCAGGCATGAGTCTCAAAACCTATTTCCGCAATCGGCCCGAGCTAGCACAGGCGGTGAGGGCCACTCGCCCTTCGTTCCGCATAAAGCACAGGGAAGAAGCCGTTCCACCTGCGTACACGCGCGAAGACATCCTCGCTTCGCGGTTGAGGCTCACCAAGGTGATGCCTTATCAGCGAGCGTCAACGCCGTTTATCAGTAACGTCGCGCTCGCGGCAATCTCAGGGCTGCTGATGGTCTTCTCTTTTCCGGAGTGGAACCTGTGGTCGCTGGGCTGGGTCGCGACTGCGCCATTGATTATGGCCATCGCCCGCGAACAGAGGTTCTTTCGATCATTCCTGCTGGGCACGATTGCGAGCACAATCTTCTATACCGGATCGAGCCATTGGGTAACGCACTCGATGAATAATTACGGGGGCCTGGCTTTGTGGCTCTGCTATTTGATAACCGTGCTCTTCTCGTTAGTACTTGCCGTATTCACTGGAGCATTCGCCTCGGTGCTCGCGCAGGCTGTCAGGCGCTTTGGCGGGTGGGCCATAATTTCAGCCCCCCTCATCTGGGCCGCGAGCGAATGGGCGAGAATTCAGATTACGGGTATGGGGTGGAATCAACTTGGGTACTCTCAAGCCTTCCAGCCGGCGGTCATACAGGTGGCCCGCCTGGGCGGCGTCTACCTTGTAAGCGCGGTGCTCGTTTCGGCAAGCACCTCGCTTGTTTTTGCGATCATCTATCTTGAGCGCAAGCGTGGGATCATCGTGCTTACGGCGGCGGGGGTAATCGCCGCGCTGACGATCCTCTACGGCCAGTCGTTGCGACCTCCCGGCGAGATGGATGGCTCCCTCCGGGTGACTGTCATCCAGCCTAACGTCCCCATCGACGGCCCGTGGGGTGAGGAGGGATTCGCCGAAAGAATGCTCGAAATGCACATCTCTTTATCGGAGCAGGCACTCGCCGCGAGCAAGAAAGAGATGGCGGCAGAGCAGGCCGGGGGCGAAGGAAGCGGGTCGCATTCCACCGCTATAAGCAACACACGGCTTTTCGTCTGGCCCGAATCACCCATGAATTTTACGTACGACCGCGATGAAGAATTGCGCCGGCGAATCGCGGAGTTCACCCGGCGACATAACGCCTACCTGTTGATGAACACCTGGGGCTTCCCGAAGGAGGCGGCCGGCGAAAGCGTGCAATTCAACCGCGCCTTGGTCATAGGGCCTGATGGCGAGAAAATCGCCGAATATGATAAGATAGCCCTTGTTCCATTCGGAGAATATGTTCCCGCGCGCGGCTGGCTTCCATTCGCAAGTGAAATACCTGCGCTCGTAGGCGACATCACCCCCGGCACGAGTTTTACTTTAGCCGATGTCGGGGGCGCGAGGATCGGAACGGCCATCTGTTTCGAGGCGACAAGACCCGACATCGTACGCGGGTTTAGAAACGAAGGGGCCTCCGCCATCGTGCAGATCTCCAATGAGCTGTGGTTCGGTCCGACGGCCGCCCCGAGACAGATGCTTGCGCACGCCATATTCAGGGCAGTTGAAAATAATGTCGATTTGATACGCTCGACCAATTCCGGCCTTTCGGCAATGGTAAACCGGTACGGAGTGGTCTATGGCGAAACTCCGATCCTTGAGACCGCGACCCGTACCTGGAGGATAAAGACGGTTGAAGAAGCGGCGAGCAACGGCGTGACCTTTTATACGAGAAATGGAGATGTGTTTGCCATAACCTCGGCGGCGCTCGTCCTTATGCTTTTTATCGCCGCGGTCGTGCCGGTCAGATCAGAGGATGAAACGTAGCGAAAGGGCCGATGACGGCTCCGCAGGGCTTCACCACGGAAGAAAAGAGAATATGCGATGATCGAAGAATTAAGGCAGAAATACGACCTTTTAGCGGAGCGGGCAAGAGAGCTCCGGAGGTTTCTTTGACCCGGATGCCAAACGCGAGGAGCTTGCGAAGATAGAGAAAGAGACCTCGGAGCCGGATTTCTGGAGCGACCAGCAACGCGCGCAGAAGGTATTGCAGAGGCGCAGCCGGCTTGATTCGGCAATCGAGCGGGCCGAAGCGTTCAATCGACACATCGAGGACGCGGCCGTGCTCTTTGAATTTGCGGAAGAGGACGAATCTTCAATCGCTGAGCTCCAATCTCTGCTCGAACGAATCGAGGGAGAAGTCGAAGAGAGCGAGGTCGAGATGCTGCTGTCGGGCCCGAACGATGCGCGCGACGCGATTGTGACGATAAACGCCGGGCGCGGGCGGGACCGACGCGCAGGACTGGGCCGGGATGCTTTTGCGCATGTATCTGCGTTGGGCCGAGGGGCACCGCTATAAGGTCGAGTTAGTTGACGAGCAGCCGGGCAAAGAGGCCGGCATCAAGTCCGCGACCTTCACCGTTGCGGGCGAGCACGCCTACGGGTTGCTGTCGGCCGAAGCGGGGGTTCATCGCCTGGTGCGCCTCAGCCCGTTTAACGCGGGCCAGAGCCGCGAGACCAGCTTCGCCTCCGTATTCGTTTACCCGGAGGTCGAAGAGGATATCGAGATCGACATAAACGAGAAGGACCTGCGCGTAGACACGTACCGCTCATCGGGCGCGGGCGGTCAACACGTAAACGTCACCGACTCGGCCGTGCGCATAACACACATTCCGACAAACATAGTTGTCACTTGCCAGAATCAGCGGTCTCAGCATCAGAACCGCGAAGTGGCGATGAAGATACTAAAATCGAGGCTCTACGAGCTTGAGATGGAAAACCGGCGAGCCGAGACGGCGCAGCTTGAAGAGACAAAACGCGATATATCTTTTGGTTCGCAGATAAGAAATTACGTCCTCCACCCCTACCGGCTAGTTAAGGATGTCCGAACCAAGCTGGAATCGTCCGACGTAGATTCGGTCTTGAACGGGAGGATAGACGAATTCATCAAAGAGTATCTTCTGCATAAGAGCAGAGGCAGCCGTGTCGAGTAAACACCGGCGACGCTTTGATTGTGCCATACACCGGCCTATGGACCACAATGATGGAGTCGTAGGCGAAAACGGACTTTGTCATAGGAGTAATAGTAATGCCCTTTTGTAGAAATAAGATTTCCCGAACTTTATTGACGCTCGCCCTCGCGGCTTGCATGTTTGCGGCAGCCCCCGGCGCGGCTATGACGGCGCTTGCGGGCCAGCAGGCGGCGCAGTCGCTCCCTAGAGGCGTCGAGCGGCTGGCACTCGGTCGAAGGCATCACCGAATACAGGCTCGCGAACGGGTTGCGCGTGCTGCTGTTTCCCGACCAGTCCAAGCAGACGATGACCGTAAACGTTACCTACCTCGTAGGCTCAAGACACGAGAACTACGGCGAGACGGGGATGGCGCACCTGCTCGAACATCTGGTCTTCAAGGGATCGCCCAAACACCGGAATATACCGCAGGAGATGACCGAGCGCGGCGCGCGCCCAATAAACGGAACGACAAGCTGGGACAGGACCAACTACTACATGGTCTTCAACTCTTCGGACGCCAACCTCGAATGGGCGCTCGACCTTGAATCCGACCGGATGGTCAATTCTTTTATCGACAAGAAAGACCTCGATAGCGAGATGACCGTTGTTCGTAACGAATACGAAGCGGGCGAGAACTCGCCCGTTCCAGGTTGCGATCAAGAGGCTGATGGGCGCGGCCTTCGATTGGCACAACTATTCGAACCTACTATCGGAAATCGCAGCGACATCGAAAATGTACCGATCGACAAGTTGAAAGGTTTTTACCAGCGATACTACCAGCCGGATAACGCGGTGCTTCTGGTAGCGGGCAAGTTCGACGCGGCGAAAACGCTTCAGCTTATAGCCGACAAGTTCGGCCCGATACCCCGCCCGACCCGCGTGCTGCAACCCATATACACCGTCGAGCCGACGCAGGATGGCGAACGGACGGTTCAGGTCCGCCGCGTCGGCGACACCCACGCTGATCATGGCGGGCTATCACATTCCGGCGGGCTCGCATCCCGATTTTGCGGCGCTTGACGTGATGAGCCAGATTCTCGTCGACGAGCCTTCAGGCAGGCTTTACAAAGCGCTCGTGGACTCTAAGAAGGCGACGATCTGTCGGGGGATTCAACCTTCAGCTTCATGATCCCGGTATAGCTTTGTTCATAACCGAAGCCAACAAGGCGCAATCGGCTGACGCGGCGCGTGACAGCATGGTTCAGACGATTGAATCGTTCCCGGCGACCGCGCCAACTGCCGAAGAGGTTGAACGGGCGCGCACAGGGTTGCTCAAACAGATCGACCTTAATTTGAACTCGTCCGACCAGGTGGGCGTCGAGTTGAGCGAGTGGATAGCGATGGGCGATTGGAGGCTCTTTTTCCTTCACCGCGACCGCATAAAGAAAGTGACGGCCGCCGACGTGCAGAGGGTAGCCGCGAGCTACCTGAAGCCTACGAATCGGACGGTCGCCATGTATGTCCCGGTAGATAAAGTTGACCGCGCGGAGATACCGCCCGCGCCCGACGTTGCGGCGGTGGTGCGGGACTACAAGGGCGAGGCGACCGTCGCGGAAGGCGAAGCCTTCGACCCTTCCCCCGCAAACATCGAATCGCGCGCGGTGCGTGCGACCGCTCCGAACGGGCTGAAGATGGTCTTCGTTCCGAAGGAGACGCGAGGAGATGCCGTAGTGGCTACGATGACTCTACGGATCGGGGACGAGAAGGGGCTAATGAATCGCGGCACGGCGGGCGAATTTGCCGGACAGATGCTCATGCGCGGAACCGCAAAGCACACTCGTCAGCAGATACAGGACGAGCTTGATCGGCTGAAGGCGCGGGCCTCCGTCTTCGGAGGGCCTACATCTGTCAATGTCTATATCGAATCGACCCGCGAAAACCTTCCGGCAGCAATGCGGCTGGTCGCGGAGATCCTGCGCGAGCCTTCTTTCCCGCAGGCTGAATTCGACAAGCTCAAACAAGAGGCGATCACCGGGATCGAATCGCAGCGAAGCGAGCCCCAGGCGGCCGCGCTCATCGCGTTCCAGCGTCACCTGAACCCTTATCCAAAGGGTGACGTGCGATATACCGGGACCCTCGAAGAAGAGCTGGCCGACGTTAAGGCCGCGACGCTCGAAGACGTGAAGAAGTTTTACGCCGACTTTTATGGCGCGTTGACGGGTGAGCTTTCCGTCGTCGGCGATTTCGATCAGAAACAGGTAGAGACCCTTGCGGCCGAGCTGTTCGGCACGTGGAAGAGCCCAAGGCCGTTCGCTCGTCTCGCGACCGATTTTAAAGAGATCCCCGCGGCAAACATATCGTTGGAAACGCCGGATAAGACGAACGCGGTCTTCTTCGCGGGCGTGCGTATAAACGTCCGCGACGATCACGCGGATTACCCGGCGCTCGTCCTTGGCAATTACATGCTCGGCGGCGGCTTCCTCAATTCCAGGCTCGCCATGCGTTTGCGCCAGAAGGACGGGCTCAGCTACTCGGTCGGATCGGGGTTGAACGTAAGCTCGCTCGACAACAACGGCCTGTTTACTGCCTTCGCCATATACGCGCCACAAAACGCCGCGAAGCTTGAGGCGGGTTTTAGAGAAGAGATAGAGCGCATGCTAAAGGACGGGTTCACGGCCGAGGAGATCGAAGCGGCCAAGAAGGGCTACTTGCAATCGCGCCAGGTGGGACGCGCGCAGGACCGCGAGCTTGCGGGCCGCCTCTCGTCGCTTAGCTATCTGGGCCGGACGCTCGCGTGGGAGGCCGAATTTGAAAAGAAGATCCTCGCGCTCACGCCCGAACAGATAAATGGCGCGATGCGCCGGCACATCAACCTCGCGAAGATTTCTATTTTCAAGGCCGGCGACTTTGCTAAGACTGCGCCGAAACAGTGACAAAGGCGGCGCGGTCAATTTTGGGCTGGCGATTTTGTAAGATTCTGGTAAGTTTTAGCGGGTGCTGGAATGACTACTAAATCCCGGACAAAGCCTTCGCCGAAAAAATCGATTGCAAATGAAGTGATGGCCGTCGTGCTGGCGGCGGCGGCCATGCTTCTTTTGCTCAGCCTTCTCACATACGACCCGAAGGACCCGAGCTGGAGCCTCGCGGGTTCTACGCAAGAAGCCAAAAACCTGATCGGCGTAGTAGGCTCGCACCTGAGCGACTTCTTTCTCCAGCTATTCGGGCTCACCTCGCTTCTAATCCCCATACTGCTCACGCTCATCGCCGCCCGCGCATTCTTCTCGGAAGGGGCGGCCGTGCCCGGCCGAAAGGCGCTGGGCGCAACGTTGCTATTGATAGCGGCCTCCGGGTTCCTGGCAATATTCCCGAAACTTGAAATCGGGCTTGTGGAGCGCTATTCGAGCAACGGCGGCGCAGTAGGGTATCTGATCGAGATTTCGCTCGTTGGGTTATTAAACAGCCTTGGCGCCGCCATCGTGTTGGCGGTCGCGACGCTGCTGACACTGATGCTCACGATGGAGATATCGCTGGCCCCGGTCGTGGCCTGGTTCACCGCGGCGCGGGAAGCTCAAGCAGAAAAGAACAAAGGGAAGCCGTCGATGATTCAGAGGCTGACAGAGTGGTGGAAGGAAAGGACGGAAAGGCGCGCTCAACTTGCCGAGGAGCGACGGCTCAGCCGTGAAAAAGAGCACGCCCTTCACCGTGAAGAGGCCGCCCGGCTCGAAAAAGAACGCGCCGAAGAGAGCAAGCGAAGGACGGAGGGGGCGAGGAAAATGAGAGTCCCCGAGCCCGCCATCTTAAAAACCGCGGGCGTGGATTCTCAGTCGGCGGCCGCGCTGCCCGTCGCGGCGGGGCTGGAGATAGAGAGCGAAACGGCCGGCGTTTTTGACGCATCAGAAGAGCCTCGTCACATATCCGAGACAACGAGGGCCGCCCCCGTTGACGGAGGCGCAAGCTCGGCCATGGCGACTGCCCGCCGCCAGGCGCGCGAATATCGCGCTCGAAAAGAGCAGGCGCTCTCACCCACTTCGGTATCGGCCAGCACCGCGGCGGCCGAGGTGACTATGGACCCGGCGGTTGCTGAGATGACCAAGACCGCCTATATCGACAGGACGGTGCCAGCCGACGAATCCCTCGGCGCGGTCGCAAAACAGAAGCAGGCTGCTCGAAAAACGGTTATCCAGACCCATACCGGCGGAACTTATAAGATGCCGTCGCTTGAGTTGCTTGAAACTCCGATGGCCCCTCACGAGCAGGCCGAAGAGGAGTTGCGCGAGCGGGCCACCATCCTTGCCGAAAAGTGCAAAGAGTTCTCGGTTACGGGTCACATACACCGCATCAACCCCGGCCCGGTGGTCACTACGTTTGAGTTCAAGCCGGACCCCGGCATCAAGTACAGCCGCGTCGTCGGGCTCGCCGATGATCTGTGTCTCGCGCTGAAAGCCGAATCGATTCGCATCGACAGGATACCCGGCAAGTTGACGGTCGGGATAGAAGCGCCGAACTTGCATCGAGAGAAGATATTTCTGCGCGACATCATCGAGTCAACAAAGTTTCAGCAGTCGGAATCCAAGCTGACGATAGCGCTGGGCAAGACCATAAACGGCGAAGAGTATATAGCCGACCTGTCGAGGATGCCTCACCTGTTGATCGCGGGCGCGACGGGCGCGGGGAAATCCGTAACGCTCAACTCCTTGATCTGCTCTGTGCTTTATAAGGCTACGCCCGAAGAAGTGAAATTCATAATGGTCGATCCCAAGCGAGTCGAGCTTGGCCTTTATGAGAACATCCCGCATCTGCTCACGCCGATAGTGACCGACCCTAAGCGCGCCTCGAACGCTTTGAAGTGGGCCGTAAACGAAATGGAGAGCCGGTACCGTGAGCTTGCCACGCTAGGCGTGCGCAACATCGAGCAATACAACCGTCAGGTGAAGGAGATGACCCACCCGACGCTTTCGGCTGATAACCCCGAAGCGCCAAAGCCGTTGCCTTATATCGTCATCGCGATTGACGAGCTTGCCGACCTGATGATGGTGGCGCGTGGCGAGGTGGAAACATCGATAGCGCGGCTGGCGCAGATGGCCCGCGCGGTCGGCATACACCTTGTTCTTGCAACGCAGCGGCCGTCGGTCGACATCATCACGGGCGTTATAAAGGCGAACATCCCGTCGCGAATCGCCTTCCGAGTTTCGTCTAAGGTCAACTCTCGCACGATCATCGATTCGAACGGCGCGGAGGCTTTGCTGGGGCAGGGCGACATGCTCTTTTTGCCGCCGGGCACCGCGCGGTTGATACGGGTCCACGGATCGTTTGTAAACGAGAATGAAGTGAAGCGAATAGCCGATCACACGCGCCAGCAGGCTCAGCCCGACTTTAACGAGCAGGTTACGCTCAGCGAGCAAGAGAGTATGGAGACGGGTGAAATCGAGGCCGAACAGGATGAGCTTTTCGACGAGGCGCTTTTGATAGTGACCGATATGGGACGCGCGTCGACTTCCGTGCTCCAGCGGAGGCTATCGATAGGATACGGCCGCGCGGCGAAGATATTAGATATGATGGAGCGGCGCGGTTTTATTGGTCCGGCTGAAGGCTCAAAGCCTAGAAAAGTGCTACAGGGGGCCTTCGAGTTTCGTGACCGCGCCGCGCAAATAGTCGAAGAAGATTTCGACTGATGATTTACGCTACAATAGTGATCGCAACGATCTTTTTCAGCCCTTCGGTCGAGTTTTGCACAGCTTTGCAGCAATGCTCAGGCGAACGGTGTCCTGGGCAACGAAAAAAAGGGCCTAAAAACGCATCAAGGTGGTCGTAATTATTGATAGATCGAAACTTAAGTGATCGAAACAACTTTGAACAAAATGTGTGCAAAGTGCTACAAGTCCGTAAATTTCAAAAGTTTGCACCCTGAAATCGGCCCTTTTCCACAGGCTTTTCAACAGAGCAGTGTGGAAAACTTTATTACAAATAAAATAGCCCCCGCGGAGTGTTGAGCCAGACGCTCGGGGCCCGATTTCGGCCTCGTCGAGCGAACAAAATATTGGAATGGAGTAAGAGATGGCATTAATAAAATTCACCGCGAATCACCAGGACCTATCCACGGATCGTGGGTATCAGTTCAAGTTCTTTTGCGACAAGTGTGGCAACGGGCATATGTCGAATTTTCAGCCCTCGGTGGCGGGAACGGCCGGTAGTCTACTGCGCGCGGCAGGCGATCTTTTCGGCGGAGTTTTGCGCAGCGCGGGCAACAGCAGTTACGAGATACAGCGCGCGGTCGGAGGGAAGGCGCACGACAGCGCATTTCAGAAGGCGGTCGATGAAGCGAAAGACTATTTCAAGCAATGCACCCGATGCGGCAAATGGGTATGCCCCGAAATCTGTTGGAACACGAAAGCGGGGCTGTGTGAAGGGTGCGCCCCTGATTTCGAGGAAGAGTTCACCGCCAGCCGCGCGCAGGCGATGAGCGACGCGGCGCGAAATCAGTTGCACGAGAAGGCTCGCGAGACCGATTATGTCGCTTCGGCCGATATGCGGGCAGGGGCGACCGCACCGAGTGGCACGCTCTCGTGTACGTCGTGCGGAGCCAAGACCTCGGGGAGCAAGTTTTGTCCGGAATGCGGAAAGCCATTGCAGGTAAAGCTGACGTGTACGGGATGCGGATTTCAGCCGGAAGGCTCGCCAAAATTCTGTCCTGAGTGCGGCGTCAAGATGCCGCTACTTTAAGTGTCACAGGTCATTTGTCATTTGCGACCTGTTGTGGGCTTTGACTCGTAGCTAATGATAAATGACCTGTGACGCCCGACCGACGATCAATGAAAAAACCATCAGTCGCGGCCTCAAGTTATCTTAATGCCGCGCCGCTTTGTTACAGTTTTATCCATGGGAGTCAGAGGGATAGCTGCGAATTCCTGTCGGACGAGGCGCCGTTTCGCTGCGCCGAGTTGCTTTCGGAAAAGAGGGCCGACGCCGGGCTCATCCCGGTGATCGAATACCAGAGGGTCCCGGACCTGAGCATTGTTCCGGGCGCTTGCGTCGCCTCAAAATCCAAAGTTCATAGCGTGCTGCTGGCCTCACGGATGCCGATTGAAGAAGTCAGACGAGTTGCGCTCGACACGTCTTCGCGGACCTCGGCCGCGTTGATACAGATCATCTTCCAGGCGTTTTATGACCGCCGGCCGGAATACACGCCGTTCGCTCCGCGCATAGAAGAGATGATCGAGAGCAACGACGCCGCGTTGATCATTGGCGACCCGGCCATGATGATCGACCGGCGCGGCCTTTACGTTTATGACCTCGCCGAAGAATGGCGCAAGCACACCGGGCTGCCGTTCGTATTCGCTTTCTGGGCCGTCAGAAATGATTCCGAAGTGTGGCCGGGCGGCGTCGATTTCGATAAAGCGAGGCGCGAAGGGCTCGAAAGCGTTGATCACATCGCCAGCATCTACGCGTCGCGAATGGGACGCCCGCGCGCCGAGCTGATCACTTATCTCACCGAGAATATCAGCTATGACTTTGACGATGAGAGCATGCGAGGATTAAAGCTCTATTTTGAAATGGCGAAAGAGTACGGGTTGATCGAGCGGGCGAAGGAGATGGTCTTTTGCGAGTAAGGATCAGTAGCCGTCAGCGATTGCCGATAAGCCCGGCCTTCGATAAAAGGCTAGATTATTGCTTTATGCTGACGGCTGATCCCGTTCCACACGAGCGAATGCTCGTCTAGGCTGACTCGGTCCCTTGCGCGGCCTCGGCGTTCTCGTGCGTGTGCTCATCAATCGTATGGCTTCCGAGAATTCGCCGCCCCTCTTCGCTGCGGGGGTCGATAGTTCGCAGGTGCTTGCGCCCCTGCATTTCCCATATCGCGGTCACGACGCCGTCCTTCTCCACTGCGTGGTAGGTTATCTCATTAATCTCTTCCATCTAACTCCTCCAGGTTCTTTATGATTTAGTACGGCCTTGAATTCTAATTGCCTTAAATCGGCTCTGTCCAGTAACGATTGATCGAATCAGGCGGGATTGGGTGAGGGAGTGTTTCTATTGACGAGAGAAAACTGTTAGCGGGGAGACAGGTCAGATGAGTGAAAGCAGCAGGTCGAGCGCGTCCGCCTCGTCGTCTGCCGAGTCCGAGTCGGGCCCGAGCGGCCAAAGGCTGCCCATCTCATTCTGCTGATCCTGCTGTTCAAGTCTCTTTCGATTCTCGCGGCGGATCTCGCGCTGAAGCTCTAACAGCCGCGTGACCTGATCTTCGGTCAATATCGTCCGCTGTTCGGCTCGCACGCGCGCGTCAACTCTGATCTTATTGGCCTGCGCGGCGGCCATCTCTTCTATAGCCTGTTTGACGCTCTCTTCGTCATACCGATTGGCCCAGATCGCGCCTTCGAGCCTCTGTCGCGCCTGTCGGAGGCGTCGACCGGCGGCGATGACTTCATCCTCGCGACCGCGGCGAATCTCCTGCAGCTTGAACCGCTGATCGGGCGTCAGCCCTATGGTCTGCATCAGCCTTTGCTGGAGCTGTTGTTTCTTTATCCTGTTATTCTGCTGCTGCCGGCGGTTATTTCGCTGGCCGAACTGTGGGTCAAGGGTGCGCGGGTTCATCTGGCCGCGCTGACCGGGCGGGAGCCGGTTCGGCCTCACGCGCTGGAAGCCTAAAGCGTCAACGCCGCCGATCATGATCAGGAGGGCTGAGGCTATTGTGATAATCCTGGCGGTTGCTCTTTTCATTGCCATATCTGCTAGCTTCCCAAAGCCATTCTACCCCTTTAGACACGCGTGGCAACCGGAAAGTTTGAATTTTGTAACAGGGCGGGCCAGGTCGGCAAATTCTGTGAAGAGGAGAACTGGCCGCCCCCATGCCTGCGTCGGAGAGGGAAGTAGGACGGCCAGTTCATTAAGGCTAATTGTCGCGCGGGACCGCAAGCATCCGCTCAAGCGCGAGCCGCGCCTCCTTCCATTACGTCAGGCTCGACGGTTACCTCGAACCTGTCTTCGACCAATGACCGCTTCACGTACTCAAGGTCGATCATCTTCATATAGGGGCAATGCAACCGGCAGCCTATGCACCCGTCGGCCATAATAAACTCGCGGTCCGGGTACATCTTTTTCATCTGGTGAACAATTCCGCTCTCGGTCGCGACGATAAAGGTCTTCACGTCGGGATACTTCGAGATGCGACCGAGCATGGCCGTGGTTGAGCAGACTTCGTCCGCGAGCGCGATTATGTCTTCGCGGCACTCCGGATGCGCGATGACGACCCCGTCGGGGAAGGCCGAGCGAGCTTTTATGACGTTCGCGCCGCGCAACACATCGTGCGTAGGGCAGACGCCGTCATAAACGGCTATCTCTTTTTCGGGCACCTGTTTCTTCACCCAGTTGCCCAGGTTGCGGTCAGGCGTAAAGAGAATCTTATCCGAGTCGAGGCTGCGTATGACCGAAACCGCGTTGGCCGACGTGCAGCATATGTCGCTCATGGCTTTGACCTCGGCCGTCGAGTTGACGTAGGTGACGACCGCGTAGCCGGGATAACGCGCCTTCCACTCGTCGAGGCTCTCCGGGGTGATCGAATCGGCGAGCGAGCAGCCTGCCGCCAGGTTCGGCAGGAGGACCCTCTTTTCAGGGTTCAGAATCTTGGCTGATTCGGCCATGAAGTGAACGCCGCAAAAGATAATCAATTCCGCGTCCGTCTTCTGCGCTTCAAGGGCAAGCCCGAGGCTATCGCCGGTGAAATCGGCCACATCCTGAACGTCCGCGACCTGGTAGTTATGCGCCAGGATGACGGCATTGCGCCTTCGGGCCAGCTCTCGAATCTCTTCCATGAGAGCGGCGCGACCCGCGCCCATCGAGACCGCGTTTGCTGAATTCATATTTATTATTTGAGTGCTCATTTCCGTTTACCCATTCCTTCGACTTTGGCCCCGGGGTCAGGTTTGATTTCCTTGTTGCCCGCGGGGAAGACCCTCCAGAACTCTTTGCGAACGAGACTGGCTATCGTCGCGCTCTTGTTGAGCCCGTGATAATTCGCGATTGCCTCAAGCATCGCTATATCCCTGTCCGTCGCCGAAAACGTCTTTATCTTCGTCCTCTGCATCACACCTACCCGCCTTTCGGCTTTGTATAAAACTTATATAAACTTTAAATAAAACTATCTCTGAGGTCAAGAGAAGAATAGGAGAAGGGAATGAGCTCGTGACGTCGATAGCTCGTACTTCACCGCCTATGGAGGTGATTATTATCACAGAGAGTTGCTTATGCCGCGGATCGGAATTAGAATGGAGCCCTCTTTTCAGGTAACACCCCGCGGACCCGCCGACCTATGAGGAGGACATAATGCCCTGGGACGTACTCGATACCGACACGGACATAATAGCGATTCACGTAGCCCTGCTGCCAACCAGTAATAATGGTGACATACTCTGCTTTGGGGATTGGACCCAACCGGATGATATACCTCAAAACGAGTACACCCACTCGCGAATATTCCACATAGCCAACGAAACCGTTGAAACGTTTGCTGACGCCGATGTCCCTAATACCAATTCATTCTGCTGCGGGCAGGCGTTCCTGGCGGATGGGCGGCTCCTGGCCGCGGGCGGCACGCTCGGCTGGCCCTCTGAGCACGTCGGTATTCATGACGCGCACTACGACGGCGAGCGCGCCTGCTGGATATATCTGCCGCGTGAGAAGCGTTGGGTTCGAGTAAAGGACCTGAATTTCCAGCCGGGCAGCGACTCGATTGGCGGAGGGCGGTGGTATCCAACGCTTGTTACGTTGTCGAACGCCGAAGTATTTGCGGCGGCAGGACACCCTTCGGATACAGATTCTTACCCTCCGGATGTAACGGAGCCTTTCAAGCGCCACAACAATAACACGCCCGAGCGTTACTCGCCCACGACAAACAATTGGGCTCTGATGACCTCTGACGTCACTGCGCCTGATGGCACAAATACAGATTCGTATCCGCGCTTTCACCTGCTTCCGAACGGCTTGCTTTTTTCTGATACTGAGGGGAAAGGAGGCGCCAAGCGCATCTTCGATCCGTTTGCGGGCATCTGGACAGGCCCGGATGTGGACGTGAGCCTGCTGCCGAGCGCGTACGGCCGGGGAAGCTCAACAACATCGGTCTTACTGCCGCTGCTGCCGCCTACGTATATGCCGCGTATACTTGCTTGTAATAGCGCGCATGCTACAGCCTTTCGCATAGACGTTGACGACTCGCCGAAATGGGTCAAGACGACAAACCGAACCGGCGCAGCGGCCGGGAAAGAGCGGAGTCACGCTTGCGCCGTGCTCCTTCCGACCGGACAGGTCTTTCTCAGTGGCGGAGTAACTATCGTCGAACAGACTCCGGACGAAGATGATCCGGCCATCCCGAATATCCCCGTTCTGGAATCAGAGATCTATAACCCTGGAGATTTCGCGGGTCCGGAGAGCTGGACGACCGTAGAGTCAGCGGATGTCGGACGAGGCTATCACTCGGTCGCTCTACTGCTGCCTGATGGCCGCGTATGGACGGCAGGCTCGACAGAGACACCGACCCCCGATGATGTGCTGAGACAAAGCGAGAAGCGCGTCGAGGTTTATAGCCCCTCTTATGTCGGGCAGTCGCGTCCGGTAATTCAGAATAACCCGCCATCCACCATCGGGTATGCCAAACAGTTCACAGTCAATGTGGACCGCAAAATCTCTCGCGTAGCGCTGATGCGATGCGGCTCTATTACGCATGCGTTCGATTCCGACCAGCGATACGTCGGGCTGGTTTTCACGCAACAGAACAACACGCTTACAATCACGTCGCCGCCTAACTCCAAGATCGCGCCTTCGGGCTACTACATGCTCTGGGTCATTGACGAAAACAATCGCCCGTGCGAGCTGGCCAAATTCATGCGCGTGGCCGACCGTACCTGCGAGATGATTATGGATCGCAGTACGTTCTCGCGCCTGGAGGTGGAGGCAACTTTTCTGGAGCCTGACCAGGAAGGGCTGGCCGTCTTTGAAGGCGCGTTCTATGTGTTTTTCGATGGTTCCATGCCGCACGAGCTTGGTCTGCCGGGCGCGACCCCAACCATAAAGTTATCCGTGGGATCGCCCAACGGCCCGTCGCCGGGCGACATATCCGTGAATCTGCAAACCCCAGGATTTGAGAACCAGCCGCCGCCACCCGATGTGGCGCAGCGCTTCACATTCCTTTACGATGTGCGTTTTGAAAACCTGGAGCCATTCGATTTCCAGGCGACTGACCAGGAGATTTTTATCACAGCCACACTTGCAGGGCTCACCTGTCAAGGAAAGTTCCGGCTGACTAAAACTCCCAACCCTTACATGAAAGATGGCAACCCGCACTGGCTCAGCAAGGACTTGCGGGTCTTCCAGATTTCACCGGAGCAGTTCGTGGGCATGACCTCAATTTGCGCCGGCAGACACGCCGCACACTTTCCTGGACAAATTGGTCGATGCCTTCGATTTGCTCGATGATAACGCTGAGCACCCTTTCAATCAGATGGAGGTTGGGCAGAATGAAAGCGCGCTGGAGTTGGCGACGACCGTTGATAGCAAGCCGGTCTACAATTTTGCTATCGCAAAAGTGCGCTATAAGGCTATCGCTCAACCTGCAAGCGGTGTGCGGTTAATGTTTCGGCTATTCAACACGGTCGGCACCGCTCTTGAATGGACATCCTCTACTACGTATCGTCGGGAAGTTAAAGGGCCAGCCGGACAAGATACGGTCCCGTTGTTGGGGATGACCGGAGGCGCGGCAGGCGAGATCATATCCATACCTTTCTTTGCCTCCGCCAGGGTGACGCCCGCGCAGTCGATGAAGAATCAGCCGGATGATCTGAACAAGCGCGATCTTCCAGGTCAGGGTGCTAAAGAGACAACTCGCTACTACGGCTGCTGGTTGGACATCAATCAGACCAAGCACCAGTTCCCGCTTTATCCTATCAGGCGACGGACCGTACTCGGAAGACCCCTTGATGGGTGGGCCGCTCTATTCCGTGCTCGACCTGGTGCGTAACTATCACCAGTGCCTGATTGCCGAGATTCATTATGAAGACGATCCGAATAATTTCGGCGATACGCCGGGCTCCAGCGACAATCTTTCTCAACGCAATCTGATCCTTGAGATGTCGGCCAACCCCGGCGAGGAGGCAAGCCGTCGTGTTGCAAGTACCATGTGGGTACGCCCTTCACCGATTCCAAAGCATACCGGCAGTCCGCTCTCCGGGTCTCAGACCGTGGCCGGGGCAGGGCGACTCAGACACGATGAGCTTGTGATCTGGTGGAAGAACCTTCCCGAAGGAGCCTCGATTGATCTTTATATACCGTCTATTGACGTGAGCGAGATTATGCGGCTGGCAGGTCTACGCGCGGGCGGGCCTACACTTGAAAAGATAGATAAACACACGCTTCGCATGGCCCACCGTAACATTACATATATCCCGCTGCCAGGCGGGTTGAAGAAACTCATTCCGTGCCTGCTCTCCGTGCAGTTACCCGCGGGCGTGACGGCCGGACAAGAGTTCCGCGTCGTCATACATCAGTACTCGGGAGTGGCCAGGAACGTAATCGGCGCAGTCGAGATGCGAATACCTGTCCGGCACAAGGCAGAGATATTGCCGTTTGAGGAGAGGAAGCTTGCGGTACTTAAATATATCAAGACCAAGATTCCGCAAAGCGATAGATGGTTCCCAGTATTTGAGCGTTACGTAAAGACGAATGAGGATCGCGTTCGAGGGCTCGGCGGTAACCCGGATGCAATAGAGCCGAGCAACCATGTTACTACGCGGCCTGGAACATCGGAACCAGAGCCCGACATCGGGCTAAAGATTATTAAAGGCAAAATAACGGGCCTTTCATACGACTGCTTTGGTGACTTCGAGGGATTCACTCTTGAAACATGCGATGACCGTAGATTCATCAAATCGTGCGAGCGCGGGGTTGAGGAAGTGGCCAGGCAGGCTTGCAGCGAACGAAGCAAGGTCACAGTCCATGTGGAAGTTGTCGGAGGCCGCTTGCGCCGGATGATCGTGCATTGCTGCTAGCATTCTCTTGAGAATTATTTGAAGCTATGGCGGGAGCGCGAATTACAGCCTTGTGAGCAGGTCAATCCCTGGCGCGCGCGGCGACCGTGAGCGTTGCCCCTTCGGCGAAGAGCGTTGCCAAAAAATCGAAGGGCTTGATGAAGGGCGTCGAGAGCGTGAAAAGAATGCGCTTGCCGGTCGATTTGTTGACTCCCATCCTCGTCTTTAAACTTTGCCTCAGTGCATGAGAGTTATGGTTCTTTGAAAAGAAAGAGACCCTGTATGCCTCAAACCCCGCTTCGTCAAGCAGCCTGATCAGCGTGCCGCGACTGAAATGATAACGGTGGCGGGGCGCGTCGAGCGCGAACCAGTCACTCCCGAACCAGCGCGCCTGGTAGCTTGCGATGTTCGGCACCTGGACTATCAGGGTTCCCGCCGTCTTTATTACTCGCCTCGCCTCCAGCAGATTGGCGCGAGGGTCGTTCATATGCTCGAGTGACGACCAGAAGGTAACCACATCAAACGTCTCGTCCGCGCAGGCCGATTCTATCAATGTGCCGTTGAAGACCCTTTGCTGGCCGAGCGCCCGCCCGGCAATTGCGGCGGCCGCGCTTCCAGTCTCGACGCCGAAGCGGTCCCACCGCTCGGGGTCAAGCGCGCGCAAAAAAAATCCTGCGCCGCAACCAACGTCGAGTATCGAGCCGCGGATCAAACCGCACTTGCTCAAAAACCGGGTCTTCTCGGCCTGATTCAACTTTATCCAGCCGGGGTCGGGCTCATTCTCCTGCGCCCAGTAATCGCCCGAGTAGTACCAGGAGAGCTCGCCGTCGGACATTTCAGGTAGCGTTCTGAGTACCCCGCACCCGTCGCAGGCGGCGATTATAAAATGCTGCTGAGAATTGCTCAGGCGGTCGCGGGCGGTGTAGAGTTCACGAACGGAGGATGCGCCGCATAGCTCGCATCCGCGCCTATTGATCTTTGGCAGCGGGTTGACGTTCATGCAAGTATTGAATTTTACCCGGCACGTCCGGGCGATACAAATTGCGAATGGCATAAGGGAGGAGAACAGGTGGAAAGCAATCGCGCGAGCTTGTATTTGATAGGCATGGTTGTCGCTGCCGCGCTTCTCGCCACACCGCCCGTAGCGTCAGGCGGTCGCGCGCAAAAACAGTCCGGGGAGCAGGCCGTAAGGGCCGTCCTTGCGCGGCAGGTCGAAGCCTGGAACCAGGGAGATCTGGAAAGCTTCATGGGCGGATACGCGAAATCATCCGAGCTGACCTTTTTCTCGGGTCAAACTTCGGTATCGGGCTGGCAGACGATGCTTGATCGTTACCACGGCCGTTATAAGGCCGACGGCCGCGAAATGGGCAAGCTCGAATTCAACGATCTGCGGGTCGAGATGCTCGGCGGCGAAAACGCATTCGTCCGCGGGCGCTGGCATTTAAAGATGAAGGCCGAAGAGCACGGCGGGCTGTTTACGCTCATCATGCGCAAGACCGGCGGCCAGTGGAAAATAATCCACGATCACACGTCCTGATGTCAGAACTCGTAATCGACCGAGCCTATAGCGTCGCATTGCTGCTGAAGCTTTAACGCGACAGTCAGGTGATCGTCGTGCCGCTGATACGTCTCAAGCGCCGCGAGATCATCATAGGTCGCAACCAGCACCGCGTCCCACGACCTCCGGGCGCCTAGAATGTCTTCGCCGACCTCGAACTCGCGTATCACATCGATCTTATCCGGGAGCGCGCGCAACTGGTCAAGCGAGTCTCGGCGCTCGTCCCGGCCTGTTTCCGACTTGAACTTGAAAAAAACCACGTGCCTGATCATTTCATCACCCTTTTTTTAGGTACTCTAGAACCGAAGATATTCTCACCACACGGAAACGGCAAGCCTTACGGTATGCGGCGGAGGTGCGCTAATATTCTTGTCATATTACGAGGATAAGGAAAAGGAATGTCGAAGATCAAGGTATTGCCGGACCTGCTTGCGAACAAGATCGCCGCGGGCGAAGTTGTAGAGCGGCCGGCTTCGGTCGTTAAGGAGCTGCTTGAGAATTCGCTGGATGCAGGGGCGAAAAGCATTAAGATAGAGATCGACTCGGGCGGGAAGCGATTGATCCGCATCGTCGACGATGGCGAAGGCATGACGCGCGACGACGCGATACTTGCCTTTGAGCGCCACGCGACATCGAAGCTGCGGACTGTCGAAGACCTCGAGACGATCTCTACGCTCGGCTTTCGGGGCGAGGCGCTGCCTTCGATTGCCGCGGTATCGCGGCTCTATCTCCGCACAAAGACCATGGGCGACCTTGAGGGGACCGAGGTTGAATTCAACGGCGGCAGGATGGTAGGCGTTCGCGACATCGCATGGCCGGGCGGGACGGAGATCGAAGCGAAAGAGCTTTTCTTTAATATCCCGGCGCGGCGCAAGTTTCTTAAGAGCGACGCGACGGAGAGTTTTCACATAACAAACCTTGTGCAGCATTACGCGCTCGCAAATCCTACGCTCGCTTTCCATCTCGTCAACAATGGTCGCGACGCCATCAGGGTAGAGCCTGTGCGGTCGTTAAAAGAACGCGCTTACCAGATTCTTGGGGGCGCTCTTTTGAGCAAACTGGTCGAGGTCACAAGCGAATCCGATGGCATGAAAGTGTTCGGCTATGTTTCCAACCCGCAGGAGCAGCGCTCGTCCCGCGACATGCGCAGTATCTTTTCATCAATCATCGGTTCGTCCGCGACCAGCTTATCGGCCGGGCGCTGAGCGAAGCCTATCGCTCGATGATGCCTTCAGGCACACACCCGGCGGCGGTCCTGTTTATCAATGTCCCGCCTACCGATGTCGATGTAAACGTTCATCCGGCTAAGACTCAGGTGAGGTTTTTGCGCGAGTCGGCGGTCATCGCGTTCGTTCGTGACGCTGTTGCGAGCGCGTTGAGATCGACACAGCCTATCACTCGTATTCCGCAGGTCACGCGGGATGCGGAATCCCAATCGCGCATGGTGACGAGGCCGCCGGGTTTTTATTCAAACGCGCCCACCCCTCCCGGCGATACGGAGTACAGGCCGCCATTTATTGAAGCTCCTCGCAACCGGCCGGAACCATCCGACACCGGCATTGGCTCGTTCGCTTCACGGCCTCCTGCCGAAAGAGACAACGGGATTGATCTGGAACCCTCGCCGCCGGACGATGCCAGTTCGAGCATGGATTTTGGGAGTGCGCCGGGCGAGCCCGCGGGGATTAATTCAAGATGATCTGCCGACATTGGAGTCGGCTGAAGAAGAAGCGGTCTCTTTGCCCGGCATGGGGCATGGCATCAAGCCGCTCGGTCAGATTCGTGACAGCTACATCGCAGCCACGGACGAAGAGGGATTGCTGCTCGTCGATCAGCACGCCGCGCACGAGCGTGTTTTGTTCGAGCAGATTCGCGATACGAAGCTCTCTCGCCCGTCCAACGTGCAGCCGCTGCTGATACCGGAAACACTCGACCTCGCGCCCGCCGAAGCGGCCGCTTTCGCCGAAGTGCAGGCAGAGCTGGAAAACGTGGGCATCGAGACGATGATGTTATCGGGTCGCACGATTGCGATAAAGACATCGCCGGTCGGGCTCGCGGCGGGGGATGTCGTAACGCTTGTTCGTGAATTGCTCGGGGTGGTCGAACGCGAGCGGCGCACCTTTTCAATAGAGAGCATCAGGGACCAGATAGCCGCCTCGCTTGCTTGCAAAGCGGCCATCAAAGTGAACATGCCTTTAACGAGCGAAAAGATGCAGTGGTTGATTGATGAATTGATGAAGACGGCAAATCCAATGACGTGCCCGCATGGCCGGCCCATCATTATGCGTATGGACTTGCGGGAAATCGAGCGCGGCTTCAAGCGGCCGGTCTAAAAAACATCATTCATCATTAGCTGCGCTGGCGAGTCTTCTGATTGAATTTAGGGTATCTGGTTCCGGCCCCGGATTGAATTACCCGCGCGCGTTCTTCCTCTATCAGCCGCCGCTTACGAGAGCGCGAAGCCTCTGGCTGCGCTCCATAGTGAAGTGATCGGCCAGCAACATTGCGCGGTGCCAGCTCGATTCCAGCTCGTCGGCGATCCTCGATATTCGGGTTATATCGTAAGGCACGGCAATCCGCTCGCAGCCTAGCCTCGCAAATACGGCCAGGTACCTCGCGGTCGCAAGGTCGGGGCAGAGAAGTCTCCGGTTGCCGATCTTCAGTTCGATCCCAAGCAGCGTGTGAAGCACTTCGATTGAGGTGGGTTTTTGCGGCGAGTTAAGCTCGTACTGCCTCGTGCGCTCGGAGATGACACTGGCTCGGTAAATCGAGGAGACCGAATTGTCGCCTACCTGGCGAAGTATCTCGGCCGCGATGTCCTCGGCCTTTACCGGCCGGGCCGACTTGGAGAGCGGTCCATTTATTGATTCGACGTTGTCTGGGTCCGAACTCACCTGGCCCTCCGAGCGCCGGTCATGGTGATTGCATGCGCAATACCTGGGGAGTCGTGCCTGAAGGCGAGCCGGCGCGGTCGAGCGCACCTAGAAAGCTATTGGGTAGTATCCCCAGGTACAGCGTTCCGATGGCAGCGAGCAAGAGGGCGGCCACGAGCGAGCGCGCAAGGACGGGGGCCTTGAATCCGATTGCCGGTTCGGCGAAATACATCGCCACAATGACGCGCAGGTAGTAATACCATGAGATCGCGCTGTTGATAACGCCGACTATGACCAGAACCTTGAAACCGGCTGCCCAGGCCGATTTGAAGACGAAGAGCTTGCCCATAAAACCCGCGGTGAGCGGTATCCCGGCAAGGCTGAGTAGAAAGAGCGATAGCGCAGCCGTCAACCCCAGCGAATGAAAACCTATGCCCGCGTAATCGGATATTTCAGTGCGCTTGTCGCCGCGCCGGGCGATTGCTTCGATCACCGCGAACGCGCCGATGTTTATAACGACGTAGCTCATCAAGTAGAAAGCCACCGATCGCCAGTCGAGCGCAATCAATCCCACGAGCGCATAACCCGCGTGAGCGATTGACGAGTATGCGAGCATGCGCTTGATGTTGCTCTGAACAATCGCCGCGAGGTTGCCGATGGTCATAGTCAATATGGCCATGACTACCAGGGCTTCGGTCCAGGTCGTTTGCAACGTCGCCATCGCGCCGCGCGCCACCGCCGAAGGTCGCAAAGGTGAGGATGAAGACGCGGCAGAAAGACGCGAAAGCAGCCGCCTTCGACCCCGTAGAAAGGAAGGCCGTCACGGGCGTCGGCGCGCCCTCGTACACGTCGGGCGACCAGATGTGAAAAGGCGCGGTCGCAACTTTGAACCCGAACCCGACAATCATCATCGCCGCGCCCGCAAGCAGCATCGGCTCCGAGAAGAGCTGGCCCGATTCGATGCGCGATCTTATGATCTGGAGGTTCGTCGTCGCGGCGGGACTCGATGCCGCGTTGTAGCTCGCGCCGTAAACGAAAGCGATGCCGTATAGCAGAAACGCTGTAGAAAACGAGCCGAGTATAAAGTACTTCACGGCGGATTCATTCGACCGCAGGTCGCGCCGGCGATACCCGCAAAGCACGTAAGTCGATATCGATGTGATTTCAAGCCCGAGGAAGATCATCACCAGGTCGTTGGCCGACGCCATGAAGAGCATCCCGGTGGTCGCGAACATCAGCAGCGCGAAATACTCGCCCGTCGGCAGGTCTTCGTCCTTTACCCACCTGAGCGATATGAGCACGGTCAGAAATGTCGTGGTTAAGAAGATCAAAGAGAAAAAGAGCCTGAGATCGTCGGTGATGATCATCCCGCGAAAGGATGTTTCCGCCGGTTTGTTGAAAAGGCTTATAGTAGCCACGGCCGCCGCCACGAGCCCGATGAGCGACGCCGCGCCCGCGACTTTTCGTTCGATCTTGCGAGATGCCGCGTCAATCATCATTATGATGATCGCGACCGCGGCGGTTATCGCCTCCGGCAATATCGCGTGATAATCGATTCCTACACTGTTCGGATTCATCTTTTTATCTTTATTCCTGCGCGAGTATGCTCGCCGGCCGCTCGCTTCGATCTCCGGATACTACGCGCGCTCGTATTGCCTTTATGGCCGCGTCGCTGCGCGACAAGAACAGGTTCGGGTAGATGCCCATGAAAAAAATCAGGGCGATCATCGGGGCAAGCGCGAGCCGCTCGCGCGTGTTTATGTCGGTCAGGTGCTTGTTCTCGGGGTTTCGAACTTCGCCATATACAACTCGCTGGTACATCCACAGCATATAGACCGCCGACAGTATCATTCCGATCGCGGCGAGCGCCCCGAACAGCTTTGCGTTCGGGAGCGTCGTCGAGGTGAAAGTGCCGACCAGGACGAGGAATTCGCCCACGAACCCGTTTAGCAAGGGAAGCGCAATTGACGACAGCGTGACGATCAAAAATAGCGCCGAATAGACCGGCATGACGCTTGCGAGCCCGCCGAATTCGGCGATCTGCCGGGTGTGCCGCCGGTCATAGACCATCCCGACGATCATAAAGAGCGCGCCGGTCGAAACGCCGTGGTTGAGCATCTGGTAGAGCGCGCCCTGCATGCCCTGTTCGGTGAACGAGAATATGCCCAGCACCACGAACCCAAGATGGCTCACCGATGAATAGGCGACGAGCTTCTTCATATCCGGCTGCACCATCGCGACGAGCGCGCCGTAGATGATCCCGATGACGGCCAGCGTGCAGATGAGCGGCGCCCATTCGCGCGAGGCGTCGGGAAAGATCGGCAGGTTGAATCGCATCAAGCCATATGTGCCCATCTTTAGCAGCACGCCGGCAAGGATGACGGACCCGGCGGTCGGCGCTTCGACGTGCGCGTCGGGAAGCCAGGTGTGGAAAGGGAAGAGCGGGACCTTTACGAAGAAGGCCAGCCCGAAGGCCCAGAAGAGCCAGCTTTGCGAGACCGGGTCCAGAAACCCATATGTCCGGGTATCGGCTGTGATCGTCGCGATGTCGAAGGTATATGTTGCCCGTGGCGGCCCCGTGCATGTAGTAAAGCGCGATTATTCCGGCAAGCATCAATAACGATGCCACCACCGTGTATATCACAAACTTTACCGCGGCATATATTCTCCGCTCGCCGCCCCAGACGCCGATCAGAAAATACATCGGCACGAGCATCACCTCCCAGAAGAGGTAGAACAAGATCATGTCCATCGCGACGAATACGCCTATCATCCCGGTTTCGAGCGCGAGCATCGCCATCAGGAACTCGCGCGTTCGGAAATGGACCGAGTGCCACGACGATATGATGGCGAGCGGGACAAGAAAGGTCGTTAACACGACGAGCCAGAGGCTCAGGCCGTCTATGGCGACGTGGTATCGCGCGCCGAAATTGAATGCCTCTATCCAGGGGACGTTCGTTTCGAACTGAAGCCCGCCGGCCGGGTTAAAGCGAATCGGCAAGACTAGCGACAAAACGAAGGTCGCGAGCGAAATGATTAATGCGGCCCACCGCAGCGCGTTTTCATTCTGTTCTGTCGCCTCGGCCTACAAAGATGAGCGCAATCGCTCCGACAAGCGGTAACAGAGTGATAATTGTCAGAATGTAATTCATAGCAGTCCCTTACCGCCGCCTACCGCATAACGAAATAGCCGATGATGATCAGCGCGCCGAGGACTACGAGCGCGACATAGCTGCGCGCAAGCCCTGTTTGCAGAGACCTGAAAAGGTTGCCCATCTGGCTGGCCATGTACCCCGCGCCGTTTACAGCGCCGTCAATTATCTTGACGTCGATGAACCGCCAGAGCAGTTTGATCGAGCCGACCTTGACGGGGTTTATAATCGCCGCGTCATAGACCTCATCGACGTAGTATTTCTCTTCGAGCAGGCGCGGCGGCTGCCACAGCGGGTTTCGATTGAACCAGACCCAGCCCAGACCAATGCCAATGAGCGCGATTATCGAGGAGATGACCGTCAAGATGATCTCAGTCGTATGGTCTTCACCCCCGTGCGATGAAGCAGGCGCGGCCGCGCTGACCGCGGCGTGCGCGTCCGGCGCGTGAGCAATTGAAGGCTCAAGAAAATGCTCGAAGTAATTTGGGATGACACCGCCCGAAAGACCTTCGGGCACGCCAAGGAACCCCGCGAAAGCAGCGCCGACGGCAAGCACCACGAGCGGCAGGACCATTGAGCGCGGCGATTCGCGCGGCGGCCCCCCGTGATGCTCGTCGTCGTGATGTCCGGAGTGGCCTTCTGTGGCGTGCGTGTCGAATCGCTCCTTGCCCCAGAAGGTCAGAACCATAAGCCGCGTCATGTAGACGGCCGTCAGCAGCGCCGTCACCGCGCCGATCCCCCAGAGCAGCTTCGGCAACGGGTCGGGCAATCCGCTTGCCACGAAGGAGCGATAAAGAATCTCGTCTTTGCTGAAGAAGCCTGAAAAGAGCGGGACGCCCGATATGGCGAGCCATCCGACAAACATCGTCAGGAACGTTAATAGGCATGTACTTCTTCAGCCCGCCCATCCGCCGCATGTCTCTGCTCGTGATGCATTCCGACGATTACCGAGCCTGCCCCGAGGAAGAGCAGCGCCTTAAAGAATGCGTGCGTGAAGACGTGAAAAATGCCCGCGGTGAAAGCGCCGACGCCGCACGCCAGAAACATATAGCCGAGCTGGGATATGGTCGAGTAAGCGAGGACTTTTTTTATGTCCCACTGCGCCAGGCCGATGGTAGCGGCGAAAAGCGCGGTCGCCGCTCCGATGACGGCTATTATCAACATCGCCGTCGGCGCATGGGTGTAAATCGAGCTTGCCCGCGCGACCATGTAAACGCCGGCCGTGACCATCGTCGCCGCGTGTATGAGCGCGCTGACGGGAGTCGGCCCGGCCATCGCGTCGGGCAGCCAGACGAAGAGCGGAATCTGCGCGCTCTTGCCTGTTGCGCCGACGAAAAGAAGCACCGCTATCGAAGTCATGCCGCCGGCGAATATGACGCCCGCCGTCAGCGGGTCTACCGGCTGGTTCATCGCCCAGTTGAACGCGCCGCTGACGCCGCGCGACGGGTCGTCGAAATAAAAGATCGTGCCCGAAAGAGTAAAGAGCAGCATCACGCCGAGCGCGAAGCCGAAATCGCCGATGCGGTTGACGATGAATGCTTTTTTCGCGGCGTCGTTGGCGTAGTCTCTCGTGAAGTAGTAGCCGATCAGCAGGTACGAACAGAGTCCCACGCCTTCCCAGCCGACGAACATCAACAGAAAGTTGTCGGCAAGCACGAGCGTCAGCATCGCGAACATAAAGAGGTTCAGGTAGGCGAAGAAGCGCCAGTACCCGGCATCCCCGCGCATATAGCCGGTCGCGAAGACGTGAATCCAGAAAGCGACAAAGGTTATGAAGACGATGTAGATTGCCGAGAGCGAGTCGAGCAGCAGGGCGAAATCCGACGCGAAATCCGCCTACATTTATCCAGGTGAAGAGGTACTCGTAAAACTTTCGACCCTCTTCAAGCTCGTGATGGTGCGAAAAGAAGAGGTATAGCGACAGGGCGGCCGAGACCGCGACGGTCGAGCACGCGATCAGCCCGATCATCCGCTCGCCCATGCGCTTGCCGAAGAGGCCGAGTATGGCCGCGCCCGCGAGCGGCGCGAGTATTATTGCCGAAAGCATATCTGGTTCACACCCTTAGTTGACTGATTCGCTCATAACTTCAGCGTGTCGGCTTCATCAACGTTGAGCGATTCGCGATTCCTGAATATCGATATGATGATTGCCAGTCCGACCGCGGCCTCCGCCGCCGCAACCGTCATCACGATAAAGACGAACAACTGGCCGCCGGTGTCGCCGAAAAAACTCGAAAACGACACGAGCGTCAGGTTGACCGCGTTGAGCATCAGCTCTATGCAAAGGAATATCGTTATGGTGTTTCGCTTGATGAAGACTCCCACCGCGCCGATCGTAAACAGCAGCGCCGAAAGCCCCAGGTACCATGCTAGCGGAACCATATTTTCTCCAACCTGATGATCTCAAATTCGAGATTTGAGATTTGAAATAACTAATCGCCCTCGCGCCGAGCCAGGACCATCGCGCCCACGACCGCCATAAGAATCAGCACCGACGTGACCTCGAAAGGCAACAGGTAGTCGGTGAATAGCGTCGTGCCGATGCTCCAGGTAGTGCCTATCGCCCGGTCGGCATCCTGCGCCGGCAGCGGCGGCATCTGTATGTCGGGAACCATGCGAATCACGTAAAAAGTTTCCGCGATCAACAGACCCGCGAACGGAATCGCCAGGTAGCGCAAGCCCTTCGCCTTCTCGATTACCGGTACGTCCTTCGGCTCGTTCAAAAGCATAATCACGAAGACGAACAGCACCATTATCGCGCCGGCATAGACGACTATTTGAATCGCGGCGATGAACTGCGCCCTCAGCATCACGTATAGCGCCGAAAGGCAGGCGAGCGTGCCGATCAGCGAGAGCGCCGAGTAGAGCGGATTGCGCTGGAGCAATATGTTTAGCGCGCACGCGATTGCTATGAATGCGAAGACCGCAAACAGAACCTGTTCCATACCTGCTCCCTACCGAATCAGTAAAAGCACGGTCGCCGTGAGAATAATGTTTATGATCGCCGCCGGCAGCAGCACCTTCCAGCCGAAGCGCATCAACTGGTCATACCGGAAGCGCGGGACGGTGAAGCGAATCCACATGGCGATGAAAATGAGCACAAAGACCTTGATAAGAAAATAGACCAGGCTCAGCGCGGGGAACCGCCCGACCCAGGGCCCGTTCCACCCGCCCAAAAACAGGGTCGCCCCCATCGAAGACGCCGTGATGAGGTTGATATATTCCGCCATCTGAAACAGCGCGAACTTCATCGAGGAGTATTCGGTGTGATAGCCGGCAACAAGCTCCGAGTCGGCTTCGGGCAGATCGAACGGCGTGCGATTTGTCTCGGCCAGCGCCGCGATATAGAAAATAATGAAAGCGAATGTGCCTACGGGAAAACGCAGGGCGTTCCATCTTGGTATAAAGCCCCACCAGTAGCCCGCCTGTGCTTCGACAATCGCAACCAGGTCAAGCGAGCCGGCCCAGAGCAATACCGAAACAATCGAAAGGCCAAGCGCAAGCTCATAGCTGATCATCTGGGCGCTGGAGCGCAGCCCGCCCATCAAAGAATACTTGTTATTGGAAGCCCACCCGGCGAGCACGATGCCATAGACGCCGACCGACGTGAGACCGAGCACGTAGAGCAGCCCGACGTTCATGCGCGTAACGTGCAGCGTCACGCCAAAGACCTCGCTGCCGTACGGGATGACGATGAGGGTCATCATCGCGGGAATGACTGAGACCGCGGGCGCCGCGACATAAAGCCAGCGATTAGCTTGCAGCGGTATGATGTCTTCTTTGAATATGAACTTCAATCCGTCGGCCGCCGGTTGAAGAAGCCCCCAGGGGCCGACGCGGTTGGGGCCAACCCGGAGCTGAATCCAGCTCATCACCTTGCGTTCCAGAAGAGTCGCGTAGGCGACAGATGTGACGAGTACGAAGAGGATGACCGCGGTTTTGATTATCCACTCAAGAAGCAGCTCTATAGTCATAAGTGTGAACGAGGATTGGGCAGTCTCAAGACTTCACGACCGCGGCCAGCTCTAACGGTTCCATTCAAGTATGCCCTTGCGCCACACGTAGATCAAACCCACGAAAAGGACAGCCATGAAGACCATCATCTCGCCATAAAAAAGGTACTTTAGCGGGCGATATATGGGGTCGGCGAGCACGCCGGGGAAGACAACAGCCCACGGAACAAGGAAGACAGCCTCTATGTCGAACAGTAGAAAGATCATCGCCACCAGATAGAACTTCACCGACTGGCGCTCGCGGGCCGTACCCACGGGCTCCACTCCGCATTCATAAGGCATGAGTTTTGCGGGGTTAGGGCGGCCCCTCCCGACCAGCCTTGAGAGAAGTATAATGACCGAGGCCATCCCGGCGGCGAAGATAAAGATTAAAAGGATCGGAATATAATTAATCATCTCAAAAGAGCATGAGTCGCTGTTTTTGTGCGGCGTGTGTCCACGGTGAAAAAAGGCCGCGTCTTATTAACTAGGCATCTTATCGCCTGCCGAATTTGGGTGTCAAGCAGTTGAGGCGGCGGGGTGCGCGATGTCAAAATAGGCGCATTCGAGGCGGGGAAGTGTCTCACCAAACTGTCTTCAAAATGAACCGGACGCTTACGGATTACCCTTAGCCGAACATTCTAAGGGCGGGCCTGCCCTATATAACGCATAGGATCAAGCGGCTGGTCGTTCTGCCGGACTTCGTAATGAACGTGGACGCCCGTAGACCGACCGGTGCTGCCGGCGTGCCCGATCTGCTCGCCGCGCTTTAGGTGCTGGCCCTGCTGCACCGTGATCTTGGAAAGATGGCCATAGCGCGTCGTTATGCCGTTGCTGTGATAGACGATCACGAGGTTGCCATACCCGGCGTAAGGCGCAGCGTGGACGACGATGCCGTCGGCGGTCGTATTGACCGGGGTGCCGAAATCGGCCGCAATATCAAGCCCTTCGTGAGTTTCGCGACCTTCGCCGCTAAACGGGTTGTGGCGTATGCCGAACCCATCGGTGACATATCCGTTGACCGGAAACCCTGAAGGGATCGACGCCAGCCGCAACAGGTCAGACCGCAGACGGTCGTTGATCTGTCTCACCCCGCGCTCAAGCTCATCCGCCGCCCGGGTTAAGGATGACACGGTCTCCGGGCCGCCCATGCCTATCTGATCATCAATCTCCGGAACGTTTTCCATCCGAGCCTGCCGGGCAAGCTCCTTCGACATATCTTCTATGTATGATATCTGGCTCTTTAGCTTTGTGTAGTTATTCTGGTATGCGTCGTTGTCCTGTTTTAACCGCTCGTTTTCAGCCTTGACCGAGAGATATTCGATGTTGAGCGCCTCGTGCCGGGCCATCCTGACGAGGCCGAATGTGAGCACTACGGCTGCAAGGAATGCGACTCCACACATTGCGTACAAAAGGCTGTGATGAATGCTTATTTTTTTTATGGTGGATTTCGAGGGGGACGCGAACAGAAACGTAAACGGTCGTCTATCGTCCGACATCTAGCATCTCCTTAGCTCTTTATCAGAGTATTGGAATGTTGCCAATGTCCAACAGCAACACTCAGAGCTGTAAAGCTTTACTGCTTTTATATATAGAAGGGGCAACCGCTCAAACAGTACGGCAAGTTATCATACCGGGTAGGAGCAATGCAATAATTATGGGTCAGTATGGCGCGGATTTACGAAAATCGCAACAAATTGGAAAATCTGGATTTCGGGCTGAAACGCGGGCGGAAAAACGTCGCGTGAGTCCGTCGTCGTTATTCCGCCCGGCCGGTTATGCGTTGACCTGATCGCGCGGGAAAAAGATCCTGTAGAGAATCCATATCGCCAGGACGACAAGCCCCGCCACGATTAGAAATCCTACCGCTTGCAGGATGAACATCGTTGCGCCAATCGCGAACGATAGTATCTTCACCGCTATGATGAAAGCGATGATGCTGAAAATGAATCGAATGATGGCCATTCTCAATCTCCTTATCGGAAAAAGTTCCTTGTCGCGAAGGCTCAATTGACGCGGCCGTTTGCCTGAGCCTGACGCGAGCCGTTTGCTGTGATTACAATATCCTTGTACGAAGTTTTTAGCTTGATAGTTGGCCCGTCCGAGCCGAACCCGCCGATAAGACGGCTGCCAGGCTTACTGGAGGCGTCGCCGAAGCCGATTGGCCTGACCCTGCCGTTATCGCTATCGGCGTCGAGTTGGAACTGGCTCGCGCGTGGCAGGACAAGTCTTATTGCGCCATGATCGTTCTCTACGATTATGTCCTCTTCGGGGATGGCGACGCTTTCAAGCGCGACATCGCGATAGCTGGTCTCGACGTTGATCGCGCTATTGAAGTCCTTGACGATGACTTCACCGTGAGAGGTGGAAATATCGGCAGGCCCCTGTAGTTTTTCGGCCGAAACGGAGCTTTGCCGGGCGGAGATTCGAAGCTCTCCCGCGATGCCCGATACATCAATACGGCCGTGCGAAGATGATATATCCAGATCGCCGGCGACTTCTGATGCCCTGATCTGGCAATGAGGAGCTTTGATCTCCAGGTCGGCGGTCTGATTGACCTCGACCCTTGAGTGTTCGGTGCTAAGCTCGGCCCGCGACCCGAGACCTACGGCAACGATCGCGCAAAACGGAGCGTCCACCTTCGCTTCGCCAGAAATGCCTCGCAGTTCGACCGCGCCGTTGCTGGCGGACAGTTTTACCTCTCCGGTTATATTTATAAGTGAAGCGCGCTTTGCGCCCTCCATCTCGACATTCCCGATAACATCTTCCAGGGACGCGTTCGAATAACTCAGCTCAAGCCCGACAGGGCCGGTAATCCCGTTGAGCCTCACGTCCGAGTGGCTCGCCTTGACCTGCACCGCGCCGGTGATCCGATCGGCCGACATAGTCCCATAGCCGCCCGTCAGAACAAGCGCCACCTCGGAAGGCAGCTCTATATCAAGGTCCGTCGTGAACTGGTCGCTAGACTGCTCGCGATTTGTCGAGATGTTAAAACCGTTCCCGGATTGACTCACCTGGAGCTTTATTGCCCGTGCCGTCTTTGCGGCGTCCTCTTCATCCCAGGCGCGGACGCTTTTTGAGAGCGTTACGCGCAGCTTTTCGCCGCCGCCTTTTACCCTCACGTTACCGTAGCGGTTATTGATATTTATCCTTGCCCCCGCGGCAAGCCCCGCGGCGACAAATGGCTCGTCGGTAAAGACGAAGCTCTTGCCGACCACCGCGTCTCTTATACTGTTGAGAAAGTCAGGGAGTCGAAGCGCGGACAACACCGAGGGATTTGTAGCCAGGCGGTTAGCGACAACGCCGGTCAGTATGATCGAGAGTATGACCAGCGCCCGCCCTACAGTCAGGACGCGAGCCGGCGAGCGGTCCGTGTGCCGGTGCGTGTAGAACCTGATCAACTCGACAGAGCCATACAGCGCCAGTAGCACTGGCCAATACCTGCCGTAAACCTGAAGTACGTTAAGGTCGGCGTGAAGGCGGCCTGCCAGAAAGAGCATGCCCACCGCGATCAGCACCGTCCCGCCGATCGGAGAACGGGGCTTGCGCTCGACCGCAAAACCCATGACGCGAATTACGCCCGCACATATGAGAAAAATCGGCCAGAGCTTCATCAGCCAGTCGACGGCCATCGCGCGGCTGGCGGGCAGAGCGAGCAACAACCCACCCGTAATTAGCAGTAGGCCGAACAGCAGCAACCCTCTTCGATTGTTTCCTGGCGAATTCACTACCAGCCTTACCTCCCGCCGGGTCTCGTCATCCGCCTCACGTTGCCCGTAGTCTTTTCCTCGAACCGGTCAGGCAGTAGAGGGTAATCTCGCTGTCTTGAATAATCGTCACCCGGCGCCGGATTGCTGGAACGCTTGAAGTACCTGGTAAGCAGATACCCGCCCAGGATGATCAAAAAGACGGGAAAGATTCGCGCCATGGTCGAAAAGCTCACTTGCCAGATCGTGCGAGCGACGATGACGCCGCCAATCAACATGAGCACCAGCCCGATGGCGGGAGCGTGCTTAACGAGCGAGCGCTTGAACTCTTCTTCATTCGCGGCCGGGCTCCCGCCTTGCGCGATCAATTGAGCCGTGCGATACGAGTCTATTATCGAGTAGAGGTAAACAATGATTCCGGCCAGAGAGAAAGCGCCCGGGATTATGTTCAGGCTGGCGAACTGGAATAAACCGACCACGCCTACGAAATGGATCACCGCTTTGAGGTTCTGCCTGTTATAGACAGCACCCATGCCGGGCAATAGCGCGAGCAGCGCGGCGAGTCTCGCCTGCCCTTTGCCTTTGCCACTCTCCCCGCGCCTGTGGGAGATGCTGTCGATGCCGTTAACGATGCAGTCTTCGCAATATGGATGGCCCTTTATCCTGTGGTCACAGGACGGGCAAAGCGCGCGGGTGCAGATCGAGCATTGAACCCGCGCTCTGTTTGAAGTGTGATATGAGCAATACATGTTCTGTTCCTGTCCTGAAGAATCTAGATAATTGCCTCTCACTCTACAACGCTAAGAGCCGAGCCGGGGTTCGGTAAATGGAACGCGGCCGGCAAGGAATCAGCATCGTAACGAGAATGTTTAAAAGATTTTGTAAGCAGAGTGCGCCGGGGAGGTTACTCGCCGCCGAGGGAATTCCAGAGCTGGCCTATCTCCTGCCCGACCTCTTCAAACCGGGCGACGACCTCGTCTTTTTGCGAGTAAATGTCGGTCCCCCGGCTATAGTATTCAGCCGCCTTGACCCTTACCTGCCGATAGACGCCCGAAAGCGTCCCGTCGTCCGAGACGCTGAATAAGAGTACTATGCAGATGGCGAAGCTGAGCGAGAAGGCCGTGGCAAGGCTCCACCTCGAATCATCTGTCGAGCGCGGCAGTAATCGCGTCGCGAGCCCCGATACGCGGTCGGCAATCCTGCGCCGAAGCGGCATCGCTCTTTCCGGCATCACCGCCAACAATCTTTCTATCAGCGCTTCGGGCGCCTCGTTATTCTCATAGGTATGGACCGAATGACAGGCCGCGACTGCCAGCACTACGTCCGTCAGCAGCAGCGAGCATTCGTCGCAGTTTGAGGCGTGTATCTCGAACCGCTCGTAGGTTCCCGCCGGCACGTAACCGTCGAGAAATTCCGTGATCAATTCACGGAAGCTCTCGCAGCCGAGCGAGGCATATAGATCGGGGATTGACGCGAGCGCGTCTTCGAGAGAGCAGGGGAGCGCGGCATCCTGGTCGGCGCGGCATTCCACGAGGGCGCTTTTTACTTCGTCAAAAAGTCCTCGACAGTCGCGACACGCCAGCGCGTGCGCGCGGAAGGCATCGGCATCAAGCTTGCCGAGCAGGCCGTCGATATAGTTGCTGAGCTCGTCCTCGAATCTCCTGCAATCCATACTTCTTCAGTGGGGTGCCCCACCCTCCATCTTCAAACCTCTGGCCGCCCCGCGCTACTTCTTCGCGGCCCGATTGGTTCGATTTTGTGCGAATAACAAACGGCCAGAGAGAGCAGCCTGGCTTCGATCCCCGTGGGGGCCAGGCCCGCAGCCGTCTCAATCAGGATTCACTTTCATCCTACGCAAAATCTTCGCCAGCTCGATTCGGCCGCGATTAATGCGACTCTTAACGGTCCCTTCGGGTATCCTCAGCAGGTCCACGATCTCCTGATAGGTCAACTCCTCGATGTCGCGAAGTATGACGCATTCACGCAGGTCCGGAGAGAGCTTGTTTATAGCGGCGAGCACCTGAAGCCTGCGCTCCTGGCGCTCCAGCGTTCTCTGCGGACTATCGCTGGCCGCCGGGAGATGGTATTCGTGGTCGGCCAGGTCGTCGCCCGAATCCGTGGGGGTTCTCTGCCGCTTGCGGTAATCGTCAATTATCAGATTACGCGCCAGCCGCATCAACCAGTTCGATAGATCGCCAAGGCTAGGGTCGTACTGCGCGAGCGATTTATAGACTCGAATGAAGACCTCCTGCGTCAGGTCTTCAGCCGCGCCATGGCTTGAAGTAAACCGATAGGCCAGGTTGTAGATTCGGCGCGAGTATTGGCGCACGATCTCGGACCATGCCTGCTGGTCTCCTTGGATACAACGCTGAACAATTTCAGCATCGTTCGATGTCAACGCAAGTCTTACTCCCACCTGTCGCCTTCTCGCAAGCTATCGTTATTATTACCGAAGTCTTCCAAACTCGCTAAACGAGACGCTGACTAAGAATGTTTCAACGAATCGCCCACCCGCGCCGGACACAATATGTAGAAAAGCGTGCGGCGGGGCAATATTTTGTGCTAGAATCCCCGCTTGATACAGTCCGTAGCGGCTGTCTGCTGTTACTCAGGGCGAAGTCAGCCGTCTCGGACCATCACCCTGAAACCGGCAATAGTATAACACGGGGACCATCAAAAATCTGTGACAGGCAGACTGAAAACTATATTGGGCCTCGCCGTAGGCGCCGGCTTCCTCTACTGGTTTGCCCACAAGCTTGATTGGGCTCAGGTCTGGAGCGAGGTGCGCAAAGCCGATTGGACCCTGCTCGGGCTCGCGGTCGCGCTTCTGGTCGGCACCTATTTCGTCCGGGTACTGAGGTGGCGCGCCCTGCTCGCCGACATAGCCAACCCGCCGCTCAGCGCGCTCTTCCGCGCAACGATGATCGGCTTTTCCGCGCTTTTCGTCATGGGCCGCGCCGCCGAGATTATTGTCAGGCCTGCCGTGCTCTCCGTCAAAGAGCGAATCCCCCTCTCGGCAAGCTACGCGACCGTTATGATCGAGCGCGTGTTCGATATGGCTATGGTCGTGCTCTTCTTCGCGGTCAACCTCGTTTTCTTTGAAGAACCACGCGACCTTGAAGCGCAGCGGCAGTTCGGGTGGATTAAGATCACCGGCATCATACTTTTGTTAACCGCGGCCGCTGGTATCTACGGCCTGTGGGCCTTCCACGCTCATCGCGAAGGCGCGTTGCGGTATCTTGAACGCAAGCTCGCGCGGTTGCCGAAGAATATCGCCCGCGCGCTGCTGGACCTCCTCAAGCATATCTCCGAAGGACTCTCGGTTCTGCATAATGCGCGCGAGCTTACCGTCACCGTATCTTATACGGTGTTGTTATGGCTTATGGTGGCGGCCGCGCACCTGCTCGTCGTGCGCGCCTTCGGGATAGGCTACGAGATCGTGCCTTTCACCGGGGCCGTCTTTGTCATGGGAGTCTCAATGCTGGGCTCGGTCGTGCCTACGCCGGGCGGCGCCACGGGGCCGTTCCACATCGCGACGGCCACCGCGCTTATGTTTCTTGGCGTCGATCAATCGCACGCCGCGTCGGTCGCGATCATACTTCACCCCATACTCTTTGCGCCCGCGACCGTCTTTGGTCTTTTTTATATAGCAAAGAGCGGGCTGTCGCTCGACCGGCTCAGACGCATCGGCGAGCGGCACGAGAATGATAGATTCGGACCAGTCGCTTCTGACCAGGATAATCATGATGCCGTGATTCTCCCCGGTTAAAGCAATCACTCAAGTGAGGGCCGATCTCGCCCGCAGGATGCCCGTCGAGCCGGCTTTCGCCAATCTTAAATAGCGTGGGAAGAGCGTATGAAATGTCCGTTTTGTGCGCACCTCGAAGATAGGGTTGTTGACTCGCGCGAGAGCCGCGAAGGGGATGTCATTCGCCGCCGGCGCGAATGCCTGAGATGCGAGCGCCGCTTTACGAGCTATGAGCGTATAGACGAGATACCTTACATGGTCGTCAAAAAGGACGGCACCCGCGAGCCGTTCTCTCGCGAAAAGGTCCTGGCGGGCGTGATGAAAGCATGCGAAAAGCGGCCTATACCGATGCCGAAGATCGAGGCGCTCGTCAATTCCATCGAAAAATATGTCCAGGAGTCGCGCGAGCGCGAGCGCTCGACCGAGAAGGTCGGGGAGCTCATCATGCGCCGGCTCAAGGAGCTGGACAAGGTAGCCTATGTGCGGTTCGCGTCGGTCTATCTGGACTTCAAGGACGTTTCAGAATTCATGAGCGAGTTGCGCTCCCTCGTCCGAACCGGCCGCGTGAAGGAAAAATAATTCTCCGGCCGGGCTACCCATTTTAGCTTAAATCAAGCCCGCGGTCGGCCGCTGGCGCGCCATTGCCGCATTAACTTCATGCGCCGCTGCCCGCCTCAACGCGGGTTTCCTTCTTGTCACTCGCCATCGCGCCCCTTACAATTTCATCGAAGGATAAATAGGCCTATATGTCATCACTGATTGAAACTGAAGGAATTCAAATTGAACAACCGGACGAGCAGCTTAAAGTGCCGGACTCGCTGCCGGTGCTGCCTCTAAGGGACATCGTCATCTTCCCGTACATGATCGTCCCCCTCTTTGTGCAGCGCGAGCGCTCGATACGCGCCGTGGAGCAGGCCCTTGCAGAGAACCGCATGATCATGCTCGTCGCGCAGCGGGACCTCGAAAAGGAAGAACCGTCCGGCCCTGACCTATACGATTACGGAACCGCCGCGGTCATCATGCGCATGCTAAAGATGCCGGATGGCCGGATACGAATCCTGGTCCAGGGTCTAAGCCGCGCGCGCGTCGCCCGCTTCGAAGAAGGCCAGCCGCACCTCGTCGCCCACATCGAGTCGCTAACGGAAGCCGAGCCGGAGACCGACGAGCTTGAGCTCGAAGCGCTTACCCGTAATGTCCGCGCGTCTCTCGAACGCGCTATCACTTTAGGCAAAAACATTTCATCCGAGGTCATGGCGATTGTCGCCAACCTCGAAGATCCGGGCAGGCTCGCGGATGTCGCGGCGTCCAATCTTGAGCTAAAAGTCGCGGACGCGCAGAGCGTGCTTGAAAAGCTCGACCCGGCCGACCGGCTCCGGCGGGTCAACGAGCTGCTTGCGCGAGAGATCAACGTGCTGCTCGTGCAGCAGGATATCAACACGCAGGCCAAGGGCGAGATTGATCGCACCCAGCGGGAGTTTTATCTCCGTCAGCAGCTCAAGGCGATCCAGATGGAGCTGGGCGAGGGCAACGAGCTGGCCGAAGAGATCGCGCAGTACCGCGAGAAGATGGCCCTAGCCAAGATGCCACAACAGGTCGAAGAAGAGGTCGAGCGGCAGATACGCAAGCTTGAGCGCATGCACCCGGACGCGGCCGAAGCCGCCACCCTGCGCAACTACCTCGACGTAATGGTCAATCTCCCGTGGTCTAAAGCATCGGAAGAGAACCTTGAGCTAAAGCGGGCGCAGGAGATACTCGACGAAGACCACTACGGTCTCGAAAAGGTCAAGGAGCGCATAATCGAATCGCTCGCCGTGCGTAAGCTAAAGGATAAAGTTAAGGGGCCGATACTCTGCCTCGTGGGCCCGCCGGGCGTCGGCAAAACAAGTCTCGGCCGATCAATCGCGCGCGCTATAAACCGCAAGTTCCAGCGACTCAGCCTCGGCGGGCTGCACGATGAGGCCGAGATTCGCGGCCACCGGCGCACGTACATTGGCGCGATGCCCGGCCGCATCGTGCAATCCATACAGCAAGCGGGCACCAACAATCCGCTTATAATGCTAGACGAGATAGACAAGGTAGGAGCCGACTTTCGCGGAGACCCTTCCTCGGCGCTCCTTGAGGTCCTCGACCCCGAGCAGAACTTTTCGTTCCGCGACAATTACCTCAGCGTCCCCTTCGACCTTTCAAACGTCATGTTTATGACGACGGCAAACGTGCTCGAAACTGTGCAGCCGGCCCTTCGCGATCGCATGGAGGTGATAAGACTCGCCGGCTACACCGAGGAAGAGAAGGTCGAGATTGCCCGCCGCCATATAATACCGAAGCAGACAGAGGCGCATGGGATAAGCGCGCGCAATCTTTCGATCAGCCGCACAGCCCTGAAGGGGGTTATTCATAATTACACTCACGAAGCGGGTCTTCGTCAGTTCGAGCGTCACATCGCCACTATCTGCCGCAAGGTGGCGCGGCGAGTCGCCGAAGGCTCAGCCGAGATGGTCCGCGTCTCCGAGAAGAATTTGCAGGAGTTTCTCGGAATACCGCAGGCGTACTCCGACGAGATATTAAAGAAGGACCAGGTTGGCGTGGCGACCGGCCTTGCCTGGACGCCTGCCGGGGGCGATGTGCTCTTTATCGAAGCGCTGCTTACATCCGGCAAGGGCACGCTCTTGCTTACCGGACAGCTCGGCGATGTGATGAAGGAATCGGCGCAGGCCGCATACTCCTGGGCAAAGGCGCGCGCGGAGGAGCTTGGGATCGACCCGGAGAAATTCAACAAGGTCGATATACACATTCACGTGCCCGAAGGCGCTATCCCGAAGGACGGCCCGTCCGCGGGCGTGACGCTCGCCGTGGCGCTCGTCTCAGCCCTTTCGGGCAGACCCGTCAAGCGCTCGGTGGCGATGACCGGAGAGATAACTCTGCGCGGCAACGTCCTGCCCGTCGGCGGGATCAAAGAGAAAGTACTTGCCGCGCGGCGCGCTCGCGTTAAGACCATCGTTCTGCCGCATCAGAACAGGCGCGATCTAGATGAAGTGCCGAAGGAATTGCTCAAGGAGATCGAGTTCATCTTCGCCGAATCGGTGCGCCAGGTCATCAAAGCAGCATTAATCTGATCGACAAAAAACTATCGATTCAAAGGCCGGGGTCAACTATTGCCCCGGCCTCGTCTCTTTTTTAACGGACAAGAATCTTATTTCCGCTGCTTGCTTAAGAGCGCCGCCATGTCATCGCTGACCTGTTCGGTGCGCGCGTCCCACGTAGCATCCCTCATAGCCTCCTGCCTTGCTTTGCTCTTCGCTTCGTCATCGTTCCATAGCGCATCCTCGATTTTTGCGATGAAGTCGTCATATCCGCGGGCAATCCTGAGCATGCCGTCGAATCGCTCGTATTCGTAAAGCGGGGTGATGACAACGGGCTTGCCTGTGGCCATGTACTCACGGACCTTTATTGCGCTTCCGTAGCTGACAAAATCATTGTCGGTCACCCACGGCAGAACGCAGAGATCGAATGACGCGGCGTATTGCGCCATCTCCGAATAAGGTTTGGAGCCGAGATAGTGTACGTTCGGCAAATCCTCTATATCGAGACGCGCGGCCTTCAATCCGAGCAATACCCAATGCCAATCGGGACGTTTTTCGGAAACATATCGAATTAGCTTTTGATCGAGCAACCAGCTCTCGATTGCGCCAAAGTAGCCGAGCCTCGGTCGTGGCACCGCGGCAATCTCTTCCGGTTCTATCCACTCGCGAGAAGTGGCCGAAGAGAAGTGCTCAAAATCGACCGCCTGCTCAAGCAGCCTGGCTCGCTCTTTGATCTCCGGGTGCGCCGCAAGGTCTTCTTCAAAAAGCTTTCGCCCGGAGTAATAAATCAGATCCGCGCGGCCGAGCAAGTCCTCGTGCATCTCGCGAATCACCTCGCCCCCGGTCGCATGATCCATACGGTTGGCGTCGTATTTGTCCGATACTTGATATATAAGCGCGCATTCGCCAAGAGCGCCGACAACGTCGCGCGCGGTCGGAATGGCAATCCACAGGATCGGATCGCGCATCTCGTAACGGATCATCAGCATCTTTATCTGCGAAGTCAGGAGCCGCTTATTAAGCGCGCGGCCCGTCGCGCTCGAATAGAAGGGAAGCACCGGAGGGCTTACTACGATTATTCCTTCATCAGTCCGGCGCACGGCCTTGGCATAGCTTCCCAGCTTTCGCTTCACCTTGCTCCACAGGTCGGGGCTCGAAAACGATGGAAGGCCCATCGAGATAGAGTTGACGAAGATTACCCGATTCCCAGCCCTGGCGAGCCTGCTCATTATATGGTTCTTCGAATGCGGGTGATGGTACCACCAGTCTTCGCCCGCAAAGCAGATTATTGACCTGTCCTTTATCACGTTATCTCTTCGATTGATTCGAACACGCGCCCGGCATTGTGTCGCCAGGTGTATCGTGCCGCAACCGTCGCGCGCGCGGCCGCCCCCAGGCGCGCTCGTAGCGGCCCGTCGCCCGCCAACCGCTTCATAGCGCGAGCAAGACCTTCGGCGCTGCCGGACTCAACCAGTATCCCGCTCTCCCCATCCTCGATTATCTCGGCCGGCTGCCCCAGGCGGCTCGCTATGACCGGCCGCTCCATAGCCATGTATTCGAATAGCTTTGTAGGCGAGCCGAAAAAGTCGCTGCCGTCGGCTCCTCCCTTATGCGGCGAGATGAGAATATCGCACGCGTCCAGATAGTCAGGCACCTGCTCGCGCGGAACCCTCCCGGTAAAGGTCGCGCTCACGCCTGCTTCTCGCACGATCTTTTCCGTCTCCTCCCGCTCGTCGCCGTCGCCGACGAAGATCAGGTGCATATTAAAACCCCTGGCCGCCAATTCAGCCGCTCGCGCCATCACCGGAGCCCCATGCCACGGGCCAAATGTTCCGGTAAAGCCGATGACGATCTTATCTTCGATGCCGAGTCTTCGGCGGATTTCGGCCCCGCCTCGATGCGGGCGGAATTCTTCAATGCTCACACCGTTGGGGTTCACCCTGATCTTTGATTCCGGCACTCCGCGCTCGATCAGATTCCGTCGCTCTACTTCCGAGACGACGAATACTACATCGGCTGCCCGCAGATTCAATGCCTCCATTTTTCCGAGCAGGCTGAGCTGGCCAGTCGGGTCCCAGTTGCGGCTCACCCACACTTCAGACCCGTTGAATTCGAGAAGAAGCGGCAGTCCGGTCATCAATGAAAGTACTACCCCCGTCCAGTTGAACCGGCTATATCGCTGGTATAAGAAATCGAAACTCTTGCTGCTCGCATCCACGCGTTTAATAGCGCCCCCCGTAAACACAAGGTTATTCCATAATTCGAACAGCGCCCGTGTCGCGCTGATGGAATTGGCGGGGCGCATGATGGTCACATCGAGGCGGGGATCATTGAATCCTGCTCTCGCGCTCGTGATCACCGTCAGATCGTGGCCAAGCTCGAGCGCTCCGTTTGTGAATCCCGCGGTGTGCGCCGCCATGCCCCCCGATTCAACCTGAGCGGAAGATGATACCGGAGTAGCGCGCAGGTACAACGCACGGTACAGCGCGGTTCCACTCTGGCGCTCATACCTCTTAAGCGATGCCCGCATTATTTTGCGAAGCCCGAACAGCGCGCCAATCCCGAGCGTGAGGGCCCACGTGGCGGGGATGATGAAACCGTAGCCGAAAAGGATTTCGGCCAGCAGTCTAGGCCCCTCGATCAGAAATGCGCCTGCTCGACGGCGGTCGATCCGACCGCCGTCAGGGTCCGCTACAATGATTCTGCGTGCGCCCGCGAACGCGCCAAAAAGGATCATCGGCCCGATCTGGCTCTGTACTTTTATGTCCGAAGAGAAGATGACCAGTTGGCGCGGCTCGAGCGATGCTACCTGCCTCAATGCGTCACGGCGTGAAGCCCATTTCAATTGGGACTTGCTTATTATTTGAACCGATTCATCCGGGAGGTTTTTCTCGACCCAGCCTTTTACGGCGCTCCTGTCTGCCGATAGATCAAGAACGATTGTCGTCATCCGCTCCCGTGCGCTTGAGGACTCTTGATTTATGGACCGGGGAGGTATCACCGCGTCGCTTTGATGAGGAGGTTCCATCCGTATTTGCGGGCCAGCCATTGAAAAAAGCCTTCCGGCAGATGTCTGCCGATTGAGCCAAGCTCGCCGCGGGTCAACTGGTTTACGCTGACCTCACACCGGCTGAAGTCCTTAAATAATCGGCGCGCTTCATTACGAGTGTAAGCCTTCACCAGCGGCCGCCCGCCGGTTTCGCTGTATTCAACGTATCGGCTCATCATCTCTGAAGGCGTTTGCTTGAACAAGTCGCCGCCAAACAATCCTCGCTTCAACATTAGCGCGCCCCAGTAATAGAGCGAGGTCCGGTGGTAAAGCATCACAATAGCTTTTCCGCCGGGCTTCAGCACGCGCCTGACCTCCGAGATCGCGCGCTCGGTATCAGGAGTGTGGTGGAGCACTCCGAACGAATAGACCACGTCGAAACTCGCGTCGGGGAAGGCGATGTTTTCGGCGTCGCCAATCGCAAACTGGCCTTCAAGTCCATAAACCTCGAAGCGGCGGCGGACAATCTCGATGCTGCGCGGTGTGAGGTCCAGCCCGGTTACTTTGGCGCCGCCGCGAGCGAACTGCAAAAGGTCCGTACCCGTCCCGCAGCCTACTTCGAGCAAGCTCTTGCCCGGATACTTTTCGAAGCCGATCTCTTCCTTCATCCACGGCGACGCTTCGTTATAACGAAAAGCCTCTATGGCGTCAAAATACTCGCGAGTGCCGAACTCTAATCTATTCGCCACGTGCGCGCCGCAGGGGTTTGCCCCCCATTGCTCGCGCGCTGCCGCCTTCCAGTTGAGGGCTGACGACTGTTGACCTCCGGATGGGTTAGCGACGAGCGAGGATGCCTGAAGGGCGCTGCCTGCCGCCAACTTTTCCTTTTGTTCCTTTTCCTGTCTCATCCGTCAGCTCTCATCGCTCGCTGCCAGCACAGACTTGAACCGTGAATAGTAGTAAAGCAGCAACACGTAGTCCAGCGCCATTGCCGCCGCGCCCGTCCAGGCCGCCCCGAGGATGCCGAACCTGGGAACGGAAACGAGCAACCCCGCGACGCTTGTCGCCGTGACTAAGAGTTGCGTGTTTCTCAGTTCGACGCCGCGCCCGTGCGAGGCAAGGAAGATCATATAGGGCTGAAGCAGTCCCGCGAAAACTTGAAGGACCGCGAGCGGGACCAGCAGCGGCGCGGCCTCGGTATATTTCGGGAACAGCATCTTGATCACTGGTGGTCCAAATATGACAAGGCCGGCCCCCGAGACGATTAGCACCAGGGCATTCCACCCGCTTATGGCCCGTGGAACCCCGGATAGTTTCGAGAAAGCTCTGAACCGGGATAGAGCTACCGAGCGGCTCAAGACCACAATGGGCTGCGTGAACTTTTGGGCTATCGAATAGATACCCAGCGGCGCGGTCGCCGGCAGGTAGTAGGCTATCGCCATGTGGTCGGCCTTGGTCGTGACCACGCCCGTGACGCGGGCGACATAGACATTCAGCCCGTAGCTGCGGACTTCTTTTAGAGTCAACTTTACAAATTCCGCGATACCCTTGAAGTTTGGCTTTAGTCGCGAAAAGACGACAGCGGTCGCTACGGCCAGCCCCCCGAAATAGGCTGCCAGAGCCGTTCCTGCGGCAAGCCTGTTTGTGAGCGCGAGCGGGAGCAGCAACAGCAGGTAGGCCGCGGCCGAAAGTATCTGAAATGCCGAGAGCAGGCTAATCCGGTTAAGCCCCTGGCAGGTATGTTCTATGAGCTGCTGAAATGGATAGAAGAAGGCCGGGGCCGCCGCCGCAAAAAAAAGCCACCGTACCTCTTTTCGAAGATCCATTCGACAGGGACCGCCACCGCGATCAGGAAAAGCGCAAACGCGCCGCTCGAAATCGCCGTCAGCATCACGAGCGCGCCCACGGCGCGGCGCTCCTGCTCTTCGCCCTGAACGAGCGCGAGCATTCGCGCGCCCGCCGAGAATATGCCCGCTTCGAAGAAGAGCCCGGAAATCATGATGAAGCTAAGGCAGAATTGAAATCTGCCCATCTCTTCCGGCTCCATCCACCGGCCAAGAATGATCGTGATCAGCAACCCCAGCAGCGTAGATCCCGTGTGCGCTGAAAACAAGAGGCCCGCCTGGCGGGCCGTTTCTCCTACGCGTATCCTGCGCCCCGTCGGCCGGACCTCTTTGACCGCTGGGATCGGCGATTCTGTTTCCGCCTCTGCTTTCAATAAAAGAACGCTCCTGGAGATTAAGAAATGACCGCCGCTTGCCGCGGGCTCTCATAATTGAGGGCCCCGTCCATGCCTGAAGATGTGCCCCCTTCAATCCAGTGGTCATACCACAGGCTGAGGTTCAGCAGACTCCACAGGAAAAACGAGTAGTTGATCTTCCCGCCCTTATGCTCTCTCAACATCCGTTTTATAAAGTCGTAATCGAACAGCTCGCGCCTGCGTAAGGACGAATTCATAAGCGAGCTTTCGACAAAACTGCCGAGACGCCCAAGCATCCACTCGTTTATCGGCGCGCCAAAGCCCCGCTTTTTGCGCTTGATCACTCGCTCGGGGACTATTCCCTCAAGCGCGCGCTTGAGTATGTATTTCGTTTCGCCGTTGCGATACTTCATCTCGCGAGGAAGCCCCATGGCGTACTCCACAAGCTTGTGGTCGAGGAACGGGACTCGCGCTTCGACAGAAGTAGCCATGGTCATCTTATCGACGCGCATCAGCAGTAACTCGGAGAGCCTTAGCTTAAGTTCCAAATAGATGATGCGCTCTAAGACGTCCGCGTCGGGCCTTGATTCGAGCAGGCGGTCCAGGTCTTTGCGCACGACCTCAAAAGACGAAACCTCGCCCGCTCCGTTCCGGCGTTGGTTTATTCGGTCGCGGGCCGCGCGGGTGAAAAGAAGTCGCTTGTGCGATTCATCGAAGACCATCGCGCCGCTCCAGAACAATTCTTCATCCTCGGCGAGCCGGCGCAACAGGTCCGGCGTCGCCTTGCGCCACCTTGTCGGGAAGGCTTCGACGCTCGTGTTCAGAAGCACCTCGCCGAGCGCGGCCATCGCCCTTCGGGCCGAGCGCGGCAGCCGGCTTAAGTGTCTCCACAATCGATCATGGATCTCCAGGTAGCGGGCGTAATCGCCGTATCCGCAAAACAACTCGTCCGATCCTTCGCCGACCTGTATGACTTTTGTCCCAGACTCGCGAGCGAGCTTCGAGACGTAATAGATCGGCACGCAGACCGGGTCGGCAATCGGCTCGTCCTGGTGAAATATCAGGTCGGGCAGGAAGTCGAGCATTTCCTGCTGGCTGATTATTATCTCGTGGTGGTCGGTGCCGTATTCGCGCGCGACATCTCGCGCCTGATCTATCTCGTTATACTCGGGATTATCGCGAAAGCCGACGGTGAAGGTCCGAACTGGCTGAGACATGAAACTGGCCATCAGAGCCACATTCGCGGTCGAGTCTATGCCGCCGGAAAGGAAAACGCCGAACGGCACATCGCTCATCATGCGCTTTTCGATTGATTCCGATAGCAGCCTTCGCACCTCGCCCGCGGCCTCGTGCTCGTCGTGATCGCAATCGACGCCGATGGCGTCCCAGTACCGGGTGATCTTCACATCGCCCCCCGCCGTGCAAGTGAGCATGCATCCGGCGGGCAGCTTGTTGATCCCGGCGAAAAGCGTCTCGGGCGCGGGCGTCGTCAAAAACGAGAGGTAATGATAAAGCGCCTCTTCATTCATGTCGCGCCCGACTTCCGGGTGCTCAAGTATCGACTTGATCTCGGAGGCGAAAATCAGCCTGCCGCCCGCGATGGTGTAGTAGAGCGGCTTGACCCCGATCCGGTCACGCGCGAGCACTAACATTTGTGCCCGCTCGTCCCATATCCCAATCGCAAAATCGCCTTCGAGATCGTCGACGAAATCGAGGCCGCGCTCCTCGTACAGGTGGATGATTGTCTCGGTATCGGTCCGCGAGCGATAAACGTGGCCCCGTTCGATCAGGCCGGGTGACAGTTTCTCGTGATTATAAATCTCGCCGTTGAATGTGATCCAAACTCTGCCGTCTTCGTTCGGCATAGGATTGCGGCCGGCGGGCGACAAGTTGACTATGGCGAGCCTGCGATTGCCAAGGCCCACGCGACGGTCCGCGCTTATGTAATGACCGGCGTCGTCGGGGCCACGGTGCTCCATCTGGTCGCGCATTCGCACAACCAGCTCCGCCGTAACGCGTGGCTCGCTCGTGCCATATTCAAATATGCCGCAAATTCCGCACATAAGAATCGTATAGGCAGGCCGGTCTCAAGCCCTGACGGTAGCCTCCTGAATCTGCTGTACCTTTTCTTCTTCGCCGGGCCTGAAAGGAATGAGCAAAAACATGTTCTCGAAAGGCACTTCGGCGATCAGACGATAAATGATACCAGATGAGCGAAGGCGCGTCCCGTATGCGGGAGAAACCCACCTGGGCTCGACGCGCAATTCGAACGTGTGGCCAGTGACGGGGACAATTGCGAGCGCCGAGTGTACGAGATCGCACGGTAACGCGCTGGTCCTCTTCCAAAACATGGTCGAGCCCGGCGTCGAGGTTAAAGAAGAACTCGAAATCATGCTCGCCCTCGCCCGTGAAGAGGTCTTCGACCATCCAGTATCCCTCGCGCTTATCAAAGGTCAGGATGCGCCGGTGGGTCACCGGCAACTCCGCTCCCTGCGTACGCGTAGTGCTCCGCGTCAAGCACGTCACGGTCAGCCGTCGCCTCCCAGAGGTTGATGACCGGGCGCACGTTTGGGCCAAGCGAGAAAAGCTCATCCTCTTCGATGCGGCTTATGTCCCGCCCGTCGACGCGGACAGTGTTGTGATAAGCGGTCGAGCGAAAGCGATTTCGCCAGCGGCGACTCGCGTTATAGACGAACGTGCCGGGGTCGCGCAAAAAAGTCTGATCGAACGCGTAAAGCTCAAATGATAGAGCGTCAGAATGCGCGTGCGAGCCGCGCCCGCGCGCGCCATGGTCGCCGCAGTCTATTATCGAATAGAGCGGCCCGGATCGCTGAATGATAATCTGCGCGTCGATGTACCCGTGCGACACCATCTCTCGATCATCGACGCCAAGGCTTTCGAATGCCTCGCGGCCCTCCGCGCCGAACCACCATACGGCTTCTTCGTCCAGATGATTGGACCGCTTGAATCGGTCCTGCTCAAGCAGCACAGCCGCAATTGACATGAGGTATGAATGATCCGGTGACGGTCTGTTTTTGAATTTGAGAATGCGGCCGTCGTCGCTATCACCGATCAAGGGCGCGGACCCGTCAGGCTTGAGGTAATGGCGAGAAAAATCGAACATCCCTTCTATCCGCTCCCAACATTCGCCCGGAATCTCAATGCCTGCCTGGCGGCTGATTCCAAAAAAGAGCGCGTACATCTCCAGAACAAGCCGGTGATAAGCGGTCGAGCCTTCATAATCTACCCCGTCGGGAAGCACCTGTCGGCGCATCTCGCTTAATAGCTTTTCCGCGCCGTAGCTTGCCCAGCCTTGCGATTGCTTTAGCTCGGGAATCGTCAGCCCGATTGCGAAAAGACCGATCAGGTCCGCAAGGTAATGGTTGCTTGTGACGATGTGAGAGTATTCAAGATTCGATGATATGAACTCGCCGTGTGCGATGATCATTTTTAAGATCAACGCTACCGCGTCGTCAGTGATATTCGGTGAATGGCGGAACATCTCGAAGGCGGCAATCGCGTTGATGGAACGGATGGCGGCCTCCATGGCGACGACCCAGTTGACGCCGAAGCCCGGAGGATTCTTTTCGACCCAGGAGGCGAGCTGTATAAGGAATTCTTCGGTGTACCGCTCGTCTCCGGTGAGCGCGTAAGCGCGGCCGAGCGTCGTGAGGTGATGCAGCCGGTTAAGCTCCCACACCGCGCGCGCGTCCGCCCCGGCTCGCGGGCGCAGTTGCACGCGCGTAAAGTGCTCAAGCGGCCAGCGCGTCCCACTCAGCGGGTCACGGTGCCAATCGACAGGTCTGCCAACATCACATTTATGCTCGAATACCTGAATACGTCCGGCCAGTATGTCGTCGGCCTCCTCAATTGTCTGCCGCACTGATTCGGGGAAGAACTCCTTAACGGTCCTCGCGGTCTCCTCCAGGTCGGAAAGCCCCGCGGTAATCGATATGCGTCCCGGCTCGCGAAGCCGCTCGGCTATCTCCGAAATGGGCACGCCGCCGAGCGAGCGACTAAGCTCGTCGTCGGAAACATATGCCGAATCGATTGAGCCGGACGCCCGGTTGGCCGTATGAGTGATGGCGCGGCGCGCGCGCAAAAGCGACTCCGCCGCGATTTCGCGAGCCGTCAGCCCCTTGAGTTTTTTGCGAATCCCTTTGATACCCGCCAATGCAATCTCCCGCGCCTTTCATGTTACACCTGGGACTTGCGATTCAGCAGCAGGCTTTTATTAGAGAGCAGCCCCAGCATGAAAAAGAGGTAGAGGTTCAGTTCCGAATAATAACCACTCGCAAGCGTGATCCCCGTTATCCAGTATGCGACAAGAAGCGATATAAAACCTATAGCGGCGGCGCGGGCTTGATCGTCATGAGCGCGACGGAGCGCGCGCCAGCCAATCAAAAAGAGAAAAAGATTCGCCGCAACGTAGAGCGCCGCGGTTAGAAGACCCAGATCAGCCGCTATCCATAACAGGTTCGAGTGAGGCGAATCGGCGGCGCGCGCCTGCATTACGGTCTCGACCGATTCATCCTCCCATCGGTACTTCTGGCGAAAGTAGTCGGTGTAATTTGCGAGGCCGACGCCCGTGAGCGGATTGTCGAGGGCAATTTGCGCGGCGGCCTCCCACGTTGCGAGCCTCCCGAAAACATTTCGCGGGTCGCTGATGCGCTCTGCGTTTGTCATCTGGCCGAGCGTCGCGATCACCGCAAATATGGCCGCAAGCGCAACCGCAGGCAGCGCTCTTTTTAAAATCACCCGTGGCCCTGTAGCCGTTTGCTTGCCGCGTTGAAGAATTATCATCAGACCGCAAACAAGCAGCGAAATAGCGACCGCGCGAAAGAGTGAAAGCATTGCGCCCGCCCCGGCGAGCAACAACGCAACCGCATAAAAGAACTTGCCTGCCTTATCAAAGCTAACACGCAACGCGCGCGGTGCCGCGAGTAAGAAAAGCGCCACAAGCATACATATGTTGGCGAATGCCGTGTCGGCGGCGAACGGCCCGTTGACTCTAACCTCGCCTTCGCGGACAAGCACCGAGCCCTTGTACTGGAATAGGTTATTGCCAGTTAAGAATTCGTAAGCGCCCGTCGTGAAAAAAAGGATCCCCAGCACCATCAAGCCGAGCACGAGCTGGCTCTCTCTTCCTCGAATGTCGAAGTGATAGCGCGCTACGTGAAAGAGCACCAGGGGAAGCACGAAGGAATCGAATGCCATTCGCGTGGCATAAGGGTAATTGTTCGATGCAATGAGCGCGCTCAACAGCGCGATGACGGCGACGGCGGCCCAGCACATCTCGAACCTTGACGCGGTAAACCGCTTGCCGCTCGACGGCTTCCGCGAACCAGCCAGCAGAAGCAGCGTCATTGCGATTACCGCTCGGTCGAATGTGATTATCGATTGGTCGGTGGGGAACCGTATGAAGTAGGAAGCTATGGGAGTGGTAACGAGCCAGGCGATCAGCACGCTTTCGACGGTGATCCCGAAAGCGACGACGCAGCCGATGCCAAGCGCGCCCATCGCCGCTGCCGCCGCTTCGCGGTATTTTCCAACGCCGCAGAGCGATGCGGCTGCGATGACCGCGACTGATGTCGCAACCGCGAGCGTGGTCGCGCGGCTCGCGGGAAGAATGCCGAATACTGATCTGTTGCGGCTCATCTGCATCAGCAACCTGTCAAATGCTCGCCTGTTCTATAGCGTCAACAATACGAGAGGCCGCGTGGCCGTCCCACAAATCGGGGACGCGCCCCTTCGCCACTGTACGGCCCAGCGCAGCCGCCGCTTCGCGCGTAATCGCTTCAGGGTCATTCCCGACGACGCAGTTTGTGCCTTCGGTGATCGTGATTGGCCGCTCTGTATTCTGCCTGAGCGTCAGGCAAGGAATACCGAGCGCCGAAGTCTCTTCCTGAATCCCCCCGCTGTCTGTAAGCACGAGGCTGCTGTTCGAGTAGAGCTGGAGAAAATCCAGGTATCCGAGCGGTCTGGTAAGCAAAAGGTTCGGCATCATCCCGACTCGCTCCATAAGCCCGAAGCTTTCGAGCCGCGCGCGAGTGCGCGGGTGGATGGGAAATACTATCGGTATGGCGCGCTGTATGGCTTCAAGCGCGTCGAGTATGCCGCCGAGCACGCCCTTGTCATCCACGTTCGACGGCCTGTGCAGAGTCATCGCGCAGAACCGGCCGGGCTCCAAACCCATCCGCTCCAGTATGTCCGACCGACGCGCGCGCTCAAGGTTTCGAAACAGGGAATCTATCATCACGTTTCCCACAAAACGTATGCGCTCAGGCGCGATTCCTTCGGCCCTCAAATTATCGTCCGCGTCCCTTGAAGGCGTAAGCAGAAGATCGGCCAACGCGTCTGTGACTATGCGATTAATCTCTTCGGGCATCGTGCGGTCACGGCTCCGAAGGCCCGCCTCGACATGGGCGACACGAATGAGCATCTTCGCCGCGACGAGCGTTGCCGCCATCGTCGAATTGACATCGCCCACCACGACGACCCAATCGGGCCGGTGCTGTTTCAAGACCTGTTCAAAGGCCATCATTATTCGCGCGGTCTGCTCGGCATGAGAGGCTGACCCTACCTCAAGGTTAATGTCGGGGCGGGGGATGTCGAGGTCTTCGAAGAAGGCATCGCTCATCGACTCGTCATAGTGCTGGCCGGTGTGGACGAGCAGGGGAGCGAATCTGTTCGGGCGGCGGCGCATCTCTTCCATTATCGGCCCGACCTTCATGAAGTTCGGGCGCGCGCCGACGACATTTATCACTCGAATCATGCCGTTAACTCTGCTTGCCCGCGGCGGCGCGTAATCTCGCAGGCTTGAAGTAAGCCAGGAGGAGCACGGCCGCGACCAGCGTCACCGCCGCGACCAAAGATGCCGCCGCGACGTTGCGCCAGACGCTTGGAGCCTGCCCGCCTTCCGGCGCCACTTTCGTAATAAGCTCGGTCTTCTGCGTGACCCCCGCCCCGTTCTGGGCGGCGTTTTTGGCCTTTATCTCGTTAAGCTCGCTTTCGAGTTTTGCGGCAACATCCGGCGCGGTCTTTCCCTCCGACCTCAGCAGGGCGACCCTTTCGCCGAGCAGTCTCTCCTCTTCGAGGTGGGGCTTGATGGCGTCGTTGAAAAGCGCCTCGTGGCGGGCCTTGACCTGCTCGGCCACAGACTCGGCAAGCTCAACCGAGCGGTCGGCGGTTTCTGTCGTCGCCCTTATGCTGACAAGTATTGGGTAGCGTGACCGGCGCGGGCCGGCGATTATCGTCTCCGCTTTGATCGCGCGGCGGAGCCTACCTGGCTCGACGCCAATTTGTGGCGCAATCTCTCGCAGAAACCCCGGGCTGTTTATTATTCTCTCGGTTATGTATGGGTCTTCGATGGGCTTATCCCACACGCGGCCGATTCTGAGCTGCGCCGTTGCGCTGTGCGAAGTTGGCTGTCCCCTGCTTATGAAGTAGGCAACCGCGGCTGCCACTATCACGCCGCCGATTATCAAGAACTTCGCCCTCCAGAGGGCGGCGGCATACCTATCAAGTCTTATCTCTTCGTGGTCCATGTCGCCTTTCAAATTTGCGATTTATAGCAAGACTGAAAGTCTAACTATGGCCCCCGCAATCGCACAAGTGAGAGAAGAGGCAAGAAAAAGCATAGACCGGTCCACAGGCAGAAAGAGCGCTATGCTTCAAAAGTAGGAGCTTGATTATTCTCAGGAGACTTTCGGCTCAGCTATGAAGACTTGATAAGCTTGTCCGGGTTTTCAGGGACCGCTATATACGGCAGGTTTCGGTATATTTCCGCGTAATCCAGGCCATAGCCTACAACAAAATGGTTTGGGACGGGGAAGCCAATGTATCGCGCGTCAACCTCTATTTCGTGGCGCTCCGGCTTATCGAGAAGCGCGGCTATCTCGATTGAAGCGACCTCGCGCGAGCGCAGAATATTGATAAGGTAATTGAGCGTCAGCCCCGTGTCGATTATATCTTCGACCACCAGCACGTCCTTGCCCGAGGGGCTGAGGTCGAGGTCTTTTGTGATCCTTACTTCGCCCGATGTCTTCGTCGATAGCCCGTAACTTGATATGCCAATGAAGTCGAGCGATATAGGAAGGTCGATCTCGCGCATCAGGTCCGAAAGAAAGACGCATGCCCCTTTCAACACGCCGACAAGGTGAAGGCTGCGCCCCGCGTAATCACGCGTGATCTGCTGGCCAAGCTCGCGTATGCGCTCGCGAATTTGATCCGCGCTGATAAGCACTCTCAGGTTCGGGTCTGTTAAAAAGGTAGGGCGCTCGCTTGCACTCATTTCTTTCCCCCCGGCGACAAGCTTGAATTTGAACGGGCACTATACGAAACGCGCAAGCGGCGTGTCAACGCCACTCGCATCTGAAGCCACGGGCGAGCGCGCGCTCGACAACCGGCGGCCGACAAACTAGAATCCTGCATTCTATGGCGATCATAGACGAACGAGGCAAACAGGTCATTACCGAGCGCGAGGTAAAGGTCGCGCAGACCGGCGATACCATCCGCGTCGAAGAAACCGCAATAATCACACCGCTGGCCGAAGACCTTGTTCGCGAGCGAGGCATAACCGTCGAGCGCGTCCGCCGCCGCGCCGCCCTGCGCCGCCGGATCGCGCTTGGGGCAGACCACGGCGGGTTCGAGATGAAAGAAGAGGTCAAGCGGTTACTTGCCGAGCTTGGCCACGAGTTCCAGGATTACGGGACCCATTCGACCGAGGCGGTCGATTATCCCGATTTTGCTCACGTCGTCGCCCGCTCGGTCGCAAGCGGCTCGTGCGACCTCGGCATAATCGTAGATGGAGCCGGGATAGGCTCGTGCATGGCGGCCAATAAGGTGCCTGGCGTGCGCGCGGCTCACTGCTATGACGAAGCCACGGCGAAAAACAGCCGCGAGCACAACGGCGCGAACGTGCTTACGCTTGGGGGCAAAATGATCGGCCTCGACCAGATGCGCAAGATAGTCACCGCGTGGCTCGCTTCAGAATTAACCGAAGACCGCCACCGTCGCCGCGTCGAGAAGATTGACGCGATCGAGCGCGACTACCTGAAGTAGCGCCCGCCCGCTTCCGAATAAAGAACCGGCCCCGCCGCCTCGCGTTTAAGCTCCTGGCGAGAAAAAAACTCAACGCTTTTCGCGCTCGCCCTGTAGATCAATATAGAGGAGAGAGAAAAAAGGCGATGGCCAGTGAGGTTGCTGAGATAGCACTGATGATGGATAGCCTCGGTCCGAGCGAATCAGCGAGCCCTCAAGGCGAGGCGCTTCGTTCAGTGCTATCGCGGGCGGCGGCGGGCGACGCCTCGGCGTTCGAGGACATAGTTGAGATGTACCAGAAACGCGTGCTCTCGACATCCTGGAGGATGCTCGGCAACCGCGAAGACGCGCGCGACGCGGCGCAGGAAGTCTTCTTGAGGGCATACAAGTACATCGCCGGGTATAAGCTGGACCAGGATTTTGGCGGATGGATTTATAGGATCACCGTCAATGTATGCCGCGATCACCTGAAGAAGCGAGGCCGCGCGGGGCGGTTCAGCTTCATCACAGTCGGAGCTTGAGCCGGGCGAGCTTGAACGCCTGGCAAGCGGGACCGATGTCGAGGCCGAGGCGATCAGGGCCCAGCAGCAGACGATGATCGCGCGTGCCATAGAGACGCTTTCGAAGAAGGAGCGGGCGGCGATTGTACTGCGCGATATTGAAGGACTGCCTACGGAAGAAGTAGCGCGAATCCTTGGGACGACGCAGACGACCGTGCGGTCGCACGTATGCTCGGCGCGAACAAAGATCAAACAGTTTCGCGACCGTATTATGAAGAGCGGAAGACAGGGGTAGTACTATGGATTGCAGGCGCATAAAAAGAATTAATTCCCTTATTCGTTGAGGGCGATCTCTCGGAAGCGGAAGCAGAGACCACGCGCGCGCATTTGCGGTCGTGCGCGGATTGCAAAACTCTCACCTCCGAATTTGAAGCCAGCCAGGAATGGTTTCGCCAGGGCGAGCCCGATTTTGATGAAGAGTTCCTGACGGATTTCAAGCGGGTGGTCCTCCGGGATATTCATATGTCATCGCGCGCGCGGAAGCAGTATTGGCCGCTCGCGGGTTTTTTCAATAACTGGTTTGTGCCTGCCTTTTCTGTGGCCGGTCTACTTTTGATAGGGATGATTGCGTTTTACACAATCGGCAAAAAAGATCAGATCGACGCCGCCGTCGAACAACAACAGGCAACAATGCCGGCCGAAAAGGAAACTGATTCTAAGAAACCGGCCGACAACCATGTGGCCATAGAGACACAGCCTGCGCCACGTTCAGTAGAGTCGCCGCGTATTCGTCACCCGCGCGCAAAGAAGTTCGTCTCCGCCGCACCGCGGCAACCGAGGACGGAAATTGTCAGTTCCAGGGTCGAGTACTTCAAGGATGATCCCGCGTCGCAGCGAGTTTATTCGGACTGAGGTCCAGACAAGCGACCCGAAGATCAGAATAATCTGGTTACACCCTAAAGAGTCGGATGAGCCGCAATCCGGACCATCGACCGATTTTTGAGTGGAGGCTATATGATTAAAAAAAGAGCAACAATCCCCACCGCTTTCTTACTAGCACTGTCTTTAATTTCGCCCGTTTTCGGGGGGCAAGAAACGCCACAGGCTCAGCCTTGACGCCAACGCCGGAGCACGCATATGTTGACCATAAGGAATTCAAAGGGCGTATCTTCGAGGTCAAGCACAGAGAGCCGCGGTTACTGGCGAGTCTGGTCTCCTCGCTTGGCAGCGGTTTTAAAGGCGCGGTCATTCGATCAAACGAGGAATTCAGGACGATCACCGTGCGAGATTTCCCTGATAACATCACCGCCATAGAGGAGGCGCTCAAGCGTTTCGACACCCCGCAGGTAGTAAAATCGGACGCGGAATTTAAGATCAATGTGCTGATCGCTTCGAACGCGGCGGGCGTCACAAGCCAGTACCCGCAAGACATCGCGGACGTGGTGAAGCAATTGCAGACCTCGTTCGATTACAAGAGCTATACAAACATTGCGACGATGACCCAGCGCGTGCGCGAAGGGGGCTTTAACGCGCACGGCACCGGCAGGACCGATATACCGGCCGCGTTCTTGGGCACAACTCAACCGCAGACAGGCAACATCGAATACGCGATACAAAACATGTCGATCAACCCCGAGGCCGGAGGGAACCTTTCGTTTCAGATCAGGCAATTCCACCTGAGGCTGGCAGGCTCATCCGCGGTCGGGAGCACCAACATCCAGACGGGCCTGACAATTCGCAATGGTGAAAAGGTTGTCGTAGGGACGACGGCGCTCGGCAATAACAGCCTCATCCTCGTACTAACCGCGCGAGCGGCCAAGTAACAACTCGAAGCCGTTTGTTATCGAGCAACGAAAGGGCGGGATGAATACCTCTCGCCCTTGCGTTGTTCTGCTATATTCGTCATTAACCCGCGTCCGTCGCCTTCACAACCCGCCCGCAATCATTTATCATAATCCCCTTCATATCGACTCTCCGTTCAAGTCTCTGGCATGGAGAGTGAATTCAGTACAAAAGTTTTATATGGCTGAAGACCAGAAATACGCAGTCGAGATGCGGGCCGTCAGCAAGCGCTTCGGGGAGGTGCTCGCAAACGACCATCTCGAAATACGGATACCGTCGCGCTCGATACACGCAATAATAGGCGAAAACGGCGCGGGCAAGTTGACGGCAATGAACATCCTCTACGGCTTCTACACGGCCGACGAGGGCGAGATACTGATTGACGGCGAACATCGCGATATAAAGTCTCCGGGCGATGCGATCCGCCTCGGTCTCGGCATGGTTCACCAGCATTTCATGCTTGTCGAACCGCTCAGCGTAACGGAGAACATCATCCTTGGCGCGGAACCCGTGTCGGGCGTTGCCATTGATTACAAGCGGGCGAGCGCGCGAGTGCGCGAGTTGTCGGATCAATACGGGCTCAGAGTAGACCCCGACGCACTGGTCGGGAGTCTGTCGGTCGGGCAGCAGCAGAGGGTCGAAATTCTTAAGACGCTTTATCGCGGAGCGCGCATCCTGATACTCGACGAGCCCACGGCCGTGTTGACCCCGCAGGAAGTCGGCGAGCTGTTCACGATTCTTCGAGGGCTTCGCGAGCAAGGAAAGACGATAATAATCATCACCCACAAGCTCGCGGAAGTGCTCGCGCTCAGCGACAACATCACCGTGATGCGCGATGGCCGGGTCGTCGGAAACCTTTCGACCGGGGAGGCAACCGCCGAGGGGCTAGCGCGGCTCATGGTTGGGCGCGACGTGCTGCTTCGGGTGCAGAAGGGCGAAGCCAACGCGCGCGAGACCACACTTTCGGTCAAGGGGCTTGGACTGCGCACCGCGGACGGAAACGCCGTTTTAGACGATGTTTCATTCGAGGTGCGCGGCGGCGAGATATTGGGCATCGCAGGCGTTGAGGGCAACGGGCAGACCGAGCTGGTAGAGATTCTGGCCGGCTTGCGAGAGCAGACAGCAGGCGAAGTCCTGCTTGAGGGGCGGCCGATAAATCAGCTCCGCACGCACGAACGCAAACGCTCTGGTGTCGCGCACATCCCGGAAGATCGACACCGGCGCGGATTGCTTTTGCCGTTCGACCTTGCCGCGAATTCAATACTCGGCGTGCATCGCGATTCGGTAGCGTCGGGCGCTCTGCTTTTAAACCGCGACCGTATAGAACAGCGCGCAAAGCGCATAGTAAAAGAGTATGACGTGCGCCCGCCGGACATCTCGCTTGCGGCCAGCGCGCTTTCCGGCGGCAATCAGCAGAAGCTTATTGTCGGACGCGAATTCGATATAAACCCGAAGCTGCTTCTTGTGGCTCAACCCACGAGGGGAGTAAACATCGGCGCGACCGAGTTCATACACCGAAAACTGATTGAGCTGCGCGACGAGGGCGCGGCAGTGCTGCTCGTGTCGGCCGAGCTTGACGAGATACTGAGTCTCAGCGACCGCGTGATCGTGATTTATGAAGGCCGCATAGTCGGCGAAGTCGACCCCAAGGGTGTCAGCGAAGAAGAGATCGGGTTGATGATGACCGGCGGTCGCCGCAAAGAGAGATAATTCAAAAGAAGGGGCGGAATCTAAAAGGCAGCTTTTTCATGAGAAACGCGCTAAAAGAAATAGCCTTTCCGTTGCTCGCGGTTGTCGCGGCGTTCATCGTCGGCGGCATAATCGTTCTCATCGTCGGCGACAACCCGCTCCTCGTCTACCAGCTCTTCTTCGAAAGCGCCTTCAGCCAAGGGTATGGCAGGGCCTACACGCTCTTCTACGCCACCCCGCTGATTTTTACGGGGCTTGCCGTCGCGGTGGCCTTTAAATGCGGCTTGCTCAACATCGGGGCGGAGGGGCAGTTGATCGTAGCGGCTTTCGCTACGGCGTGGGTCGGCCTGACCTTTACCGAGCTGCCGTCGCCGGTGATCGTTGTGCTCTCTATGATAGCGGCGGTCGTCGCGGGCGGCGTATGGGCCGGCATACCCGGCGTGTTGAAGGCGAAGTTCGGAGCGCATGAAGTTATCACCACGATAATGTTTAACTTCATCGCTGTAGGGTTGATCAGTTACCTTACGCGTTACCATTACCAGAAGCAGGGCGACCCGATACTGGAAACCGGCCCGATCGCCGAAGTAAAAGACGGCGTGCTTGTCGGCCCGCACCTCCCGCGCATGCACGACCTGCTCGAACCTTTTGGCGTGACCGGGCTCGAAAGCGTGCCGCTAAACGTCTCCTTCTTTCTCGCCCTGCTGATGTGCGTCGTCGTCTATGTTTTTTTGTGGAGAACGAAATGGGGCTACGAGCTGCGCGCCGTCGGGGTGAGCCCGACCGCGGCCGAGTACGGCGGCATATCGATAAAGCGCAATATCATCATCGCGATGGTTATATCGGGAATGCTCGCCGGCATGGTCGGGATAAACGAAGTGCTCGGTTACCGCTATCGCTACTATGACGCATTCTCGGCCGGGTACGGCTTTACCGGGATTGCGGTCGCGCTGCTTGGGCGCAATCACCCGGCGGGCGTGTTGCTCGCGGCGATACTTTTTGGCGCGCTGACTCGCGCGTCTCTTTTCATCGACATATTCACCGACAAGGTTTCAAAAGACTGGGTGATTATTCTTCAGGCGATAATCATTCTCTTCGTCGCGTGCGAATCTGTATTCAGGCGCGGTATGAGGCGCGTTCTGCCGGGCCGCGTGTAGGGCATCTAGGGACTGTCTCTCAAAGCGAGCTTTTGTATGATCGAGACGCTGATATCAATACTGGCCGCTACCGTCAGGTATTCGACGCCGTTGATACTTGCCGCGCTCGGCGGCATGTTTTCAGAGCGCGCGGGCGTAATAAACATAGCGCTTGAGGGGATAATGCTTGCCGGCGCTTTCACCGCCGCGGCCGTCACGGTCTATACCGAGAATCCCTGGATAGGGTTGATAGTGGCCGCGTTCGCGGGGTTGCTGGTGAGCCTGATACACGCCGTCGCGTCCATTCAGTTCAAAGCCGACCAGGTTGTCGTCGGCACGGCAATCAACATACTTTTCCTGGGCGTGCCGGCGCTCGCTTCGGGCGCGTTATTCGAATCGACCGGCTCGACTCCGCAACTTGCCCCAGGCTTATAAGCTCGGCACGACGCCTATTGTCATACTTGCCATCGCGCTTGTTCCGATAACTTATTACGTTCTATTCCGAACTCGTTTCGGGTTGAGGCTGCGAGCCGTGGGCGAGAACCCCGAGGCGGCCGACACCGCGGGCGTAAGCGTCGCCCGAATGCGCTATGCGGGGGTGTTGCTGAGCGGGGTGCTCGCCGGGATCGGCGGCGCATATCTTTCCATATCGCAGAATTCGCTTTTCACAAGGAATATGACCGCGGGGCGCGGCTTCATCGCGCTGGCCGCGCTCATATTCGGTAAATGGCACCCGGTGGGCGCGGCGCTTGCCTGCCTTCTATTCGGTTTTGCCGAGGCGCTAACGGATCGAATACAGGGGCGGCTAAACGTTCCGGTACAGTTGATTCAGATCATCCCTTACGTGCTGGCCGTGATAGTGCTCGCGGGCTTCATCGGCCGCGCCACCCCTCCGCGGGCAATCGGCAAACCGTATATGAAAGAGACCAGGTGAGAGGTGGCCGGCTGGCGGTCACATACCGCTGATCACTGCTATGACGATACCTGTTTATGAAAAAGCGTTAGAAGCATCGCGCTACATCAGCGCGAAGGCGCAGGGGCGTACCCCGCGAGTGGCCGTCGTGCTGGGGTCGGGACTTGGGAGTGTGGCCGATGCGGTCAGCGATTCGATTGAAATTCCGTACGAAGAGATTCCTCATTTTCCGCACTCGACCGTCGAAGGGCACGATGGAAGGCTTGTGATCGGCTCGTCGGGCGGCGCGGACGTAGTCTTGATGAAAGGCCGATTTCATTATTACGAAGGCTACTCGATGGAAGAGGTCACTCTGCCGGTGCGCGCATTCTCGCTTATGGGGATTCGCACACTTATGCTCACGAACGCGTCGGGCGGGCTTGCCTCTCATCTGACGCCGGGCTCGCTGATGGTTATCACGGACCACCTGAACCTCATGGGAGACGGACCCCTGAGGGGACCCAATGACGAGCGGTTCGGGCCGCGCTTCCCGGATATGACTAAAGTATATACGCCGGAGCTGGTGCGGGTCGCGCACGAAGCGGCGGGCGAGATCGGGCTGACACTGAGCGAAGGTGTATATGCGGCGCTGCGAGGCCCCTCGTATGAAACCCCGGCCGAGGTGCGAATGGTCCAGAAGCTTGGCGCGGACGCCGTCGGCATGTCCACGGTCCCCGAGGCTACGGTCGCGCGTCATTGCGGGATGAGTGTGCTGGCGATCTCTTGCATAACGAACGTCGCCGCCGGCATATCGGCCCAGGAGATAAACCACAACGAAGTTATGGAAATCGGCGCGAGAACCGGGCGCAAGCTCTCGGAGCTGATACTCAGGATAATACCCCGCGCGATATGAAAGTCCGCGAAAAGAGGCGCGCGAGGGTGTTAAGATAGCACCTATGATTATCGGCATAAGTGGCGGGACCGGCTCGGGCAAGACGACCGTCGCGCAGAAGATCATGGAATCGGTCGGCGCCGAAAACGTCGTCTACCTTCAACAGGACGCCTACTACAGAAACCTCGGCGACATGCCGCTCGACCTCAGGCACAAGGTCAACTACGACCACCCTGATGCATTCGATACCGACCTGATGACCAATCACCTTGAGGCGCTCGGCGCGGGGGAGAGCATCGAGCAGCCGATATACGATTACGTCACGCATTCTCGGAAGCCTGAAACAATTCATGTCGAGCCCCGCCCGGTAATACTTATAGAAGGCATACTCGTCTTCGTCAGCCCGCACATGCGTCGTCTTATGGACATGAAGATATTCGTAGACTGCGACGCCGACATCCGGTTCATAAGGCGATTGGACCGCGACGTTCACGAGCGCGGCAGGTCCGTAGAGTCGATCATCGCTCAATACACCACTACGGTCAGGCCGATGCACCTCCAGTTCGTGGAGCCTTTGAAGCGGTATGCGGATATAATTATTCCCGAGGGCGGCCACAATACCGTCGGGATCGATCTTATTATCGGAAAGGTCAGGTCAATAGTCGGCCACACGGACGACGACGGCCGGGCAAGTTTTGCGAGCTGAAGTATGGAAGCAGGGATTTAGGATGGGAAAGAAGAATAGAATTACAGCAGAGGATGAGCAATTAATAGAGCGCGCCAGGCAGGCGCGTCTTCTTGCGCACGCGCCGTACTCGAACTTCGACGTGGGGGCCGCGCTCCTCTCGTCGGACGGGCGCGTTTACACGGGGTGCAATATCGAAAACTCGACCTACGGCCTGACGATGTGCGCGGAGCGCGTGGCCATCTTCAAGGCGGTAAGCGAAGGCGTGCGCGAATTCGCGAAAGTGGCTGTGGTGGCCGATTTCAGCAACCCTACGCCTCCGTGCGGCTGCTGCCGCCAGATGATCTGGGAGTTTTCCGGCGAGACGGCGGAGATCATACTGGCGAACCTGTCAGGCGATGTTCAGAAGTTCCAGATCAAGGAACTCTTTCCCGAAGCATTCGACGCTCGCTTTCTTGAGCGTGTGTGAGGACGCTTGAAAAAAGACTCTATCATCATACCCACTCTGATCTTCGCGCTCGTCCTGACCGTTTTACCATTCCGAGCGGGCGCGGCAGAACAGGCCGACATCATCATCCGCGGCGGCACGGTGGTCACAATGGATTCGGCGTCGCGATTAATCGAGAACGGGGCCGTGGCAATTCGCGGCGAGCGGATCGTCGGCGTCGGGACGGCGGCGGAGATCGCGTCGAAATATACGGCTCGCGCCACGATTAACGCGACGGGCAAGGTCGTCATGCCGGGACTGATCAACGCGCACACCCACGTCCCGATGGTTATGTTTCGCGGCATCGCCGATGATTTAGAGCTGATGGAATGGCTTCGGAATTACATCTTTCCCGCCGAAGCCAAAAACGTTGACGAAGAGTTCGTCCGCTGGGGCACGAGGCTAGGATGCCTTGAGATGATAAAAGGCGGGACGACGACCTACGTCGATATGTACTACTTCGAAGACGCCATCGCGGATGAGACCGCGCGCGCAGGCATGCGCGCCGTGCTCGGCGAGACGGTGCTCGATTTTCCCGCGCCCGACAACAAGACCTGGCAGGCGGCCATGGCTTACGCCGAGCGTTTTGTTCGCAAGTGGAAGAACCACCCGCTCATCACCCCCGCCATAGCGCCGCACGCGCCTTACACGGTTTCAGCCGAGCACCTGAAAGAGGCCCACGAGTTTTCCGAGCGCCATCAGGTGCCTCTCGTCATCCACGTGGCCGAGACCCAGGCCGAGGTCACAGAGATTCAGCAGAAGCAGAACGCAAGCCCTGTCGCATACCTCGACCGCCTTGGCCTGCTCGGCGCAAGGGTGATTGCCGCGCACGTAGTATTGCCGTCGGCAGAAGACATAAAGACGCTTGCAACCCGCAAAGTGGGCGTGGCCCATTGCCCCCAGTCGAACATGAAACTGGCTTCAGGAGTCTCTCCTGTGCCGGAGATGCTGAAAGCGGGCGTGGCCGTAGGTATCGGGACGGACGGCGCGGCCTCGAACAATGACATGAACCTGTGGGAAGAGATTGATACGGCGGCGAAGCTGCATAAGCTCTATGCAAAAAACCCGACGGTGCTGGTCGCGCGTGAGGCGCTTGAGATGGCAACGACGGGCGGCGCACGCGCATTGAACATGGAGAAAGAGATTGGGTCGTTAGAAGCAGGCAAGCGCGCCGACCTGATAATAGTAGGTATGGACGGAGTGAACCAGACGCCTGTTTATAACGTGTACTCGCATCTTGTCTATGCGACCAAAGCATCTGACGTTGAGACGGTCATCATCAACGGGCGGATGGTTATGGACCGGGGGCGCGTGCTTACGATTGACGAGCAAGCGGTAAAAGCCAGGGCGCGGCAATACCGCGACCAGATCAGAAAGAGCCTCGCGACGAAGTAGGGCGGGGCTCGCCGCTGTCCGTGCTCACCCCAAATTTGTCTTACCTTTATCCGCGTGTTACCCTCTCAATTCTATGGCATTTCAAGATTTGAGGCAGTTCATATCCGCGCTCGAAAAGCGGGGCGAGTTAAAGCGCATACGGGCGGAGGTCAACCCGGAGCTTGAGATAACCGAGATAACCGATCGGGTCTCCAAACAGGTCGGGCCCGGCGCTGCTTTTCGAAAACGTCCGGGGTCATTCGATGCCCGTCCTGATAAACGCGCTCGGCAGCCGCGAGCGCATGCACATAGGGCTCGGCGTGCGGGACTACAGCGAAGTTACCGGGCGGATAATGGAACTGACCGATGTGAAATCGCCGCAGGGCTTGCTCGAAAAAATCAAGATGCTGCCTCGGCTTGCCGACATCGGCAAGATGTTTCCGAAGGTAGTCGGCGGCGGGCCTTGCAAGGAGCGGATATTCAAGGAAGGGGAGTTCTCGCTATTTGATCTCCCCATCATCAAATGCTGGCCCGAGGACGGCGGGCGCTACATAACCATGCCGCTCGTCTTTACAAAGAACCCGGCCACGGGCAAGCGCAACTGCGGCATGTACCGCATGCAGGTTTATGACGAGACGACGACGGGGATGCACTGGCAGATACACAAGCACGGCGCCCAGCACTTCCGTAATCTGAGGCGCGGCGGCGGCGGCCGGCTCGAAGTAGCGGTTGCCATAGGCACGGACCCGATAACAACTTTCTGCGCGATCATGCCGCTGCCTGAAGATATAGACGAGATGATGATCGCGGGCTTTCTTCGCGAAAAACCGGTGGAGATGGTGCGCGGCGAGACAGTCGACGTCGAAGTGCCCGCGAATGCCGAGATCGTGCTTGAAGGGCTACGTCGATACGAACGAGCGACGCACCGAAGGGCCGTTCGGCGACCACACGGGCTATTATTCTTTAGAGGACGAGTTTCCAGTTTTTCATGTCACCTGTGTGACGCATCGAAAAAAGCCAATCTATCAAACTACGGTTGTCGGCAAGCCGCCGATGGAAGATTGTTGGATGGGCGAAGCCATCGAGCGAATATTTCTCCCGCTCATGCAGCGCCAGTTTCCCGAAGTGGTCGATTACCACATGCCCTTCGCGGGCGTTTTTCACAACCTGATGATCGTCTCGATAAAGAAGAATTATCCGGGCCACGCAAGAAAAGTCATGAATAGCATATGGTCGCTGCCGCAGGCGCAGTTCACAAAATGTGTCGTGGTAGTCGACGATGATACAGACGTGCGTGACATGAACGAAGTGACCTGGAGGGTGTTGAATAATATCGACCCCGAACGCGACATACAGTTCATGCTCGGCCCGGTCGATCAGCTCGACCACGCGGCGAGGCTGATGAATTACGGCTCGAAGATGGGCATCGACGGCACGAGAAAATGGAAATCCGAGGGGTTCACGCGGCCCTGGCCGAAAGAGCTTGAAATGACCGAAGAAGTGCGTAGCCGCATAGATAAAATCTGGCCGAAACTCGGGCTGTGACTGCCAGAGGCGTGGTAGCTTGAGCCCGTCTGTTGCGCATGCTATATTCTGCGCGACCAAAACCCCGAAGGGGAGTCTTAATGGATTTCAAGCTAAAACAGCATGTTATGGACGAGGCGGGCATCAGCCGCGCGCTGGCTCGGCTGGCGATGGAGATAGTCGAGCGCAACGTCGGCACGAATGATCTGCTGCTCGTCGGCATACGCCGCCGCGGCGTGCCGCTTGCCGAGAGGATCGCCGACAAGATCGAGACGCTAGAAGGCGTGCGCCCGCCGACCGGGCAGCTCGATATAACGCTTTATCGCGACGACCTCTCAACGGTTGGCCCAAAGCCCGTGGTCAACAGGACGGACATACCGGGCAATGTCAATAACAGCACGATAGTTTTAGTCAACGACGTTTTATACACCGGCCGCACCGTGCGCGCGGCGCTCGACGAGCTTGTGGATTTCGGCCGCCCGCGGCGGGTCGAGCTTGCGGTGCTGATTGACCGCGGCCATCGCGAGCTTCCGATTCAGGCCGATTATATCGGAAAGCTCGTGCAGACGACCGACGCCGAGATAGTAAAGGTGATGCTAAAAGATTACGACGAAGACGAGCAGGTGATCGTAGTCGAGCCGTAGTGAAGACCTGTGTTGTACAGATGATCGAAAAAGCTTAGAGATTTGGCTTTCAACCGCAAAGACCTACTGGGTATCAGAGAGTTATCCGTCGAGGAGATAAGCGTCATCCTCGACACGTCCGAGTCATTCAAAGAGGTTTCCGCGCGCGAGATCAAGAAAGTTCCCACCCTGCGCGGCAAGACCGTCATTAATCTTTTTTTTGAGCCCTCGACGCGCACGCGCACCTCTTTCGAGATAGCCGCAAAGCGTCTGTCCGCCGACACCATAAATATCTCCGCTTCGACCTCTTCGGTCACAAAAGGCGAATCGCTCGTCAACACGGCGCTAAACCTCGAAGCGATGGTCCCCGACGCTATTATTATTCGCCACTCATCGGCCGGCGTGCCACACCAGCTCGCGGGGCTATTGAGCGCGTCCATAATTAACGGCGGCGACGGCGCTCACGAGCACCCAACTCAGGCGCTGCTCGATGCTTTTACAATAAGAGAAAAGAAGGGGCGGATCGGCGGGCTAAACGTCGCGATTGTTGGCGACATAATGCATAGCCGGGTGGCGCGGTCGAACGTACACCTGCTGACAAAGATGGGCGCGCACGTGCGAGTGGCGGGGCCGCGCCCGCTCATCCCGCCCTTTTATGAAACCATCGTGAGCGAGTCGGAAGGGTCGCTGTCGGTCTGCGAGCATGTCGATGACGCCATCGAAGGCGCCGACGTGGTGATGATGCTTAGAATCCAGCGCGAGCGAATGACGGAAGCCTTCTTTCCGTCGCTCAAAGAGTATTCAATACAGTACGGGCTGACGCTTCGGAGGCTTGAGCGCGCCGCGAAAGATGCCATTGTTATGCACCCCGGTCCCGTGAACCGCGGCGTAGAGATAAGCTCGGAAGTCGTCAACTCGGCCAATTCGCTCATACTCGATCAAGTGACGAACGGCGTCGCGGTCCGAATGGCGATCCTATTCCTTCTGGTTGGCACGGAGGGTCAGTGAAACTTCTTATCAAAGGCGGGCGCGTCCTCGACCCTTCTCAATCGCACGATAAGGTGGCGGACCTGTTTATCGAAGACGGGCGGGTAGCGCAAATCGCGGGAGAGACAAGCGAGGAAGGCGCGGAGGTTTTCGACGCGACAGGGTTGATAGTGGCTCCGGGTTTCATAGACCTCCACGTTCACCTGCGCGAGCCTGGGCAAGAGTATAAAGAGACTGTCGCGACGGGGGCGGCCTCGGCCGTCGCGGGCGGGTTTACGGCCGTTTGCGCGATGCCGAACACGAAACCCGTAAATGATACCGCTTCGGTCACGCGCTATATTATCGAAAAGGCGAATGAGGCGCGGCTCGCGCGAGTCTTTCCGATAGGCGCGATCACGCGCTCGTCCGAAGGCGCGGAGCTTGCCGAGATGGCCGAGATGAAACAGGCGGGCGCGGTCGCGGTTTCTGATGACGGGCATCCCGTGATGAATCCGCAGGTGATGCGCCATGCGATGGAGTACGCGCGCGATCACGGGCTGATCGTTATCGACCATTGCCAGGATACATGCCTTTCGGCCGGCGGGGTGATGCACGAAGGGCGGTACTCGACGCTGCTTGGATTGAAGGGCATAAGCCACGCCTCGGAAGAAAGTCATGTCGCGCGAGACATATTGCTCGGCGAGATAACCGGCGCGCGTGTTCACATCGCGCACATTTCAACCGCAGGCTCGGTTGAGATGGTCCGGCAGGCAAAGCAGCGAGGCGTGCGGGTGACGTGCGAAGTCACGCCGCATCATTTTTCACTCACGGACGAGGCGGTTGTGGGGTTCGACACCAATACCAAGATGAACCCGCCGCTGCGCTCGGAAGCAGACCGGCTCGCGCTGATCGAGGGGATAAAAGACGGGACCATTGACGCCATAGCTACAGACCACGCGCCGCATCATATCGACGAGAAGATGCTCGAATATGACCGCGCGCCTTTCGGGATCATCGGGCTCGAGACCGCACTCGGCCTGGCGCTGACGAAACTTCATTTCGAGAATAATGTCCCCATTGCTCGCATTGTGGAGATGCTCACGGCCGGCCCGGCTCGCGCTTTTTCGCTATCCGGCGGGACGCTGGCGAAGGGCGCGGCGGCCGACGTCGTAATCTTCGACCCGGAAAAGGAGTGGACGGTTGACCCGGCGCGCTTCCGTTCAAGGAGCCGCAACACTCCATTTATTGGATGGAGTCTGAAAGGGGCCGTAGTCGCAACATTCGTCAACGGCCGCGAGGTTTTCCGCGCCGAATAAGTTCACAAATTTCTAGTTTGCGGTCGTAAACAGACAAAGGAGAGAAGAAAATGGTGAGTCGCCGTACATTGATAATAACCTGTTTTCTATTTGCTATAAGCGTCAGCTCCGCCGCCGCTCAAACTCAAAGTTCTCCCGCGAAGGAGCCAACTCCAAACATCGCGGGCGAATGGACTGGGACGTGGGGGATATACAGCCCGGCGCAGGGAACAACGCCGCCAAAGGACATCTGCAAGCGTCTCGACAGCAAGGTCGAATTCAAGGACGGCGTCTGGTTGGCGTCTTTTGAAGGAGACTGCGGCAGGCCCTACAAGTACTCGATCAAGATGGAAGGCAGACAGGTTGGCAAGGTTGTGCTCTTTAAAGGGACGACGGACCTCGGGCCAAACGACGGGGGCGTATTCGACTGGATCGGCCGGGCAAATGATAAAGAGTTTGTGGGATTTTTTACGAGCGCGTTCTACACGGGGACGTTTAACCTTTCACGTCCGAAGTAGCAGCGAGTCCCAAATCTCCCTGGCGTGCCGGTCGGCTTCTTTTACGCAATCGCCGGTCGATACGCCGTGCAGATAATTGCCGATGAGGCGCAGCCCGCCCGTCTTTTGTAGAATCTCTTCTATCCGTTGAACACGGTCGCGATGGCCGATTGTATATTGAGGTATCGCGCGCTCCCAGCGGGTGATTGAAACGGCCCGTGCTTCCTGCGTTATGCCAAGTATTTTTTGGAGGTCGCCGTGGGCGGCGCTGACAAGCTCCGCGTCGCCCAGTCGAGCAAGGTCCGGCATGCGCGCGCCGCCAATAAACACGGTGAGCAGCGCTTTGCCCGCGGGCGCGCGGCCCTTAAACAGGCTGGAGTTCCAGACGCACCCCAGAATGCTGAGCGGTTCACCGGGGGCGACGAGAAACCCGAATCCATCAAGCGGTCGCTTTACTTCATTAATGTCGTACGAGAGGCAGACTATTGAGAGCGGCGGGTAATAAATCTCGTCGAGCAGGCGGGTCAGCTCACCGCTCAAGGGCTTGACGAGCGCGCCGGCCGGCCTTGCGGGCGTTGCGATCACAAGCCGTTTGCACGTAAAGCTCGCGGCCGCGCCCGACCTGTCGAATTCAACCTCGAAACCAGACCCCTCGACACCGGCGCGCAGGCGAATATTCTTGCAGTCTGTATAGAGGTCTTCTCCCAGTTGCGACGCGAGGGCGCGAGGCAGTACGGCCATGCCGTCGTTAAAAGAGATGAGCCTGCGCCGAGTGGGGGCGGCCTTATCGAGCACGTCGCGGGTTGCCTTCTTCGCCTTTCGCGCTTCGCGCGCCTTGGCAAACGTGCCGCGAAACAGGCCACCATAGCCTGTTTCAAGGTTCGAGAGGCGAGGGAAGGCGGCTTGAACGCTGAGCTTTTCCGCGTCGCCCGCGTAAATGCCGGATACAAACGGGGCGACCATGCGCTCTGCTGCTTCGGTACCTATTCGCCTGCGGGCGAACGATGCGACGCTCTCTTCTTCATCTGACCTGCGCGCAGGGACGAACGGCTCGCGAAGGATACGAAGTTTGCCTCCGAGACTTAGTAGCTTGCTTTTTAGGAATTGCACGCCGCTTGAAGGCACCGCATGAAGCTCGCCGCCGAAATAGACATACGCGGGCGCTTTCGGGTTGCCTTCGGCGATCTGACCAGTGATGCCAAGCTCTTCGACAAGTGCAAGCAATTCTTCCGTGCCTTGCGAGCTATTCGGGCCCCGCTCGACAAGGAAACCCTCGACGCGGTCGGTCTGGATAACGCCCCCCACCTGAGCAGAGCTTTCAACCAGCAACACATCCGCGCCGAGCCTCTTTAGCCTGTATGCGCAGGCAAGACCGGATATGCCTGCGCCGATCACGATGGCGTCTCGCCGGTCGCTCATATCAAATTGCTCTCTGGATGAGGCCGGCCAGGCTAGCGATGAAATCCGGCCGCGTGTTGAGCGCGGGCGCGCGGCGGTACTCGGCAAGGCCGACCTCTTTTGCAACGTCGCGATAGAGTATGTCCAGCTCGAATAGCGTCTCGATGTGCTCGGATACAAAACTCACCGGCACAAGCAGCAATTGCTTGACGCCCTCCGCGGCAAGCTTGCGGATAGTCTCGTCGGTCGAGGGCGTAAGCCATTTGACGGGGCCGACCTTGCTTTGAAACGAGAGCGAGTGCGGCCGGTTCTCGCCCAGTCTTTCCATCACAAGTCGCACCGTCTGTTTTGTCTGATCGAGGTAGGGGTCGCCTTCTTCTATATAGCGAACGGGGACGCTGTGCGCGCTGAAGAGTATATGCGTGCTTGCGGGCGCGCGGTCGGAGAACTGGTCGAGCTGTTCCTTGACCGTGCCGGCAAGCGCGGCAATATAGTCGGGGTTATCCTGCCAGCTCTCTATCACCGTCACGCTGGGCTTCGGGCTCTTGTCTTCGTCGATAGCCAACAATTCTCGGAACCGGTTCAGACTTGAGCCCGTGGTTGAAATGGAATATTGAGGATAGAGCGGCAAAATAATCAACCGGTCGATCCGGTCGCGCTTGATATTCTCAATCGCCTCTTCGATAAACGGACCCCAGTACCGCATACCTACATAGACGAATGTCTCCAGCCCGCGTCTTTCAAGCTCCCGCCGGAGCGCCGCGGCCTGATCTTCGGTTATCTTTCTGAGCGGCGAGCCGCCGCCGATCTTCTCATAATAGCCGCGCGATTTCTTATGGCGGCCGGTCGAGATGATCCATGCGAGCGGCTTCTGTAGAATGGGCCAGGGCAGCCTGATGATGTCCGGATCGGAAAACAGGTTGAAGAGGAAAGGGCGAACATCTTCGAGCTTTTCGGGCCCTCCAAGGTTGAATAGTAAGACTCCTAAGCGCTCTTGCATCGAATTTGTTTGCTCCTGCCCCTCGTTGATTCGGCGTGATCAAAAATCAGGCTGAAAATTCTTAGCTGCGTCAATAAACGCGCGGGCATTTTCGACCGGGGTCATCGGGAGAATCCCGTGGCCGAGGTTTAGTATGTGCCGCCGGCCGCCGCCTTCTTTTATAAGCTCGCGCGCCTTTTCCGTAACAAGCTCCGGCGTCGAGAGCAAGACGCATGGGTCGAGATTGCCCTGTAGTGTGAACTGTTCGCCCACGCGCGCGCGCGCATCTTTTAGCCTGACACGCCAGTCAAGGCTGAGTACGTCAGCGCCGCTTTTGGCCATCGATTCGAGGAACGGTCCCGACCCGTTTATGTAAAGAATGGCGGGCGTATCTTTGCGATTGATAGCCCCGAATATCTTCTGCTCGTAGGGGAGCGCGAACCGCTCGTAATCATCGGGCCCAAGCTCGCCCGCCCACGAATCGAAAAGCTGAATCACCTGAGCCCCAGCTTCAATCTGGGCGTTGAGGTAGAGGATGATCGCGTCCGCGACCTTGTCGAGCAGCAAGTGAAAAGTTTCCGGCTCGGCGAACATCATTCGTTTTACCTGCGCATAGTTCTTCGAGCCGCCGCCCTCGATCATATAAGCCGCGAGCGTCCAGGGCGCGCCCGCAAATCCGATCAGCGGCACCGCTCCATCAAGCTCGCGCCGGAGAATTCTTAATGATCTCCATGACGAACCCGGTCTTCTCGACCGGGTCGGGGATGATCAGCTTTTCGACCTGCTCGCGGGTGCGAATCGGGTCGGGCAGTTCCGGCCCTTTCTTTTCGGTAAGTCGCACCTCCTGCCCCATGGCCTCGACCGGAATCAAAATGTCGCTGAACATAATCACCGCGTTGACGCCGACAATGTGGTAGGGCTGTAAGGATACCTCAACCGCGAGTTCCGGCGTTTTGCACAGAGTCAAAAAGTCCATGTTTGCGCGCACGGCGCGGTACTCGGGTAGGTAGCGGCCGGCCTGTCGCATCATCCAGACCGGTGTGCGTTCGACGGCTTCGCCTTTCGCTGCTCGAATCAACAAGTCATTTTTCATCGGGTTTTTCAGGGTGGCGGAAAATTCATCTTCATGGGCATTCTAACAATGGGATTTCAGCCGCTCAAGCTGACCTTTTGCGATAACCGCTTACAAAGGGACTGTCGCGCTCATAAAAACGCCACTCGAACTCTAACCCTTTCGAGATTCCGACGCGAGAGGCGGCTTGAATCTCGGGCAAATCCGTCCGGTCGCGCAAGAGAACCTGCTCTCCCGCGGGCTTGCCGTTGTAGCTCAGGTCAATGCCAAAAGCGTCGCATAGCCGTCCAGGTCCGCTCGCCAGCTTTCTTATATCACTTGTCCTCGGCGATTCATCATAAGCTCAAGCCCTTGCCGGGGCTCAGCCGCGCGAATCAGCACCGCGCCCACGCCCGCAAGTTCGGTAGTGAAATTGAGGCAGTAATACATCCCATATATCAGGTAAACATAAACGTGACCGTAAGTGTCGCGCATGGCAGCCGCCTGGCGAGGCCTGGTAACCGCGTGCGATGCCGGGTCGGTCGTGTAGGCTTCGGTTTCAACTATTCGCCCTTCGCACTCGCCAACAATGAGCGTCGCGCCTATAAGGTCGCGCGCGACCGAGATAGTGTCGCGCGCAAAAAAATCGATGTCCAGGTAAGACATTGCATGATTGTGCAGCACAAAACCGTGCTCAGCAATCGCACCCAATCCGGGTTTTATGATGCGAGTTTGAAATTCCAGACCTGGACGGCTAGAATAATCATTTGCCATGTGGGCGTGGACCCTTACATTGGCGGACAGCAGAAATTTGCAAGGAGGCGAAATGGCAGAAGCGACACGATCCGTTACTTTGAAAGGGAACCCGATAAACCTCGGCGGGCGCGAGGTCAAGCCGGGCGACGACGCGCCGGATTTTACCGCGGTCGATACGAGCCTTCAGCCCGTAAGGCTCAGCGATGCGAAAGGCAAAGTTATTATCATAAGCTCAGTCCCATCCCTCGATACTGCCGTGTGCGATACGGAGACACGCAGGTTCAACCAGGAAGCGTCGAATCTAGGCGAGGGGATCGAAGTATGGACCGTGAGCATGGACCTTCCGTTTGCGCAGAAGCGCTGGTGCGGCGCGGCGGGCATTGATCGAGTAAAGACGGTGTCGGATTTTCGCGAGAGGTCGTTTGCCGAAAACTACGGGGTAAGGGTAGAGACCGGACCCTTAGCGGGCGTAACGGCCCGCGCTGTTTTTGTAGTCGGCAAGGACGGGAAGATCAAGCACACCGAGTACGTAAAAGAGATCGCGAGCGAACCCGATTACGAAGGTGCGCTTTCTGCCGCGCGAGAAGCGGCTAAAGCATTAGAGAGGTAGTAGGGACAGGGCTCGCCCCGGACCGGCCGGCGGCCAGGAAATGGCGGCATTGTGCCCGACACAATTCGGGTAACCGCGATGGTTGTCCCTACTTTTTTTCTCCTGTTGCTTTTTGGCTTTTGCCCTGTATATTAGGGAGTCACTTTTCCCGAGCAGTCTAATAGCCATGTCAAAAGTGGGAGGCGAACAAGATGCAGGCAGACCGGCTAAGATTATTGCTGGACTCAATAATTCGGCTTGTTCGCCGCGGCGCCATGTCAAACGCCGTCAACCTTCTTTCTAAGCTTCGGCCCGTCGACATTGCCCACATTCTCGGGCAGCTTCCGCAACACGAACGCGAAACTATATTCAACGCCCTCGTTCAAAACGAGTTGTCGCGGGCGGCCGAAGCGCTGTCGGAGATGGAGACGGATGGCGCGGTCGAGTTGCTGACGACTCTCGACCGCCCACTGGTCCCGCGCCTGCTCCAGGAACTCCCGTCGGATGACGCGGCGCTGCTGGTGTCGGAGCTGCCCGACGATTTGCGCGAAGAACTGCTCGACGCAATGAAGGTCGAGCATTCGACCGACCTCCAGGAGCTGTTGGGGTTTGCCGACGAGACGGCCGGGCGCATAATGACGCCCGATTATTTCGCGCTTGAAGAGGACATAACGGTATCGGAGGCCATCACTTCGCTACAGCGCAGGTCCGAAGAGTTTGAGATGGCTTTTTATCTATATGTCGTAGATTCACGCAACCACCTTCTGGGGGTTGTGAGTCTCAGGCAATTGTTGCTGAATTCACCCTCGACGCCGCTGCGAAAGATCATGATCAGCGACGTCATAAAAGTTGACACCGATACGGACCAGGAAGAGGTAGCGCGAATAGTGGCGACATATAACCTGCTTGCCGTACCGGTGGTCGACGAAGAGAACAAGCTGATCGGCATCATCACGGTCGATGACATAATCGACGTTATGCGCGAAGAGGCTACCGAAGACATATACGGGCTGGCCGGGGTTGAGGCCGACGACCGGGCGCTCGGCTCGCCTACAAATTCAGTTCGCAGGCGGCTGCCCTGGCTCGTGCTGTCGCTCGGCGGCGCGCTCATCGCCGTCGCAATTGTCAGGTTCTACCTCATGCCGACGGGGCGCTCACCCGTGAGCGAAAACGCATTGCTTCTCGCGTTGCTCATCCCAATAGTCGCCACGATGGGGAGCAACGCCGCAACACAGACCATGACGGTCGTAGTCCGCGGCATTGGATTGGGCGAAGTTGGTTGGGATACCCGATGGCGGGTTACTTTGAAAGAAGCGCTCGTCGGCTTGATCAACGGACTTGTAGTCGGGTTGATCGTCGCCGGCATTGTCGCTTTGTGGTTCACGCCGTCGCTCGGCGGGTTGATAGGGTTGACGATGGTTGTGAGCCTGCTTGCCGCGGGGGTGCTCGGAACTTTGATTCCCGTGTTGCTCAAGCGACTGAAGCTCGACCCCGCGCTTGCCTCGTCGGTCTTCGTCGTGACGATGACCGATATAATAACCTTCTTTTTTTACCTCGGGCTTGCGACGGTGATGTTGACGCGGCTGTAAACTTGAGCCGCCGGCCGCTCGTGCCTTTCGCAAGCAGGCGCCAGACGTTCAGTCATTCTTGAGTTTGATGTTTTCGATGACATTGACCGCGGCTTCGCACGCGTCGATGGCCGCTTCAAGCCGCTCGTACATGTCTTTGCGCTTCATCACCTCAATCGGGTTCTGTTCGGCGGAAAACAGCTCGCGCATCGCCTTTCTAAATACGGCGTCGCTTTCGCCTTCAAGTCGGTGGACCTCGGCAAGGCTGCCTTGCACGTCCCCGTCATCAGATATGTTGCTGACCGCGTGGCTTGTCGCGGCTGCCGCGCTCCTCAAAAGGTGCGCAAGCTCTCGCATGGCCGGGGTCGATTCGGTCAGGCCGAAGATAATTACGCGCGCGGATGTCTCCTCGATAAGGTTAACGACATTGTCGAGACCGTTTACCAGGGCATATATGTCTTCGCGGTCAATCGGGGTGACGAATGATTTGTTGAGACGCCTTAAAACCTGATGCGAGATGTCGTCGCACTCGTGTTCCATGGTGAAGAGTTCCTCAGCCAGGCGAGTCGCGTCTTGCATGTTGTCGAACAGGGTCTTTAAAGTCTCGGCCGCCGAATCTATCTTAGCTGCCATCTCTCGGAACAGCTCGAAGTATTTTTCCTCGCGTTGGATTAAGCGAAACATCGGCTACTCCCTTCACGCCGAATTCTACCACAATACCGATGCCATCTCATTCCTCGTCCGGCTGACGGCTGCCATTTTCTCCGCGCGCCCGATCCGACGGCCCGTGTTTTATGGCGTCGAGCATTTCGGCTGAAGGCTTAAAGAAACCCGTCTTCCATAGCAGCAGGGTGGAAAGTAACAGGGCCAGAGTTGTCGCCGCGCCGCCTTCGGGGCCATACTCTCCTCCCGAAAGCCATAGCGGCGGCGCGGGGTCGCAATCAAGCAAGGCGAGGCGTTCGAAATCGTTGAAGCCGCTCACCGGCAACCCGAAAAAAAAGGCTATTGCGAGATTCCACGAGTAATGGAGGGCGGTCGCGAGCCACAGGCTCCGCGTAACAAGATAGGCTACGCCGAGCCACACCCCGGCGAGGATCGTGTTGATAGTGGAGAAGCCCGACGCGGCCTGATTATCGAGATGAACGAGCCCGAAGGGAATCGATGTCAGCGCTATTGCGGCGATTGGCCCCAGGTTATGGTCGAACGCCTGGAAGATGAATCCCCTAAACAGCAACTCTTCGAATGCGCCCGCGAGTAAAAAGAAGAGAAAGATGAATAAGAATCCTCCCAGTACTACCTCTACGCTCTTTCCCCACGAGCGAAAAACAATCGCCCCGGCGGCTGCGGATAGAAGCACGGCGAAAGCCAGCGTTGCGACCCCCAGGACCGAACCGTAAGCAAAGTCTTTTAGCCAACCCCTGTGAAGCTTGTATCCAACGGAGGCAAAGCTGCGATGTTCAAGTGTGCGTGCGGCGATTGCGGTCGCAATGACTACGGCCGAGAGGGTGATGACGCGGTCAATGCTTGAATAGATCAACAGGTGCGACGTTAACCCTTCAGGATTTGGGGGCCTTTCAAGAAAGCGGCCAAATTCGGGGATCAACCGGCCGAAAACCTGCACGACGGCCGTAATCAAGAAGGCCGCGAGGATAAATAAAACGACGAAGGCGAGCACGCGCCACCCGGAGCGGAGCTCGCCTTCGTCGTTAATGAGATACCACGTCAGGCCGCCTGGCTCAGTCATATCGAGCGAATCTATCGACCGGCTCTATGGCTGTCAAGGCGGGTAAACTTAGTATTATCTAGGCACCACGACCTTGCGCATGTGAGTGTAGCTTCCGGACGCGCGCTGGTTTACTACCTTGAGCGCGTCCCTTGCCCCATCTCGAATCCTTGCGTTTTTATCTGCTGCTGCCGCTATCAAGAGATTCACCGAAGTGTTATCAACGCGATTGCCGAGCGATTGAGCGAGTTCTTTTCGCACGGCCGGGTCCGGGTCGTCGAGCGCCGCGATCATTACCGGTATCGCCGAATCGTTTGCCGTGTGCCACAACCCCATCGCCGCCGATTGCCTTACGCGGGCGTGAGAGTCGGAGAGGCTCTTGAGAAGGTGCGGGACTACATCAATCTGGCTTGCACCCTTGTGGCCGAGCCCGTAAACGGATTGCGCCCTCACCTGCCATTCGTCGTCACGCGCGCCTTCAATCAGGGCCTCCATCACTTTTCCGTTCAGCCCGCCCCGGTGAAACAAGGCCCACGCGGCGTTCTTTCTCGCGCGCCAATCGTTACCGTTTATAAGGGTCTTGATAAGCGGATCAATCGCCGGCTCGTTTATCGCAATCAAAGACTGCGTCGCGGCAAACCCCACAGTTGATTCGTGCAGCTCGTCGAAAGCCGGCTGCCACTCTTCATCTTCGAAAGGGAACTCGTTTTTGCAGGCGGCCGCGGGATCGATTGCAACCCCATCGCTCAAGAGAGTGATAAGGGAAGGAATAGCGGCTGCCGCGCGCTCCCTCATCTTGCCCAGGGAGCAGGCCGCCGCGGCTCGACGTTTCGGGTCGGGCGAAGAGAGCTGTTGAATCTTTTCACGTACGTCAGTCGGAACGTTTAGGGCCGGGTCGGCCGATTCCGACTGGCCATAAGATTGTGAGATCAGGCAGGCGAAGCTGCCAGTCAACAAAAACAATATTGTGAGTCTAACCCTATTCATTACTGCCTCCTTTTGATCATCTGAATTTAACTCTACTTCTTATTAACAACCTCCGCCTCACGGGCCGATAAATATCCGCGCCGGGTCTTTACGACAAGCTTGGTCTGGCCGGCATCCGGCGTGCCGTTTACCTCAATCTTTATCTTGCGAAATGACCCGTCGCGCTTTGTATTGGTGGAAACAAACCCGATGCTGTATCGGGTGCGCAAATGGCTGATCAACTCGTTGAATGTCTGGTCGAGCTTTTCCGGTTTGTCGGTCATAATCTCGCCCCCGGTCTCTTCGGCCAGTTGTTTGAGGTGCGATGAGCGGACTTTGAAGACGCTACCGATGCCGGTGATTGCCCTCATGGCCCCGCTCTCAAGCCTCTGCCCGGCCGACTTCGGGATGATGCCACAAACGACGCTGCCCGATTCGAGCACCGCCAGGCGCGCTTCCTCCCCCGACGGCCCAGCACAGTCGAACGACGTAGTGACCGCGGTGATGACGATGATCACGCGCCGCCCGTCAGGATTTGTTGCCCGCCGCATGTAGCGGGCTGCTTCATAGAAAGCGCGGTTGAAGCAATGATTTGCCTCTTCGTCGTGCGGCAGCATGTTGTCCATTGCCGCTTTAATCTGATTCTTGTCCCGGCTGAAGCCAGAGACGACCTCCACCGTGTTATGAAAAGCCATGACCGCTACTTCGTCCTGCGGCTTGAGCCTCTCAAGTGATTCGACAGTGGCCTGTCTGACTTTCTCCCCAAACGGGTCGAGGCAACTGCCGCGGTCGACAAGGATGATGACCGAAAGCGGCAACGTGTCCTGGCTGAAGTGCGTTATCTGCTGGCGCACCCCTTCCTCAAACAATGTGAACTCTTCTTTCTTTAATGACCCCACAATGCGACCTGTCTTTTGCTGTAGGACCTGCGCATCTAATACAACGAGATCGACCGACAGCTTCATTCTGTCAACATCGCCCGCGGGGACAATGCTAGTAGCGGGCGTGGCCGGAGACAGCGGCTCTGTCTTCGTCTCGGTCAAAGGCGGCGCGGTTCGCTCTCCGCCTGTATGGTGGACGTGTACGCTCTTTTCGCGTTTAGCGGTATCGTTCTTGCCACGCCGCGCGGGAGCTTGACTGTTCGGCTCAGGTTGTTGATTCGGCCACAGGGGCAGAACCAGGAACACGGATAGTAGGAGACTGATAAGCGGGCTCATAGTCTTCTCCTGAACGAACGGAATTGGCGAGGTCGGAATGGCTCAGAGCACCGGGCCGGGCAGGCGTTAGCCTGTCTCGATGGTTAATCTTTTCACGGTAGCACCGACCAGGCAGATGGAGAAGCGAGGAGGATGAAGCAGATGGGGTGTTCAAATCTAACTTGTCGCATTCCATCTGCCCAGTCCGTGCTACCGTGAAAAGAGCTATGTGGCGGGCGGGTTGAGCCTGGCACCAGTTCCATGCTCCCCGTCCGGTTAGGGGTTAAGGTTTCTTACGCTCCTCGCGGCGTTCCTCGCGGCGCTCTTGCTTTTCTTGCCGCCGCTCCTCCCGCGATTCAGTCTTATTCTCAGGCTGCGGGCGAGTCCGCTCTACGCGAGGCTCAGGCTGTTTTGCCGGCGTCTCTTCGCGGGCGCGTCCCTTGTTCGTTTCGTCGAAAGACGGCCGCGGGCGAAGGGGCTCTTTCGCGCGATCCTGGTTCTCGCTCTTCTCGCGTTTGCGCGCTGACCCGCCGTTGTCGCCGCTGTCTCCCTGTGGCGTGTCTTCGCCCTTCGGCCTCGTCGGGGTGATAAAGCCCGGATCTTTGGGCCTGCGCTCGCGGGCGGGGTCACCGGTTTGATTACCCTCCGCGCCTGAAGGCGGGTTGAGCTTTATCGTCTCATCATTCCGGCGGCGCTTCGTCTCTCTATCCGCGCCCTCATTCGAGTCGCGGTCCGCGGGGCGGGGAATTGTGACCCGCGGCGAATCATTGCCCTTATCCACGCGGGGGTTGTTGAGGTCCCCGGTGTTTAATTCGGGAAGGCGAGTTCTTAGATTATCGCGAGTGTTGCCGGTCTTCTCCCTGTTACGGGGAGTGTCGTTCGCGAAATCTCCCGGGCGTGGCACTATAAGGCGTCGCTCACGCGGGATTCTGTTCTCCCCGGTCGTATCAGCGACGGGGGTTCGCACCAGGACCGGCCGCTTCATCACATCGTCCGGCGGAGTAATCAACCTGCGGCCGACTCGATTGCCATCACCGTCCCTCAGTCTCGGCGCGGTAGTAACAGGAGTCGGGGTCATGTCGGGCAGCCCTGGCCGCGCGTCGCGGTCAATCGAGCGAGCCGTGTCGCGGTCGGGCGCGAGGGGTAGCGAGCGCGAGCGGTCGGGTCTCGTTATCGAGTCCACAGGTATGATCGTTATGCCGTTTCTGTTACGCGGCGACGGCACCTGTGCCCTGTGATCCGGCCTTCGCGCGCCGTCTCTTGCACCGGGGTATCTCAGATGCGAATGGTCTCCGCCGCGTTGATACCTGTCGGGTCTGCGCCATCGCTCACCCGGAGAGAGCGGGTACCATCCCAGGTAGTGACCGCGCGATGTCGGGCAGTTGAAGAAATATACCAGCGCCGGCCTCCATCGATAGTAGTGTGAGTTGTGATAAGACCACGGGCCCCTGCGCTGAGTCTGGTAAAGCCCCACAAAACCGGGGACCCAGGTCCAGCCGTATCCCGCAATCAACGCCCACCGGCCGTAATGGTACGGTGCCCATCCCCATCGCTCGGAGGCAAGCCATGTCCAGCCCGCGCGGGGTATCCATATCCACTGGCCGTCCCTGTAAGGGACCCAGTCGTGGCTCACGCGCGGGCGCCAGCAATGGCCGTAGTTCGGTATGTCGGTCCACGTGCCATAATTCGCCAGGTCACTGACGCCGTAAAAACTGTCGTATGTAGTCTCGTAGTTGTTTACATAATCGGGCGATATTGACGAAGATGTAGATGCAATTGATGTATCTCTATCGTAATTCCACTGGTCCCAATCGTCGTGCGAATTATCGAAAGCTATTTCCAGCCGCCCGCCGGGATTCGTGTCAACCACAAGCCTGTGCCCTTCGCGCACGCGAAAGCTTCCGTCGGTCGTCGATACTTCGGCGAACCCTTTGCGCACGGAGATCTCGGAGTCTTTTTCGCTACCGACGTTAATCCTGTAGAGACCGTCTTCCTGTAGCAGCAATGCCGCGTTCGGCGTGTTGACTTCAAACCGTTTGAACAGCGCGGAGAGTCGCTCGATCCGCACAATGGCTATGCCTTCCGCGATCTCGATTTGTGCTGCCGTGTCCGAAAGGTCTGTTATGGCAAGGCTGGTCTTTTCGGCAAGGCGGATGTAGTTGCCGCGGCCAAGCTGCAACTCGGCCCGGCCCCCTCTGCCTACGTAGATGTGATCCCCCGCAAGCAACGGGAGGTTCTCAACCGCGTTTGCCCATTCGGTAACGCCTGCCCTGAGGAATGAGACATCCCCGTCGATAAAGCTCAGCCGGGCGACCCGCGACACCGGCGCTTCGTCCTCCGGCTCTTCAGACCACTCCATCTCCGTCGATTGGACGGGCGCGCCGGCAGGAGTTTGTGCATAGACGACAAAGAGGCTCGACGTGAGGGAGAAAAGAAGAACTAGCGCGAGCGAAACGGGGAGAGCGCGTTTCATATGAATATCCTCTCGAATGACTTCCACTGGTCAACTTTTGGGCAAGCTGAGTTGAGCAATAGATATGCCGCACTATGAAGCGCCCGATCACCCGCTTAAATTGTTCATATTAGAGGTCGAAGGAGGCCGCGACGGGATGCTCGACTACACCAAAAGGCTAGCCGGCAGAGTTCGCGTTACACGAATTAGTGTAGTAATGAGGGTGAACCGAAGAGAAAAGTGGCTTTGCACAAAAAGTCGCCTTGCTGCTTTCTAGAGAGTTGCTAGAAGTTAATCCTCAACACTTACACGACTTTTTGTGCAAAGCCGAACATATCCAAGGCAAAAGCCACACGTCGGATCACACTCATCCAGTTCTATCAGATACGAAAGGATATGTTGTATCAGCGAGTAGTTGAGATATTAGGCTCTCCTGGCGAACGAAGAGGTGAGGTCGTTCTCAACCCTTATACCTCACTGGTCACATATAGGTGGGCAAACCCTGACGGCTCGGTGGTGGCAATAAGCTTTCGTAGGTTGCTAAGAATCACGAACGAAGACTATGGAATGTTAGTGGATTCGATGAGCAACGTCGGGCTGACCCATTGAGAGCTATCAAGACGCTTTTGATTCGAGGTCTTCGACATGCTGCCGTAACTCTTCATGGTCGCTACGCATTTGAAGAAAGTCCCTGTTAAGTAAGTCTATCTTTCGCTCGACATTACGAAATCCAGTATTCAAATCTTGACGCAGCTGAGAAAGCGCAGCTTCTATCTTTTCAAAACGCGCATTAAAGCTCTCTGCAATCTCCTCGAATCTTTCACCAAGCGCGTTGATTCTCTCTAATACCGCCTCGATAGTTGGCTTTGTTGTGACCTCATCAGCCATAGTGAACCTTTAGCAAAAGGCTATTCCAGGGTTACCAGACGAAGTATATCTCACCTTGTCGCAAAGTTGCGACAAGAATCCCCAATCCTCGCCGACATCTGAGATCGGCGCAGACACACAAATCCCTAGCAAGGAGAATGAAAATGAATGTCTACGTTTACCATCTGATCCATGTGAGGATTCCGCACCAGTACATCCCAAAGCTGTTCATCACTAGATTTAGAATTATTAAAAATCAATCTTCCTTGAGCCTGTAGCCTTGACGAGCGCGGACCTGCGAGTTCTTTATAGAAACCTCAAGTTTTATCTTGTGATACTTACCATCCGACGGATCAATCTTCGGGTAGTATCCGAGCACGTACAGATTCCTTAACTCTTCCGCAATTCGAGCAAAGGCGGACGCGGTAGAGTCAACCGTCTCGGCGGCATAGACCTGCCCGCCCGTACGACTGGCTATTTTCTGTAGAAACTCATCGGCGTCTCCGTACAGCTTATCGATATTGCGCGTCACCGGGTCGGACGATTCCATTTCCGGGCGGCGCTCTACGCGTGTGCCCGGAGGGTCTTTTTCGTATGTCACGGGCGGGCGACGGCGCGGGCTTCCGATGACAACTCCGCCTCCGCCTATTTCAATGCGAGGCTTATTCGGTTTCGGGAATCCCGGCGGGGTAGGGTCGATGCCGCCGAATTCCGGCGGCAGAGGAATTCGCCCATCCCTGGCGACTGAAATTGTTGCTTTCCTGGCCTCTTCCTTCTGCCTTCTTGCTTCGGCCTCCATCCACCAGCGGGTATCGAGCTGAACCGTATAAATAACCGCCCCGGTCTCTTCGGCCATTGCGGTGACGGATTCGGCTGTGGCATCGATGCTGCGCATGTCGATCCCGTCGGTGAAAAGTATAACCGCGCGCCGCCCCTCTACCCCCTTTAGTCTGTCGAGCGCACCCCCGACGGCCTCATACAATAATTTGCCGAACCCCGACTCGGTACCTCTTATGGCTGCTTCGATCTCCGGCTTGTCGCCTGTAAAATCGGTAAGCTGGCGGACCTCGTTGTCGAACGACATGACCATCAGCTTGTCCTGACGACTGATCTGGTCTACAAAACCGACGGCAAGATTCTGGATGGCGCGGAGCCGGTCGCTCGCGCTGTTCGACGTATCGATGACGAGCACGGCGCTAAAAGGCTGGCGCTCGGCGGCAAAGAAAGCTACTTCCTGCTTTTTCCCGTCCTCGAAGACTGAGAAGTCGCGTTGGCTAAGCCCTGTCAGCACCTTCCCACTCTTATCAGTTACAACGGCAGGGACCTGTATCAGGAGCGTGTTCAGCTTCAGCGTATCCTGATCATCATCGGTCTTTTTCTGGTCCTGGCCCGCTCGCACGTTAGTCGTGATGCCGGCGCTTGTCAGCATAATCAATCCGATCAGGCTCACGAGCTTTTTTGATCTCATTAAATGAATAACCTCATTTCGCATTACGCAATGAACGATCCCACAGGGCAGGATTGCACGTTATGCACTCGCAAGCAATCTCGCCATCGCCTTGATTAGTGATTCCGCGTCGTACTGTTCGGGCTGGACGACCGATTCAAGCCCGAACTCGCGAGCCTTCACAGCCGTGATTGGCCCTATGCAACCGACCACCGTGTGGCGCAAAAGCTCCGGTAGTTCGCGCGGGGAGACCAGCGCGGCGAAGTTTATGATCGTCGATGGGCTGGTAAAAGTTATCGCATCAACAGTGCCCTGCTCGAATAGGGCTACTATTTTTTCTCCATCCACTTCCGGCTTGACGCTCTGGTAGGTCTCTACCGCGTTAACTATAGCGCCGAGCTTTAACAACTCGTTCGGTAAAACGTCTCTTGCAAAGCGCGCCCGCGGGATGAGAAAGGACTTTCCGCGCAGCGAATCTCCCTGACCGTATCTGCTCTTGATTGTCTCAATCACTCCTTCGGCTACCGATTCCTCTGCTACCAGGTCGACGGCGATGCCCACTTCTTCTATGGACCGCCGCGTGGCCGGCCCAATCGCGCAGACTCTCTTCCGCGAGAATTGCGAGCCTGCATCCGAAGCGGTCCTTTCGCCAAGCCGCTTTACAAAGAACCGCACCGCATTCGCGCTCGTAAATATGACCCAATCATACTTTTCAAGCTCGCTTATCGCTCGGTCAACCGCGTCCCAGCTATCTGGAGGGACTATCTCAATTGTCGGGCAGTGGATGACTCGCGCTCCGTAGGATTCGATCAGCGCGGTAATCTCGGAGGACTGATTGCGCGCCCTTGTAATCACGAAGACACGTCCGGTCAGGCGTGGCTCGGCCTCCCGGAGGCTATTTTTTTTTCCTGAATAATTCTTTTCTGTATCGGACACCTTTACGCCTTCCACGGACCCTAACATTATAATTCAAGCAGATTCTATACTTAGCCCGCGGATCAAAGCAAACCTGCGCACTCCTGGCTAACTGTAAACAGAGTAATGATTAAACTTATTGGCTGGCACGCCCGGCAAGAGCTTGGAATCTGATTTCCGGAACATAAAGCCAGTCAAATGTGAAATTACGCTACAAGCCGGAAACCAGCGACGCTCGCCCCTCGACGCGCAAAGGCTCCATCGAGTATGCTTCCGGGTAGCCGGTGCCAAAGCTATTTTGTTGACTTGCCACTAAACAATTGTTATAAAAGACGCAGTTACCGGTACTTGTGGAGAGTTATGAACTATGCCGGTTCATCCCTGACATCGAGGAGAAGATGAGCAGCCTTAGTACCAAAGCTAATAAGAGCCGCTCATCCGGGTCACAGAAGATACTGTCTAAAAAAGGCACGAAATCTGCCTCGAAAAAGCCGACCAGACCTGGCAAGATTACGGCCGCTCCCAAGAAATCTACTCCTTCTAAGACAAAAAAGGTGGCCTCAAAGGCTGGCGCGAAGGTTGCCGGCGCGAAGAATGCCGGGAAGGTTGCCGCCAGTAAGGCACAGGTAGGTAAATCGCAGGTTGGGAAGAAATCAGCCGCTTCCGCACCGGCGAAAGTTTTAAAGAAGGCAGCCAAACCGATTCCATCCAAGAAGCAGGTTCCTTCCAGAAACGTGAAGGCGGCCGCGAAGACCGCGCCGCCGGAGAAGAGAGGACCGTCCGCGAGCGCCGCCGCCGCCGTCAAAGCTTTCGAACAGGCGTTGAAGCTTTTTAACCGGCATAACTTCGATTCGGCGAAGTCTGCCTTCGAAGAGCTTAATGCAAAGTTTAGCGAACAGACCGAGATTGTTGCCCGCGCACGCACGTACCTGACGATTTGCGAGCAGCGCCTTTCGCGCACGCCCGCCGCCCCGCGAAACCCCGATGCGCTTTATGACCAGGGCGTTTTTGAATTTAATCGGGCTAATTTCAAAGACGCCATTGACCTCTTTACCAGGGCGCTCAAATCAGACCCGCGCTCAGATCACGCGTTGTATTCGCTTGCTGCCGCCTACGCACGCCTCAATGAACCGCAGAAGTCCCTCGACTCGCTGCGCCGCGCCATCTCGATTCGCAATGTTCATCGCTCGCACGCGCGTAACGATGCGGATTTTGCCAGCCTTCACACTAACGAAGAGTTTCAACAGTTGACCGGATTCGGCTTCGACTTTGCCGAAGACTAATTCGGTTTTCCGGGACGGAAAATAGTTAAAATGAGCGAGAGGGACTCTGGGTTAAGAATTGTCTCACTTGGTGGCGGGACGGGACTCTCCTCCCTTCTTTCGGGGCTGAAGGCGTACGTCGGGCCAGATAGCTCTGTCGCCGTCGCTAACGAGTTGCCGTGGATTGAAACCCTGACCGCGGTCGTGACGGTGACCGACGACGGGGGCAGCTCTGGCCGGCTACGCGAAGAGTTTCAGATGCTACCGCCGGGCGATATTCGCAACTGCATGGTTGCGCTGGCCGAGGACGAGCTGCTGCTGACAAAGCTCTTTCAATACCGCTTCGAGTCATCCGGGAATCTATCGGGCCATAGTTTCGGCAATCTCTTTTTGACTGCGCTGGCCGGGGTGACCGGCGACTTTCTCGAAGCCATCAAGGCGAGCAGCGAAGTCCTCGCAATCAAGGGCCGCATATTCCCCTCGACAATCGAAGATGTAACTCTAGTGGCCGAGCTTGAGAACGGGCAATTGATCGAAGGCGAGAGCAATATCGTAGCCAGCCGTGGCCGCATCAAAAAATTGAGACTGTCAAAGAATTGCTGCAAGCCGTTACCCGAGACGCTGGAAGCCATAAAGAACGCGGATTTGATAACAATCGGTCCCGGCTCGCTCTACACGTCGGTGATTTCTAACCTGCTCGTCGAAGATATAGTCGCCGCTATGGCCGAGTCACCCGCGCTCAAGGTTTATGTCTGCAATATCATGACCCAGCCCGGCGAGACTGACGGCTTTAGCGTAGAAGAGCACCTGCGGGTGCTTTATGATTACAGCCCCGACCTCAAGCTCGACTGCGTGATTGTAAATTCCGCCCCCATCCATAGCCCGCTCAAAGAGAAGTATCTGGCCGACGGAGCTATCCAGGTCGAGTTCGAATCGTCGCGAGACCGCTCGACCCCTCGATCAAAAGAGGTTGAAACCCGAATCTCCGACCGCCATCATCAAGTTTCTATTGTGTGTGATGATCTGCTCTACGAGAAAGACCTCGTGCGTCACGACCCGACCAGGCTCGCGCAGTTATTATTAAGGCTGCTTCGCATGGAGAGGTTGACGGCGCTCAACATCGTCGGCGCGTATTAACCTGGCTGCCCCTTCCTTTAGCTGTCAGACCCGCGAACCATCTCGCGCGCGATGACTCGTAGTTGTAGAATCAATTAGCTGCGACGCGCGGCATAGATTTGTGACATCTTTCGAGCTGGGGGAGAGAATGACTGACGTAATGATTCTGGCGGCAGGGCTCGGCACAAGAATGAAGAGCGAGCGAGCCAAGGTGCTTCACGAGGTTGCCGGCAAACCGCTGATAGCTCATGTCCTCCGCGCCGCCTTCGAACTGGCTCCCGGAGCCGTTTTTACGGTTGTGGGCTATCAGGCCGAAGAGGTCGAGCGCGCCGTCCGCGAGCAGGCCGCGCGCTTGATGGAGCGAAATCCTGAAACTCGACCGGGCCTCTTTTTCGCGCTCCAAACCGAGCAGCGGGGCACGGGCCACGCGGTGATGGCCGCGCGCGAAGCCCTGGCGAATCGCGACGGCTCGTTAATCATAGTTGCCGGCGACGGGCCGATGCTCAAAGGCGCGACACTCGCCCGCCTGGCAGAGGTTCATAAGTCCGAAGGCAACGACGCCACAGTGCTGACCGCGCGCATGGACGACCCGACGGGGTACGGCAGGATAGTCCGCGACGAAGAGGGGCGGTTCAATCGCTGCGTCGAGCAGAAGGACTGCGCGCCCGATGAGCTGGAAGTGCGCGAGGTCGGCGTAAGCATTTACTGCTTTAAAATCTCATCCCTGCTCGCCGCGCTCGACGGGCTTAAGACGGACAACGCGCAGGGGGAATACTATTTAACCGACGCCCCGCGCGTGTTGCTTGAGCAGGGCAAACGCGTCGGACTTCTGTGCCACGACGATTCTTCGGAAGTGCTCGGCATAAACACGAGGGTAGAGCTTGCCGGAATCGAAGCAGAACTGCGCGAGCGTAAGCTGCGAGAATTGATGCTGTCCGGGGTCACGCTCATCGACCCCGCCACGACATACGTCCATCAGGATGTGGAGATCGGCCCCGATACGGTCATCTATCCGCAGGTCATCATCGAGGGCGACAGCCGGATAGGGCGCAACTGCAAGATTCAATCGTGGACGCGGCTCTCAAACGTGGATATAGGCGACGGGGTCTTTATTCGTAACTCGACGGTGATAGACGATTCTCGGATTGAAAAGAACTCCATCGTCGGCCCGTTCGCGCGCTTGCGGATGAACGCCGTCGTCGGCGAAAGCGTTGTTATAGGCAATTTCGTGGAAGTCAAAAAATCCGTGATTGGCCGCAACACAAAGGCGCAGCATCTTGCCTATCTCGGAGACGCCACGCTTGGCGAAAACGTCAACATAGGCGCGGGAACTATCACCTGCAATTATGACGGCGTGCGAAAGCACGAAACGATAATAGAAGACGACGTGAAGATCGGAAGCGACACGATGCTGGTCGCCCCGGTCAAGGTAGGCCGCGGCTCTGTGACGGGCGCCGGGGCCGTAGTCACCGAAGACCTCCCGCCGCACTCGCTCGCCGTCGGCGTGCCGGCCAAGGTCAAGAAGAGGCTCAAGTGAATAATCTTCACGCGGCTGGTATAATCAACGCGGGGTGAAATCCAACGGTCATTCATAATCTATTAAGTTATGAGAAAGCATTACAGGGGTAAAAACCAATGTGCGGAATAGTCGGTTATGTGGGGGATAAGCAGGTAGTCGGGGTGATCCTTGAAGGGCTGAGAAAGCTTGAGTACCGCGGGTACGACTCGGCGGGCATTGCAGTGGTTGACGAAACGGGCATGCTCACTATACGCCGGGCCGAAGGCAAACTCAGAAACCTTGAAGAGGCCATCAGATTAAAACCGCTAGACGGCACTTACGGTGTAGGGCACACGCGATGGGCCACGCACGGGCGGCCTACGGAAGAGAACGCGCACCCGCACCGCGATTGTTCGGGCAGGGTCGTCGTAGTCCATAACGGAATCATTGAGAATTTCCTGCCGCTCAAGCACCAGCTCCAGGGCGAAGACCACACCTTTGTCACCGAGACCGACACGGAAGTCATAGCGCACTTGATTGAAAAGTACCTTGATCAGGGCGAGCCGAATCTTGAGTCGGCGGTGAGGCGCGCGGTTGGCGATCTGCGCGGGATATACGCGCTCGCGATTATGTCTTCAAGCGAGCCCGAAAAGATCGTTGCCGTCCGTCAAGGCCCGCCTATCGTCATAGGGCTCGGCCAGAACGAATACTTCGTCGCCTCGGACGTGCCGCCGGTCCTTTATCACACCCGCGACGTTTTCTTCTTAGGCGACGGCGAGATGGCGGTGCTCACTCGCAACGGCGTAAACGTCACGGACTTTGAAGGCTTGACGGTTTCGCCGAACGTACAGAGGATAACCTGGGACCCCATCATGGCGGAAAAAGGCGGCTTTAAGCATTACATGCTCAAGGAAATCTACGAGCAGCCGCGGGCCGTGCGGGACACAACGCTCGGGCGCGTTTCCCAGACCACGGGGCGAGTCTATCTCGACGAGATGGAGATTGGCGAAGCCGACTTTCGGCAGTTCACGTCGGTGAAAGCGCTCGCCTGCGGAACGAGCCTCCACGCGGCGATGGCCGGCAAGTACATGATCGAAGAGCTTGCCCGAATTCCGGTCGAGATCGATTATGCGTCGGAGTTCCGATACCGCGACCCAATTCTCGACGACAAGACGCTCGTGATCGCAATATCCCAATCGGGCGAGACGGCCGACACGATTGCGGCGGTGCGAGAATCAAAAGAGCGCGGCGGGAAGATACTCTCCATTTGCAACGTGCAGGGCTCGATGCTCACACGGGAATCGAACGGCACGGTGCTTACACACGCGGGGCCTGAGATAGGCGTTGCCTCGACAAAGGCGTTCACGAGCCAGATGACCGTCCTTTACCTGCTGGCGCTCTATTTGGGGCAGGTGCGCGGCAGACTGGACCAGGAGGAATCGCTTAGACACGTGCGCGCCCTCAACGGGCTGCCGGTTAAGATGGAGACGCTGCTCGGATGCGACGATCAGGTGGAGCGGCTGGCCAGAGAGCTTCATCGCGCGCAAGATTTTCTTTACCTCGGCCGTGGCATAAATTTTCCAATCGCGCTCGAAGGCGCGCTCAAGCTCAAAGAGATTTCCTACATTCACGCCGAGGGCTACCCCGCGGGCGAGATGAAACACGGGCCGAACGCTTTGATAGATGAGGAGCTGCCGGTGGTCGTGGTCGCGACTGCCGAGGAAGGGAACGCGGCTTCACGGCTCAGGTATGAAAAGACCCTGTCTAATATGGTCGAAGTAAAATCGCGCGACGGTAAAGTGATCGCCATCGTGACCGAAGGCGACACCGAGGCGCGCGAGATTGCCGATCACGTCGTCGAAATTCCGCAAGCGAGCGACCTGATCTCGCCGATACTTTCAATCATCCCTCTACAATTACTCGCATATCACATAGGTGTTCGCCGCGGCTGCGACGTGGACCAGCCGCGCAACCTCGCCAAGTCCGTGACTGTCGAGTAAGCGATGAGGTTTTGATGGAGATCAGTACTCAATAAGGACTCTCTTCTGCGCCAGGTTGTTGTTCGGCCCGTCGAGCGGCAGGACTTCAACAAGCAACAGCACGACACCTTGGCTCCCCCACGGCGGGCGCGGGCGGTATCAATGCCTTTGGCCAATGAAGGTTAACAGTGACGTCCGAATTTGGCCGCACGCCGGTTATAGCCACCTCGCCGATATAATAAGCGCCTTTCTCCCATGTGCCTGAATCCTTATTCCCTCTACCATTAATTGGCTCCCAATCTTCAGGGTATCTCAACGGCTTTCCGTCAGTCAGCGCTACATAGAATCGCACCCATGCGTCTAACCCCGGTTCAGAGCCAATATTTCTGATCCGCGCGTAAATCAGGTGGTCGCTCCCGCTCATGGCCTGCTCGTGCGCCACTGGTTCATTATGACTTTCTGCCCGTGATTCGGCATCAGGCGCTTGGGTCAGTCTCCGCACCCAGATGTCAGGGCTGTCTCCGAAGGGGAGGCAGGGGTCAAGCCCGGTATCATCGCTGCTCTTGCGTATCATAAGGTCCCTGGTGAACCTGTACTCGCGCGCGGCCCTCACCGCCCGGAGCGCATCGAGCCTGCCGTACCCGTAAAACTTGCTGAAGAATGCGGTCTCCTTCGATGTTGCCGGTTTGCCGTGTCTATCAAGCCATCGCCCTTTTGGATTCTCATTCCCGTGGTCTATCTTTTCGGCTGTGTTACGCAGTATCTCTCTCGCCTCTATCCAGGTAAGGTCAGGATTGGCCGAAAGCACCAGCGCGCAAACGCCTGCTGACAGCGGGGCGGCCGCTGACGTACCGCCGAAATTATCCTGATGATTACATGGGCCGCCGAATATGAGGTCGCCGGTATGGTGGGGCAGGGCTATGCCTTGTACCTTTAGCGACTTATTTCTTGCGTTAGGAGCTTCCGTGACCGTAGTAGTCTCGCTGCCGCGCGCGCCCGGCTTGCCGACAAGAATTAGCATCCCAGCCTCAAGGTTCTTAACATTCTTAACTTTGATCACATTACCTGTGCCGGACGGGTGATCTGAGATGGAAACCAGTTCTGTAATGATCTGGGGGAATGAAGGCACGGTGCCTTTACCGGGATTACACGAAGTCCAAACGCCATAGCTGTCAGGCGGGAAATGAGCGATCTTATTCTTTCTGCTAGAACTCGGCGCGCACCATTCGATATGCCCAAAGTTGCTGTATGAGGCTCTAACTTCATCATCAGTCGGCGTTAAGGTCGATGCCGCGCAGCCAAAGCTCTTTTCGTAGGCCCCCCAGGGCCTGTCAATACGGTTGGACGTGCTATCGTTGCCGGCCGAGAAAATAACCATGGAACCCTTTCCGTCGCGACCCCGATTTGTAAGCTGATCAAGCAAGTTCTTCACAGTTCCGGGCAGTATGACGCCCTTGCCAAAGCCTATGCTGCACGTTATTACCTGTGCCCCGCTTTGAAGTCTTTCAGGGAATCTTGGGTCTTTTGTTTTAACGGGAAGCCCGGCGGCCCAGAGGAACATGTTGTATTTTTCAATATCCTCCTTCGGGTAAATCAGGCCGAGGAGGCGTGCGTTCGGGGCCGCGCCCGCCACGCCGCTCTCGTCGTCAGTCCGTGCTAATGCCACCCCTGCGCAACTCGTCCCGTGCGTGCTTCCATTCGTCCCCTTGCCCTCGCCGAGGTCAACGTGATTAGGAACCATGTTTATAAAATCGAAAAGCTTATAGGTCTTGCATTCGCCGTTGGAGACTACGCCGGTGAAATCCTGGTTCAACGGCCGTCCTTCAGCGTCGGAAATTATCCCATTGTCAACAACGGCTATTATGATTTCAGGGGAGCCGAACGTCGCGTCCGGCGAAACCTTAGCGCGCAAATACTCCCATGCCTTATCGACCCTGGCCAGTCGCCGGTCCCAACAACCTTCCCACAGAAAATCCTTCGGGGCGATTGCGTCCTCTTCGGCTATCTCATACATGCTCGGCTCGGCGTAGACTACGCGGCCGCTCGCGAAGAGCTGCTCGGCCTTATCGATAATCTCCTCACCGGTCGAGGCATCGGCCTCTGCCAGAAAGAGGTTCGGCGCGAACGTCATCTCCTCTACTAATCTGAGCCCGGCCGCGGAGAGTAATTGCTCCAGCTCGAACCGCGTCACTTCCGGGAGGAATTGTGCTATGAGCCGCTCGGTGAAGAGGGTCAAAGACTTTTCGTCCTGCCTGAAGATAGGCCCGGCCGCATCGATATAAGTTGTCGCCCTCAGTCCTCTCAGCGAGGTTTCCTTAAAGGGAGAGTCCATGCGCCGGTGAACGACAAAGACGCCAGGAATCTCGACCGCGGCGTGCGAATCACCCGCAGCCGCGGTCGCGTCTAGCAGATCGATCTGCGGGCTCTGAAGCTCCAAATCCTTCAGTAGCTTTTTCAGCGTTTCGAGGTCAGGCCACTCCACGTCTTTCCTCCTCGAAAGGGCTACTCCTAACACTTCGGGGTGCGATTCGTAAGGGACCCGCGCGCCCCCGCTCAACGTGTATGCCAGCCCTGCCTCAAACAGGATGAACATCTCAAGTGTAGGCTTCGGGTGCACCTGGACTCGCTTCTCTTGCGGCAAGAAGCCGTCGCGGCGCGCCGATACTTTATAGAAGCCCATACTCAGTTCCCTGAAAAAGTAGACTTCGCGCACGGCGTCGTATTCCGCGACTGACGCCCCGCCTCCGTCGAGGGCTTCGGCCGTGACAATGGCGTTCTCCAGGGCCTGGTCATCCTTATTGACCACGACGACTTCCAACTGGTAGATGATCATCCTAGCCTCCGCGAGGTTTTTTCCCGCAGACATGTCAGCTCATCGTCAGGATTCAAGCGAACGGGGGAGTCGTCTGCCCGTATCCCGTGCCGCCGCAAGGGGCGGGGTCGGTGCCATGCTCGTCGGCCCGCTTGCAGATGCCGGTGATCGGCGGGTCCTCCTCCGGAAGCGGCAGGACCGGCATCAGGTGAAACTCCTGCATCCCGCGCGCCAGGGGGATGGCATTGTAGTACATAAAGAAATCGTTGCGCTTTTTCTTATCGGTCGGGTGAGCAGGGATGTAGTCGCAAAGCGGGTGACTGGATGGGTCACACAGGTTGTAGACGTCTATCTGGAACTCAAGGCCGGTCGCCGGGTCAAGCGTGTTCACTTTAGTGCCATCAATATAGACGTTGACTGTCCCGCCGGAGGCGAGGAATATGCGGGCGGCAATTACTTCGGCCACGCTGCCGCCGCCCAGCTTTACCGCCCCGACCCCGTTCGCGGGGACGGCGTTGAATTTAGCCAGCGTCTTGTGGTGCGTATAGAAGACGCCTTTCTTCATGGTAAGGCGCGGACTTACTTTAGTTTTATTCTTAGGGACAACGGTTGTGTAGAGGTCTCTCTCGAAATCTATCATCCACCTCAGGTCCTGCGGGTGATTTGTTTCCTTTGGCCTCTCGAACGGGTCTTTGCCGATCCTGAAGACGCCATCGGCGTCGGGGTGCGGCTTGTTGACCACAAGCTCGAAGCTGGTCTTAGGGCTTGTCGTATATCTTTTTTGGCTCGGCAGGGCAAGCCCCATCCTTTTTCTCCCACTTCCTGAAGACCAGGTTGTGTTCCATTTTGGCCTCGAACTCGTTGATAACTCCCACTTCGCACAGGTTCTTCTGGTCGAAGCAGAACGTGAGCAGCCCGCGGAATACGACTGTTACTGCCGAGGGCGTGGCTGGGAAATCGGGGATCATCGGGGGCAAAGGCATGACTATTCTCTCCTTCTAATGTTAAGTATTCGCATGCCCTCGCGAGAGGGCAGACAAGGCCAGACAAAAAGGGCTGAAACGTTATGCTCCGGCCAATTCCGGCTTCGCTCTTTGTATTGGTTCCGAACTAACTACAATTATATGGTCAAGGCTGGAAAAACATTTCCCGCATCAAAAAAACATACGAACCGGGATGGTGTGCCGGTCGCCAACTTTGTACGGGTACTACTCAGACTGACATCTCTGGCTTACCCACAACCTGAAAACATAGATAGTAATAACTCACAGATCGGTCATCCCCGCAATACGCTCTTTGCGAAAGGCGGGCTGCCATTCAGTTCGGCAGCCCTGATTCTTTATTCGTACCTCAACGCAATAATCGGATCAACCCGTGTGGCTTTCCTTGAAGGGATGTAACAGGCCAGCGCGGCCACTCCCGCAAGCAGAGCCGCAACCGCGACGAAAACAATCGGATCAGTCATGCTGACGCCGAATAACAGAGTCGCAAGCAGGCGGGTCGCCGCAATTGCTCCCGCCAGGCCGATCCCAAGCCCCGCCGCCGATAGTATGAGTCCCTGCCGCATGACGAGCGACCGCACCTGGCCAGGACTGGCTCCCAGAGCCATTCTTATGCCAATCTCCTGCGTGCGTTGCGTGACCGAATAATTCATCACCCCGTAAACGCCGATCAGTGTGAGAAAGAGCGCGACCGCCGCGAACAGCCCGAGCAGGAACATGTTAAACCGGAATGGCGCGACCGAATCCGATATGATCGCCTCCATTGTTTTCGGCGTCGCGACCGGTAACGTCGGATCGAGCGAAGCTATGGTCGAGCGCGCGGAATCGAGAATGCTCATCGGCTCAAGAGAAGTCCGCAGCGTAAAAGTCATGTTGCGGCTCATTGCCTGAAGAAAATCCGCCGCTTGATAGACCGATTGATACATCTGCATGCCGGTTTCGCCCGTCAGCGTCGTATGTTTTACATTGCCTACTACGCCAACGACCTCGCTCCAGTCGGGTTCTTCGCCCGGCATTGGGACGCCCACTGTCATCTTCTTGCCCACGGGGTCTTCACCCGGCCACATGCGCTCGGCCATGATCTGGTTTACTATGATGACCTGCTTCGAATTGAGGTCGTCGGATTCGCCGAAGGGTCTGCCGTTGATAAGAGGAATACCCATAGTCGCGAAGTAGCCGGGGGTGATCAGCCGGAAACTGGAGAGCGGCGCTTCCGAGGGAGCTGGAATCGGACGGCCTTCGACGGCGAAGATTAGCTGAGGGTTCCCGCCCGCGAGCGGCGCTTGCGAGACTGCGGCCGCCGAGCTTACTCCGGGCAATTGACCGAGCCTGCCGGTCACTTCTCTATGCATTCTAAATAAATCTTCGCTCTTCTGGTACTGAGCGGGCGGCAACGATAACTGGAAAGTCAGCAGGTTTTCGCGATTAAAGCCTACGCTCACGTTCTGGAGCACCGAGAAGCTCTTTATCAACAGGCCCGCGCAAACAAGCAGCACCATCGCGAGCGCCACTTCGGCCACGACTAGAGTATTGCGAAGGCGGTGTCCGCGCGCGCTTGCGGACGAAGACTTCCCGCTCTCTTTCAAAGTCTCGTTGAGGTCCGGCTTTGAGGCTTGGAGCGCGGGCGCCAGTCCAAAGATCACACCCGATATGGTCGAAACCAGCAGCGCAAAGCCGAGTACTTTCGAATCCATCCCGACCTCTTGCGCGCGAGGTATGCCCTGCGGATTGAGGCTGAGCAGCAGGTCGGTCCCCCAGAGCGCGAGCAATACGCCCGCCGCGCCGCCGATCACCGAGAGCAGGATAGATTCGGTGAGCATCTGCCGCATGATGCGCCATCGACCCGCGCCCAGCGCGACGCGGATAGCAATCTCTCGCTCGCGAGACGCGGCGCGCGCAAGCATCAGGTTCGCCACGTTCACGCAGGCTATGAGCAATACAACGCCGACCGCCGCGAATAGTATCCAGAGCGCCTTTCTGACGTTTTGTACAATCTGGTCGTGTACAGGCACAAGCGCCACGCCCCAGCCCGCGTTCAGGTCCGGGTACTGCTCGGCAAGGCGTGACGCAATCATGCCCATCTCTTCCTGCGCGCGCTGGATGGATGCTCCGGGCGCGAGCCTTCCGATCACTTGCAGGTTATGAAAGCTGCGGTCCGCGTTGGTGTAATTGATTGCGAGCGGAGCCCAGAACTCTATGTTCGGTCTGTAATCGTTCGGCATAATGCCGACGACCGTGGCGCTCTGTCCGTTGAGCATCACCTTCTTATCTATAATCGCCTGGTCGCCGCCGAACCGGCGTTGCCACAATCCATAAGAGAGCAGCACGACCGGCTCTTGCCCAGGCCGGTCCTCCTCTTCGGTGAAGTAGCGCCCGGCAATCGGCTCCAATCCGAGAACGCGAAAATAATCGGCTGTAATTTTTTCGCCCTGCACCTTTTCGGGCTGTTCCTGGCCCGAAAGGTTCGCCGTGAATGGCTGGCGCGCGGCAAGACCGGCAAAGACACTGTTCTGCTCCTTCCAGTCTCGGTAATTGAGAGTAGAAACAGGAATATTCGGATTGGGAAATCTAGGGTTTGTCTCCCACACAAATAAGAGCCGATCAGGCTCTTTGAATTGGAGCGATTCGAGCAAGACGCCGTTTATAACGCTAAAGAGCGCGGTATTCGCCCCAATGCCCAGCGCCAGCGTGAGGGCGGCTATCAATGTGAATCCGGGTTTGCGCTTTAACGTCCTCGCGGCAAGACGCAGGTCCTGTAAAAGGGCTTCCATAAACATCTCCAAATAGGTCTTATTCGGGAAAAGGTGTGGGCCTTTACACCTGCTTTTAAGATACAGGAACTCGGCCCGGCGCGTCCAATATGGCGGGTCACAGTCTGAGGATGAATAGATTCGATTGCGCTCCGTTTGAATTGACTATCTGTATGGTGTTGTCGCCCTCTATTAGTCCAAGCTTCTTTGCTTTGCCTTTTGCCTTCATCAAAGTGTCGGCGCGCGACTGAACTTTACCGGTCTTATCTTCGCCGTTAATAATGATCTTCGCTTCATCGTCGAAGCCGCGGCCATCGATTGATAGCTTCTTCTTTCCGTCGAAGACCGCCGATGTGATCGCCGGTTTTAAATTGCCCAGTAATTCATATGCGCCCCGCCCGTATGTCGACAACTGGACATAGCCGTCCGGATGCGATGCAAAATCGGTGACGATTGCGGGAGGAAGGCCATTATTCAGATCGCGCCAGGTCGCGCCGCCATCCGTCGTCTTGAATACGCCGATGTCGGTTCCGGCAAATATCGAGTGGGCATTGGCCGGATCGTGAAGAAGCGCGTTTGTCGGTATGTCCGGCAGGTTGCCGCTGATGTCGGTCCAGCTCGCGCCCATATCGGTCGTCTTGAATATGTGCCCGGTCTTAAAACCTGAAACGCTCAAGTGCGCGACAGCCGGATTGTCAGAATCTATTATGATGTCGGTGATCGATCTGTCGGGGAGGCCGCGCGTAATATCCGCCCAGCTTGCGCCGCCGTCCGTGCTCAGCATCGCGCGGCCCTGCGACGAGCCGGTATAGATGACGTTCAGGTTCGACTTCGCAACCGCTATTGCCGACAGCGCATCGCGGCCGCGCTCGGTCGTCCCTTTCGTCAGATCGACATCACCCGCCGGCGAGTTCCAGTTATTACCAAGGTCGCGGCTTATGAATAGCCGCCACGTCCCGAAATAAAGCGTATGGTCAACGCCATTGCCCACAAACGGCGCGTAAAAATTTATCCTCGGCGATTGATCCGGTTCGCCAAATATGCCGTTCCATCCTACGGTGCCGCCATAGATGCGACCTGTGTCGTAGAGCCTGATTATCTCCCCAAAAACATACGTTACAAAAACGACCGTGGGATCGACGGGATTAATGACGCAACGTCCGCCATCGCCAAGGCTCACCTCGAACCACTGGTCGGTTCCTTCAAATCTGCGTTGCGAGCCGTTGTCTTGCGTCCCCCCGAAGGTGATCCTTGGATCTGTCGGGTGCAAGGCTATACCTATGAACTGCGTAAGCGACAGAGACCCGTTTAGCGAGTGGAACGAATTACCGCCGTCATTCGTCCTTGAGACGCCGCCGTCGTTGCCAATGTAAAACTGATTCGAGCTGCCCGGCACGAACGCAAAAGCGTGCTGGTCCGGGTGGCTGTTGGAGGCCGCCGGGCCGTACTCGAAAAACGACCCGTTGGGATGATAATTCTGCGTGAGGTTTCGCCAGCTCACGCCGGCGTCTGTGCTCTTATAAAGATCGCGCGAGCCGAGATAGACCGTGCCGGCATTACGCGGGTCGGCGACGACATACGTGTTATAGCCAAACTGCGCGCTGTCGATCTGAGAAATATTTCGTGCGGCCCAGGTCGAGCCGCCGTCGGTTGAGGTCTGGAAGCTTACCTCGAAGGAGCTGCCGTTGAACCCGCCGAAATAGACGTATAGCGTTCAACTCGCTAGCCGAGAGCTTAAAGTCTCGCCTCACGCGCACGTCATACTCCCTGGTGAAGAGCGCGGTCCACGTGATGCCCCTGTCTGTCGAGCGATAGACACCCCCCGTCGGGTCGATTTCCTGCTCGATCTTCGTCACGCCCGCATAAAGCGTTCGCGAGTTTTCGGGATCGACTATCACATCGCGCGCGGCGCCCACGAGCGTCCGGGTAAAGCTCACCCCGCCATCCGTGGAGACATAGATGCCGCTCGCCACGCGCTTGTTCTCCATAAGCCGCGTGTACTGCGCGACGTACAGCCGATTTGCGTCCGCCGGGTCGACCTCTATTTTCGCAATAGTGCCCGGCGAGGGGAGCGAGCTGTTGCTGACGCGAGCCCACGAGCGCCCCTCGTCGGTGGATTTGAGAATGCCGCTGCCAAGGTATCCGAGCTTTGTGTCGCCCATACCGGCATAGACTATCGAAGGATTGCCTTTTGAAAAACTGATGTGGCCGACGGCCAGATCGACGTGATCGTCACTAACCGGATCGAAAGTCTGCCCGCCGTTATTCGAGCGCCAGATTCCGCCGGTCGAGCTGCCGACAAGGATGACGCGCGAGTCTCCCGGAGAGACCGCTACGGAGTTAACGCGTCCGCTCGTCAGCCCCCAGTTACTTACAAACGCGGGCGTCGTAGGCGAAGGCCCTATAGCTCGCCACCTGAGCGAGGCGGCCCCTGTAAAAGATTGCGCGCTGACATTTGTGCGCGATTGCCACGCGCGCAGGCGTGCGTCGGTGGGGATCGAGCCGGACGGGTATGTCCGCTGAAACATAAACCAGTCGATTCGACTATCGGGGTCTTCGCCTGCTCGTGGTTCTTTGAGCAATCGAGTGGAGCGACTTCTAGGGATTACCGGCTTCGCGGGTTTTACCGCACGGCGAGAATTCTTATCCTTTCCGGCGCTCGCCCTGGCGCTCATATCAATAGGCGCAAGGCTAGAAAAGAGAAAAGCGAGCGCGACGAAAAGATGCGCCGCGCGGCGAAGGATCAATCTGAAATCATTGCTGACAACACGCTTCATAAGAAATCAGTCCGCCGCGCCCACTTTCGCGCCGGCGGCGGGCTCTGCTTTTGTGGCCGACTCGCGCATCCATCGTTGCAGCCGCTCCATATCTTTTGCGACCGTCATCGAGCCGGCAAATAGCACCAGCGCGAGCAAGACGCCGAGAATCGGGATGACATAGAGCGCAGAGTGAAGACCCTCGGCTATGTACGGCGCGAGCTGTTGCCTTGTCATCTCGGCGACTGGGAGCCCTGTCGCTGCCTTCCTGAAATAGTAATCGCTCAGCGCGCCCATGCCCAGCGGCCCCAGCGCCGCTCCAAGAACATACATCGCAAAAAAGTAGAGCGCCATCGCCGTGCCGCGCAGGGAAGGCTCGATCACGTCTTGAATCGTAGAGTAGACGGTCGAGAAATAGACATACATCGAGGCGCACCCGAGACTCATTAATACCGTGTAAGTCGCGACGCTGCCCACCGGCGTCTGCAATGCGAAAAAATGGAATGGAGCCGATATGGCTATCGCAATTGCGGCGACCAGCATTCTCCCGTTCGGTCGCTTCTTTGTGATCGAATCGCCGAGCGCGCCGCCGATCAGCAGACCGGGAATGCCCGCGAGGCCGAACGTGACCATGGCGACAAGCCCGGCCTCGAATTCACTTATGCGATGAACGCGCTGAAGAAACGGCGAGAGGAAGGAGCCGATTGCGTACATGTTGAAGTTGTGGAGCGCGCCCGACAATATGATCCACCACATCGTGGGTATCGATAGCACCAGCCAGTAGGGCGAGCCTTGGCGTTTTTGCGAGCTTATGTTGTGCGTCTCAGCGCCCCCGCGCTTCGGCTCGCGTATGGCGAGCGCAAGGCCCGCGCATATCAACCCCGGAATGCCCGCGAGATAAAAGGCCGACCGCCATCCGAATTGCTGGGCAAACCAACTGCTGACGGCAAAGCTCAGCGCGACTCCAATAGGAAGGCCGAGCATAAAGACCGCCAGCGCCTTGGCGCGCCTGGAAGCGGGAAACAGATCGCCAATGAGCGAGGACGCGGCCGGGGCACAACTCGCTTCTCCGACGCCAACGCCGAGTCGAGCAAGGAAGAGCTGAGTGTAGGTCGATGCCATCCCGGACAACACGGTGAAGATGCTCCAGACGGTTACGCCCGCCGAAAGAATTTTCGTGCGCGTAATCTTATCCGTGAGGCGTCCTAGCGGGACGCCAATCACTGCATAAAGGACAATGAAGGCGGTCCCAAGCGTGCCCAGCGCCGTGTCGCTCAGCTCAAGCTGGTTCTTGACCGTCTCGCCAACCGCGCCGAGTATCTGGCGGTCAAAGAAGTTCATGGTGTTGATGGCAAAGAGGACCGCCAGCGCAAAACCCGCTTTAGACCGATAACTCATGCTATCTCCCTTTCTTGACCTTCATTTTTCGATTGCCCGCTTGAACTCATCGCCAAGCCTCTTTACCTCGGTGAGATTTTCACCCGCGCTTTTTAAATCGGTGCGATGGACTATATCAGATATGATGCGGCGCGTCTCTTTTCTGAGCTTCGCCGATTGCTCGTCCGGCTTGCGCCCGGCCTTCAACAATGTCGCGAGCGAAGCCTTCTGCTCGTCCGCAATGCTTACGATGCTTTGAAGCGCGGCCGGCAAGTCCGGCAGGTATTCCAACCCGTGACAGCTTGAGCATTGAAGCTTGAAACTCATCGCGCTCGACGGCGACCCGATGCTGTGCGACCCGTGGCAGAAAGCGCAGTCCAGTCTCGGCGTGCCTGTTCGCTCTTGAAAATGGCGGCTCGTCTTGAAGGCTTCGAATTGTTTCGTGTGACAGGAACTGCATAATGCGAGCGTTTCGTTCGCGTCGGGCCTCGCTGTGAACTTTGCGCCGTGCGCTTTCTGTTTCGACATTGCCGACGCATCGCCGCCGTGACAGCCATCGCAGGTGACCCCCGCGAGGGCGTGAGTGCTGCCGGAAAAAGCCGCGAAGACTTCCGGAGTAGCCTGCCTGTGGCAAGACGAACAGTTATTGACTTCGGAAGCCGACCCGCTCTGGACGAATCTTCTTTCCGCGATCAGATGAGCGCCGACGGCAACCATCACGATAACAATAAAGCATCTGGTGCGTCTGAACTTCATTTGCCCTGAAAACTCGGCTTGCGCTTTTCAATAAACGCGCGCACTCCTTCGGCAAAATCTTCCGATCGAAAGCAGTCCGCCTGGTTGACCGCTTCGAAATCGAGCGCCGCGGCCAGATCGTTGTTCTCGCCAAAATTTAGTCCCTGTTTTATCTTCGCAATCGCGATTGAGGGCGAAGCGGAGAGCCGCGCGGCCATCTGGTCTACTGCCGCGTCGAGTTCTTCGACCGGCACGACTCTGCTTACCAGCCCGAGCGCGTGCGCGTCGGCGGCGCTTATTATGTCGCCCGTCACCATCAACTCGAAAGCCTTGTGATACCCGACCGCGCGCGGCAGAAAAAATGTAGAGCCGCCGTCGGGCATAAGGCCGATCTTTACGAAGACCTGACCGAAGCGTGCCTGGTCCGATGCGATAATCATGTCGCAAGCAATCGCATAGTTGCATCCCACGCCCACGGCCGGCCCGTGAACGCGGGCGATGATCGGCTTTGCCAGCCGCCGCATGGCGATTATGGTAGGGTTTGTGTGCTGGCGAAGCGAGGCCGTCACATCGATGCTGCGAATGTCGTGGCCGGCGGAAGATTGCAAGTCCGCGCCCGCGCAGAAAGCGTCGCCCGCGCCGGTCAATACTATTACTTTGCTCGCGTCTTCTGCCGACCGCTGTATCTCTTCGTGCAGCAGCGTGATGGTTTCCGTGTCTACGGAGTTGCGCCGCTCGGGTCGATTTATGGTAATCCGCTTGACCCCGTTTTCGAGCGTTACGACGAGCTTATCACTCGAAGCCATTTGAGATTCCTTTCGCGATTATTGATAGAGAGTTGAGGGGGCTAATTCTCTCTTAAAGCGCGGAGATTTGCAACGCGGATGGATCTGCGGGGAGGCGGGGATAGACAACCGCCCGGCGGGTGACTTAATATCGCAGCGGCTCACCAGTGGAACTTCGGGGAATAAGAAGGAGAGGTCTTATGAAGAGGGCAATTCTTTTCGTAGTCTTGATTTCGCTAGTCGCGCCGCTGGCCGCGCAATCGGCTGATAAGGTCGTTAAGAACGGCAAGAATGAAGTGACGATTTACCGCGATGATTTCGGAATCCCGCACGTTTTCGCGCCGACTCTCGAACTTGCGGCATACGGCGTCGGGTACGCGCAGGCCGAAGACAGGCTCGAAGAACTGCTAAAGAATTATCGCAAGGCCAACGGCACTATGTCGGAAGCCTTCGGCCCAGACTTTTACAGGCACGACCGAATACAACGCATGTGGCGTCACGAGGATATTAGCCGCGAGAAATACAATATGGTGAGCGCGAAGATGCGCGCCTGCATAGAGGCCTACCAGGAGGGCGTCAAACAGTTCATGCGCGAGCACCCGGAGCAGGTGCCCAAATGGGCGCAGGAGATAAATCCGTGGGATGTCGTTTCGCTCGGCCGCTACATTATATGGGGCTGGCCGATGGGCGAGGCGGGCGGCGATTTACAGCGCGCGGGGATTCAACCCGACCCGATGCAGTATCGCGGCTCGAACGAGATGCTGATTGCCCCGAACCGCACTGCCGTCAACGCGCCCATCGCGGTCATCGACCCGCACCTGAGCTGGTACGGCGAATTTCGCTTCTATCAGGTCAGGATTTACGCGGGCGATTTCAACGTCTCCGGCGCGTCGATACTCGGTGTTCCGTTTCCGAGTCTCGGGCACAGCCGATACGCATCGGTCGCGATGACGACGGGCGGCCCTGACACTTCGGACATTTTCGAAGAAGAGATAAATCCTGATAACCCCCGGCAGTACCGGTACGATGGCAACTGGCGCGACATGTCTGTCCGAAAGACCCGCATCGGCGTAAAGGATGGCGACAAGGTCAATTCGAAAGATGTCGAGATCGAATACACGCATCACGGACCCATTGTCGCCAGGAAAGACGGCAAGGCGTACGCCATGGCAATTCCATATTCGGAAGAGGTCGGCCTCACCGACCAGATACACCAGATGATGACCGCGCGAAATCTTGAAGAGATGAAACGCGCGCTGATGAATCTTCAGCTTATGTCGCAGAACATAATGGTCGGCACCGTCCAGGGGGACATTTATTATGTTCGCAACGGCCGGGTTCCGATTCGAGCAAAAGGCGTCGATCCCAGCAAGCCGGTCCCCGGTAACACGTCGGCCAACGAGTGGAAAGGGATACATCCCTTTATCGACCTTGTGCAGGTGACGAACCCTCCGCACGGCTACATGCACAACTGCAATGTAACGCCCTGCGCGATGATGAAAGACAGCCCGATGACGCCCGAAAAATACGCGGCGCACCCTTACATATACAATGCCGATTGCAAGATGCCCCGGCACCAGCGCGGCGAGATGATGACCGAATTGCTTGCGAAGGCGAACAAGGTGACCGTCGAGCAGGCTATCGACATCGCCTTTAACCCGGAGGTCTATCGCGCTGAAGCATGGCAGGCCCGGCTGAAGGCCGCGTGGGAGAATACCTCGGCCGCCAGAAACGGCGCGGGAACACCTACGGCGAGCACGGTAGCCGAATTGGAAGTTTACGACCTTATCCAAAAATGGAATCGACGATCTGATGCCGATTCGGAAGGCGCGCTTGCTTTTTATGCATTCAAGAAGGGCTTCCCGCCTGAGATTGCACGCCAATGGGAAGTGCCGGCAACCCTGACCGACGGGGATCTCACAAACGCAATAAGGAAGGCCGCTGAATGGCTCAAGACAAACTACGGGGCGACGCGGGTGCCTTACGGGCGACTCTTCAGAGTCGGGCGCGAGGGCGGCGGCGAGACGTGGCCTGTCGGCGGCGGCTCGCTCAACGGCGGGCAGAACAATGTCGGGATGGCCACGCCACGCGCAATCTCGTTCCGACCCGCGGGCAAAGAGATGGTGGGCGTTGGCGGGCAGACCTCGACACAGATTGTGATTCTTACAAACCCGCCGAAGTCTTATGCCATCATCCCGCTAGGCATGAGCGACCATAAGGAGAGCCCGCACTGGGACGATCAGGCGGAGAAGCTTTTTAGCAAGAGCAAGGCCGCGTCGTCATACTTTATGGATAAGACCGAATTAATGAAGCACGTCACGGCGACAAAGACGCTAAAGCGAGCGGCAGCCGCGCAGGCCGCGAGGTGATGCTTGATAGTGTGATAGGGGCAGCCGCGAGGGCTGTCCCTGCTAGAATCAGTCCTGCCATTCGGGCGTGTTATAATCGCTTTCGGACCTGAAGCGATGGCTAAGTTCACAGTCTTAGAACCTATGTTGACGGGCGATGTGATTGACCGCGCGGTCATGATCTATCGCCGCAATTTTACTTCGCTCCTGGCCATTGTTGCCGTCCCCACTTTTATCGGGTACGTCGCGTCGCTTATGTTTCGCTACGGAATGCTGTCGCTCGATCAAGACTATTCAGGATCGCCCGACGCGACCGGGGAAGCGACAATGATGCTCGTACTGGGTTTGATCGGCTATCCGATCTGGGTGCTCACGCTCGTCGCCACGCTCGCGGGGCTTGCGCGTGTAGTGGGCGATCACCTGATGATGGACGAGCCTATCACCTTCAAAGCCTGTTTTGCCGCCGTGCGCAAGAGGTTCCGCGATTCGCTCAAGCTGGGTTTTCTCGTGATCGGGCTTCTATTCTTGATGATGTTCGCGCTGGGCGCTGCGCTCATGGTCATTGGCGTCATCGTTCAAGTGGTGGTGACGATAGTGGGCTCGATGGCGCTGCCGGAATGGGGGTTGGTCGCAACGGTTGTCGTGCTTGCGCTCGCCGCGCTCGGCGCGCTCTTCGTAGTAGGCTCGGCGATTCTGGCCCGCTTCGTTTTTTTGCCGCAGGTCGTCATGATCGAAGGCGAATCGCCCGGCATGGCTTCGGGCAGAGCGCGCCACCTTGGAGGAGGCAACGCCTTCCGGGTCGGCGCAATTCTACTCTTCTCATACTTTTTTACCCTGTCGCTTTTTGCCGCCCTTACGCTGCCGCTTCTTGCGGGCCTCTACCTGTCAGGCGTGTACACCGACGATTTACTCAGCAACCCCGTGCTGAACGTGGTCTACACGGCTTTTCAAGACATATCAAGTTTGCTTGCGCTCCCGATCTGGAGCGTCGCGTTTACGCTGCTCTATTTCGATAACCGTGTTCGGAAAGAAGCGTATGATGTCGAGCTTCTTGCCAGGGACGTGTCCCCAGGGCTTCAATGGCAACCTACCGTCAGGGAGTCCGCGTTCGGATACCAGATGGCTTCTGGGCCGGCACAGGGTAGGGCTTATGTGCAGACCAGTCCGCTCGGCCTTGCCGGACGCGCGAGTTTTCAGGGTAGTCCGGTTCCGCCGCCGCCCTCAAAACCAGCAGTCGTGCCTATCACTCCAGCCGGCGACATTACAATAAACCCGACCGGTGAATCCGAGCCTCATTTGGCAAAAGATGACGACGCGCGCGAACAGGCCGGGCATGTTTCGACAGGCATGCAGTCTGAATCGACAGACTCGGCCGCTCGGCCCGTGCCCTTCGTGCGGGGCGCAAACATGGGAGAATTCGCGGTTCTGTTCTCAGTGCGGGCTAAATCTTGATAGAAAATAAGAGGACTGCACGATTGAAGAAGACCATTGCGGCAATGCTGATCATTCTTCTGGCGGCGATAGAGTCGCTCGCAGCCGGCGCCCTGCTCGATTACGAGAACCGCGTCTTTCGCGCGGCGGAGCAAATTGAGCGGATCAAGGCCGATCCCATATACGCCGAAGAAGGTATTGAACACATCAGAGAGCTCTTGCCAATCTCGGAAACCGTCTATATGAACGCGCAGAACATCAAGGTTGATAATGCCTGGCTGCATACCTTGATCACTACATACCAGATTGAAAAGGACCCGCAGATACAACTTGCCAAGCTAACTGAAGCGGGCGGACGACTGCGCGCGCTCGATGATCACTTACGCGAGATTGACCTTGCGCAGATGAGCGAGGCCGAGCAAAAGAATCCGCGGACAAGGGTCCAGGAGATTTTGAATCGACCCGAGTTCAAGCCGAAGAATCAGAACAAGGTTGTGGCCTTTATCAAAGGGATATGGGATGGGGTACGAAACTTCTTTAGCGAGATGCTTGAGGCCGTCCGCCGCTTGCTGGGAAAATTATTCGGCTCGACGACCCAGGGAAGTGTGCTCTCAATAGTCTTTGTTCTGCTCATCCTCGCCGCTATCGGCTTTCTGGTGGTGCGCGCGGTCAGGAAAGCGAGACCGCGCCGCAGACGCCCGAAGAAGAGAACCATCCTTGGCGAAGAGATCGATGTCGGAGCAACAGCCGACGAGCTTGCCGAACGCGCATACGCGGCGGCGCGGGCGGGCGATTTCAGAAATGCGGTGAGGAAACTCTATATCGCGCTCTTGTATGACCTGTCCGAGCGGAGGTTGATAGAGCTGGAAGAGAGCGCGACAAACCACGAATACCTGACGCGATTGTCGGGGAAGGGCGCGCTTACGACGGCCATGGCCTATATGACCGACCGGTTCGACTATTTCTGGTACGGTATGTTCCCGACCTCCGGAGATGATTTTTCCGCCTACCAGGCGCGCTATAAAGAGGCCATCCAGAGCGCGCAAAGCTTCGGCCAGATCGCTTCACGGTCGTAAACTTCTGTCTGATTGTAGCGGGTCCGGAAGGCAGGCTTGACACCTGCAAATATCGGATGCTAAACTATTTACTGTATTAAGGGGGTGCCAGGTTTCGACGGGGGTACTCCGAGGTGTTAGATGCGTACCGCGGCCCATGCACCGCGATAAAAGCGTGGAAAACACAATCGCGAACAGCGAACTAGCACTGGCTGCTTAAGGCAGCCACGCTTCCCTTGAGATCGCCTGCGTTTCAGGTGTGGAGCGTCATTAAGCAGGCTGCCGCGGCGTACCCCGGATCAGAGGTCCACCGCGAAAGCTTAATCTGAACTAGCCCGCCGTGATGCTTCGTTGCTTCCACGGTCACGGAGGGCGAAACAAAGAGGAAGCAACTACGTACGTAGATTCTGGCGCTGACGGCTCTCGGACACCGGTTCAATTCCGGTCACCTCCATTGATTAAGGTGAAAAACGTTTGTGATACGTTTAGGGCGTTCGGTTCTTCTGGTAAAGAGGAACTGTTCGCCCTTATGCTTTTGCGGTAGAAAGACGAAGAGATGAAGGAACGGCGTTTAGCCGACTTGGCGGCAATGAGGCTTGCCGAGCTATCACGCGAAATAGAAGAGATCGAGTCGGGGCGCAACGAGTTGATGAAGCGCGTTGACCGGATACGCGTGCATCTGCTCCAGGGCGGAAATCGCACCACGAGAATACGCGCATCTCTCGACATGCTGTGCGAACACATAACGGACGTGGCGACCGAGATGGTCGAGCTGCGAGCGCTTGAAGAGGAGATAAGAGAGCTGGGGCATGATTTCGCCGAGAGCCAGCGAGAGTCCGTGGGGGCGGCGTTCGAGGCCGAAAGCCTGCAGCAAACGCTCGACGAGGCCGAAGAGGAGCTGGAGCGGCTCTCATTGATTCTCGCCGAAGGCAAAGCCCGGCAGCCTCGCGGACACTGACACGATTGCGGATTGAAACACTCTTGATTACTTGTTAAGTTTGCTCCTTGAGAATCGACCGTAAAGATATGCCTGACTCCGCGACCCGCATTCCACGATACACGATTGGAGATCGAAACTCACCCATTGGGGTCTTCGATTCCGGGGTCGGAGGGCTGACGGTTTTTCGCGCGATCGAGCGCCGATTACCTTCCGAAAGCCTGATCTATCTCGGCGACACGGCGCGAATACCTTACGGTACGCGCTCGGTCGAAACCGTTCAGCGGTATGCGCTGGAAGACGCCGCTTTCGTCCTCTCGAAAAGAGTCAAAGCAATTGTAATCGCATGCAATACGGCGTCGGCGCTCGGGGCCGAAAAGCTCGCCGAAAGCTGCGATGTGCCGGTTTTGGGAGTCATAAGACCGGGCGCGCGTCGGGCCGTCGAGCGAACCCGTAGCGGCTACATTGGCGTGATCGCCACCGAAGCGACCGTGGCGAGCCGCGCTTACGAGCGCGAGATGGTAGCGATTCGCGATCAACTGGAGATCATCTCGCGGCCTTGCCCGCTATTCGTTCCGCTAGCCGAAGAGGGGTGGATTGATCACCCGGTGACGAGGCAAGTGGCTGAAGAGTATCTGAAGGACCTGCGCAGTAGCCGCGTCGACACCCTCGTTCTCGGCTGCACGCACTATCCGATACTTCGCCCGATGATCGAGGCTGTCATGGGAGATGAGGTGAATTTCATAGATTCAGGGGAAGCCGTCGCCGATGACCTCGCCCTCCTGCTTGAGGCGAATAATCTGGTGCGAGATGGCCGAGAGCCGCGCACCGAGGAGTTTTATGTGACCGATTCGGCGGCCAGATTTCGCCGCGTGGCGGAGCTTTTCTTAGGCCGGCCGCTTGAGTCGGTCGAGACTGTTGAACTAGAGACAATATAATGGCTTATAAAAGGACTGGGGGCAGGGCCTTCAATCAACTGAGGCAGGTTAGAATTACTCCCGGCTATACGAAGTACGCCGAGGGCTCCGTGCTCGTCGAGATGGGAGACACGCGAGTGATCTGTACGGCGTCGGTTGACGAGCGCGTGCCGCCTTTTAAGAGAAACAGCGGGGAAGGGTGGGTCACGGCGGAATATTCGATGCTGCCCCGCGCGACCGAGTCTCGTACTGCTCGCGAGGTGGGGCGAAACCAGGTTTCGGGCCGTACCGCGGAGATTCAGCGGTTGATAGGCCGCTCGCTGCGCGGCGTTATTCAATTCAACCGCCTCGGCGAACGCACCGTCTACCTCGATTGTGATGTGATACAGGCTGATGGCGGCACGCGGACGGCATCGATAACCGGATCATTCATCGCGCTGGTGCTCGCCTTGCGAAAGCTCTATGACAGGGGCAAGATTGCCGGACCGATCCCGGTGAAAGATTTTATTGCGGCCGTCTCGGTCGGCATCATCGACGGGGAGCCCCTTCTCGACCTCGATTATTCGGAGGACTCGCGCGCGGAAGTGGATATGAATATCGTGCGGACGGGGTCGGGCCAATTTATCGAGATTCAGGGGACGGCCGAATCGAAGCCCTTCACGGAAGAGCAAATGTTGGAGATGATAAAACTTGCCAACCTCGGGATCGAGCAACTCGTAGGCGAACAGCGCGCGCTGCTCGGCACTCTCAGGTAGGCAGTCATTCGGCCCTCTCTCACCCGCGGACAGGCATGTGCTAGAATAGAGGCGTCAGGTTATCCAGCCAAGAAGTTTAGAAGCAGATGGAGGCAGTATGAAGTACAAGGGTCTGTTGTTTTTGACCACTATGCTGTTGCTGGTCAGCTTTCCGGCCTTGGGTGTCCAGTCTGAAAATGAGCATTTAGACAAGACGGCAGGATTCAAGCTGAGCCTGCAAGGCGACTGGCGGCCCGTCAGTTATGACGATGCCGTCGGGCGTCGAAAGACGGAGTTCGTCTATAGGGACCGCTCCGAGGGATTGTTAAAAGTTTCAAAGCAGAGGTTGAATGGCTCTCTTGCCGACCTGGTAAAGCAAGAAGAGGAGACGCTCAGGCTCTATCGCGCAGGCTTTGAGCGGGCATCGAGCGAGTCATTCGGCGGCGGATCGCTTGAAGGCTATCGCCTATCCTTTTATACGGCGGACGGCGGTCGCCAGACCGCCAGCACGTTCTACTTCCTACAGGATAAGGACGCTGTGTGGGTGCTGCGCTTCACGGGCAAGCGGGGGACTATAGACACAATCCGCAACGTGACAGATAAGCTGGCCCGCAGTTTCCAACCCGTACAGAAATAGAAGGCAGATGCGGATGAAGGGGTGAAAGGGTGGAGATCTGAAATCTGCTATTTCAAATTCCAAATGCCAATTCACAGGCAATCCCTCACCCCTTCATCCCCTTTATTCCCCCTCCGCCTACTGCCCACTGACTTGCGCGTGGGGCTTATCAGGTTATAAGCTCTTAGCCGGGTAAGGGCTATCGGTCTGTTACCACACAATCTACCCTTAACCAATATTCATACTCGAACTGCCACAATGGAAAGGAGACCAAACCTATGAAGGTCTATGGCACAAAGGAGATCAGAAATATTGGCATTGTAGGTCATGGCCACGCGGGGAAGACTTCGCTCGTCTCGGCGATACTCTTCGACGCGGGGGCCACCAGCCGCCACGGGCGTGTCGACGACGGCACAACCGTCACCGATTACGATGAAGATGAGATAGCGCGAAAGACTTCCATCCACAGCGCGCTCGCGCACGTCGAATGGGACAACCACAAAATAAACATTATTGATACGCCCGGCTTTGCGGCATTCATACTTGATGGGAAGGCCGCCCTTCGCTCAAGCGATGCGGCCGTCGTTGTGGTTGATGCCGTCAGCGGCGTCGAGGTGCAGACCGAGAAAGCCTGGAGCTTTGCAGAGGAATTCAACCTCCCGCGCTTGATCGTCGTCTCTAAAATGGATCGCGAGCGGGCCGATTTTGAGACGGCCGTCAGCGGGATTGAGGAGGCTTTCGGGCGCGCGGCCGTCCCGGTACAGATACCGATAGGAAGCGAGAATAATTTCCAGGGCGTCATAGATCTGATTCATATGCGGGCATACACCTATGAGCGCGACGGAAGCGGAAAGCCGACCGAGGGCGAAATCCCCGCCGATTTGAAAGAGACTGCGCAACGGGCGCGCGAGCGCATAATTGACGTTGTCGCCGAAAGCTCCGAAGAGCTTATGGAGAAGTACTTCGCCGAAGGCACGCTGAGCGACGAAGATTTGATCCCCGGGCTCAAACAAGCAGTTTGCGAACGCAGGTTATTTCCTATCCTGATCGCGAGCGGGCCGGCCAATATCGGGATACAGCCCTTGCTCAATTCGATAATCGAGCTTGTGCCCGCGCCCGATGAACTCGGCAAGAAGACCGGGCGCATATCCCCGGATGGCGAGGGCGAAGTCGAGCGCGATGTGAGAGACGATCAACCTTTCTCCGCCTTCGTATTCAAGACCGTGGCGGACCCTTTCGCGGGTCGCATCACGGTCTTTAAGGTTCTTTCGGGCAGCGTCAAATCAGACGCCAGCGTCTATAACATAAGCAAGAACACGCAAGAGCGGCTCGGCCCGCTTCACGTTATGCAGGGGAAGGGGCTTGATAAGGTTTCCGAAGCGCACGCCGGAGACATTGTGGCCGTGACCAAGCTCAAAGAGACGACGACGGGCGACACCTTCTGCGATAAAGCGGCGCAGATCGCCTATGAGCCGGTCTTGCTCCCAACGCCGGCCATCGCTTTCGCAATCGAGCCGAAATCACGAAACGATGAAGACAAGCTTTCGCAGGCCATACACAAGATGCTCGAAGAGGACCTTGCGCTCAAGTTCGACCGCGACCCTCAAACCAAAGAGTTCCTCCTGTCCGGCTCGGGCCAGACCCACATCGAGGTGGCGGTAAACAAGCTAAAGAAGCGATACGGCGTTGAGGTAGAGCTTCACCCGCCGAAGGTCGCTTACCTTGAAACATTCAGAGGGCGCGCCGAAATTGTCGGCCGCCATAAGAAGCAGACCGGCGGGCGCGGCCAGTTTGCCGAGGCTACGGTGGTCTTCGAGGGACTGCCGCGCGGAGGCGGGTTCGAGTTTGTCGATAAGATTTTCGGCGGCGCGATCCCCCAGCAGTGGCGGCCGGCGGTCGAGAAGGGAGTCAAGGACGCCGCCTCGCGCGGCGCTATCGCCGGATACCCGATGGTCGATTTTAAAGTCGAACTGATCGACGGAAAGTTCCACCCGGTTGACTCGGACGATCTATCGTTTCAGCTCGCCGGGCGCAAAGCGTTCCGCACCGCCATCGAGAAAGTGAAGCCCGTATTGCTCGAGCCCGTGATGAATGTCGAGGTTACCGCGCCGCAGGAGGCGTCGGGAGACATACTCGGCGACATCAATTCGCGCCGGGGCCGTGTCCAGGGGATGGACAACAAAGGCAACCAGGCGGTCGTGAAGGCCCAGGTGCCGCTGTCGGAGATGCTCTCATATCAATCGACGCTCAACTCGATCACCGGCGCGCGCGGGTCATACACCATGGAACTCGACCATTACGACGAAGTGCCCGCGCAGATCGCGCAGAAGATAATTCAAAAGGCCCAGGAAGAGGGCCGTATCCGCCCGACCGAGGAGGAGTAGTTTTTAAGTCGCGGGTCACGCACATTTCAGGCAGACGGCAGAGGATCGATAGTGCCCTCTGTTGTCTGCCTGATGCTATCTATCCTGGCGAGCACGCGATCTGCGTTTGGAGGCAACGGTAATGGATTATCGATACCCAATCGGCCGGTTTGAGTTTAAAGACGAAAGCCTGTCCGCGGAAAAGCGCAACGAGCTAATCATTCAGATCGAAGAGACCCCCTCACGGTTAAGAGAGGCGGTCCGCGGGCTCACCGATGAGCAGCTTGACACGCCCTACAGGCCGGGCGGTTGGACCGTGCGACAGGTCGTCCATCATGTCCCCGACAGCCATCTGAACAGCTACGTCCGTTTCAAGCTGGCGCTGACGGAAGACGAGCCGACCATAAAGCCTTATGATGAAGCCGCGTGGGCCGACCTTAATGATTCGCGCTCGACGCCGATAGATGTTTCACTAGGCCTGCTCGAATCATTACACAGCAGGTGGGTAGTATTGCTCAGGTCGCTTGGGGATGGCGACCTTGAGCGGAGATTCCTCCACCCTGAGCTTGGCGCCGTTTCGCTCGGTAAGAACCTCGGCCTGTATGCCTGGCACGGCCGCCATCACGTCGCCCATATCACGACCCTTCGAGATCGTATGGGCTGGCGTTAAGCTCACGCGCTGAGATCAGGTGATGTCAATCCTACTGATATTTGTTGACGGCATCGGCATAGGGACTCGCGGCGCGCACAACCCCCTGGACGGGCTCGATTGCGATTTCTTCGGCCTGTTTGAAGGCGAGCGCCACGGTCTTCCATTCGACGGCAAACTTTCAATCACCGACGCCAGCCTCGGCGTGGCGGGGCTGCCGCAAAGCGCAACGGGCCAGACGGCAATACTAACGGGAATCAACGCCTCGCAATTGATCGGCCGCCATCTTCAGGGGTTTCCCTCGCCACGACTCAAACAGGTGATTGCTGATCACTCTGTCTACAGACAGTTGATGGCGCGCGGTCGGTCGGTCACATTCGCAAACGCTTATACCCGGTCGTACCTGGATAATTTGCCGCGATTCATCTCCGTGACCACGGTCGCGGCCCAGAGCGCGGGCATCAGATTCAGATTACTCGAAGATTTGATAGCGGGCGAAGCCGTAAGCCATGACTTTACCAACCAGTTCCTGATCGACCGCGGCTTCGGGGTAGAGAGGTGCGAGCCGGAGGTGGCGGGCGCGCGCCTTGCGCGCCTCGCCGCACGGCATGACTTTACGCTCTACGAACATTTCATCACCGACAAGATCGGCCATAACCGCGACTTCGCGATGGCGCAATCGCACCTCATACAACTCTCGCGCTTTGTCTATTCCGTCCTGGCGACGGCCGATTTGACGAAGCAGACCGTCATACTGACGAGCGATCATGGGAATATCGAAGACCTCGCGACCCGCAGCCATACTATGAATCCCGTGGCTACGATAAGCTTCGGCCGGGCGCGTGAATTAATCAGCTCGCGAGTCAAATCGCTAACTGATATTACTCCCGCGATAATTGAAGCATTGTGCGCGGCATCGTGAAGAGCGCCCCGTATAGAAGTCAAGAGGCGCTCATCATACGGCTCAGGGTGGTCCCATGGGCGGCGGGTCACCCTGGTTCGGCAGCCAGCATGTCTCGCAGTCGGTCAGATCAATCGCCTTGTGGTAGAATCTCACGGCGGTAGTGTTGTCGGCGATCAGCTCAATCTCGAACCGCTTTGTCCCTTCGGGCAAATCTCGCGTCGTAAAAAGTACGTCCCCATTAGAGTTGACTAACTCTAGCGTATCTTCGTCTTCGAGATCGTAATGCACCGCTATGTTGTGCGAAATCAGCTTGGGGGGTGTTTTGGGTGTGCCAACTAGCCTTACCGGATCGTTGACGCCGTGAGGCTTGAAGGCGCGCTGCTTAACCAGAGAGGCGCAGAAACGGCCTGATTTGAAGCTCAGCTTGCTATCGAATTCATCCTCTTTGAAGGTCGGTCTTTTCGGGCCATAAAGGTCTTCAAGTTTGAGCAGGGTGTCGGCGAAGCCTCTGGTCACCTCGGCGCCCCTCCCGCTAGCGCCGTTGTGTCTAATCTCTATCTTCCCGGCGAGCTTTACTGGCTTCTGTTCTGTGGGCTCTCCGTTGGCAAATACCTGTAAGTCCGACACCCCGTCGTCGGACTGAAAGTATCCGATCACTAGTTCCGGAAAGTAGCCGGGGCTGATTTCTTGTAAGATAGCCCCGCTGTCCAACATTATAGTTCCTTGAACTGGCATAACGTCTCCTTGTTTGTTCCTTCGTAGCTTTTTGAGCAGCCGACTGCCTGATGGCCACCCTGCTCGCTAAACGAGTACAGCCAAGTTGTGCCCGAAAAGCACCGTTCCTGTGCATCGACGCGGGCGAGATTATTGCCTGACTACAGGGTTACTATTTGCGAACTACTCAATACATGATGACGAAAAGATTTGGCCGTATTATGCAAACTATAACAATATTGCATAGGGTCATCAGTAGTTACCACCCACGACGATGAAGGAGGCCCAATAGTATGGGTGATCGTACCCTGAGCGAAGCATATGTAGTTGAGCCTCTCGGAGCGCATCCCCAGAGCTCATCATTCTTTCGGTGCGCGCCTTGTGAAATTCACTCATCAACTCGAATGTCGGACTTGACTCCACCGGCCACAGGCTCGCTACGACGGTTGAGACTCCCGCGCTTAGCAGCGGGTGGATGAGGCTGACAATCCCTTCGCCCCGATAATACTGGCCGAGACCGCTCTGGCATGCTGAGAGCACCACCATGTGCGTGTTCGGCAGACTAAGACCATAGACCTCGTTTAAGCTGAGCACGCCGTCGTCTTCGCTCGGCAATGACGACGCGCTATCCGCCGAGGTTGCCTCCATCGGCGCAAGCATAAGTGATGCGAGCAATGACGACTCGGGCTTAACAAGGCAGTGCAGAGCCAGGTGCGCGACGTTGCATCGTTTTAGCCCGTTCAGGACGTTTCTTTCCGTCGCATCTGATTCAACAAGAATTTCAGGGTTCATATAAAACTTTGCCGTGATCTTCGCTTCACGCGCGGCCTCTGGCAGCTCGCTAAGAGCCCTGGCCCATTCGCCGCTCAGCGTCGGGTTTCCTACTCCAAGAAAACTCTCATGGACACCCGGCTCTCTCTTAACCACGCGCCCGATACTGTGTATAAGGACGCGCGCAGACGGAGCGACTGTCACGCGGTGGCTTTCCATCAGGTAGCGCTCTGAATCGTTCATGAGAGCACTGAAGGGCAGAAAATTAAGCGCTTTGTCTGGGATAATGCAAAGATTTCCAGAGAGCCCAATCTTCGATTCGACAGGAGAGATCAATAACTTATATAAAGCCTTCCCGGTTTCCGACAGCTCTTCGACCTGTGTTTTGTCAACGATTCCTGTTACGAACTTGCTGACGAGCTGTTCGATCTTTGCCGATCCAGCGTCTGAATGGAATACGTCGAAGGTTGACGGCGAAATGGCAAAGATCAAGGTCCGTTCGAGCGTCACCGTGTATAGCAGCACGGTGGTATTTGCGGGCAAGTTGCGCTGAAGCTCACCGAGCATGGATTCCGCGGTGCTTTCGTCCTGCCACTGTATGTCGCCGGGCACCTTGTCACCATCGGCTTTGAGCACTTTAATGCGGTCGTACAGCGCCCGAGCCCTCGATTGCTCTGAGGTTTTGAGAGCCTGTTTGTATAAGGATGGCTCGGCGGCGTAAAGGTCGATCAACTGATCGTATATTCCCTGTCTTGCCGAAAGATAATCTATCTGGTCGCTTGGATTTCCCAAAATGCGCCGGCCATATTCAATATCATCGATTGCGCTCGTAAGTATCGGTCGAGCGAGGTCCGCCCGACCGTCCTTTATATAAACGTCGGCAAGCTCACGCAGCGCGTTTACACGCAGTATGAATTTGCCCTGGCCTTCGGCCTTCTCCTTCGCCTGCGAAAAGAGATCTATGGCGCGTTCGGTCTCGCCTCGAAACGAGGCTACATTGCCCGCGCGCGTCAGCACCAGCGGCACGGTGGTATGACCCTGGCCGGTCTCCATCTCATTTACCAGAGCCATAGCTTCTTCGATCTCTCCCTTTGCCTGGTCGAGCAACCCCTTACGCGCTCGTTCTACGGCGACGAATGACAAAGCTTGAGCGAGCCGGCTGGAATCTTTCGAGATCCGCGACAGTTCCACCGCCTGCTCCCCGTTCGAGAGCGCGAGGTCGTAACGAGCAGCGAGACGGTAAATATCGGCGACGTTCAGGTAATTATATGCGAGCTCCTCCATCCTCCCGTAATCTTGTAAAAGAATGGCCGTTGATTGGCGGAAATGGTCCAGCGACGTCTCAAGCCTCCCGATGTGCCAATAGGCAACGCCGAGGTATTGATGAATCTTTGAAGAGTTCTCGTTTATGCGGCTAAAGAGATCAAGGCACTGTTCGTAAATATCTATCGCCTTTGAATCATACCCGAGACTTGAGTGGCAGAGCCCGATATTCATGATCCGGCGGGATTCGTCGTGTATCCAGCCGTTTTCTTCCGTGATCTGGAGCGAGCGGTTGAAATTCTCCATAGCCTCTGTCAGTTGCCCCAAAACCAATTGTTGAAAACCGACACCGAAAATACTCCTTTGAAGTAAGAGATAGTTGCCGCGCTCTTCATAGGGGCCTATTAAGGACTTGAAAAGCTCAAGTGTCCTTGCGGGTTCCTTCCTATGGAGCAGCAGCTTGGAAGCAGACTGGAACTTCACCAACAACTCTAACTCGACGCCCTTATCCTCATCCGGCATGCCTCGCAGATATTCGGCCGCGCTCGTGATTGCCGAATCATTCTTGAGCTTCTGGGCGATACCTCCCATCCGCTCGACCACCTTCAAGTGCTCCTCGGCCAGCTCGCTATTGCCCGCGAGGAAGGCTTCGAGGTGGCGACGCATGACGTCGTACCCGTACCGCGCGAAATGATCGTACCCGCGGCGCACGATGAGACCGATCTTTTCCTCATCATTCTCGCGCAGCGCCACCTCCAGCTCGGCCTTGTTCTGCTCCTCGCTCGGGGGTGGTTGTATCAACGCCGCTACCGCTTCATGCCGGCTGCGAGTCTCGTCCGCCCAGGAGCGGTCGGTCTCATACTCCAGCAGCTTCGCAAAGCCCTCGGCCGCGGGCCGCCGGAGGTGGAGGTTTTGCAAACAGAGCGAGTGGTTGAACTGCGCTTCAGGCATCTTCGGGTCAAGCTCAAGCGCGACCGTGAACTCTTGCATAGCATCTTCTATACGGCCGCGAAGCATCAGGCATACGCCAAGATCGTTATGGGCCCGCGAGTCTTTCGGGTCTGATGCCGTTGTGTCGCGCAGGTGCTTTTGCGCTTCCGGCAACAGGGTGTTTTGAGCAAGCAAAAGGCGCGCGTATGCCGCCTTTGCCCCGACCTCGTCTTGAAGGTGCGCATCCGTTAGGAGGCTGCGCGCATCCTCAAGGCTCTCATCATCAATCCCAGACCGTTCTTCAGGGTTTGTCGAATAGACCGCCGCTTTGAAACCGCCCGTGAGTCTTGGCTCAATAAGACGCCGATCCCGGAACGCCTGGACAAGCGCGCGGGTGCCTCGCTCGACTCTTGTTCCCCTCAGATGGTTCCAGATCAGGTAACCGGCCGTTGTAACAATGAGAAAAAGCAGGCCGAGACCAATCCAGCGCCAAGGAATAATGATGCCAGGACCAGGAGGCCCATTTTCTTGTCTCCCTTGCTTCACACTTGTCATGGTGGGACACCTCGATAGCGTGTCCTTATATCACATGTTTTCTTTCCGAAAAAGGGATCTCTCATCAGCATCCGCGGATAGTCTGTTGCCGCGGGCGCGTGAAATTGACCTCCTGGGCAGGTTGACACGCGGCGAGGGGGTGAATTACGGTTTTTTGGGCAATAAATCTGAATACTTCTATGTGTAGGGATCGAAGAAGAACCAGAATCCTCGCGACTTTATCGCTGTTTTTACCGCGGGGCTTGCCGAAAAGCCCGGCCGGCACTCATCAACGAATGGAAAATAATACCTGGAGGTCCTGATGCAGTTTTCGTATCGAACTCGAGGCTCGCGTGTTTCAGCGATAAGCATGCGCGAGCGTGTGGGTTTTACTATTCGGACAATGCTCGTTCTGGCGACGCTCGGTTCAATCCTTTCTGCCGAATCTGTTCTCCTGGCCCAGACGCGCCAGCGACCCGGCCAGGGCGCCAGGCAGCGTCCTGCGCCTCGTAAGCCAGCCGATGAGCCGGAGCTTTCGCCACGTGATGCGCTTGACCGCGCAAAAAATGGCGCGACAGGCGAAGAGAGAATAAGGCTGCTTGAGAGCTTCATCGCCTCGCAACGCGAGATGGCCTACGACAATGAAGCGCGCGAGCTGCTCATGCGCGAGTACGCACTCAAGGGCGAGCAACAACTGCGCGAAGGTGATACCCGGCGCGCTCTGCAATCATTCAAGTCAGTGATGCGCATAGCGCCGAACGTTATAACCGACCGTGTGTTCGGGCAGTTCATATTTCCGCTGCCGATGGCCGTAAACGCCTTCGGCTTTCGCACCGAATCGGTCAACTTGATGCGGGCAATCGAGCCTCGTTTTGAGACTGATCCAAATCGGCTGGTCGAGATTGGATTCTTTTACGTTCAGATCGAGGCCCCCTTTGAAGCCGTGCGGGTGCTAGAGAAAGCCGTCGCGCTGTCGCCTGACAACCATCGAGCGCATAACAGCCTCGGGACCGCATACCTTATCAGCTTGAGGACCGATGACGCGGAAACCGAGTTTCGCCGCGCAATCGAGATAAACCCCAGGGACGAATTCGCTAATCTCAATCTCGCCCATCTGGCCAGGGCGAATGGCGATCATGAGATGGCCGTGCGATTTTACCGCAAGCAGCTTGAAATGAGGCCCGAAGACAGCGAAGCGCATGGCGGCATTGCCATATCGCTGCTCGCGCTCGGCCGCGACGAAGAAGCGGAACAGGCGATTAATAAGGCCCGCAAGCTCGCGCCGGCCGATTACCGGTTCCTGACCCAGCTTGCTTACTTTTACACCTCGCGAAGGAAGGCCGCGCTCGCGCGCCCGCTCGTCGAGCAGGCGGTACGTATCGAGCCGCGGTACGCCTGGGCCTTTATAGCCAAGGCGGAAATCGATCATCTCGAAAGCAAATTTGGCGATGCGCTGGCCACCCTGATCGGCGCGCAGGCCCACGGCAGCTTTGCCACGCTCACCTTTGAGCTGGCGAAATCCTTAATGACGCTCGACGGCTACGCACAGGCCCTTGAGGTGCTCGGCCCGGCGGTGAAGATTAATCAGGAGGGCGAGTTCGAGATGACGCTGGGCGGCGCGGTTAAGGCGCGGTCGCGCAGGCTCGACCTTTTGCTTGAGAAAGAGCGCAAGGCTGCTTTATTCATGAACGAGCACCCGACTACTCAGATGCAGTACCGGCTGGCCGAGGCTCTTGTCAGAATCGCGCACTACTCCAAAGTGGCAAAGTCGAATCGCAAACCGGGCCAGCAAGCGACCCGCCGCCCATCAAGGCCCGCGGCGTCGAAGGCCGGTCAGGAGCAGGCAGACCTGCGTAGCGCGACCCGGCCACGCAGGGCCCAGGCTTCGACCGACACCCCTGAAACTACTGGCGCTATAACGGCGGAGCTATCAGCCGGGGCGGATGCTAACCTGCCCGGAGTCGCCGAGCTTATTAAAGCCATCAACACTTTCACGACGCTCGATGATGGCCGCCAGCCCTTCCGCATGGTCTGGGTAGCTCACTTGCTCACGGATAGCGGGGTCGCGCTCGACGTGGCCGAGCAACTGGCCCGCCGCGCGATTGCAATGGCCGAGACGGCAACCGAGCCCGAAAACTCCATGCGCGACGCGCCGCTGCTTGACCGCACGGGTCGCCGCCGGGTCTTTATCGGCCGGGCGCACGACGCGCTCGGGTGGGCGCTATTCAAGAAGGGCGACATCAAAGGCGCGGTCGAACACCTGACGCTTTCGGTCAACAGCTTTTTGCCGAGCGCCGAGCGCAAGCTGGCGATGTGGCACCTGGCCGTCGCAACGCAGGAGGGCGGAGACGAAAAACGCGCGCTTGATTTCTATATAGCAAGCTTCGATCCTTCGATTCCGACCGCTACCGCGAGGCGCGCACAGATCGAGTCGCTCTATAAGAAACTCAAGGGCTCGCTCACCGGACTTGATGAAAAGCTCAGGGCGCAATGAGCGTGAATCGAAGAACCGAGTCCGCCAGGAAGTATCACGAGCTGACGAAGCACTCATACTGGAGCATTCGCCAGTCGCCCCACCATCTCGATTGGGCGAATAAGCCATCCCCGTTCAAGGTTTACCCGAAGCTTGAGCCAAAGCCGTTGCCAAGGGAGCTTTTAAAGACAGACTATCCCGCGCTCGAAGCATTAAATGCCGCCCTGTCAGACACGCGACAGCAGGGCCGGGTGTCGGTGGATCAACTCGCAAGCATACTTTATTACTCGGCGGGCGTGACGAAGGTCAAAGAGTACGCCGCGGGAAGGATATACTTCAGGGCCGCGGCCTGCGCCGGGGCGTTATACCCGACAGAAGTCTATGTCGTTTGCGGTGACATCGAGGGGCTTGAGGCCGGAGTCTATCACTTCAACCCCGGCGATTTTTCATTGCGCACGCTGCGCGAAGGGGACCTGCGCGGCGCGCTCGTCAAGGCGACGGCCGCTAACCCGCACGTAGCTTTCGCTCCGGTCACGCTCATCTTCTCTTCGATAAGCTGGCGCAGCACCTGGAAGTATCGCGACCGGGCATACCGTTACCACTTTTGGGATAACGGCACCATACTGGCGAACGCGCTGGCGACTGCTAATTCGCTCAACCTCCCCGCTCACGTCGTGATGGGCTTTGTTGATTCTGACATCGAAACCCTTGTTGGGATAGACGGTCAGCGCGAGCTTGCGCTAAGCCTTATGACCATCGGGCATGCCGATAAAGATATAGCTCCTTCAAACTGGCTCCCCGAGCCAATTACAAGCGAAGTGGTGCCGCTCTCTTTTTCCGAAGTGGACTACCCCGCTATACGAGAGGCGTACTCTTCATCGGCTCTCGCGGACGAATCGGAAGTGAGGGCGTGGCGTGAAGGCAATGCGGGCGCGACGCCGGCGCGGGCCGGAGAGGCCGCGACCCGGCTTGACCGCTTGAGCGCGGGCGAATTGCCGGGCGTATCAATCGAGGCGGTGATACAGCGGCGCGCCTCGACACGGCGATTTGCATTGAAGCCGATTTCGTTTTCAGACCTCTCTGTGATCCTAGAGCGGGCGACGCGCGCTGTGCCTGGGGACTTTGCTCCTGGCGGCGCACAGGTGAACGACCTCTATTTGATAATAAACCGGGTCGAGGGCATCTCGCCCGGCGCATACTATTACAACAAAGACGGGCATGCGTTAGAGCTCTTGAAAGAAGGCGATTTCAGCGAGCGAGCTAGCCACCTTGTCCTGGGCCAGGATTTGGGTGGGGACGCGGCGGTAACGTGCTTTTTTATGGCGAATCTCGATCCGGTGCTTGGCGCCTACGGCAATCGCGGGTATCGCGTCGCGCAGATGGAGGCTGGAATTATTGGCGGCAGAATCTACCTGGCGGCATATGCCTTAAACCGCGGAGCAACGGGGCTGACATTCTTCGATGATGATGTTACCGATTTCTTCTCGCCCCATGCCGCCGGAAAGTCATGCATATTCGTCACCTCTATAGGCGTACCTGGGAAGCGCCCGTTATTTTGAAGGTACTCTCTTTTATCCATTCCTCGACATGATGATGACCGGCGGCTTGATAATAGATAAGCCAGCAGGAATTACTTCGCACGACGTTGTGGCGCGGGTGCGGCGCGCGGCGAGGACGCGGCGCGTCGGACACGCGGGGACGCTCGATCCGTTCGCCACGGGCGTCCTCGTCGTCTGCGTAGGCCGCGCCACGCGGCTCGTCCAATTCCTGGTTGGAGTTGATAAGGAGTACATAGCTCGCGTCAGGCTCGGATTTGCTACGGACACGCAAGACTTCACCGGGAAACAGATCACCGCTCTTCGATCATCATACGAAGTGAGCCTCGAAGAGATAGAGCGGGCGCTGCGCGGTTTTGAAGGAACGCAGATGCAGGTTCCCCCGATGTATTCGGCAAAGAAGATCGGCGGCGAGCGGTTGCACAAGGCGGCGCGCGAAGGGCGGGAAATAGAGCGTAGCGGCGTCGAGATAACGGTTCGCTCCATAGAATTCTCAGACGGCGGCTTCGCGCTTTCGGATAGCGAGGATGGCACGCGAGAATTCGAAATGCGGGTACGGTGTTCGAGCGGGACATATGTACGCACGCTCGCGAACGACATCGGAGAAAGGCTCGGCGTAGGGGCCCACCTTTCGGCTTTGCGCCGCACGGCCGTCGGGCAGTTTAGTGCTACGGCAGCCGTTAGCCTGGACGAAGTCGAGCGTTTGGGGCAAGAGAGCAGACTTGATGAAGTTCGGATAAGCCCCACCGACTTGCTCGCCCATTTGCCGGCACTCCTGCTCGATGAGTCCGACGTTCACAGGATCGCTACGGGCAGGATGGTTGACATATCTCGTTTTGGGTCGGACGTCGAAATAGGGAGCGAGGATGTAAGGTTATGCAACGAGCGGGGAGACCTCGTGGGGGTCGGCCGGGTTGAGAAAACGGGTAGTATTGTGAGGCCAAAGGTTGTATTGGAACCCGAGGGTTGAGCGAGATTGCCACCGGGGCTGGGCGCGACGGATGAGGCGGGGCCTTTGACGGGGGACGCTTGCAGCCCATGTTATAATCTCGTGGAACAGATAGCCCGACGTTAGATCATTGAACAAAGACCACGATGCTTCGCTTTTGGATTACGAGATTGAGCGTGCATCCAGTCGAGCCATGTGCAGCCGGATAAAATACCTCCGACTGTCCGCCCGCGAGGGCGAAGACTGAGTGTCGTCCTACTCTCGCAGTGATTGAGCCGCAGCAAGCCGTTATTTGGCAGCCCCGATTGCAGGAACGGCTTGGCTACAACCGCCGCCGAGCGCCGTCTTTTACCGCCAGGCAGGCGGGCGCTGCGGTTAGCCGCAGCCGAGCCCAACGGCTATGTGCCGAATCGGAGGTAACAATGGGAGAGAATAAGGTTAATATCAGCGAGTTGTTGGAGACTCACCGGCGCGACCGCGAACGGCTGGCCTGGGAGGGAACATTCCGCGACTACTTCGAGCTTGTATCCCAGAACCCTAACGTCTCCAAGCTCTCACACGCGCGCATATGCGACATGCTGCTGGCGGCCGGTGTTGAGAAAGTCAACGAAGGCTCGCGTGACGAGATAATACGATACAACTTTTTCAGCGACGAGTTATTTGGGATAGAGGGGCCCGTCTCGAAGATCGTCGAGTACTTTAAGTCGGCCGGCCAGAGGCTTGAAGTAAGAAAGCGCATTCTGCTTTTAATGGGTCCGGTCGGCGGCGGCAAATCGACCATAGTGACGCTCCTGAAGCGCGGGCTTGAAAAGTGGAGCCGCACGGATAACGGCGCGGTCTATGCCATCAAAGATTGCCCGATGCAGGAGGAGCCGCTGCACCTGATCCCACCTGAGCTTCGCCGGGAAATCGAAAAACTTTACGGGCTGTATATCGAGGGCGAGCTCTGCCCGCAATGCCGCTATAACCTCGAACACGTCTATCGGGGCAGGCACGAAGACGTTCTTGTTCACCGCATCGTCTTTTCCGAAAAGGACCGGACGGGGATAGGCACATTCGCGCCTTCCGACCCTAAATCTCAGGACATCACGGAGCTTACCGGCTCGATAGACCTGTTGAACAATCGGCGAGATCGGCGTCGAAAGCGATCCACGCGCCTACAGGTTCGACGGCGAATTGAATATCGCCAATCGCGGGCTGATGGAGTTCGTCGAAATGTTAAAGGTTGACGAAAAGTTCCTCTACAGTCTGCTCACGCTCAGCCAGGAGCAGAGCATCAAGACCGGCCGCTTCGCGATGATCTATGCCGACGAGGCCATCATCTCTCACACGAACGAGAACGAATACACCGCCTTTGTGGCCAACCGAAAGAGCGAAGCGCTGCAGGACCGCATAATAATGATCCGCGTGCCTTACAACCTGAAGGCGACGCAGGAAGAGCGCATATACGACAAGCTGCTCAAGCAATCCGACGCGCTGCGCAGCATACACATCGCGCCAAACACGCTGAAGACGGCCGCGATGTTTGCCGTCATGACGAGGCTCGAAGAACCAAAGAAGTCGAGCATCGACATTGTCAAGAAGATGAAACTTTACGACGGTGAAGATGTGGAAGGCTTCAAGTCAAAGGACGTGCGCGAGCTTCAAGAAGACACGATCCGCGAAGGTATGGACGGCATAAGCCCGCGCTACATAATAAACAGGCTCTCGGGCGCGCTGGTAAGGGACAACATAACCTGCATCAACCCCATAGATGCGCTGCGCGCCATCAAGGACGGGTTCGAGCAGCACACCGGCATCTCGACGAGCAGCGGGACCGGTACCTGAACCTGATCTCGGTCGCGCGGCGCGAATATGACGACATCGCGAAGAATGAAGTACAGCGCGCGTTCGTCTATTCGTTCGAGGAGATGGCCAAGGGGATTTGCGATAACTACCTTGATAACGTCGAGGCGTATTGCAATAAGGAGAAGATAAAGGACCCGATTACGGAAGAGGAGCTTGAGCCGGACGAGAAGCTGATGCGCTCAATCGAAGAGCAGATCGGGATAAGCGAGAACGCGAAGAATACGTTTCGTCAGGAAATACTGATCAGGATTTCAAGCCACGCCCGGAAAGGCAAGCCCTTCGAATACCGCTCGCACGAGCGGCTAAAGGAAGCGATCGAGAAGAAAATATTCTCCGATCTGAAGGACGTTGTTAAGATCACGACCTCGGCGAAAACGCCTGACGCCGACCAGCTCAGGCGCATAAACGAAGTGATCGACCGGCTCGTGAGCGAGCACGGATACTGCACCGTCTGTGCGAATGAATTGCTCTCGTACGTAGGCACATTGCTGTCGCGCTAGCATGACGCGGGCGCGACGACAGGAAGCGGTCCGGTTTTGCCCGCACAAATCCGCAGGGAGTGCGGGCATTCCTTTAAGGTAGCTTATGCCGGTAGAAAGAAATGATTGGTCCTTACAGCGCAAGGGGCAGATCGACCAGGAGCGGCACAAAGAGCGCGTCCGCGAGGCGATAAAGAAGAACCTCGGCTCGATAGTGTCGAACGAATCGATAATCCTGTCCGACGGCAAACGCGTAGTCAAAGTGCCGATCCGCTCGCTCGACGAGTACAAATTCCGTTTCGATTACCGCAAGAAGAAGCATGTCGGGACCGGGGACGGGGACACGAAAGTTGGCGACGTGATCGGGCGCGAGGGGCAGCCGGGCCAGGGGCCGGGGCAGGGACCGGGCGCGGGCGATAAGCCCGGTCAGGAGTATTACGAGGCCGAAGTAAACATCGACGAGATCGCGAAGCTGATCTTTGAAGACCTCCACCTTCCTTACCTCGAAGAAAAGGCGAAGCAGGCGGTTCAATCGAAGACGACCAGGTTCACCGAGATTCGCCGCTCGGGCATACTGTCTAACCTCGACAAGCGGCGGAGCATCATCGAAAACATAAAGCGGCAGGCGCGCGAGACGGGCGCGGCCCAGATGGGCCCGTTCAAGAAAGAGGACCTGCGATATAAGACATGGGAAGAGGAGATAAAGTACGAGTCGAACGCGGTCGTGCTCGCGCTTATGGACGTGTCCGGGTCGATGGGCGAGTTTAAGAAATACATCGCCCGCTCTTTCTATTTTTGGATGGTGCGCTTTTTAAGGACGAAGTACGACAACGTGCAGATAGTCTTCATAAGCCACCACACCGAGGCGAAGGAAGTCAGCGAGGAGCAGTTCTTCACGCAGGGAGAATCGGGCGGTACGGTAGTCTCTTCCGCATATCGGCTCGCCCTCGACGTGATTGCGGAGCGGTTCCCGGCCCGCGACTGGAATATCTATCCATTCCATTTTTCGGATGGCGACAACTACTACTCCGACAATGACGAGGCGGTGAGGCTTGCCGATGAGTTGATCTCTACGTGCAACCTCTTCGGGTACGGCGAGATCGGTGAAGAGGGCGCGTCGAGTTACAGACGGTCGTCGGGCGCGCTGCTATCAATTTTTAAAGACCGGTTGAAGAACCAGGACCGTTTTGTCGGCGTGCGCATCGATGATAAAGAGGATGTTTACCCGGCGCTCAAGGAGTTTTTCGGCGGGCGCACCGAGTAAAGAGGCGTGATGATTGATAGGGAAGTCAAAGAACTCGAAGAAGCCGTAGAGCAGATATGGGAGATTGCGACCAACAAGTTTGGGCTAGACCCTTTCCCTGTCCGGTTTGAGATAGTGCCCGCGTCGGTTATGTATGAGATTGGCTCCTATGCCTTACCGGGCCGCTATTCCCACTGGACGTTCGGCAAGGCTTATCATCGGATGAAGATGATGTATGACTTTGGGCTGTCTAAGATTTACGAAGTCGTCATCAATGCGAACCCCTCATATGCGTTCCTGCTAGAGACCAACTCGCCGATTCAAAACAAGATGGTAATAGCCCACGTGCTGGGCCACGTAGATTTTTTCAAGAACAACGTCTATTTTTCGCGCACGAACCGGCGCATGGTCGACGAGGCGGCAATGCACTCCCGCCGCATGTCCGAGTACGAGTTCACATACGGGCGGAAGGTGGTCGAAGAGTTTCTTGACGCGGTGCTTTCAATCGAAGAGCACATCGACCCAAACTTTTTTATAAGGAAAGCGGCGGAGGAGAAGGGCGAGAGGGAGTCCGAAAAGAAGCGCAGGCGGGAAGGGCGCTTTGACGACCTTTTTTCCGAAGATGAGCTGGGGCTGTCGCCGGCCGACGGGGAAGACGCGGACGAGGACCATAAGCAAAAATCAAAGCTCGAGGTGCCGGAAAAAGACCTTGTCTATTTCATTATGAAGAATTCGCCCGCGCTCAAAGACTGGCAGCGCGACACGCTGGCTATGCTGCGCGACGAGATGGAGTACTTCGTCCCGCAGATGCAGACCAAGATCATGAACGAGGGCTGGGCCAGCATTTTCCATGCGCGCATCATGCGCGAGATGAACCTTCCGACCAACGACCATATAGAGTTTGCCGAGCTGCACGCGGGCGTAGTTTCGCCGCACAAAGGACAGCTCAACCCTTACTATCTCGGATACAAGATTTTTGAAGACATCGAGAAGCGCTGGAACGAGCCTACCGAGGAGGACCGCAGAAAGTACGGTAGAAAAGGTGGCGAGGGGCGCGAGAAGATGATGGAGGTGCGCGAGCTTGATAACGACATATCATTCCTGCGCAACTATCTGACCGAGGAGCTTTGCGAAGAACTCGACCTGTTCGTCTATCAATTGGTTGACGAAGAGGAGTGGACCATCACCGAAAAGAAATGGGAGAAGGTTCGCGACCAGCTTGTCGCGAACATGACAAACTTCGGCTTTCCCTACATCGAGGTCGTTGACGGCGATTACGACCGTAACCGCGAGCTCTATTTGATGCACCGATTCGAAGGCGTAGAGATGGACCTGAAGTATGCGCGCAAGACCCTTGAATACGTCCACAAGCTCTGGGGCCGCGACGTTCACCTGGAGACCGTCGTTGACGACGAGCCGCTTGTGATGCACTTCAACGGCACGGATCACGACGAAGACTGAAGCGAGGCGCGCAGCTTAGATCACGCCTTTCTCGTTTTATCCGCATTAATGTAGAATTCCCCTCTGTTTTACTGGCCGCCTGATTTACCGAAGCAAAGGAGAATAACGAATGACGCATCGCAGGCTTGCTGTGTCCTTCATTCTAATCGCGCTGATCGCCTCGCTAAACCTTTTCCAGAACGGCAATGCCTGGGGAGACGAGGGCCATCGCTTCGTCAACCGCGTTGCGTCCGAGCGGATTCCGGAGGAAGTGCCCGCTTTCTTCAGGAACGCCGGGGCGCGGCTTTCTTTCCTCGGCCCGGAACCCGACCGTTGGCGCGACAGAGAAGAGGTTTTTAAGGCGCTGCGTGAAGGGACCGGCGCTGATCACTTCATTGATATAGACCGCGCGGAGAGTTTTCAGGCACTACCGAATGACCGCTTCCAGTATGCGGATTTTCTTCTCAAGCAGGGAAAAGAGCCGAAGGATATAGGGTTTCTTCCTTACGCAATTCTTGAAGGCTACCAGAAGGTGCAGGTGCTTTTTCGGCTGTGGCGTGGCACCAGGAATGAGGCCGAGCGCGGGCAGATCGAGCAAAACATAATCTACTATGCGGGCGTGCTCGGTCATTACGTGGCCGACGGCTCGCAGCCTTTGCACACGACGATCCATTTCGACGGGTGGACGACGAGCGATAACCCGAACAGTTTCACTCGCGAGTCGCTGCACGGGCGTTTCGAAAGCGACTATGTCCGTGCCAATGTAAAACCTGAAGACTTCGCGCCGCAGGTAAGGACCGCTGTGAAGCTCGAAGACCCTTTCGCCGATATAATGAAATTTCTGCTCGACTCCAACAGCAACGTGTTGGAGCTGTACAGGCTAGAGAAGGTAGCGCGCTGGGACCAGGGCAACCGCAATGAAGCGTCGAAAAGGTTTGTGACCGCGAGGCTGGCCGCGGGCTCGCAAATGCTTGCAAACCTCTGGTACACGGCCTGGGTCAATTCGGCCAGCGGCGTACGGGCTCCGCAATAGGCTCGGGCCGGCGCCTAGATAAGTTTTCGCGAGGCTACAAAAAAAACGGCAAGGATTTTTATGGGTGCCGTTCTTAGTGGTGACGGGGCCGCTCAAGCCAGAGCACGGGCTGGAACGTTAACGAGATATTCTTGAGCGGCCCGCGTCGTCTAACTCCTCGCGATCATTTGCGCCGCACGCCTTGACTCTTTGCCGAGCCGGTTTTATCCTCACGCCTGTCTATAACACTCGATTCAGTCCGTACCCATACCTCGTATGAAGAATTTTGCGCTGATCACAATTATCTTTTCGTTATTAGCGACGGCGACCGCCAGTAATAATACCGCGTATCTAGAGGGCGGGCTTGGGGCGGCCCGCTGGCTCAAGCTCTCAGGGCTCGTTACAGGGACCGGCAGGGCCTGGCCGGCTGATCCTCGCGACCCAAAATCGGTAAGCTCGGACCTCTATTCGGGGACGCCCGGTGTAGTGCTTTTCTTTGTCGATGCATACCGCTCGACGGGCAAGCAGGAGTTTTTGGATGAGGCCCGCGCCGGGGCCGATTATCTGGCATCTTCTTATTCGGCGATAAAGGACTTTGGCCTTTACACGGGGCTGTCCGGTATCTCCTTTTCTCTATTCGAGGCTTATAAAGTCACGCGAGATAAGAAGCATCTACTTGCCGCGGAGGCTTGCGTACGTCTGTTGCAAGCGGCAGCGACCAGAACCGGAAACCGAGCAGAGTGGAACGAAACGACAGACATAATAAGCGGGAGCGCGGGGATCGGCCTCTTCTTGCTCTACGCCGCGCGAGAGATGAAGGACCCCTCGATTATTGAGACCGCCTCGCGTGCTGGTAAACGCCTGATGGAGTTGTCGAAGCCCGAACACGGAGGCGTCAAATGGGCTATGACGCCTGCTTACAAGAGGTTGATGCCCAATTTTTCGCACGGGACCGCCGGAGTGGCATATTTTCTGGCCACCCTCTACCTCGCGACAAAAGAGAAGACGTTTCTTGACCAGGCCCTCGCGGGGGCCAGATACCTCAAGTCCGTCGCAAAGACCGAAGGCGATGCCTGCCTCGTTTTTCATAACGAGCCGGATGGAAAAGAACTCTATTACCTGGGGTGGTGTCACGGGCCGACCGGAACCGCCCGGCTTTTTTATCAACTATACCGCGCGACCGGCGACGGCGAGTGGATGCAATGGGTGAGGCGGAGCGCCCGCGCCGTTATGAGTAGCGGGATACCTGAAAAACAGACGCCCGGTTTCTGGAACAATGTGAGCCAGTGTTGCGGGTCGGCGGGCGTCGCGGAATTCTTTCTTGCCCTTCATCGTGCCACGCGGGAGAAAGAGTATCTTGCATTCGCGAGGCGCGTTGCCGATAACCTGCTCGCGAAGGCCGCGCGCGATAATGACGGTTTAAAGTGGGTACAAGCGGAGCACCGGGTTAAGCCCGAATTGCTGGTCGCCCAGACGGGCTACATGCAGGGGGCGGCCGGTATCGGCATGCTGCTGTTTCATCTGGACGGAGAGATGAAAGGTAAGCGCCCTGCTATCACTTTTCCTGACTCGCCATTCTAAACTTGCGCGCGCCGCCTCCCTGGCTCGCGAGACTTGATAGCCCAACCTCACATAGCTAGACTTTTCAAGTTATGAGTTCATCTGAATTCGCAATCATAGGCGGCGGGCCGGCGGGCGCGCACCTTGCCGCCAGACTTTCGGCCGAGGGCCGCGAGGTCCTGCTTTTCGACCCGAAGGGCGCGTGGGAGAAGCCTTGCGGCGGGGGCGTTCCAACAAGGGCGCTTCGCGAATTCGGCCACTTCCTTGAAAACAGTTCCTACCCGCGCCGCCTTGTGCGCCGAATCAAGATTATTTCCCCGATCGGCCGGAGCGTAATGCTAAACATCGATGAGCCGTTTGCCATCTTTTCTCGTCGGGTGCTCAACGGCCTTGTGCTCGACAGGGCTATGGAGGCAGGCGCGCAATTTGTCAGCGAGGCGGTGACAGATTTTACGCGCGACGAAAATGGCTGGCGACTCATAACAGGCTCTGGGAGCGCATTCCACGCCCGCTTCATTATTGGGGCTGATGGCGCGGCGAGCCCGACCCGCCGCCGGCTTGTTGGCATCTTTCCAAAACAGGACCTCGCTATTGCTTTCGGATATAACGTCGCGCAGGATTCGGGTTTGCCCGGTGCGAATATGGAAGAAGCCGTCGTCCAGTTCCCGCGCAATTTCACAGGGTACCTCTGGGCGTTCCCCAGGCCGGGCGTGATGAATTTCGGAGTGGCCTCAAAGCTAGGCACGCGCACTTCGGATGAATTGCGCTCTCTCCTGAAAGGTTTTGTCAGCGCCTTCTACGGGGGCGAGATGCCCGGACCGGAGCGGGCCATTTTTTTCGGCGCGAAGATACCCACGCTAGACCTTGCGAGTTGGAAGGATCTGCGCGCGGCGGGCGAAGGGTGGGCGCTCGTCGGCGACGCGGCGGGATTCGCCGACCCGATAACCGGCGAAGGGATCTACTACGCGTTCAAGTCGGCCGACATACTGGCCGATGCCCTTGTGGCTACGCGAGATTCTGATTATAAAAAGGCTTCCGAAGAATACGAGCGAACCTGGCGCGAAGAGTTCGGCCGCGAGCTTGAGCATGCATCATACAGATTGCCGCAGTTTTATCACGGGCGTTTCTTCGGCAGCATTTTTACGGACGCGATGATACGCCTCGCGCGTTATCATCGGGGCGTCCGGACTGTCCTTATCAATGCGCTTATGGGAGAGCAGAGCTATGTGACGCTTAAGCGCGATCTGCTCGCCCGCGCTTACAAGTTCTTCTGAGGCAACTTGCCAACTCTCACTGAATTGATAAACTCGAATGGCCGTTTCATCCGCATCCATTCGATCACGTCAGCCTGAAAGGAATTCATTACGGTAGATGGCAAAGAGCCGCTCACCACTTGTCCTCATATTCATTACCATATTTATTGACCTTGTCGGCTTCGGCATAGTCATACCGGTACTGCCTCTTTACGCCGAAGAGTATAACGCTTCGGAAACGGTCATCGGCATTCTTCTGGCAATCTACTCGGCCATGCAGTTCATCTTTGCGCCGATATTAGGCAAACTGTCCGATAAAGTTGGCCGGCGGCCCGTGCTGCTCGTCAGCCTCGTTGGAACATCCGTCGGTTTCATCATTATGGGGCTTGCGGGAACGCTCGCGGCCGCCGGTCTTGGCCCGGCGCTGATGTGGCTCTTTGCCGCGCGGATTATTGACGGCATCAGCGGGGGAAACATATCGACGGCGCAGGCATATATCGCCGATGTGACACCGCCCGATCAACGCTCGCGCGGGATGGGGCTGATAGGCGCGGCCTTCGGGCTGGGGTTTATCTTCGGCCCGGCGATTGGCGGCTTGATGAGCAACATCTCGCCCGAAGCTCCATTCTTTTTCGCCGCGGCGCTGGCGGCGGCAAACGCTACAGCGGTCTACTTTCATGCTCCCCGAAAGTCTTTCGGCCGAGCATCGCGCGAGCGGGGCGGGGCGGGTGAGCCTCCGCGAAGTGCTCGCGCAATCGGGCGGGTGGCAGTTGAAAGCCGTCATGGCGACATACTTTTTTTCTACGGTCGCATTCGCCATGTTGACCGCCACGTTCGCGCTCTTTGCACGCGCCCGCTTTGCGTTCACCGCGCTGCAAACTGGTTATTTGTTCACCTATGTAGGAGTCCTCGGAGCGATCATACAGGGAGGGCTGCTCGGCCGGCTCGTCAAAGCATTCGGCGAAAAACAACTGGTGCTCGTTGGAACTATAATCTTTGCGGTGAGCCTTTTTGCGCTGCCGATGAGCACAACCCTGACCTTACTGATTATTGCCAGCACAGGCATAGCTATCGGGAACAGTCTGGTCACTCCGACGCTGAACGGGCTGGCCTCTAAGAGCGTGAGCCCGGCCTGGCAGGGACGAATACTCGGCGGGATGTCCGCGGTGGCAAGCCTCGCCCGCATAATAGGCCCGGTGCTTGGTGGTTTCTTGCTCGATTTCGATTCGATGCGCGTAGGAGGGCAGGGAGTCGAATATGGCCGTACACCATATTGGACTAGCGCGGCCATAATGGTCATCGCTTTACTGCTCGCCGTCTCGGTCCATTCTATTCGCGAAATGAGAAACGCAGAAGTAAGTATTGAAGAACAGGGCGTTGACTAACCATGTACCACTTGAATGTATGGCTTCACATTCTGCTGGCGGCAATCTGGACGGGAGGGCTCGTCTATACGGCGGCAGTCGTCGTCCCCTTCGCGGTGCAACACGAGAAGGCCGAGCGTCAGCGAATTCTGCGCGGGCTGGCGCGGAGGTTCCGCCCCCTGGCCTGGATCTCGGTCGTCTTGCTTTTCATAACCGGGGTGTTGAATCTCGGGCTGCGACCAGTGCCTATAACACCCGGACAGTTGTTACGTGGGGACGCGTTCGACGCAAGGGAAGTGGGCCAGGACATCGCGACCTGGCTGCCGTGGAAACTGGTCCTGGTCTTTATAATGATCGCGCTGATGGCGTTTCACGACATAACAAGCATCCGCGCCGCGCGCAGGTTTGAAGGCTCGCAAGATTCCGCGCCCGGCAATCGCGCCGGGTCGATGGCCGCGGCCGTCGCGACCCTTGTAGCGCTCGCGGTGCTATACGTATCCGTCAGGCTTGTGCGAGGCTGACTCTCGCGAACATCAGCCAGTGATTGCCCGTTGCCTCAATGCCTCAAAAAGCACGACTCCCGCGGCGACCGAGACATTGAGCGAGCCTATCTGCCCGCGCATCGGGATAGAGAGTATTACGTCGCACCGCTCGCGCACCAGCCGGTGGAGGCCGCTCCCTTCAGCCCCAAAGACCAGGGCAAGCGCGCCACGATAATCATACTTCGTATAGTCCATCTCGCCGCCCTGATCTAACCCGGCGACCCAGACGTTCTTTTGCTTCAACCTCTCGATGAATTGCGCCAGGTTGGTTACTCGCGCGATGGGCAGATACTCGGCCGCGCCCGCCGACGTTTTCGCTACCGTTTCAGTCACGTGCGCGGCGCGACGTTCGGGTATCACCACCGCGGTCGCCCCGGCGCATTCCGCGGTGCGAATGACGGCCCCCAGGTTGTGCGGGTCTTCGACGCCGTCAAGTAGTATGAGAAGCGTGTCGGAGTTTATCTCGGAAAGAATCTTCTCTTCGGCGACATAGCCGGTTGCCGACGTGATTGCGATGATTCCCTGATGGTTGGCGTTATTGACAAGCCGGTCCAGCCGTGGGCGCGGCTCGCGCCTTACCGGCACGCCCGCTCGTTTAGCTTCTTCGAGAATCTCGCGGATGCGTTCGGGCCGCGAGCCTTCGGCAATCAGTATTCGCTCGATTCTCCGGCCGCCCGCGCGTAGCGCTTCAAGCACCGGCATCAGGCCATAGATGTTCGCCATAGCTTCAATTTAGATCGACGCGGGATTATAACTCAAGGCGGTTATTTAGGGGGCTGTTGGGTTCGGAGCTTTGCCATGCTCTCGTTGAGCGCGGTCTGTACGAACGAGCTTCCCGGCTCGACGGCCAGCGCCTGCTTGAAGGATTCGACGGCTCGGTCGTGCCTGTTCGCCGCGGCATAATACCTTCCACGGTTATAGAGCATAGTCACATAGACTGGCAGTACTTTCTGACGTATGACGTCATTCTTTTCGAACTTGATCGATTCGTCGGCGAGGCCGCGCAACTCCAGCCGGGGCTCGACAGGCTCATGAAACTGCTTGTCCGGGAAGGCTTGAAAGACCAGCCCCTGGGGCACAAATCCGTATTTGGAACCAAGCTCGCGCATCCAGTCGCTATCGCGCGATTCCTGAGTCGTGACGATCTCCTGTGTCACATACACGGGCCCGGTTTTTATATGATCAGCGACCAGCTTCAGTATCAAATCTTTGAACCGAGCGGTGATTCGCTGATTGAGCGTGAGGTTGCGCTCGTATAATTCAGGGTCCTTTTCCCACTGTCGCAGGTCTTCGAGAAATGCTTCCGACTGCTCGCGCGCCTGCTCCATCGTTTGCGGGTATGCCTTCTTCAGATAATCGAAGTACCACGAGCGGCGGAGCTGGTTTATATCAACCGCGATAATATCCGAGCGCAAATTCTCGGCTTCGTGCATGAATTGAAGGGGCGAATAGACCTGCCAGTCCAGAGTGATGAGCATGCCGCCCGGCTCTATCGTGCTAAGAATGTTCGAAACATAATCTTCGACTACGAAATAATTGGAGCGGTTGTTGTACCGGAAGTTGCTTGCGAGCGCGGAGACAGGTATTGCCACGACGAGCAGCATCGCGATTGCTTGTTTTTGGGGAATAAGCCGAGTAAACGAGAACGATCCACCAAGCAAGGAGCCGAACCCGTACCCGGCCGAGATTATGATCGCCGCGAATACTGGAAGATAATAGGCGTCTTTGTCTTCGGCGATGTCATAATTCAGGGCGTAAACGAGGTCAAAGATTATAGCCAGCGAGAGGAACCAGAAGAGCGGCCTATCTCTTTTGAAAAGCGATACGAAGCCGGCCACGGCAAGCGCGGGCACGATTGGCAGCCACCACGGCCCGAATTCGCGGCCGAGAAAGCTGAAGATTTCGCCAGCCTGCACGATCATTCTCTTTAGTGAAAAAGTAAGAAAGCTCTGGTACTGCCACCCACTGACATGCCACCAGAAACGCTCGGCGCTGTCTGGATCACCCCAATTCATCAAGGGGCCTTGAGAGGCCGCGACTGGGAGGTATAGATAGATCGCGAGTCCGGCTATTGCGAACAGCGCTGCCCGGAGCAGGCGCTTGCTTGTGAAGAAGGATTTCCCCTCGGTCATAAGAACAAGCACCGCGAGCGCCGGGAGCATCAATCCGACTGTTACGTGATGCACTCCCATTGCCAGGCCATACAAAAAGGCGGCTGCATACAGCCACCTGTCGCGCGTGGTTTCAATGCGCCCGTCTGTTTTACCCTTCACCCCGAGGCGACGCCAGCGCAATATCAAAAAGAAAACGGCCAGTATCAGCAAGGTATTCAAGGTGTAGACTTCGGCAACCGTGGCATATCCCCAGAGCGTGCGCGAAAAGGCGAGCAGTAAACCCGCAAGAAGGCTTGATGAGTATAAAGCGAAAGGGGGAATGCCGCTCTGTTCCGCAGGGTCACCCGGCTCTGCCCGCTGCTGTCTCTTCTTTTTGCCGCGCTCCTTGATTCTCTGAACACTCGCCGTCAATGACCGGGAAGAGGACGCGGTCGCCAACGCCTCGTAGACGATGAGCGCCATCGCTGTCGAGGCGAGGGCGGCGAAGAGGGCCGAAGCTAAATTGACTCTGACGGCAATGCTGCTGAAAGGAAGCAGTGTGGCCAGGTGAGCCAGAAGCGTGTACAGCGGAAACCCCGGCGGGTGGGCCACGCCAAAAGAATAGGCCGCAAGCGTGAGCTCTCCGCTATCGACCGGGCCGACAGTCGGCGCGAGCGTAAAGATATAAAGGCTGAGCGCGACAACGAAGACAGTGGCCGCGCACGCCAGCAGCGCCTTTGGGTATGCGGAACTATTTATTGATTCGGTGGGCGCTGTCATCCTTTCTGCCCGGTCTTCTTGTACCCTGAAAATCGCACTGTGACCCTGACCCTCGTAAGGCGGCGGCCCATCCGCACCTCGTCGTCGGCCGACGTGTATGCGGGAAACCAAAAATCGCCTTGATTCTGGAAGTAAGTTTCGAACCTCGGAGTGCGGTGCGTGTTCTGCTCGGGCAAGGCTTCCCCCGACACCTTTACGACGCACATATCCTGGTTATCGATCCAGACACGCCCCTTGAAGTACCGCTCCGCGCTCTTTTCCGGGTCGGGCATCTTCGCCTTTGGCTTTACGTCGAAAACATACGTGTCCAGCTCGTCAACGTGCTCGCGCCCTACATAGCTGAATTCGTAAAGCGCGAGCGTATCGGGCGTGATTATGAACTGGTAGACGCGGGTCAGATTATTTGCGGCGTTTGTCCCGATGTGAGAGTCGCCCGGCAGCGAAGATCTATTTTCGAGTATCTTATCCCGGCGATTGCCCGCGGCGTCGAACGATATGACGGTGAAGCGATAAAACTCGCCTGTTATTACGTCCGCATCGCTCACCGTCTGGATGGTTAACTCGGCGTAGTATGTGTACTCGCGCAGGGCGTCGATTAGCTTCACGCCCTTGGCGGCGACCGTTTGCAAGATTTCATCCGGTGAAGGTTTCTGACCGCCCGCCGGGGATGCCACGGCAAGCGCTGTCGTGATTGTACACAACAGCAAAAGCCTGATAAGGGGATTGCCGCTAAACCTCATTATTCTTATGCCGAAATAGAGCAGGGGCGAGCCGGCGCTCGCCCCTATTTCTTCAGAGCCGAATGAAATCAGTCTCGTCTATCAGGCTCCTGGGGCGGTTTCCGGGGAGTTGGGACGGGCTTTTTCACCGCGCCGGGCTTACTCTCACCCTCCGGCTTCTTCTCGCCTTCATCAGGGCCTGACTCGTCATCGTCAATAAGCTTTATGGTGCCGCCGAACTTCTTATAGTCCGTATAACGGATCGTCATCTTGATATGAAGGTCGGGTCCTTTTTTGAACACGAGCACATCGTCGGCGAATGTATAGGTAGGGAACCAGTACTTCCCGTCGATGTTTTCGCGATATGTCTCGAACTTCGGGAACTTATTGTTGTCGAATTGGGGGACGGCCTGCCCCGCTACTTTCACGATCTGCAGATCGACGTCATCGACCCATATGCGCCCTTCAAAGTACCGCTCGCCTTTGCGCATCTGTTTTGGCCGCACGTCGAAGACGTACGTGTTCAACTCGTCAACCTTTTCCTTGCCGCCGTACTTAACGTCATACTTGGGGATGTCTTCGGTCGACAACGCGAACGGCTGCACGCCCGAAATATCCTGCATGTCTTCGGCCGTCATGTTTGACAGCGTCGGCGGAGGAAAGTAGGTGATCCTTTCGATCCTGTTCCCGCGGTCGTCGAGGATGATCTCGGAAACCCTTTTAAAGCGGCCAGTTATAGACCCTGCCTCGCCAAGACTCAATATGTCAACGTCTTGCTTGAAGGCGTAATTGACCCGCGCGCGTTTGTTTTCGCTCTCGGCCTCGGCAAACCGCCGTATGATCTCCTCGACCTGAGGCTCTGTCTTCGCTTGCGCCTTAACGGACTGCATATCGCCCGCGACCGCGAAGGGTATCAATGCCAGTAAAATGCATAAAACCATTCTGAACTTCATTGCACATCTCCTGATTTTATTCTTAATTCAAGTGTTTATATCGACAACCGCACGTACTACGCTTCTGGAAGCGTAGTTTAGATGATGCCCGCTTCTCAGGTGTTGTAAACCATGAAAAGTAAATTACTTCGGTAAAAAGCCGCGCGATCAGGCGCGCTTACTAAAAGGCAGGTACTTCGTCATCAACGTCATCAAGCGATCAAATTCCAGCGGCTTAGTCGCATAATCTGTAAAACCCGCGTCATGGGTTTTCGCTTGAATATCGCTTTCGTCAAAAGCGGAGAGCGCGATAATAGGAGTGGCATGTAGCGATTCGTTCTGCCTGATCTCCTTTACAGCGCTCAAACCGTTAACGACCGGGAGGGACAGATCCATCAATATGAGATCGGGCTTCTCCCTGATCGCCAGATCAATCGCCTGTGCCCCATCGCCTGCCTCGAGCACCCGATAGCCTTCAAATTCCAGCAGCCTGGATAATGAAAACCGGCTGTCTTCGTTATCCTCGACCAACAGCACGCACTTTACAGAGTCCATAATTGATCGTGCCTTATACTCATCACGTCCTGATTAGAATTCTATCAGCAATCCTAAGATAAACCAATGTGAGCGCCGACTAGATGAGGTTGGCAGGCTAGGGGTGGGTGAGGGGAAGGAGCGGAGGGCGAAAAGTGAAGAGTGGATAGTGAAGGGCGAGAGACTATCGTTACTATCCACTCTTCACTTTTCGCTTATTTCAGTTTGCCACTTTTCTGTACTGGCTTGCCGTCTGGCTCGACAAGTTTGCTATCTTCAATCCGTCCTTTTTCGCGGACAGTTCTTGCTCTTCGTTCGGCACATTGATGACGACATCGCCATCGCGCACGAACCCGAAGCGCTGCCGCGCGTAGGCTTCGATGACACTCGGATTGTTCTTAATCGATTCCACATCGAGGCTGCGTTTTTCGAGCAGTACCTTCAACTGCTCGACTTTTTCTGCCGCCGCCTGATGCTTTGCGCTGGCGGTATCAAATTCCGTGCGCGTGCGATGGTAGACGGATATGCACAACGCCGTGGCGGCAAGAATAACCGCCAGGACTGCGCCGTCAATGATTATGCGAGAGCGTGTCTCTCGTTCTTGAAGACTATTCGCCCGATCCGTTGACCTGATGCGATTAGCCCAGAATGTATTTGCGGCCTGACTCAAGTAACACCTCCAAATCTTGCTCGCTAGAAGCCTCAGCATAGACGCGGACTAACGGCTCGGTCCCCGATGGACGCATCAGCAGCCAGGAGCCGTCTTCCAGTGTGAACTTCGACCCGTCAACATTGTTGACGGCTTCGACCCGCCGCCCGGCGAACTCGGCGGGCGCTTCCGATAGCTTTGCCGGCAGCCTCTCTTGCAACTCGGGTGTGAGCCGCACGCCGATCCTGCCGCTTACGAGCATGCCTACCTCGCTGTAGACTTGATCGAGCATCTCTCTTAATGTGACACCCCGTTTGGCGACCATTTCGGCCACCAGCAAACAGGCAAGGATACCGTCTTTTTCGGGAATGTGGCCGCGAATCGAAAGCCCGGCGCTCTCTTCGCCGCCGATCCCGATCTTATCTTCATTGATCAACTGGCCTATGTATTTGAACCCTACCGGCGTCTCGATGACCTCTATCCCGCGTCTTTTTGCGACACGGTCTATCATATGCGTGGTCGAAATGCTCCGCGCGACCGCGTCGGTCCAACCCCGTGACTCGGCGAGGTAATCGACCAGCAGCGTGAGTACCTGATTGGCGGACACGAACGAGCCGTCCTGGTCAAGGACGCCAAACCTGTCTCCATCGCCGTCCGTCGAGAGGCCCAGGTGATAACCGCCCTCCGTCATCCGCTCGCGCATCTCCTCTAACTGTTCGACGTCGGGCTCAGGGCTGCGCCCTCCGAAATAGACATCGCGCCAATCGTGCAGCATCAGGACATCGCAGCCTGCGTCCGCGAGCGCCTTATTCAAATACCCTCGGCCGGTGCCCCAGAGCGGGTCATAGGCGATCTTTAGACCCGCGCCGGCTATCGCGCTCAAATCGATTTTTGACGATATATCCGTAATATAGTCATTCAATATCGACAGGCTCGTTACGCTCGCGCCTGGTATCGATTCGCTCCCGGCCTGTGATGCGCTTTCAATCCTCATGATCTCCTGTTCTATCTCCCTCGTGATTTCAGGGAGAGCAGGAGCCCCGTCAGCGCTCGAGAATTTCATCCCGCAGTACTCCGGGGGGTTATGACTTGCCGTAAAGTTTATAGCGCCGCTCGCGCCCATTTCCCTCACCGCGAAAGAGATGGCCGGCGTTGGGGTCGGCCGGTCGCACAGGAGTGGTTCAAGCCCGCTTGCCGCCAGCAATCGCGCGGACTCGGCGGCGAATGCCTCGGCCATAAATCTTGTGTCGTACCCCACGACTATTCTTAAATCACTGGAGTTTCTCTTTATCCAGTTGGCGATTGCATGCGAAACACGGCGAACGGCGACGAATGTAAACTCATCGGCGATTATTGCGCGCCAACCGGAGGTGCCAAATTTGATCATCTCTGATTTGTTAAAGGTCTCGAATGAGGGAGACCAGTTCGGAAATCCTGCAATGTTATTCACTGCGTCCGGATTGTGGGGCGATCAGCCCATAGTGGGGATGGGCGATTGGGAATTTACCACCTTTCAATTACGCGTGCAAGGTTTTTCTTCGAACGGCTTCCATCTCAATTCGTGCGCGGGGTCGCCGTTTCTTGTTATTGGTGGAATAGAGATTTGAAAGAGAAAAAATAGAATGCGGTGACTTGTCACCGCTTCGGCCCCCCCGACTTGTCGCAGCACTCCAAAATACTGCCTTCAACTTATTAGTACCCCACTGCCTGCTTCTTCGATGGCTTGCAATTGTTTCATACTCCATTCTATCGTCTATGATTCCGCGCTGTATGTGCCGGCCCCCGGCCGCCGTAAAAGAGGGGCATCTATTCTCTCGAATAAAGTCCGTCAAGAATGAACGGAGGAAACCTCATTGCCAGAGTTTGTTAACTCAATCGCAGAGCAAGTAAAAGCCGAGGTCAGGAAAGCAATAGTTGGTCAGGATGCCGTCATTGAGCAGGTGCTTGTCGCGATACTCAGCGAAGGTCATGCCTTGATCGAAGGCGCGCCCGGCACTGCAAAGACGCTGATGGTGAAAGTGCTTGCAAAGGGCTTCGGCGCGCAATTCGGCCGCATACAGTTTACGCCCGACCTCATGCCTGCCGATATTACCGGAACGAACGTTTTCAACATGGCGACCTCCGGCTTCACGCTCAGGCACGGGCCGGTCTTTACCGACTTCCTGCTCGCGGACGAGATCAATCGAACCCCGCCAAAGACTCAGGCCGCGCTGCTCGAAGCGATGGAAGAGCGACAGGTGACGATTGACGGCGAGCTCCACAAGCTCTCTCCGCTCTTTACCGTCCTCGCCACGCAAAACCCAATTGAGTACGAGGGGACCTACCCGCTCCCCGAAGCGCAGCTCGACCGCTTCCTGCTTAAAATACTTATCGGTTATCCGAGCGCGGATGAAGAGATGCAGGTCGTCTCGAACTGGAATGCCGGGTTTAACTCGCGAAGGATCGAGGACCTCAATATTAATTCGATCAGCGACCTGGGCGTCGTGCTGGAGTGCCGGGCTCGCGTGCGTAAGATAACCGTCGAAGAGGGCGTGCAGCGATATATAGTCTCAATAATTCGGGCAACGCGCGAGGCGTTGAATCTTTCGTGGGGGGCGAGCCCCCGCGCGGCGGTCGCCCTGTTGCTCGCCTCTAAATCTCTTGCCGCATTGCGTGGCCGCCAGTTCGTTACGCCGGACGATGTTAAGGAAATAGCGAGGCCGGTATTGAGGCACCGCATAATCCTTCGTTCCGAAGCCGAAGTCGAAGGACTTACGACAGACCAGGTGATTGATGAGGTCATTGCCGCCATTGAAGTCCCGCGATGAGGTAGCGGCGATGAATATGAAGAAAGCGCCCATACCCGCGGCCTCGGTCGCGTTCGTCAGGGATACCAATCGAGGGATCGAGGTTTATTTGAGCCGGCGGCCGGCCCATTTTCGTTACTATCCCGGCGCGTATGTCTTTCCCGGAGGGCGGCAGGACGCGGGTGATGCTGACTTGAGGGCTACGGCCTCGCGCGAAGTGCTCGAAGAGATCGGCGTCAGGATAGACCCCGACCGGCTGGTGCCTCTTCGCGATACGCACACCGCCGCACACGCCGGGCCCGTCTATCGCCTGTTGACTTTCGCCTATCAGGTCGAAAGCGATTTTATGACCTCGATAAACCTGGATGAAGTTGAGGAAGAGGTTTGGATCAGGCCGGCCGAGGCGCTCGCGAGTCTCGACATACCGTATCAGATAGGCGCGGCCGTCCACGCGATCGCTCGTTTTGCGAGCGTCGATGATTTGATGCACGCGCTCGGGCGGGGCACGTTCGACGGAGACTACTGGTTTTGAGATTCGTCTTTACAAAACGGTTTGTCGTCTTGCTTGTGATCGGCCTCGCGCTGCTCACTGTAGGATGGCTGGATCGCGACTACGTTTATCTTGTGATCCTCTACGATGCCTTGTTGATCGCCTTAGCTTTTGGGGATTACTACATTTCGGAGCGGCCCGAAGATGTAACCGTCGAGCGAATTGTTGAAGAACGGTTCGCGATGGGGGCGAATAACGAGGTGGCCGTAAAGATCACCAATCGCGCGCGCCGCAAGATCAAATTCATAGTAAAGGACGAGCACCCGCCGGAGATGGAGCTTTCACAGCCGCGGGAGGCGATGTTGACAATCACGCCCGGCCGAACGCGCACGTGGTCGTATGGCCTGGTTCCTACCGCGCGCGGAAGGTATAGCTTCGGCAACACGGCCGTGCGGTTTCTGTCGCGGCTGGGATTGCTTTGGAAGCAGCTCGAATACCCCACATCACAGGACGTGAAGGTATATCCCGACATCCGCGAGGCGAAAAAGCACGAGCTTTTTGCGTACCGCACCCGGCGGCCCGAACCGGGACTGCGCAGGATGCGTGTCCGCGGGCAGGGGAGAGAATTCGAGTCTCTGCGCGACTTCGTCGTAGGCGACGAGATACGCCACATATCGTGGACGGCAAGCGCAAGGCGTGGGAAGCTCATCACTCGCCAGTACACGGTCGAGCGCAGCCAGAACATTGTGGTCCTGCTCGACACGGGCAGGCTTATGACCGCGAGAATCGGGCAGTTATCAAAGCTCGACCACGCGATTAACGCGACGCTCTCTTTATCATACGTCGCCATTTCGGGCGGCGATAACGTCGGGTTCATCGGGTTCTCGCGCCGCATCATGGGCTATCTTCCCGCGAGGCGCGGCCGCGATCAGATCAACCGCTTGATGGAAGTGCTTTATAATCTGGAGCCGCAGCTTATAGAGCCGAGCTATTCGCGCGCGTTCAATTTCTTTAGCTCGAATTGCCATCGCAGATCGCTCGTCGTGATCCTGACCGATCTTGTTGACAGGGATTCATCGGCCGAGCTGCTAGCCCAGACCTCCAGGCTGATACCTCGCCACCTGCCGTTGATCATCACGATCGGTGATACGGACTTGCGCGAGATGGTGCGCACGCAGCCCGCGCAGGCCGCCGACGTTTACCGCCAGAGCGTAGCCGAAGAGATACTGCGCCAGCGCGACGAAGCGCTCGCAAGGATACGACAGGCAGGCGGGCTTGCGCTCGACGTGCCTGCCGGACGACTTTCGCTTGAGCTTGTGAATAAATACCTTGAAGTGAAGGACCGGGGGATGCTCTAGCTCAACGCGCGGGGGCTATCCTGGCTTTTTCACCCTCAACCGCCTCGTCCCTTCCCGCGGCGACAAAATAGAGAACAAGCAGCAGCGCGGTCAGCAATGATACGGATAACTTATAGACGGGCGGGATAGGCGCGGGTGATATAAACCCTTCGATGATGCCCGCGATCACCAGCATCGGGACTATACCGAGCATTAGCTTTATGGCGAGCAGTCCGTTCGTCACCAGCGCGTCAATTCGCCGCATATCGCCGGGCATCAACAGCGCCTTCCCGATCAAAAAACCCGCGCCGCCAGATATGAAGATCGCCGTCAGCTCTATAACTCCGTGGGCCGAGACGAATATTGGTATCGTCCAGAACTGGTGCTTAACGCAAAGCCCCATGGCCATTCCGAACAATAGCCCGTTGCTGATAAGCACGAACAGGGTGCCGAGCCCCACGAGCACCCCGCCGCCGAAAGCCAGAAAGACTACCGTGATGTTGTTCGCCTGAATCGATGTCGATGCGATCGGGTTTGCCTCGTTTATATCCTGAGTCCAATCTATGTGGTTGACTATTTGATGCCGGACATGGGGCGCGATGTGGTCGGCGAACTCTTCATCGGCAACAGAGATTGCCGCGGCAAGCGCCCCCGAAAGCATGAAGACTAAGAATGCGGCAAGGGTGTAAGAAAATGTCTTTCTAAAGGTCCGCGGAAAGTCCCGTTTGAAAAAGGATGCGAATACGCCAAAGCCCGAAGACTCGGTCCTGTAAATCGCGCCGTGAGCTCTTGCCACCAGATGGTTGAGATAATTGACAAGCCGCTGATCGCGGACCTCTTCACGCGCGACCGCCAGGTCGGCCGCCGTTCGCCTGTAAAGCCGCCCGAACTCGCGCACCTCTTCGCCGGTCAGGTTTGTCAGCCGGTATTTCGATGCGCGGGCAGTTAGCTCTTCAAGCTGCCTCCATTTCGCGAGCCGCGATTCCAGGAAGTCCTTTAGCATTAATCAACCTCGCCGTGTTAGATTATCACGCGGCCAGTCTGAAACAGAAGTAACCGGGATTAAACGCATGCCGTTTTCAACACTCGCGGGGAATGAAAGAATCAAAAGACTACTCCGGCGCGCGGTTTCGGAAGGGCGCATCAGCCAGTCCATAATCATGGCCGGGCAACCCGGTGTGGGGAAACGTCAGTTCGCGCTCGCGCTCGCGCAAGCGCTCAATTGCGAACGCCCAACAGGGGGCGATGCTTGCGGCGAGTGCGTCCCTTGCCGAAAAATAGCCGCGGGCGAGCACACGGACGTAGAGACGATTTCACCCGACGGCCAGTTCATCAAGGTTGAGCAGATGCGGCAGATGACCGCCAGGGCGCAGTATCGGCCATACGAGGGGAAGCGGCGAGTCTATATCATAGATGCGGCCGAGCGGTTGAATGACGCCGCCGCAAACTCAATCCTCAAGGTTGTCGAAGAGCCGCCGCCGACCACGCTTATACTCTTCGTAACTTCAAGGCAATACCGCATGCTTGAAACAATACGCTCGCGGTGCCTGATGCTGAACTTTGCTCCGCTTACATCAAGCGAGCTGGAAGCATTCTTGAAGAGTTATTCAAGGCGACCGGCCGAAGAGACAAAGATGCTTGCAAGACTCGCGCGCGGGTCTATAGGGCGCGCCCTTGAGATTGATCTTGGCGAATTCCGCGAGAAGCGCGCCGCGATGATGGATTTGATCGAATCACTTGCGCTCTTTCGAGACACGCTAAAGGTTTTGAGCGCGGCAGAATATCTCGGAAAAAAACTGGAGCGTGATGCGTTCGAAGAGCACCTGGATGCGCTACTCGTCCTGCTCGCGGATCTGTTCCACCTCAAAGTCGGAGAGGCGGCAGAATCCTTGACCAATTACGACATCGCCGAGAGACTTAAACGGACCGCCGAAATCGTAACGCTGGATGAGATAATCGCGTGGGTAGAATCAATCGAAAAGGTCTTGAAGGACCTTTCGCGAAATGTAAGCCGCCAGATGGCTATTGAGGCCGCCTTCATCGGAAAATAGTGTGCCCGCACTTTTCTCACCTGGAGCAGTAAAGATGAAACGAGCAATAAGATTGGTTGCAAACTCAAACGGCGACGCCCGGCAAGATTCTTCTGATAAAGAGAACGACGCGCCGGAGACAGAGCTGCACGACGCGTACTCGCGCGCGGTCATCGGCGTTGCCGACCGCATCAGCCCTTCGGTCGTCAACATCGAGGTGCGCCAGGGCAGCCGGGGACTGCGCGCCATGGACTTCGATTTTCCATTCGAGGGAAAGGCTTCCGGGTCAGGGTTCATCTTCACCCCGGACGGTTTTATTCTGACCAACAGCCACGTCGTTCATAAAGCATCTGTGCTTGAAGTGGCGCTGCACGACGGCCGCAAGGTCAACGCCGAATTGATCGGCGATGACCCGGACACGGACCTTGCCGTTCTCAGGATAAGTGGGCAGAGCGTTGTTCCGGCCCCGCTCGGCGATAGCGCAAACATAAGGCCGGGCCAGCTCGTCGTCGCCATCGGCAACCCTTACGGGTTTCAGACGACCGTAACGGCGGGAGTGGTAAGCGCGCTCGGACGGTCGCTGCGGAGCGCGTCGGGCCGGTTGATAGACGACATAATCCAGACCGATGCCGCGTTGAATCCCGGTAATTCGGGAGGCCCGCTGGCTACATCGCGCGGCGACGTAATAGGCGTAAACACCGCTGTCATCTACCCGGCGCAAGGGCTCTGTTTCGCTATCGCGATCAACACCGCCAAGTTTGTAGCCGCCCGCCTCATAAGGGATGGCCGCGTCAAGCGAAGCTATATTGGCATTGGCGGCCAGAACGTAAAGCTTCCGAGGCGCGTGACGCGCGAACTGGGGCTCGACGTGGAGAGCGGCGTACTCGTCGTTTCCATCGAACCGAGCAGCCCCGCCCGCAAGAGCGGGCTCATCCAGGGCGATGTGATAGTCGGCTTTGACGGCGAGCCGGTGGCCGGCATCGACGATCTTCATCGAAGACTGACCGAAGAGCGCGTGGGCCGCAGCTTCCCGCTGCTCTTTGTGAGAGGGTCGGAGAAAAAGACGACCACGATTTCGCCTGAAGAAGCCAGGGCCGCGGTAAAAAAATAGCGGTGTGGTAAAGGAGTCGGCATGAAAGCAATAAGAGTTTACGAGCCGGGCGGACCCGAAGTCCTGAAGCTCGAAGAGGTCCCCGATCTCGACACCGGGGCCGGGACAGGTGCTTATTGAAATCAAAGCTGTTGGAGTGAACCCCGTCGATACGTACATACGGGCGGGCGCGCATGCTCAAAAACCATCCTACCCTTACACTCCAGGTTCGGATGCGGCCGGGATAGTTCGCGCACTGGGCGAGGGCGTGAACAGTTTTTCATTGGGCCAGCGAGTCTATACGGCGGGCTCTATCACCGGCGCATACGCCGAGCAGGCACTTTGCGATCAATCCCAGGTACATAGGCTTGCGGACCGCGTCTCGTTCGCGCAAGGCGCAGCCGTAAACGTTCCCTATGCGACGGCCTATCGGGCGCTATTTCAAAAGGCAGAAGCGAAGGCCAACGAAACCGTACTCGTGCACGGAGCAACGGGCGGCGTCGGCATCGCCTCGGTCCAGCTTGCCCGCGCCGCGGGCCTGAAGGTGATAGGCACCGGAGGGACCGAAGACGGAAGAAATCTTGCGCTTGCCGAAGGCGCTCACAAAGTCATTGACCATCACGCGCCCGACTACCTCGACCAGCTTATGGAGGCGACGGGCGGGAGAGGATTTGATTGCATTCTCGAAATGCTCGCGAACGTAAATCTGGCGAATGATCTTAGATTACTAGCAAAAATGGGGAGAGTCGTGGTCATCGGAAGCCGCGGCAACATAGAGATCACGCCGCGCGATGCGATGACCCGCGACGGCGCGATCCTTGGCATGACGCTCTTTAATGCGACGCCCGAAGAGCGCGCCTCTATCCACGCCGCGCTCGTCGCGGGCCTTGAGAACGGGACGCTGCGCCCCGTCGTAGGTCGCGAGCTTGGGCTTGCTGAAGCGGCGCGCGCTCACGAACAGGTGCTTCAGCCGGGCGCGTATGGGAAGATTGTTTTGATACCCTGATGAAAATTAATCGACCCAATCGGCGATGAATATGTTCGTGTCTCCCTGTTTCGCCGCATTGCGATTCGATGCAAAGACGATCTTTTTACCGTCGGGACTGAACATAGGAAATCCGTCGAATGTCTCGTTGAATGTAATCTGTTCGAGCCCGGTGCCGTCTACGTTAATCGCGAACAGGTCGAAATTGCGCCCTCTCGGATCGTTCATATTCGATGAAAAAATAATCCGCTTGCCGCTGGGAAAGAAATAGGGCGCAAAGTTAGCTTTGCCGTTATCCGTGACCTGCCGCTTCGAGCTGCCGTCCGCTTTCATTACCCATATTTCGAGCGCGACCGGACGAATCAAACCATCTCTGAGCAATTGCAGATAATCTTGTCTGTCCTTATCCGTCTTAGGGTGGTGTGCGCGATAGACGATCCAGTTGCTATCGGAAGAAAAGAAGGGTCCGCCGTCATAGCCGACAGCGTCAGTCAGCCTCTTAACGTTTTTCCCATCCGGATCCATCGTATAAATATCGAGGTCGCCGTCACGGACCGACGTAAATACGATCTTCTTGCCGTTCGGCGCAATCGTGGCCTCGGCGTCGTAGCCCGGCGCGGAGGCGAGCGGCTTCAGGTCGGACCCATCGGGGTTTGCGCTGTAGATATCGAAACTGGGATAGACGGCCCATACATATCCGCGAGAAAAATCGGGCTTCGGAGGGCAGTCCGGGCTCGCGGTATGTGTAGAGGAATAGACAATTCGCTTGCCGTTCGGGAGGTAATAAGAGCAGGTAGTCCGGCCCTTGCCGGTCGACAGCATCCGTATTCCCGTGCCATCAGTTTTCATTTCGAATATCTGGTCACACCCGAGGTTATCGCGCGTCGATTGAAAAATAAGCTTCTTGCCGTCCGCGGAAAAATAGGCCTCCGCGTTTTCCCCTCCAAAGGTCAACTGGCGGATATTGCGAAAATGCTTTTCCTGTTGCGTGCTGGCGGGTTTACTCTCAGCCCCCGCTTGCCGGTCTTGTCCGGACTGCCCGAACGATACGAGAAATGTGGAACCTACTATTAGAATGGCGATGATGATCCTCATTAATATCTCCGATCCTGAAGGAAGTAATACTGCTACGGCTCTCTAGACCCGCGCGCTTTATTCTACATTATCAGCAGCGCGTCTTTCTTCTCGAACAAGCCGAGCAGCCAGGCAAATCGCCTCGACCATGCTGGACGGGTCCGCGAGACCTTGCCCGGCGATGTCGAACGCCGTGCCGTGGTCAACCGACGTTCTTATTATAGGAAGCCCTAGCGTCACGTTCACGGCTTTGCCGAAGGCCAGACACTTGACGGCTATCAATCCCTGGTCGTGATAGCAGGCCCCAACCGCGTCAAACTCGCCACGGGCCGCCCTTATGAATATTGTATCGGCAGGGAAGGGACCAGATACTTCGATCCCTCGCCCGCGAAGTTCTCGAACGGCGGGCTCTATCTCGCGCTGCTCCTCATCACCGAAGAGGCCATTTTCGCCCGCGTGCGGGTTCAGACCCGCCATCGCGATCCTGGGTCGATTGACGCCGAACCTCCGAAGCTCGCGCTCGACTAGCTCGACGGCCTTCACGACCCCGTCCTTTGTGATTGATTTGATCGCGCTCGCGAGACTCGTATGGATGGTCAGGAGAAAAACGCGGAGGTCCCCGGCTATAAAACACATTAACGATTCGCTTGAACCGCAGAGCGCGGCCAGCATCTCCGTGTGGCCGGGGAAGGGTGACCCCGCCAACTTTAGCGCCTCTTTGTTGATTGGCGCGGTCGAGATAGCGTCGAGCCTGCCTTCGAGGCAAAGCCTTGTCGCCGTCTCGACCGCGGCTATCGCGCTACGGCCCGCGGCAGAGGAGATAACGCCCCACTCAACCTCTTCCCGCGCGCCCGTGTCATAGATGATCGTCTCGTCGCCGCGTAATGAGTGATCGCCGGTGACTACTTTATAGGCGCACGGCAACCCCAGCTTGAGAGCCTGCCTGCGCAACTCGCGCGCGTCTCCTATGAGCACCGGCGCGCACGACTGTTGCGCCTCGGCGGAGGTAACACTTTTCAGCACAACCTCCGCCCCTATGCCGGCAGGGTCTCCAATGGTAATTCCGATACGCGGCTTGTCGGGGCTATCAGTTGCTCGCGTCACAGGTTTTCAACGCCAGGAGAGATTAGGGGAGGGTACCTCCTGCCGGGCTTAATCCTCGTCGCCCATATCGACACTGTCATCCGAGTCGTCGCCATCGGCCTCGTCCGCTTTGTACATATATTTCACATTATGTTTCAGCACAAGCAAGTTAGGGCCTTCTTCGCGGTGAAGCTTTATGCAGCTTCTGTCGTACCACTCGATTGTTCCGGTGAGTTGCTCGCCGTCCTGGAGCACAAGCACCATGGGTGTCTTATTATCCATCTGTTTCTTGTAGTAGAAGCTTTCGGCATGGGTCTGCTCGGGCGGGACACGCTTGCGGTTCGGGTCGGCCTGCGCGTTGCGCCGATGCTGATCGCCTCGCTCCGCCCGTTCTCTCACTTCTGCAAGTGTCGGTCGAATCAATTTCCTATTCACCACACATCCTCCACTTATGATTAGAATGTCCGAACGGGATTATAGCGCCATCGCGCTATCGTCTAGCTTATACGGCTCAGTCACCAGTGTCGATTATGACGGCTACATACATCCGCCGACGCTGATAAACCAGTTAGTGTTCCAGCTAATTATATCGCGGGTTACAGTCCACCGTTCAGAATGGCAAGATAGTAGCTCATTCAGAACGCAAAGGCAAGTGGCCGCACCCGACAGGTGAAAGCGATTATCCGCGCGCGTCTTTAATAGTTCTTTATGCTTTACTGACGGCAGGCGGCTGCACTCCGGCCGCCGTATCGTGTAGAATATAATTGGAAAAACATTGAGCCGGACAGTGGAGGAGATAGCTATTCGCAATATTGAGGGTAATCTTCAAGGTCTCAAGCAGAACCAGATTCAACGCCTGGAAAAGCTTTACAACAGGCGCATCCCGCCGCACCAGATCGTCACGCAAGAGTTCGCGCGGCAGCTCTCGGAAATCTCGCACGAAATAAGCCGGCAGGTAGGCGTGCTGGTGAATCGCGCGGGCTACGTCGAGCACGTAGTCGTAGGCAACGCGCGCGCGATCGTGCTGCCCGACCTCAAGCGCGTGCGCGTAGGCGAGAAGCGTTTCCGCGGGCTGCGGTGTCTTCACACGCATCTGGCGGGCGAGGGGCTTACGCAGGACGACCTCGCGGACCTTGCGTTGTTGCGGCTCGACCTTATGGCGGCAATCGATGTGCGCGAAGACGGGTTGCCCGGGCTGGTCCGCTCGGCGCACCTGTTGCCGGCCGACGCCGATGCTGGCGCGCAAGGCGCAACGCGCACCCGCCGACGAAGACGATCTGCTTACGGAAACGGAGCCGCCGGCCATCTGGGGATTCCTTGAGCCGCGCGTCCCTTCCCAGATCGATACCGATTTTATCGACCTGATTGAATCGCTCGAAGAAGAGATCGCGCGCGCGCGCCACATACGAAACCCGCGGGATCAACGCGACCGCGCAATACTGGTCAGCGTTACTCGCGGGAGCGTCGCATCCGCGCAGGAGTCGCTTGAAGAGCTGCGCGAGCTTGCCCGCTCGTCCGGGGTCGTCGTGCTCGATTCCATAGTGCAGCGGCGGCAACATCTCGACCCTCGCTCGCTGCTCGGCCGCGGGAAGCTCGACGAGTTGATTATTCGCAGCCTCCAACTGGGGGCGGACGTAATTATCTTTGATCAAAACCTTTCGCCCGCCCAGGTCAGGGCCATAAACGAAGCGACCGATCTGAAGATCATCGACCGCACGCAGCTAATACTCGACATATTCGCCCAGCGCGCGCAGAGCCGCGAGGGAAAGATTCAAGTCGAGCTCGCGCAGTTAAAATACATGCTGCCGCGGCTGACCGGGTCCGGGACGGAGATGTCACGGTTGATGGGCGGCATCGGCGGGCGAGGGCCGGGCGAGACGAAGCTTGAAGTAGATCGCCGCCGGGTGCGCGACCGCATACATCATTTGGAAAAACAGATCGAGCAGATACGAACGAGCCGCCGCGTGCAGCGCACCCGCCGCGCTCGTCGCGACCTGCCGGTCATCTCGATAGTCGGATACACGAACGCCGGCAAATCAACCTTGCTCAACGCGCTCACACAATCGACGGTAACGGCAGAGGACCGAATGTTCGCAACGCTCGACCCGACGAGCCGCCGCTTGAGGCTCCCGCGTGATCAGGAAGTGATCATCAACGACACGGTGGGGTTCATAAGAGATTTGCCGCCGGACCTCATAACGGCCTTCCGCGCCACGCTGGAAGAGATGGAGAGCTCGGACATACTTCTCCATCTTGTCGATTCGAGCAGCCCGCACCTTGAGACGCAGATTGCGACCGTTCATAAGATTCTCGAAGAGTTGCATCTGTCAGACCTGCCGCGACTTCTCGTCTTCAACAAGTCCGATTTGCTAAGCGAGCCCGAAGTCCGTAATCTGCAAAGAGCGTATAACGCGGTTGTGATTTCGGCATTGGACCGCGACTCGCTAGTGCCGATGGTCGAGCGCGTGGGGGAGATGTTAGACAACCTGGCAGCCGGAAGGGAAGTCGAATCGGGCCAGCCCCAACTCGGCGCCCAGAAGCCGGCGCGCGCCAACAGGTGATGAGAAAACAGGAGGAATGATATGAGTAATAAGTTCGATCCTGGCAATGAGACTGACCTGAAAGATCAGTTCCGCCAGGAATACACAACCCAGCAGAGCCAGCTTGAGTCCAAGCGTAAAAAACGATCTATATGGATGATCGGCGGAATTCTTTTAATTGCCCTACTGCTCATGGGCTCTTGCTCGACGTACAACTCTTTACAGGGCGAGCGCAATCAAGTCGGTAACTCGTACGCTGATATACAGACGCAGCTTCAGCGAAGGGCGGATTTGATTCCCAACCTTGTCAATACGGTCAAGGGATATGCGCAGCACGAGGAAGGCATCTTTACCGAGATCGCAAACGCGCGCTCACGCCTCCTCAACGCCAAAACGCCGAACGAGGGAGTCGAAGCCGACAACCAGTTATCGTCAGCCATCGGCCGATTACTTGTGATAACGGAGAACTACCCGAACCTGAAAGCCGACGCGCAGTTCCTAAGATTGCAAGACGAGCTGGCGGGCACCGAGAATCGTATCAGCGTCGCCCGCCGCGATTATAACGGGGTCGCGACAAAATATAATACGAGCAGGGGACAGTTCCCGAAGGTGGTGCTTGCAAACGTTTTTGGTTTTGAGCAAGCCGAACTGTTCCGCGCCTCGGAAGCGGCGCAGCAGGCTCCCGGAGTAAACTTCGACAGAAAGTAGCGGATCGTGTTTGAACGTCAACTGGAGAATAATTCGGCGGCCTTAACGGGTCGCCGTTTTAATTAGGAGGCAAGCCATGCCCGTGAAGGTCGAGAAGAATGGACCCATAACCACGGTTATCTTGAGCCGCCCGGAGGTGCGCAACGCGGTCGACCGTGAAACTGCGCAGGCATTGGCGGATGCGTTCAGAGAGCTTTGAAGCCGACGAAGAGGCCAGGGTCGCGGTCCTTTATGGCGACCGCGGGACCTTCTGCGCCGGAGCCGATTTGAAAGCGATTGCCGGAGGCAATGCGAACAGGACCGAACCGACCGGGGACGGCCCTATGGGGCCGAGCCGGATGATGCTTAACAAGCCCGTGATCGCGGCGATTTCCGGGCACGCGGTCGCGGGCGGGCTTGAGCTGGCTTTATGGTGCGACCTGCGCGTAATGGAAGAGACGGCTGTCCTCGGCGTATTCTGCCGGAGGTGGGGTGTCCCGTTGATCGATGGCGGAACGGTTCGCTTGCCCAGGTTAATCGGCCTCGGGCGGGCTCTGGATTTGATTCTTACGGGAAGGCCGGTCCACGCAAATGAGGCTCTAAGCATGGGGCTTGTCAATCGAGTCGTTCCGGAAGGAGAGGCGAGAAAAGCCGCGGAGGCGCTCGCGCTTGAGATTGCCCGGTTCCCGCAGGTCTGCATGCGTAGCGACAGGGCTGTCAGCTTACGAGCAGTTCGGGCTCAGTTTCGATGATGCAATTGCCAATGAATTTAATCACGGTCAGGCGGCGCTCAAGGCTGAAACCGTGTCGGGCGCGGCCCGATTCGCGGATGGAGCGGGCCGCCACGGCTCGTTCGATTGATGCCGGGCGATTCATCATGTCCGAAATTTTGTTAGAGCCGGCCCCATAAAAGAATTCGGTTATAGGTGTATAAGAAGGGACGCGTGTCCTCAAGACGCTCCATAAGAAGCTCGCGATAGCGCGCCAAAAAACTCTCATAAAGATGCGCGGGCATCCTCCGTTCGTAATCGGTTAAACGCGTCCCCTTTACCCACTCGACTACCTGCTCGCGCGATTCGAGCCGATGCCCGTACACTTGCAGCCGGACGTGCTGATCGCTAAAGCCGAGCTTGTGAAGCAGTACCGCGTAGGCTTCGGGCTTGAGCATCGGCGAAGGTCGCAGATAGCCTTCCAATAGATCGCGAAAGGGCTCTTCGGCGGCAACGTCATCCGCGGTGTAATGAGAAGGATGTTCCAGGTTCGCGGGCATCTGGACCGCAATCTGCCCGCCCGGCCGGAGCGCCGCGGTAAGGCGGCCGAATAACTCGTGATGATTCGGGACCCAGTGGAGCGCAGCGTTCGAGAATACGAGGTCATATGTGTGATCGGCCTTGAAAGTTGCAATATCCTGCTTTTCAAAACTCAAGCCCTCGCCCGAGTACCGCTCGCTTTTACTCAGCATCGAATCGGAATTATCCAGGCCAACCGTTTGACCGGCCTGTACCGCCTCGTGGAGCACGCGCGTCATATCGCCCGTGCCGCACCCGAGGTCGACGACCCGCATCCCCGGCCGCTTTTCGACGAGCGCCAGTAGATCATTAAACGGCGCGGCGCGCTCGTTTCTGAACTTGCCGTATTGATCTGGATTCCAAACGTCGCGGCTCATATGGCCTCCTGATCTTGCAGGGTTAGCTCTTAAGCACGTCGTTTAATGACCCAGTTCTATAGCCTTCCAGATCGAGCGCGACGTATTTAAAACCGAGCGGCTTTATAGAATTAGAAATCTTCTTGCTCATTTCCAGGTTCAGTGCGAGAGCCATTTCGTCAGCAGAAATCTCAATCCTTGCAACGTCGCCGTGATGCCGGACACGGACCTGCCGAAAGCCCAGAGCCTTGAGCGCCATTTCGGCGCGGTCGATCATCGATAGTTTCTGTATCGTCACCACCTGCCCATAAGGAATTCGCGAAGAGAGGCAGGCCGATGCCGGCTCGTCCCAGGTCGGAAGTCAGGCGCGGCGCGAAAGCTCGCGTATATCGGATTTGGTGAAGCCGCATTCGAGCAGCGGCGAGCGCACGCCTCGCTCGTTGGCCGCTCTACGGCCCGGCCTGTAATCGCTCGCATCGTCCGCGTTGGTCCCGTCGCATATCACGGCATAACCTCGCTCGCCGGCAAGATCAGAGAGTTTTGTGTACAGCTCGGTCTTGCAGTAATAGCAGCGGTCGGGCGGGTTCGTCGTGTAATTCGTGTCGGAGAATTCGTCCGTATAGACGATCTCGTGGAGTATGCCGAACTGCTCGGTCAGCTTATCGGCCAGCTCGCGTTGGAATGTTGGATAGGATGCGCTATCGCCCGTAACCGCAAGCGCGCGCTCGCCCAGCTCCTCGCTCGCGACATAGGCCAGGTAGGCGCTGTTAACGCCGCCGGAAAAAGCGATTAGCGCGGAGCCGAAACCGCGAATCAGTCGTCTTAACTCAGCCTCTTTTTCTTCGATATTCACTCTTATGATGTTAGCCGCAAGCGGCTTGCGCGGCAACGTCAACAAAGCCTGCGCCCGTTTAATTCGACCCCTGCTTCTTTGCTTTGTGCGCGGCAATGTATTGCTCGGCGAAGCTCTTTAGGGTCGGGTTTGTGAGTCCGATCTTCACTGCTTCTTCGAGCGCCTTCTCTTCGCTCCAGCCCTGATCGACCACGCGATAAATCATCCACATCGCGCCGACGCGGTTCGCGCTCCCGCAGTTTATGAGCATCGGCTGATTCTTTTCATCCTTCACGGCCTGGATGAAACGCGGGACTGTTTCAGGGTCGGGATTCGCCGTAACGAAGGGAATATTGATGTACTTCAGGCCCGCCTTTTCGACGATCTCTTTTTCACGTTTGAGATCGATGTTTTCTGTCCCGGTCCGCAAAGTCAAAACGCTCCGATAACCGTTTGCCGCGAGTTTTGCATAAGCGGCCTCGGTCGGCTGCCCGCCCGTGGCAACGCGCTCGTCAACGCAATATATCCTGGGGACATCGTCCTTCAGCGTTTGCTGCACCTGGTCGAGTTTTTCGCGGCCCGACTGCCCGCCCAAGAGCGAGCGGCGCGAGCAGCCCGAGGGCTATCAAAATTAATGCGTTTCTCTTCATATCCAGTCCCTCCTTAATCATTCCTTAATACAGATCAGAGATTATATCTTCGGCAACACCAAGTCCAATAGGGTCTGTTATAATTCCCGTGAGGTTTTTTCAGATGTCGCTACACACGACCGATGCGTTTGTGCTTCGAACCTATTCGCTGGCCGAGGCCGACAAGATTTGCGTCTTTCTGTCGAAAGAGTCGGGAAAGATTCGCGGAGTCGCGCACGGGGCCAGAAAGATGAAAAGCCGGTTTGGGTCGGCGCTCGAACCCTTCACCGAAGTGTCGCTCACCTTCTTTCAAAAAGAGGGTAAAGAGCTTATGAGCGTCTCGAATTGCGAGATACTTCATTCGCATTTCTACAGCGCGGCGCGAGACGTTCAGACCGCGGGCGCGTTCTCTTACATGGCCGAGCTGCTCGTGGAGTTTCTGCCGGAAAACGAGCCGAACGAGCGATTGTATCGCCTCGTTTCGGCTACGCTTCAAGCCATCGAAGAAAGCGGCGACCTTCCGCGGCTCCTCCGCTACTTCGAGACATGGCTTCTACGCCTCGTCGGGTTCTTCCCCGACACCTCCCGCTGTTCCGCTTGCGGCGAGCGCACCGGTGAAGCGGATTCTATCTTCTTGTCCGGCGAAGGCGCGCCGCGTTGTCACGCTTGCAGCGGCGGTCGCGGCTTTGAAGTCGATGTCGATTTAAGGCGACTTTTAAAGGAAATGCTTCGCCTTCACCCCTCGCAGTTCGCACAGAAGCGAGTTGCGCCCGAGCGGCTTTCACAGATCGGTCAAATAAACTACCAGATCATCCGGTACGTGCTTGAGCGCGATTTGCGCTCTCGCTCGCTCTTAAATGAACTGCTGTCGGCTTAGCCGATAAATAAAAATAGGGGCACGAGCCTGCCGGCTCGTGCCCCTATTTTAATTAACCAGACGCCCTCGATCTATTGGCCGCCGAGGAACTCGCGCATGATGTTTCCAAACGCCGTAAATGCTATATGCGTACCCCAGCGCCTGAAGATACGGTTCACGCCTCTGCGGTCGTCGCGCTGCCAGTAGTTCGATACGGCGGCGCCGGTAAGCCCTCCCGCGAGGTAAGAAATGTTGAACTGGTCGCAGCCGCAGTTGTCGCCCTGGGTGATAAAAAGGCGGCTGAGGGCATGACCGATCTTGGCCCCTGCGCCGCGCTTGTCGGACCTGTGATAACGCGGGTCCTGGCGGAATATGACAGGGTAGGCAAATTTCTCAAAGAAGCCATTAGCTGCGCGATTACCGAAGCTGCGCGCCGCGCGAGTCAAAGAATCGGCGAAATAATCCTCAACCGTGTCTTTCTTGCCTTCGTTGTTGTCGAGCAATTCGTTAAACATCCCTGTAAAGAGCGATCTCGCGTAAGAGCCGGGTGAAAGAAACTGCCCTCGGAAATACTTATCGAACTTTTCGCCCGCGGTCATCGGGGCGGTGCTGGCGGCCGGCGCCGGGGAAGGCGGGGCGGCAGGCAACGCAGATTTCGTCGCAAGCGCGCCTAATGGGCGCGAACCCGAATCGGCAACGGGCGCTATCGCTAACGCGTCGCGAAATACTGTAGAAGTGATTTCGATCTGCCGAGACGACTCGGTTGTTGAGAGGGTTCTCTGCTCCGCGGACTTCGTCTCTTCTCTTCTACCGTCTTCCTGCCCCAACGCGACTGGAGCCGCAATTGAAAGCATGGCCGGTAGCAGAACCAGAACTATTGCCGCTCTCAGCGACGGCTTTCGGATGAGCTTCAACATTCTTATTTCACCTCTTCCAACGTATTGGCTTAACTTCTGAGCGGTCATAGTACCATAACAGCTTTAGGTTGAAGAAGTGAAAGTTCTACCCCTCCAGCGCCCGGCTTGTTTACTTTAGCCTCCGGGATTAGAATTAGGCCGCTTTAAAAACCTCCGGAGGACGCCATGAAATCCAACCTTCTTCGCTCGGCTACCTTATTATTGTTTTTTGCCCTCTTAGCGCCATTCGCCATGACCGCGAACGCGCAGGAGGCAAAGCTGGGGAGTGTCGATTTTCCAACGTCGGTCAGGTCCGAAAAGGCGCGGGCCCACTTTATGCGGGGCCTGGCCGCGCTGCACTCATTCTGGTACGAAGAGGCGCTTGACGAGTTTCGCGAAGCCACCCGCTTAGAGCCTGAATTCGCGATGGGCTACTGGGGAGAGGCGATGGCGCACAACCACCCGCTCTGGTCGCAGCAGGACACGGAAGCGGCGAGGAAGGCGCTCGCAAAGATCAAGGACTCCGCGACCCTGACGCCTAGAGAGCGCGCCTATCATAAGCGCCATCCGCGTTCTGTACGGGGATGGCGATAAGGATGCGCGCGACAAGGCATACGCTCTCGCGATGGAGAAAGTCTATCGCGACTACCCGGACGATCTTGAAGCGGCGAGCTTTTACGCGCTAGCTTTGCTCGGCACCGTCAGACCGGGAGACAAAGGGTACAAGCGGCAGATGCAGGCGGGCTCGCTCGCCATCTCCGTTTATGAAAAGAACCCCAACCATCCGGGGGCGGCGCACTACATAATCCATTCGTTCGATGACCCGGAGCACGCGATTATTGCGCTGCCCGCCGCGCGGCGGTACTCGCAGATTGCGCCCGAAGCCCATCACGCCCGGCACATGCCCGCCCACATATTCCTACAGCTCGGCATGTGGCCGGAGGCCGCGGCTTCGAATCAATCGGCGTGGGAGGTATCGGACGCATGGGTGAAGCGGAAGAAGCTGCCCATAAGCGCGCGGGATTATCATAGCCTTCACTGGCTTCTATACGTCTATTTGCAGCAGGGTCGATATGCGGCGGCGGAAGAACTCTTAACGGTTAAGCGAACCGACATGGCCGGGTCTGGAAACGATGCCGGGGTCGCGCGTTATAACGAAGACATGGCCGCGGCCTTTATCGTAGAGACCGAGCGATGGGACCTTGCCTCAAAGTTCTTTTCGGGCGCAGAGAGTAGCGCGGGAGCATCGGGCGGGGGAGCGCACGCGGGCCATACGCCGGGGGCAACGTGGCGATAGGCCCGGCGGGATGACCCCGAGGGGCCAGGGCAGGGTAGTCATGCCGATCTTCGTAAAAGGGCTTGCCGCGGCGAAGATGGGCAAAGAGGGGGCAGATCAGGCGATTGCCTCGCTCGACAAGATGCGCGGCGAGATGGCGGGGAGGGGGCAGGATTACCTCGCAAAAGTGACGGAGATACGCTCGCTTGAAATAGCGGCGACCGCGTCGGCGACGAAGAATGATTTTGATAATGCGATAAAGCTGATGAAGATGGCGACGAAGCTGGAGGAAGATATGTCGCCGCCCTCCGGGCCTCCGGTACTGGTCAAGCCGTCGCACGAGCTTTATGGGGAAATACTGCTCCAGTCGGGCCGACCGAAAGAAGCGGCCGAGCAGTTCGCCATCGCCCTCGAACGCCAGCCGAACCGCGGGCGCTCGCTTATAGGGCTCGCGCGCGCGGCCGCAAAGCAAGGCGACGCGAAGACCGCGCGTGAGACTTATGCAAAGTTCCTGGAGCAATGGAAGCAGGCCGACGCCCAGTTGCCGGAAGCTAAAGAGGCGCAGGCCTATTTGAGGCAGGAAAATACGCGTTAAGGAGAAGAATATGGAACCAAGATACGCGCAGGAAAGACCCTTGAACGCGGGCGGGCTGTTTGCAATGCTCGACGGCACGCCGGCACACATCCTCACTATAGTCGGCCTGGCAATCACGTTGTTCGCCCCGCTCATCTTCAGCATGAAGATGGCATCGGCCGAAAGCGCAAGGGCGCAGATGGATCAGGCAGAGGCGCTCGTAAACCTTGACGTAGCCGACTGGGAAAGAAAAAACCCGCGCGAGAGCAGCAATGCTTTTCAGTCCTCGATAACCGGCGACCCTAACCAGCCGAATCAGCAAAGCTGGGAGGAGAGAAAGAATAAAGAGAAAGAGAGGCTGGAAGAGAACTACAACCTGATCGGCATGAGAAAGCAATTTCTCGACGCGCAAGCGGCGGCCGCGGGCACGACATCGCACCTTGTCATCGGTTGGATAGGGCGGCTGCTGCTGCTTACCGGGCTGCTCATTCTCGACGATTCAAAGCGATGGCCTGCGGCAGAAGATCCTGCTCGTCATCCTGGTAGTAGTCATGTTCAGCGCGCTATCGGGGATCAATCTTGGATTCCAGGCGACGGGTAATCTGGGAGGTGAGCCGGTTCGCCGCCTTGAAGCGCCCGACACGCCCGCGCGGCCTGACCGTTAAAACCGACGAGATCGGCGGGGGCAAAATGTAAAAGCATTTCGCTCCCGCGGATCTCAAAAAATAGACCACACTTTTTGGTCCGCGGTTTGATTCTTTCAGTTGATTCTAACTGCCTGTTTTAGCCGCGAGCGCGACGACCTTTTCGGCCGCGTCTTTCATGCCGGTCGCGGAAACAAACCCGAGGCCGGACTGCTCGATTACCTCGCGGCCCTTCTCGACGTTTGTGCCCTCAAGGCGCACCACTACCGGCACGTTGACGCCGATCTTTCGCGCGGCTTCGACAACGCCGGTTGCGACCATGTCGGTTCGGACAATGCCACCAAAAATGTTTATCAGCACGGCGCGGACGTTCGGGTCTGAGAGCAGTATCCTGAATGCTTGCTCGACTCGCTGTTGCGACGCGCCGCCGCCCACGTCGAGGAAGTTCGCAGGCTCGCCGCCCGCGAGCTTGATAATATCCATCGTCGCCATCGCCAGGCCCGCGCCGTTGACCATGCAGCCGATATTGCCATCAAGCTTTATATAGTTGAGGTCGTGCTTTGAAGCCTCAATCTCAAGCGGGTCCTCTTCGTCTAAGATCTCTAAGCTCTTCGTATTCCTTATGGCGGAACATCGCGTTATCGTCGAAGTTCAACTTTGCGTCTAGCGCGTATAGCTCGCCATCCTCGGTAAGCAGGAATGGGTTTATCTCCATAAGCGAAGCGTCGAGGTCAATATAAGCGCGGTAAAGACTGGTCATAAACTTGACGGCTTTGCCCGCCAGTTCCTTCGGGAGGCCGATGCCGAACGCGAGCTTGCGCGCCTGAAACGGCAGCAATCCGACAGCCGGGTCAATCGGTTCCTTCAGTATCTTCTCCGGCTCGTGCGCGGCGACCTCTTCTATGTCCATCCCGCCCGCGGCCGACGCCATAAAGACGAGCTTCGATATGGCGCGATCAAGCACGATTCCAAGATAAAACTCCTGTTTTATCTTCAGTCCCTCTTCGAGCAAAAGCCTCCGCACGATTCGGCCTTCGGGGCCGGTCTGGTGCGTCACCAGCCTCATGCCCGAGCATGCTGCTTGCTATCTGCTCGGCATCTTCGACCGTGCGGGCAAGCTTTACGCCGCCGCCTTTTCCGCGCCCGCCGGCGTGTATCTGTGCTTTAACGACGACCGGAAGGCCGAGCTTTTCGACCGCGGGGCGTACCTGCTCAGGCGTAGTAACCAATTCGCCGCGCGGGACCGTCACTCCGTACTTTGCTAAGAGTTGTTTGCCCTGATATTCGTGTATTTTCATAGATCGAATGATGCCCGGCCGCTTGCTACTGCGTGCCTGTCCTCGCTCCTCTTTGTATTGTCAGCACATAGACGCCACTTGAAAAACTTCCGGCATAGATTCGACCCTTGTCGAACGGATCGAACGTGAGAGTCCACACGCGCGTCGTCGGAAGCTCCGCGCCGCCAATCTCGTCAAGCCGCTCCCAGGTATAACCTTTATCGACCGAGCGATAAACGCCCGCCCTTCGAGTACTCGGCAACGATAACTTCGTCCGGGTCAATCGGGTTGAACACGACCGATGTGAAATCGCCCGCGGGAAGACCGCCGCCCCGCCGAACCCAGGTCCGCCCACCATTGGTCGAGCGGAATATATACTGGTTCGTACCGAGCAGGATCATATTCCGAATCGACCGGGCTCATCGCAATCGACTTGACCGAAACGTCATTTGGGCCGCGCTCGAACTGGTCCCATGTTTCGCCGCCGTCGTTCGATACGTAGAGCCCGCGACGTGTGCCCGCGAAAATCCTTTGCGGCTTATCCTTGTGTGTCGAGATCGAAAAGACGCGACCTTCGGGCTCATACCCGTTTATATAAACCTTCTCCCATCCTTTCGACTCGTCGAACGTTCGATAAAGGCCGACCATTGTCGCCGCCATCAACCCGCGCCTTCCCGTGGAGTCGACAAAGCTGGTCAGGTCATCGACCTGCCTCGTCAGCTCGAACATGGGCGGCCCCGCCGGCAGTACGGGGGCAGGCTTGGCGGCGGGCTTTTTCGGAGCGGCCTTGCGCTGCGCGGGTTTCTTCTTTCCTTTCTGCGCCGGCGCAATCGACATCGATACAGGCACGGCCTCAAAGCGACCCACGCCGCCTATTGAAGGCGTGGTGGGCATGTCGAGGCTGGCTCGCCGCCTGTTCGTGCGGGTCGTGCGTGCGGGTTTTTTAGCGGGAGGCTTGATTGGCTTTTCGATACCTACGAATGTCCAGCTTTCGCCGCGGTCAATTGATTTGAAGACCCCCGTGTTCGTCCCCGCATATATCCTGCTCGGGTCGTCGGGCATCTGGTAAAGGGCGAATACGTCGCGGGTGCCAAGGCCGCGCGAGGCCGGCCGCCAGTTCTCTCCACCATCGCTTGAGGCGAAGAGGCTGCCCGAATTGCCGTCGTGAAATACGCTCGCAAAGAGTCGCCCGCGTTCGCTTGCGTCCGGCATAATCGATAAGACATGGCGATGTATGAAGCCGGTATTCGCATCCCGGAAATCGTCGCCCAGGCTTTCGGAGATGCGCACCCCGAAATCGTCCGTCGCGATAAGCACGCGGTCGGGCTTGTCGGGCGATATGACGACGGCGCGGATAACAACCGATTTAGACGTTAGCAACATCCATCGCTTGCCGCCGTCCTTCGAGCGCCATAGCCCTTCGCTCGTTCCCGCAAACAGCATGTTCGGGTTGGTCGGGTGCGGGCGCAGCACGTAGGTGCGCCGCGCGCTGAAGGGTACGCCCGGCAGCTTGCTCCACTTCGCGCCCGCGTTGAGCGAGCGATACATGCCGCTGCAAGCGTTCATGTAAACGACATTCGGGTTATCGGGCAAAACGGTTATGCCGAATATGTCGGAATCGTCGAGCACGCCCGTGTGCGCGTCGCCCGACTGTTTCCAGTTCGCGCCGCCATCGGTCGTCTTCCAGGCGAGGTGCCAGGTGCCGGCATAGATGAAATCAGGATTCCGCGGGTCGATGGCGACCGATTCGATGTTGCGAATCTCTTTATCGCCGAGCGGTGAAATACGCTCCCAGTCCTTCCCGCCGTTGGTCGAGCGGAATACCCCGTTCAGCTTCGTCTCGTCGTTTGCGGTCCCGGCGATCAGGATGTTGGAGTTCGACGGGGCAATCGCGAGCGAGCGCACGGAGAGGTTCTTTGTTTCGGAAAGGAGTTTCCAGTTCTCGCCGCCATCCTCACTTCGGAAGACCCCGCCCTCCTGATCGCGTGGCGACGGCCCATGTGCCGGCGTAAATCAGGCTCGGGTTTCGCGGGTCAATGACGATCTCTTCAACCGACAGACCCCGAAGTCGCAGCCCCGGCTTTAGCCTCCGCCAGGTTCTAGTCCCATCGGTCGAGCGGTATATCTGCCCGTCGCTCGTGCCCAGGTAGAGCAGGTCCGAGTTTTCGGGCGATGCGACCATAGAGCGCACGTCACCTCCCCACGGACCCGTCACTTCCCATTGGCGCGTCTCGCGCTCCGCCGAATCGACCAGTCGTTCCCGTGATCCATCCTCCGCGGCCACAAGGACGGGGGAGGAAAGGCTAGTGATTAAAACCAGTGTGAGGATCAAGCGATACAGATTCATCTGCAAGGTACTCCTTAGCTTCGATTGTCCTGAGGGACGTGTTTGATGATTTGAGGCTTGTCCGAATCTTGACACCCCGCTAACGTAGGAGAATATACAGTAGCCCGCGAAATGACGCCAGTTCTACTTGTCGCGACAACAAATAAGCAACACTCTATCACCGGCCTTGTCCAAAAAAGTATCCGCCAGATAACACAAAAAAGAATGCTCTCTGGCGGGTAAATTTTTGGGTTCGAGGGCCGTATCGTTAATCGATGACCCAGGTATCGCCGCTGTTTATCAGTTTGGCGAGATCACCCGGCCCCATCCTTTCGCGGGCCGCCTCGATCTGCTGGTCCATCATCTCCTCATAGCTCGGCTTCACAACGTCGCGGAAAACACCGATGGGTACAGGATAATCCGGGTACTCCATCCGCGCGAGCATGTACGCGAGATAAGAATCCGGCGGCCTTCTCGTCGTGGACTATCAGGTCGGCTTCGCTAAACCCGTCGCCAAGCTCGACGACTTCGAGCTTCATATCCGGGCGCATCCTAATACCGCGATTGCGCTCTTTGCCAAACACGAGCGGCTTGCCGTCCTCAATCGTTATCATGCGCTCGTCCTTGACGCTGTTCTCTTTGAACATGTCGAAGGCGGCGTCGTTGAAGATGTTGCAGTTTTGATAGACCTCGACGAACGATACGCCCTTGTGTTGCATCGCCCGCTCGACAACCATTTGCAGATGTTGAACGAAGGTGTCGACGGAGCGGGCTACAAAAGTCGATTCGGCCGCGAGCGCAATCGAGAGCGGGTTCAGCGGATAATCGATCACGCCGAACGGGGTCGATTTCGTCTTCTTGCCGAACTCGGATGTGGGCGAATACTGTCCCTTCGTCAGACCGTAGATGCGGTTGTTGAAGAGTATTATGTTGATGTCGAGGTTGCGCCGTATGGCGTGGATCAGATGATTGCCGCCGATTGAAAGCGCGTCGCCGTCTCCGGTGATAACCCAGACCGATAGCTCCGGATTAGATGCTTTTATGCCGGTAGCCACCGCGGGCGCGCGGCCGTGTATGGTGTGGAAGCCGTACGTGTTCATGTAGTACGGGAAGCGGCTGGAGCAGCCGATGCCCGATACAAACACCGTATTCTCGCGCTTGATGCCGAGTTCCGGCATGACTTTTTGAATCTGCGCAAGTATCGCGTAATCGCCGCAGCCCGGACACCACCGAACCTCCTGGTCCGATACGAAATCCTTCCGCGTAAGCTTTACCGGCGGCTGCTCCTGCCCGTTGCCGCCATTCCCAGTACTGTTTGCGTTTGTGCTCATAATCTATCCCTTAACTTTTTCTCGCCTGCACGCTGTCGCAAGCTAGTCTTCATATACCTCATTCATCTTCGCCGTAAGCTCGCTGATCTTGAACGGCTTGCCCTTGACCTTCGGGAACGAGATGGCCGGCACCAGATACTTTGCACGCATCAGCATGCAAAGCTGCCCCAGGTTCAGCTCCGGGACCAGCACGCGGTCAAAACGGCCCAGCACCTCGCCCAGGTTTTTCGGGAACGGGTTCAGGTATCGAAGGTGGATGCTCGACACGGACTTGCCCTCCGACTGCATCACCTCGACCGCGGAGGTTATCGCGCCGTATGTCGAGCCCCAGCCCACGACCAGTAATCGCCCCTCGCTTTCGCCAAACACCTCAACGCTCCGGAATATCGTATGCGATCCGCTCGACCTTCTCGGCGCGAGTCATCACCATGTGCATGTGATTTTCGGGCTCATACGAGACATTGCCGGTGATGTCCTGTTTTTCGATGCCGCCGATGCGATGCTCAAGGCCGGGTGTTCCCGGTATTGCCCACGGCCGCGCGAGCGTCTGCGGGTCGCGATTGTACGGGTAGAAGCCCTCGCTCTTTGGTCTCGAACCGGACATCAAATCTCGGAAGATCATCTATGTTCGGCAGCAGCCACGGCTCAGCGCCGTTGGCCAGATATCCGTCGGTCAAGTAGATGACCGGTAACATGTGGCTCGTGGCGATGCGGAAGGCTTCAACCGCCATGTGGAAGCAGTCGGCCGGGCTTGAGGCCGCTACGACCGCGACGGGGCATTCACCGTTGCGGCCGAACATCGCCTGAAGCAGGTCGGCCTGCTCGGTCTTTGTCGGCAGACCGGTGGACGGCCCGCCGCGCTGCACGTCGATTATGACGAGCGGCAGTTCCGTCATAACCGCAAGCCCTATGGCCTCGCTCTTGAGCGCGATGCCCGGCCCGCTCGTGCCGGTGAGCCCCAGATGGCCGGCAAACGACGCGCCGATTGCCGCGCAGATGGCGGCTATCTCGTCTTCGGCTTGAAAAGTCTTCACGCCGAAATTCTTGCGCGCCGATAGCTCGTGGAGAATGTCCGAGGCCGGGGTGATCGGGTAGCTCGCATAAAATAGCGGCCTGCCCGAAAGCACCGATGCCGCCACGCAGCCGAGCGCGGTCGCTTCGTTGCCGGTGATGTTGCGATATTTTCCGGGCGCGATTGCGGCCCGCCGCACGCGGTAATGGGTCGTGAATATCTCGGCCGCGTCGGCGTACGCGAAGCCCGCTTTCAGGGCCGTGTAATTCGCCTTTACGACCTCCGGGTTGCGCTTGAATTTGTCTTCAATCCACCTCTGGGTCGGCCCGAGCGGCCTGTCATAAAGCCAGTACATAAGCCCGAGCGCCCAGAAATTCTTGCAGCGGTCAATCTCTTTCGACGACAGCTTTACTTCGTCTCGCAGCGCCGCGCGGTTCAAAGTCGTGATCGGTAGCTTGAAGAGTCGATAACCCGAAAGCGTGCCGTCCTCAAGCGGGTTCGCCGCGTAACCTGCCTTCTTGAGGTTGTTGTCGTTGAAGGCGTCGGTGTTGACGATCAAGATGCCGCCCGTCTCCAGGTCGGCCAGGTTGACCTTGAGCGCGGCGGGGTTCATCGCGACGAGCACGTTCGGCTCGTCTCCGGGAGTTGCGAATGTCGCGACTTGAGAAGTTGACCTGAAAGCCGGAAACGCCGGGCAGGCTGCCGGCCGGCGCGCGAATCTCGGCCGGAAAATCGGGCAGCGTCGAGATGTCGTTGCCGACGACGGCCGTCGTATTCGTAAACTGCGTTCCCGTTAGCTGCATACCGTCGCCGGAGTCGCCCGCGAACCTTATGACGACAGTCTCCAGTTCTTCGATATGATCATCTTCCACATTGTTAAGAATCGTCGTTGATTCCATATTTGCCTTATCCTGTGATTATTGTATAGATGAAGGGTAATTCCACCCGCCAACGTTTATAAGTTAACCCCTGTTGCTGAATTTCGCAACTTCCAAACTTCACACTTGAACGCGAAATCGGAACTATAACGGCATTGCACGACGCGTGCCACGGCCTCCGGCTCCCGCGCGCTACTGTTTACGCGGCCGAGAGCCACAAAACTGGGAAAAACTACCAGCGGACCTGGAATTATTTGCAAGACGATAGGCAATAAAGCCCGGTTGCTTGACAGCCCAGAAGCGCGCTCCTCATAATGAGCGGGCATTGAATTACAAAGGAGACGATGAAGAAAGAGATGGATGAAAACGCGAAGCTGTACAAAGGATTAGACGCCTATGTGAAGGATTCGCGCGGCGGATTTCGAAGAGCTTCTCGGAGAGTTCGTCGAAGTTCCCACGATAAGCATGGACCCGGAGCGCAAAGGCGATATTCGCCGCGGCGCGGAGCTTGGGCGACAGTACCTGGAAGCAATGGGCGCTACGGCCGAGATCGTTGAAACGCCCGGTAACCCTGTCGTTTTTGGGCGCATTGAAAGCGGCCCCGATAATCCGACGATAACCATTTATAACCATCTGGACGTACAGCCCGCTGATCCCGAGGAATGGAATAAAGCGCCTTTCACCTTTTTCAAGGAAGGGGACCGATATGAAGGCCGGGGGACGACCGATGACAAGGGGCCGGCGCTGACGGCAATGATGGGCGCGCGCTATGCCGGTCAAAACGATGTCCCTCTCAACATAAACTTCATATGGGAGCTTGAGGAGGAGATAGGCAGCCCGAACTTCGAGCATTTCATCAAGAACAACGCCGAGCGGCTCAAGACCGATTCGGTCCTTGTGAGCGACACGATCTGGATTTCGCGGGATCGCCCGGCCATCCCATACGGACTGCGCGGCGCGATGATGATGACCTTCACGCTTGAAACCGGCGCGAAGGATGTCCATTCCGGGTTGACCGGAGGCCCGGCCCGCAATCCCATCGCCGAGATTGCCAAGGTCATCACCGAATGCTTTGACGCCGACACCGGTCGCGTAAAGATAAAGGGCTTTTACGACGACGTGCGCCGCGCGTCGAAGAAAGAGGTCCAGAGCTTTCTAGATTCGGGGTTCAATACGAAGAGATTCAAGGCCGCGCACGAGCTAAAGAAACTGAGGTTCGATGAGCCCGGGCGTGTCTTGAAGGCCGTGATGGCCGAGCCGACTTTTGAGGTCCACGGCATAACGGGCGGCTATCAAGGGCCGGGCGTCAAGACGATTGTCCCTTACCGCTCGCAGGCCAAGATAAGCTGCCGCCTTGTCCCCGATCAGCACCCTAAAAGAGTCTTCAAGCTTATAAAGGATTTCGTGCGCGAGAGAAATCCTGACGTAAAGGTAGAGTTTATTTCGGCGCTGGGTCCATACCTAGGAGAGTTCGACGGCCCGTACGCCGCCGCCGCCTCGCGCGCGATGGAGTACGCATTCGGACGCAAGCCCGCGTTCACCAGGGAAGGGGGCTCCATCGGCGCGGTCGTTACTATGGAGAAGTATTTAAAAGCGCCCATAGTATTTCTCGGACTCTCGCTGCCCGAGCACGGCTACCATGCGAAGAACGAAAACTTCGACTGGGGCATGGCCTCCGGCGGGATCAAGATGTTCGTCCGCTACCTGGATGAAATAAGCCGCATGTGATCTAAAGCCGCGGGGCGCGTACGCGCATAATAATCACGCGTCCTCGCGGCCTTACTCCGATTCGAGTCAATCTCTCAAAATGAGAAGAGTGCTAATCGCTGTCCTTATTCTCGTCCTACCGACAGCGGTCGCCATACTAATCTACTTTATGGTCAAGCCCGACCCGGTTGTGACGCGTCCCGACACAATCGGGTCGGTCACAACGGTCGCGGGGACCGGCGCGGTCGGGTTTGGCGATGGGCCAAGACAGGAGGCGGTCTTCGCCGACCCCTTCGGAATTGCGATTGATCGCCTGGGCAATCTCGTCATAACCGAGGGCGCGAATAATAATGCCGTGCGCCGGATCACACCGGACGGAAAGGTAGAGACGATTGCCGGGTCGCGAGAAGGTTTTGCGGACGGCCGAAAGGGCGACGCGCAGTTTCACACGCCTTCGGGTATAGCCGTCGATAAAGAAGGCAACATATTTATTGTCGATACCGGTAACAATCGCGTGCGAAGGCTAACGCCCGACGGCGAGGTTGCCACCGTAGCTGGCGCTGCGGGCGCCGGGTTCAGAGACGGACCCGCCGCCGAAGCTCAATTTGACGGCCCCGTCGGAATTGCGATTGATAACGATGGCAATCTAATCATCGCCGATTCTTATAATGACCGGATTCGCAAGGTTGGCAAAGATGGGGTAGTTACGACAATCGCGGGCGCGGGGCGAGCCGGTTTACTTGACGGACCCTCCGATCAAGCGTTGTTCGACACGCCGTGCGGGGTTGCCGTCGACAAGCTGAATAACATCTATGTCGCCGACACGGGCAACGATTCGATTCGCAAGATCACGCCGCAAGGAGATGTGTCAACGCTGGCCCCTTCAACTGAGGGTGAATCCGGAACGGGACTGCGACTGCGGCGGCCGGTCGGGTTGGCTACGACACACGATGGGTTTCTCTTCATAGCGTGTGAAGGCGCGGGCCAGATAATACGAGTTACACCCGACGGACAGTTTAGCGTTTATGCGGGTGGGCGGCCGGGGTTTTCCGACGGCGCGGGTCGCCGCGCCTTGTTCAATGGTCCGACCGGGATTGTCATTGATCGTGATGGCATCATATACGTTGCCGATACTCTGAACCGCGTAATCAGGGCGGTTCGCCCTGTGGAACCCGCGCCGGAATACATCGAGCCTTCGCAACCCGGTGAGTTGTACATACAGCCTGATGCCGCTGAGCCGCCTGAAAGCACGCGTCTTAATCTCCCAATAATTAATCACGCGGAGCTTTCGGCAAACGGCCAGTTCCCGTGGCCTTTGAATCCGCAGGACGGGTGGCACGAGGTGACAGGTGTTGTAGGCGAGGCGCGTGGCGCCGGGGGCGGCGTCGCGCTTCATCACCTGCACAGCGGGCTCGACGTGCGCGGCAACATGGGCGACCCGGTGCTCTCGGTGATGGATGAAAAGGCGAGTGCGCCCGTGGCTACCTGGGGCCTTGGAGGCGATAACGAAGGTATAACACTTGGCCTCATGAGCTATGTGCATCTGCGCGTAGGTCGCGACCGCGAGAATAAGGTCTTACCGGGTAGCCAGTTCAAGGCGGAGTATGACGCGCAAGGAAACCTCGCCCGGATGCGCGTGAGGCGAGGCGCAAGGTTCCGGGTCGGAGAAGTAGTGGGCACGCTCAACCGGCTCTTTCATGTGCATATGAATCTTGGCCCGTGGAACGCACAGGCAAACCCGATAGCCTTTCCATTCCCTGGCTTCAAGGACGCGGTCGCGCCTGTCATAGAGGCGGGCGGAGTAGAGGTGGCGACCGCCTCGGGCCAGGTGTTTAAAGAAAAGCAGAACGGCCTGCTAGCCATAACCGGCGATGTTGACATCATCGTCGCGGCATACGACAGCGCGGATGGATTAGGCGCGAGCCGAAAGCTCGGATTATACAGAGTCGGCTATCAAGTATTGGACGAGGCGCGTAACCCGGTGCCGGGATTTGAGCAGCCGCTAATCAATATAGAGTTCAACCGCATGCCGCCGGGGGATGAGTCGGTCTTTATCGTGTATGCGGAGGGTAGCGGCGTAAGCGCATACGGGACCCCTACAAAGTTTAAATACGTGGTAACCAATCAAGCGCGGGATGGACAGGCAAGAGATGGTCTTTTGCGGACGGCTGCGATCGCGCCAGGCAAATACATAATCAAAATCATTGCCCAGGATTACGCCGGCAATACGGCAACGGGGCCGTTGACGGAGCTGCCGGTCATAATAAAATAGACGAGCATTTTGGCGGCCAAAAAGGGTAAGAAAAACGCCCCATAATAGGGAAGAATCGGAGAATTCGGTGGGGCCAAAAATCGGGTTTTTGTTCTCAATCTTATGTATCGACAAAGCAATAGGCTTCTTGGTATTATCAAGGCGTTCTTGGCGGCGGCGCGTTAGGCCGCTGTAATGTTTGGAATTGGGAGCGCGTCTTCTCTGTTCGGAATGTCTGCAAGTTACTCCTGCGCGACTTACTGCCGGATAGCCAAAGCGAGTTCCTTCTAGCCAGTTTCAAAGGAAACTTAGGAGCAACCATGAGGATTTTCGTAGGAAACCTGTCGTACCAGACGACAGAGGACCAGCTTGCCGACCTGTTTTCAGAAGTGGGACAGGTGGAATCAGCAACTATTGTGACTGACCGTGAGACTGGTCGTTCGCGGGGTTTCGGGTTTGTTGAGATGGACCAGGATGCCGGAACCAAGGCGATTGAACGCTTCAATGGTCACGAGCTGAACGGCCGCGCCATCAACGTGAACGAAGCGCGCCCACGGCCCGAGCGTGGTGGCTTCGGCGGCGGCGGCGGTGGTCGTGGCGGCAATCGTGGCGGCGGGGGCGGCGGCGGTGGTCGCGGTGGCTTCCAGCGGCGTGAGCCACGCTGGTAGTTATTTCGTTATTCAAAGAAAAAGGCCGGAAATCCGGCCTTTTTCTTTACTAGATGAACCGCCTGCTTCTTCAGGCATCCCGTTTCTTGCTCACCGAAGAATACCCGCTTCGCGAAGCATCTGCTCTCTTCGCGCCTTAAACTCCGTGCCGCTTTTCCATTGCGGATAATCGCTCGTCATAGCAACCCGATACCCAACCGTGAAGAAAAGCCGCAGGTCTTCGACCGCCCCGCTCAAATCCCAGTCGGGCTTAATCTCATCCGACGGCTTGTGGTAGTCCTTCGCCGTGTACTCGTCTCTCTTCATCTTCCCGAACCCGGGGGGTTTTCCAATAAAGATTATTCCGTCGCTGGGGTCGAGCGCCGGCACGCCCTGCTTGGCAAAGCTAAAATGGTCCGAGCGGTAATAAAATCCCTTTTCAGGCTCCGGGTCGGGCGTAAGCGTTCGCCCCTTCTCGGCCGCCGCTTTTCGCAGCACGTCGTCGAGCGTCGAATTGCCGAGCCCGATGACGGTTATATCCTTCGTAGGCCCCCACTGGTTCAGCCCATCCATGTTGATGACAGCCACGCTCTTTTCGAGCGGGTAGATCGGGTTCTCGGCGTAGTACTTCGAGCCGATCAACCCCTTCTCTTCGGCCGTCACGGCGAGTAAAAGAATTGAGCGGCGCGGCGGCTTGGGGAGTGATTTAAAAGCGCGTCCTACTTCGATCAGCCCGCCTATCCCCGTCGCGTTGTCGAGCGCGCCGTTATAAATCTTATCGCCTGTCTCGTCGGGCTGGCCTATCCCCATGTGGTCCCAGTGGGCGGTGTATATGACATATTGATCTTTTAGCTGCGGGTCCGAGCCTTCGATTTTGGCGACCACGTTGTTTGATTCAATCCGCCGAATCTCATTCTCGATCTTTAGCTTTGCTTTTGCCTTTAGCGGGACGGGCTTGAAGTCCCTGCGTTTGGCCGCGCGTTTCATCGCGTCGAAATTCATGCCGACAACGCCGAAAAGCTCGCGCGCTTTGTCGTTGTGAATCCATCCCTCGACGTTCACCCTCGACATATTATTGTCCTTTGAGACAAGGTCGAAGTTCTCAATCGTGAAGCTTCCTCTCGGCACGGCCCATGGATAACCGGCGGGCTCGGTTTCGTGTACGATAAGCACGCCGGCCGCCCCCTTCTCGGCGGCAACCTCAAACTTGTAGGTCCACCGGCCGTAGTAAGTCATCGCCCGCCCGCCGAAAACCTTCGGGTCGAGTTTCGACGGATTCTTCGGGTCGGCAACGGGCGGGTCGTTGACGAGCATTACCAGTACCTTGCCTCGCACGTCCATTCCCTTGTAATCGTCCCACCTGTATTCGGGGGCGACAACGCCGTAACCAACGAAGACCATGTCGGCGTCAAAGCTCGTATCTTCGACAACGCGCGTTGTCCGGGCGACAAAGTCCTGGCCGAACTTGTAATCAAAATCTTTGCCCGCCGCCTTGATCTCCAGCTCGGCATCCTGCTCGGTCTTTATCCCGACGAGCGGTACTTTTTGAAAGTAGCTCCCGTTGGTATTGCCGGGCTCAAGGCCGGCCTTCTTAAACTCGTCGGCGATGTACTTGATGCTCAGCTCTTCGCCTCGCGTGCCGGGGCCGCGCCCTTCATATTCGTCAGAGGAGAGCTCTTTGACGTGATCCATCAAAGCCTCGGCCTTGATCTTTTCGAGCGCCGCGGGGGGTGGCCCGCTCGGGCTCGTCCCCCTTCTGCCGCGCGTCTGAGCCACTCCTGCCAGAACGATTGTCGAGGTTAAAAAAAGAGTGAAGAAGGCATGCGTGTATCGCCTCATGTTTGAATCTCCATTTTGATGTGCCGAGACATGAATGCCGCTACGGTCCCGGTTTGCTTATTTGGTCTCTCGATAAAAAATAGCGCCCCCGCCTACTGCCCACACATGCTGCTCGTCCGCGCCGCTGATCCTAATCAACGAAACGTCTTGCTCGAACTCCTTGGGCTCCGGCTGCCACTGCCTGCCGCCATCCGACGTGTAGTATATGAACTTCGAGTCGGTGGTAATAGTCCAGCCACGATTCCCATCAACGAAAAAGGTGTCCATCATCCCCATCCCGTCGTTGACCCATCGCTTTTGCCAGGTCTTGCCGCCGTCGTTGGTCATCAGCAGGCGGCCGCCGTTGCTCAGGTCCGACCGGGCCGCCGCGGAGCCATTCATCTCGTCGGCGAAGTGTATGCCGTGGATAACATACCCTTTCATGCCCTCGCCGCGCAGATCGACGGGTCCGTCTCCCGGCTCAAGCTCGCTCCTCTGTTTAAACCAGCTTATCCCCCCGTCCTCGGTCCGGTAGATTGCGCCCCCGGTTCCACATAACCACCCGCGTTGCGAGTCGATGAAGCAGAGTGCATGAACTGAAATCGGTAACTGCTTTTGAACGCCCCAGGTCTGCCCGCCATCAGTAGTTCCGAGTACTGCGCTCGGCCCGGTGTATTCCGCCGCTTCGTGGTCAGCCGCCGTGCTTTCCCCACCGCCTTCGACCGCCGGTGTGATGCCCGCCATCCACCCGGTCATCTCATCGGCAAAATAGATGGAGGTGGGTAACTGTTTTTGCTCCAGACGTGTCATGGTCCAGCTTGTGCCGCCATCCGCCGTCTTGAAGAGGACACCGCCGTACCCGGAGTCCACGCCCACGACCCAGCCTGTGTTTGCGTTGACGAAGTGTATGGCATTGAGTGAAAGAAGCTCGACGCCTTCCTGGCGAAGCTCGCGCTCGGTCCAGTTCTTGCCCCCGTCGCTTGTGCTTACGACCATGCCGATGCGCGAGTCGGCCGAAGGGTTGACCTTGTCGCCCGCCACGAAGACCACCTGTGGCGAGACGACCGAAATGGCGCTATAAAAGAATGCGGCGGTCAACTGCGTGCCTGTGTATTTTTCGGATTCAGGCGAGCGGTACTGAGCCACCCATCGCCCCTGCTTGGGCTTTGCCTCTTCCGTAGGTTTGCAACTGGAAGCAGGGACAGTCAGGAGTAAAAGTAAGAAAAGAGCGACAAGCTTCTTAGCCCGCATTAAGCGATCCTCTCGAATATGCCTGATGAGTTAAGAGCCTGATATTACCAGAGCCATTACGAGATGAAAAGCAACCGCATCAAGATTGCCGGCACTCGATATTGCGCGGTCGTGGCCTGAGCTGTCCGGCGAAAACGCCTGTCATAATAAGTCCGGCGCCGACGATAACGGGGAGGGTGACGGTTTCACCCAGAAGCGTGCTCGCGAGCGTCAGGCTGATGATCAGCTCCACTGATCCGATCTGGGACGCCTCGGCGCTGCCAATCTTCTCAAGACCTGAAAACAGGCTCAGCAGAGCAAGCACGGTCGAAATCAATGCAAGCGAGACCACCGCGACTACAGCGCCGCCTTGCAAATAGCCAATGCTCGACAACACCGGTCCTCCGAGAATCGAGAATCCCAAGCGCGGCGAAGCTCGTCACGTATAACGCGACGCTTTGAGGATTGAGGTTCGTAAGCAGTTTTCGAGTTGCGACGATGTAGGCCGCGTACCAGGCCGCGCCCGCGACCGCGAGCAACCAGCCGAGCCCGATGCCCGCCGCGGCTGTCCCTAAAACCCCCACAGCGATCCCGCCCAGAATAAGAAGCGCGCCCAACCTGAGCCGCAAGTGAGGCCGCTGCCTTATAACAAACCAGTCGAGCAGCAGCACGAATACCGGGTAGCAGAAGAATAACAGCCCCACTATTGTGGAGGGCGTGCTTTCAAGGGCCCTGAAGACCAGGTTCGAGAATATGCCGTAGCCCGCCAGACCGAGCGCCGCGCATGTAATCAACTGTTTCCTGGTTATCTTGATGATGCTTCGGTCGAACGCCAAAAAGTATATCCACAGCGCGAGCGCGGCTATCGTAAACCGCAGCTCAAGCAGCATTGCCGAGCTAATCCCGGCCGCGTAAGCGGTCTTGGCAAATACGACCGATGGTCCCGAAACTCGCCGCCGAAACAAGTATCTGCGCGCGGCCGACTATGCGCTCCTTTTTAAGCATTCTCATACAAGAATTCTGGGGTATAGGACCGATCCATACAACGGGCGATGACAACAGGGAAGACCCCCCTGCTTTGTGCCATAGGCACAGCGGTTTAAGGGTGCGGCCGTTGGGATAAAAAAGGCAGGTCTCTTTTGCTTCTTTCCGGGAGGAGCTTGCGAATCTTGAACGCCACTTGAATATTCAATCGCACCTCGGCGCTATTGAGATCAAGCCCGATCAGCTTACTTATATGCTCTAACTGGTATGTGATCGTGTTACGGTGCAGATTAAGCACGCGGGCGGTTGCGCGAAGATTCCCGTTCTGATTAAGGAACGCCTCAAGCGTGGCGACCCAGGCAGTCTGCTGCTCCCGGTCGTGGTTGATCAGGGGCGTCAGGTAGTAATCGACCATTCGCCGTAACTCGGCTTCGTCTTCGATACGCAACAACAGGCTCCAGACGCCGAGGTCGCTATAGTCGAGGACAGTGGGCGGGTCCGGGATGAGGGTTGCAACAAAGAGCGCGTCGCGCGCTTCTCGATACCGCCTGTTAAAATCACCGAGCTGAGTCGCAACACCGCTCATCCCGACGCGCAACGGAGCATGCGATGACTTCTGAAGAGTTTCAGCGAGCAAACGCGAGAAGCGCTCTGCGGACTGCTCGCGCGCGCTTAAAGGGAATATAGCCAGTATGCAATTTGCGCGAGGGACCGCAACCGCCCGCCTCGGCGCGCTATTGACGGCGGCCAGGATCGTTCGCGTTTCATCTTCGCCAAGCACCTGGTCAATTTCCTTCGAAGAGATTTGCGCCAACGCTATTACATGCGGCCGGTCGGGCCTGAGCCCAAGTTCGGCAAGCCGCGCGAGGGTCTCCGCGCTCTCCGGCAGATTGCCCGCCAGCAGCGCGTCCAGGAGATAATCGCGCTCGCTGTCAGCCGATTTTGAAGCGACCCGGCGTAGTATTGCTTCGGTGACTTCAATAAATGGTGTTGTGCGAGGAATCTCGACAAGCGGAATGGCGTTTCGGTCTGCTATCTCGCGCATCGCGGGTGTCGTCCGCGGCAGGTACTCCTGTGTCGTGACCAGCACTGCGGCCACCTTCACCTGCGCCGCTTCTTCCATATAACGGACCTGGGCGGCGGCATCGTCAAAAATGCCCAGCCCGGAGGTCAGTAAAACCTCTCCGCCCTTGACCCACGTGGCTACTTCCGGTTGGTCAAGTATGTGCGTCCAGCGTATCGGATTATCCAGCCCGGCGTGGCCGGCCACCACGACTGCGCCCTTCAATACATTCAAGGAGAGAGCTTCCCGAACCGTAAGGCTCATGTCTGCATTATGCCCACGCCGTTTGACGTGTGACAACCGGGCGGGCCTTTGTCCGGTGCGCTGTTCAGGAATATGGAAGGGAAAAATGGGCGAATAAAAGGACTACGAGATGTCCTTTACCATAAGGAATCCGTCGTCTCCGCTCGTGTAATAGCGGGTCATTCGGCGGATGATCTTGTATCCGAGCTGAAGGTATAGTTGCTGCGCCGGTTCGTTTGACGTTCGTACCTCAAGCCTTACGGTCCTTATGCCGCGGTCAAAAAAACCTCTCTCCACCGCGTCCATCAGAAGCCTGCCGTTGCCGGCGCGGCGGTGCTCGGGCCCGACGCCCAGCGCTACTACGTGACCGGTCGAGTCCGGCTCGATCATCCCTACGACAAATGCGATCATCTCGTTGTTCGGGGTGACGACCTTGTAGCTTACGGAGTGATTATGGGAAAGCAGGTAGCGTATGGTTTCGCGATCGTAGGCTTCCCCGTCAGAAAAGCAGCGCTGGTCGAGGTGCCAACATTCGTGAACGTCCTCGTGATTCATCATCTTAACAACCGGCTTCGGGATTGCTGATATGCTAACCTCGCCGTTGTTTCTTTTACGCCGCCTGGGCCACATTCCGGTATTCATCGCCTTAATCGCATCGAAAAATAACGAGGGAGTAAGCTCTCCACCCTGTACCCGAGTCTGCCGGTTCGCTCAACTGCATTATACGACAAATCGACGGCGCAAGGCACACTTTCATCAGCCGAGCATCAATTCTCCGGGCAGGTTTGACTAATGATGATGTGTGCAATAGGCTTTCCCTTCGTCGGCACGGCATACTCACATCAGCCGAGATTGAACAACGGGCTAAGATCCATGATTTTCCGAGAAAAGATTCAAGCCGCACTCGAAAGACGCCGTGTCGAGTTTGCAGATTTTCAAAACGAGCTGCGCCATCAATATGAAACCTACATCTCCGCGCTTAATGAAGCTTCCCGGCTGAGCGCGCGCGATCTTGCCGCGAGACTCGACGGCTCCGGCTCTCCCGGAGCAATTCCGACCGGTGAGTTTGACCTGAAGCCGCTGATCGTCGAATTCGGGATCGAGTGGAGCAATCGCGAAGAAGCCCGCGAATGGGCCTTTAGTACCTTGCTTGGTCGCCGCACTTTTTCAGCCGACGGGAGCCAGATTCTTCCCTCGAAGGATTACTCGGTCCCGGTCGCGGGCGTTCAGGTTGGCTGGTTTGAAAACCCTCACACGCCCGATGGCATATATGTTAAGGATGCGGCCTTCGAGGTGCTATCGCCCGCCGAGGTGATGGTCAGGACCGGTGGCGCGACAGAGGTTTCGGAGCAGGTGGTTCATGGCCGCCGGTACGCCCTTGAAGTCGGCGCGCTAAAAAGCTACATGCTGGGCGCTGCCTCGTCCGGCATAGACCCGACGCGGCCGCCGGTTGTTTTCTTCGACAGTCTGCTTGTCATCTCGTTCGCGGACCTGTTGCCTGATGACCAGCGAGAATTCTATACAAACGAGATCGTCTCGCTTCTTGAGACTTCAGAGCGTACCGGCATCCCCCTGGTCGGATTTGTTGATTCAAGCTACGCGCGCGACCTGATAAACATGTTACAGGTTGCGTTCGCCCTGGATGACGCGCAAAAGATCAATGACGCGGGCCTGCTTGCGTCGCGGATGAATTGGGGCGACCGCACTGTTTTCATGGTTTGCGCGAGGCGAGGCATACTCGACCAGTACGGCGAGCACTGGCGGCGCTCGATTGGTTTCACGTACTTAAAAACATCGGCCGACAACCCGCCCTCGCGTCTCGACATACCAATGTGGGTTTATGACAATGGGTTGCTCGATTATGTGCTGGACACGGCGCGGGGCGAAGTCGTCGTGGGCAACGGGTATCCATACGTTATCGAGGCCGCGGACCAGACCGCCGTTTTATCGCGGCGAGACCGCGAGCTTTTTTATGAAGTCTTTCAAGAGTTCGCCGAGCGCGAAAGCCTGAACCTTAGAGTCGCGCGCAAGGCGATAAGCAAAGCCCACCGAAGATGATTCAGGCGGCTCAGAAGCGCCGGCTTACGATTATGAAGATAGCCAGAATAATAAAATCGAACTCACATGTAGATTACATCGGCAGAGTGCTTGACCGCCTCGACGCGGCCGAGCCCCCCTTGCCCGACCATTACCAGTTCGGGCAGTTCGTCGAGATAAGTACGGGCACATCGAAGGTCATCGGGATCATATACAATTCAATTTTGATTAACCCCGAGTACGACCGTCTGGGGCCGCGCCTTTCGAGCGGCGCCGACATGAACGCCGTGTTCAGCCCGGACCTTGTAAACGAGCAGGGAGTCCTGATCGGATTGATGCTGATAGGGATGATTGATGAGGCGGGCAAGGTCTTTCAAGGGATACCTAAGATGGTTTTACCGGTGAACTCGGAAGTCGTCGCGATGAGCGAAGAGAACGTTCGCGCGTTTCATCAAGACAGCCGCGGGCGGCTCAGCATGCGCTATTACCCGCATACAATGGCGCACGCGAGGCAGTTTGCCCCGCAGCTTTTGATGGTCGTACTCGATCACCTGGAAGTGCTACTTGGCGACACCTCTAGCTCGGAGATCGCGGTCCTGCGCCGCACCCTAAACTGGCAGCAGGTCTTTCAAAGAGGATAGTGAACTTTGTATGAAAAGTGTGACTATGGATGCAGGTAATGACAGGTCAAAGCAATGGTCGAGATTGACGGCGGGTCACTAACTCTTGAGCAGACTTTGGCGGTGGCCGAGGGCGCTCAAGTCACGCTCGCTCAGGCCGCGCGCGAGCGCGTTGAGCGGACGCGGAGCTTCGTCGAGGGAATAATCGAAAGCGGCGAGGTCGTCTACGGGATCAACACCGGGTTCGGGGCGCTTGCCGACGTAAGCATTCCGCGCGACAAACTTCGCGACCTTCAGATTAACCTGGTTCGCTCGCACTGCTGCGGCGTCGGAGTTCCGCTGCCTGAGAGGGTTGTACGCGCGATGATGCTCCAGCGGGCGAATGTCCTAGCAAAGGGCTATTCGGGTTGTCGCCCGGTCGTCATCGAAACACTCTTAGCGATGCTCAACAAAGGAGTGCATCCGGTTGTCCCTTCTCGCGGATCGGTCGGCGCATCTGGCGACCTTGCCCCGCTCGCTCACCTCGCAATCGTCGTTGTCGGGGAAGGAGCGGCGCAATTTGAAGGCGAGCGTTTGGCCGGCCGTGTAGCGATGAACAGGGCGGGCATTGCGCCGATTACACTTGAAGCAAAGGAAGGGCTCGCGCTGTTAAACGGCACTCAGGCGATGACCGCGGTTGGCGGGCTCGCGCTGCTCGCGGCCGAAAGGCTTGCCGCCGCGGCCGACGTGACCGGGGCCATGTCGCTCGAAGCGTTAAAGGGTACGCCGGTCGCTTTCGACGATAGGATACATGCCGTGCGGCCCCATCCGGGACAGACTGCTAGCGCGCGGCGGCTCAGAGAATTGATCGAAGGAAGCGAGATTCGCGAATCTCACCGGGACGCGGCCGCCGACCCTCGCGTGCAGGACGCCTACTCGCTCAGATGCATGCCGCAGGTCCACGGCGCTGTCCGTGACGCCTTGTTGCATGCCAGGGGAATCCTCGAGATCGAGATCAACAGCGCAACCGACAACCCGCTAATATTTGTCGAATCGGGTGAGGTGCTTTCGGGCGGGAATTTTCATGGTGAGCCTATCGCGCTCGCGCTCGATTACGCGGCCGTAGCCATGGCAGACCTCGGGACTATCTCTGAAAGGCGAGTCGAGCGGCTGGTCAACCCTGACCTTTCGGGGTTGCCTGCTTTTCTCACGCCGGACCCCGGCACGAATTCAGGGATGATGATCGCCCAGGTCGCCGCCGTGTCGCTCATCGCAGAGAACAACGTGCTTGCCCACCCGGCTTCTGTCACGAACCTGCCGACGTCCGCGAACAAGGAAGACCACGTCAGCATGGGCATGACGTCTGCTCTGAAGTTCGAGCATGTCGTCAAGAACGTCGAGATGATTCTTGCGATTGAATTGATGTGCGCCGCGCAGGGGTTGGAATTCTTGAAGCCGCTCAAGCCGAGCCCGCGCCTCCAGCAGGTGTATGATCTGGTGCGAGAATTTGTGCCTGCCCTTGATCGCGATGCGCCGCTATCGGCATACATCGAGTCGCTGGTCCCGGTCGTGCGAGAAATAGGCAGGTGGTGAGTCGTGCGCTATTCGAAGAGCACGATTAGCGCATGGTATATGCAAACGAGGGAATAGACCGATACGATCATCTTGATCCCGACGCGAGCCGCCTTGCGGTGACAGAGGCGATAGCAGACAAGGAGGCCGAGCGCCGTAAGCCCCATCTTGACGGCGAAGAATACAAATACGTTTTTCTGCATCAGCGATTCCATTAAGGGATTCCCCTCGGTCGCCGCTCCGCGCTGGATGTGTTCGATCGTAGCTATTGCATCGTAGCCAGACATGGCAATTGAAAGCAGGACATAGCGAAAGAGTGTTGCGTTATGAAATACAAATCCTGGTCTTAGCATTATTACCTCTTCTGCTCTGTTTCAAACGCGCGAACGGGAATGGGGCTCCCAAAAAATTCGCGCTCTTAAATCATCGCAACGCTAGTGCCACACTTTACTTTGCATGACAGCGTCTAAGATACAATTAAAAAAAGTGTGAATCAATTCCCCTATCGGGTAGTTTTCTCAAGTTTCTGCTCTTCGGCCCCCGCCGGGGTAGCCTATTTCATTACATTTTAGACTGTATGCTAATATTCATCCCCGAAATCCATTGATAATCGAAAGAGGCAATATGACCGGACCAAGAAAGGTGAGCGCGCCGCGCGGGCGAGATATAAGCTGCAAGGGATGGCACCAGGAAGCCGCGTTGCGGATGCTTATGAACAATCTCGACGCGGAAGTGGCCGAGAAGCCGGACGAATTAATTGTTTACGGCGGAACGGGGAAGGCCGCGCGCGACTGGCGATCTTTTGACGCGATGGTTTCTGCCTTGCGCGCGCTTGAGAATGACGAGACGCTCATCGTCCAATCAGGTAAGCCTGTAGGCATTTTTCGCACTCACGAATATGCGCCCCGCGTCCTGATTGCAAACGCAAACCTTGTCGGTCAATGGAGCAACTGGGACGAATTCCACCGCCTTGAGCGAATGGGCCTTACTATGTATGGCCAGATGACTGCCGGCTCTTGGATATACATTGGCAGCCAGGGCATAGTCCAGGGCACTTTTGAAACATTCGCCGCCGCGGCAATCAAGCATTTCGACGGCACGCTTGACGGGAGGCTGATCGTATCCGGCGGCATGGGCGGGATGGGTGGGGCCCAGCCGTTAGCCGCCACGATGAACGGCGCATGCTTTATCGGTATTGACGTCAACCCGGCGCGCATTGAGAAGCGAATAAAGACTGGCTACTGCGATCAAATTGCATACGACCTCGATGACGCGCTCCGCATCGTAGGCGAAGCGCGCGAGCAGGGGGAGGCCGTGTCTGTTGGCCTCGTAGGCAACTGCGCGGATGTGCTGCCCGAGCTGGCGCGACGCGGCGTAGTGCCTGACCTGCTGACGGATCAGACGAGCGCGCACGATGCTCTCAACGGGTATGTGCCAAACGGCATGACGCTCGAAGAGGCATCAGAGCTTCGCCGTAAGAATCCCACGGAATATATATCGCGTTCAAAGCAGGCAATGGCCGCGCACGTCCGGGCGATGCTTGATCTCAAGCGGCAGGGCGCGATCACTTTCGATTACGGCAACAATATTCGCGCGCAGGCAAAGGAAGCCGGGGTCGAGGATGCCTTTGAGATACCGGGGTTCGTCCCCGAATACATACGTCCGCTGTTTTGCCAGGGGAGAGGGCCGTTTCGATGGGTCGCGCTATCTGGAAACCCGGATGATATACGCAAGACAGATAACCTTGCGCTGGAGCTTTTTCCGGATGATGAAGTTCTTTCGCGCTGGCTCAGGCTTGCGCGCGAGCGAGTAAAGTTCCAGGGGCTACCGGCAAGGATTTGCTGGCTCGGGTATGGGGAACGCGCAGAGTTTGGCGAAGCGATGAATGATCTGGTGCGTACCGGCAAGCTCGAAGCCCCGATTGTGATCGGGCGCGACCACCTGGACACCGGCTCCGTGGCATCGCCGTACAGGGAGACGGAAGGGATGATCGACGGGTCTGACGCGATAGCCGATTGGCCCCTGCTCAACGCCTTGCTCAACACGGCGTCGGGCGCTTCCTGGGTGTCGATACATAACGGCGGCGGCGTTGGGATAGGCTATTCGCTTCACGCGGGGCAGGTGACCGTAGCAGACGGCACGGAGGATGGCGCAAAACGGTTGAACCGTGTTCTCACTAATGATCCGGGCATCGGCGTCGTTCGGCATGTCGATGCCGGATACGAAGAGGCAACCGAGACCGCGCGCGTTAAAGGGATAAAGATTCCGAAGGTCGAAAGCTAAGGAGACAATTCTGGCTTGAATCGGATGGCTATGGCAATCCGGCTACATCTGCCGCCCGCCGTTTATAGACGCGCATGAAAAATGGCTGCTCGCCGATCTGTAGGTTCGGGTCCGGGTTCGGGCCGAGCACTCTGTAGAACTCGTAATTCTCTTCGATCCACCGCATCAACGTCTGGCAATAATCCCTGCCAAAGATCGCGGGGCCGAATTCGGGTGTAGGGCGGTTGGTTATGAAAATGAATCTGTTCCCGGACTGCTCAATATCCTTTATGGCGCGTTGCTCGCCTGCCTGATCGAGAAAACCGGGCGTGGTTATCTCTTCTCTCAAGGGGTTAGGCCGCCCGGTGAAGAAGCTCAGCGACGTTCCCTCTGGCATCACCGCTATCGGCTCATCTTGCGCGGTCTCGCGCTCGATAAGTTCAATCGCTTCATCAAAGGCTTTGCCGAGGTCCGGCAAGGTTACGAGCGTCCCACGGTCGGATGAAAGCGCGTAGGTGTTTCTGACCTGATAGCGATAGGCAAGCACCCCGCCTGTCAGCATCGCGTCGCCAATAATCAATCCTAGAACGATGGCCCGCGCCAGACGGCGAGTGCTTGCGTTAGTGAAGAGCGCGGGAAAGAATGACGCCCACAAAAACGTGAAGATGATGACGGAGGAGGGAAGCAGGTACGAGCTATAAGCCCCGCCGCTGCGAACCCTCAACACGACACGGGCGAGGCTTGCGAGCGCATAGGCTGCGACGATTATCAGTATCACCGTCTGCCTTGCCGGCACGGACGGGCCAGCGGCCCGCGAGCCACGAGAACGTCGTCGTTGGAGCCGAACCAGATAGTAGACCAGCGTCCCGACAAGCAGGACAGGCATCGCCAGGTATGGGCCTTTGTCCCAGGTGAGGCTCCCCGTAAGCGGGACAATGAAAAATGCGATTATAGATACGCCGAGCACGAGCCATAATTGCAGAACCGAAGCGCGCCCGGCATCGCTCATCGTCAAGTCGGTCATGCGCCGTTCGGTCGCAATCGCCGCGCTATCCTTCCTTGTCAGTAACATGCTTATGGACGCGATGATGAGGCCCAGCGTGGCTATCCTGATGCACGCGCCTACCATTTGTGCGAGCGATGCCAGAGGCTGATCGAGCCCCGACACCCGCTCGTTGAAATAGATCAACTCGGGCGCGGCATTGCCTAGAAAAAGAAAGCTATCGACGGCGAGCGTGTGCCATCCGACGCTGGCGATGATAAATGAATAAACACCCGCGACCAGGGCGACGGCGGGTGTTACGAAGGCGAGGGTCATAAGGATGGCGCGGCGATAATTTGGATAGCTGAGGACCGCGGCCGCGACAAGACCGGTGCCGACCGCCGCCAACCCCATCTCCGTCTTTGCCAGCGTGGCGAGGCCCGCGAAAAAACCGGCGCTCGCAATCAGCGCCAGCACCTTTCTGCCAGCACCCGCGCTTTGACCTGAATGTGCGTAATCCCTTTTCGATGTCGCTAAGGTCGCCGCTTTAACAAGAAGGGCGAGTGCCGCAAGCCCCAGCGCGCACCCGTGCAGCGCGGAGTAAGAGTAGGGAAGAATGTAATTGCCGGCGGGCTTCATTGCGCAGAGCCATAGCACGCTGAGCGTCGCCGCGCCCGCGGCCATTCGCCCATAAGCTGACGCGATAACCAGTATGTTAGCGAAAGGATGATCAGGGCAGTGACAATCCCGCTCGCGAACAGGACCCACAGGTGAGTCCCGAAGAGCTTGAAGAGCGCCGCGTTGGCATAGGGCGACAGCGGCCCGTATATATGCCGGACGTCGGAATATAGTGTCTGCCCCTCGGCCAGCCGCAGCGGCTGATTCATTTCCCGCCCGCAGTCAACGAGCGGGTTGCCCCACCGCTCCCAGGAGACGATGAGCGCAAAAAAGAAAGAGACCGCAATTAGGATGACCCAGGGCAGGTCACGTCTGTTTATCTGAGTTGCCACAACTATGCGGCATTATACTGATGTAGCAGTTTCGTGACAAACTCTATCTTTCGCCGCCTGCGGTGCTCTTTTATCCGAGTACCCGGCTTGATCGTCGCCATCAAATTCATTACGGTTATGGGTAAAACGATGAGGTTTGAAAAAAGATTATGGCAAAGCTCAACACATCGAAATCCGAGGAACTATTCGAGCGCGCGCAGCGGGTAATACCGGGCGGAGTAAACAGCCCCGTGCGCGCCTTCCGCGCTGTGGGCCGCGCGCCGATCTTTATACGCGATGCCGCCGGTTCAAATATCGCGGATGTCGACGGCAATACCTATACGGACTATGTCGGCTCGTGGGGACCGATGATACTCGGCCACGCTCACCCGGCAGTGCGGGAAGCCATAAGCGAGGCGGTCGAGCACGGGACAAGTTACGGCGCTCCTACGGAGATCGAGATCGAGCTTGCCGAAGAGATTGTCGCGGCATTCCCGTCAATCGAGAAGGTGCGCCTTACAAGCTCGGGCACCGAAGCCACGATGAGCGCGCTCCGACTTGCGCGCGGTTTCACCGGCCGCGACCGAATCATAAAGTTCGAAGGCTGCTACCACGGCCATACCGATAGCCTGCTCGTTAAGGCGGGGTCCGGCCTTGCCACATTCGGTACCCCCGACAGCGCAGGCATCCCGGCAGATTTCGCGCGCAATACGGTAGTACTTCCCTACAATGACGAGGCCGCGCTGAGAGAAGCCTTTGATCGACAGGGTAGCGAGATTGCCGCCGTAATTGTCGAGCCGATAGCAGGCAACATGGGGTGCGTGGCCCCGCGCGAAGGATTCCTGGAAGCGCTCCGCGAAGTGACCGCCGCGCACGACTCGCTTCTGATTTTCGATGAAGTGATTACAGGTTTCCGCGTCGCTTACGGGGGCGCGCAAGAGCTTTATGGGATCAAGCCGGACCTGACATGCCTCGGGAAGATAATAGGGGGCGGGTTGCCGGTCGGAGCATTCGGCGGCAGGACTGACGTCATGAGCCACATTGCGCCGCTCGGCGCGGTCTATCAAGCAGGAACCTTATCAGGCAACCCGCTTGCGGTGACGGCGGGCCTTGCGATGCTCAAGGCGTTGAAGGAGCTCGACCCATACGTCGAGCTTGAGCGTCGCGCCGCGCGGCTCGGAGATGGTCTGAAGGAAGCGGCCGCAAGCGCTGGAATTCCCGCGACACTAAACCGCGTCGGCTCGATGATGACGGCATTCTTCGTCGAGGGGGAGGTCACGGACTGGACTACCGCCAGCCGCGCTGATACCGACCGCTACGGCAGGTACTTTAACGCGATGCTCGGAGAAGGCATATACCTTGCTCCATCCCAGTTCGAATGCGCGTTCGTCGGCTTAGCGCATACGAACGAAGTCATAGAACATACTCTGGAAGCCGCTTTCAAGGCTATGAGGTCAATCGCGGGCTGATCGGTCGGAATCGAGCGCGTCGGTGACGATCTCTGTCAGAATGAAAGCGGCTGCTTCGGCAGGCTTGGCGCAGACGCCCCTTTGCTGGGCATCGTAATAGTAACAGGAATACTCTTTCTCGTCGGCGACCCATTTTATGAAATCACGCGCCGGGGCGTCTCGTAAGAAAGATTCGATCTCAAAAGGAAGTATGTGCTTTCTTACATACCCCGGACAGTGACCGCGCCGGACGGCATCCGTGCATGTTTCGAGCAGTTGAAGCAGCCTCTCTTTGAACATAAGAAATACTAAGCCGCTTTTCTGATTACCTCGTCAGAGCGCATGGCGGACTGATCGGCGCTCTTAATGCGACCTTCTACTTGCGGAGCGATGGAGCCCGTCTTCTTAATGGCTTCGATAACCAGGTCCGGCTCCACGGGCCCGTCCTCCGGTTTGATCAAAACTTTCGCGCCTTTAAAGTCATAGCCGTCGCCCCCGCCCATTACAAATGCGCTGACTGCCATCGTGTAAAATTTCTCGGCATTAAACGCGCCGCCCCCGATGATGATGCTCGTTATGCGCGAGCCGACCGGTTTCGACGCGTCATAGGTGAAGCTCATGCCGGATACTTGAGGGAACCGGCCATCCTCCTGTCCGGCAACGCTGACGCCGTTTTCGAGCAGGCGCTTCAGGTGCGCCCCGGTTAGCTCGACTTTAACAATCGTATTCTCGAAAGGGAGTATGCTCAGAATATCTTTTTTGGTCAGGTCGCCCGGTCCATAGGTCGTGTCTGATCTGATGCTCCCGCTATTGACGAGCGCGACGTCGGACTGCAATGCCGTGCGATAAACGTCGGCGAGAAAACTCCCGAGATTGCTCTCCGACCTGCGAACTATAGCCGCCCGTGCCTCAAGCGCGACCGTCGTCTTGCCAACTATCTCGCCCAGGCTGGCGTTCAGTTGTTGTTCATAGTCGGAAACAATTTTCGCCACCACCGGGTCTTCCTTGATCGCATCTGTCACCGGCACCGGTACGAAATCGATTGAAGCGACCCGGTAGTATGCGCGCCGCGACCTCCGCTGCCTGCTCGCCCGCTGGTTTCGTTTTATGGGCTCGAGGTTAATATCTACGCGGCCAAGGTTGCGCGCGTCAGAGCCCATTTTCAAGATCAGCGTGCGCCCGACCAGGGATTCGAGCAGTTCGTGTTCGTGGCCCCCGATTATCACATCGATGTTCGCTTCGGCCGCAAGCCGTTTGTCGTCGCGCATCGACAGGTGCGTGAGCGCGATGATCACGTCAGCGCCCTGTCTGCGCATCGCACGCGCCAGCCTTTTACCGACGGCTATAGGGTCGATAAATCGAACGTCCGGGCCGGGGTCTGAAAGTGACGCGGTCTCTGGCAACAGCAACCCGAATATGCCGACTCTGACGCCGTCCATCTCGCGAATGACAAACTCGCTCGCGCCCCCGAATGGCTTGCCGGTCTTGCGGTCAATCACGTTCGAGATGGTGAAGGCAAATTTTGATTCCCGCATCCGCTCGCGCAGCACATCCGGTCCGAAATCGAACTCGTGATTGCCGAGAGTCGCCAGGTCAAGCCCGACGCCGTTTAGGGCCGCGATCATCTGTTTGCCTTTAAAGAGTCTCGACGCGATTGACGGGGAGATAAAATCGCCCGCCATAAGAAAGAGCGTGTTCGGCGATTCCTTGCGAATCTGGCTTTGCAGCGTGGCAACGCGGGCCATGCCGCCGCGCCTACCGCGGTTGAACGGGCGTTATCTGATAGACATCGTTCAACTGGAGGAGGGTAATCTTTTTTGCCGGCTGCTGACCGGGGGCAGCGGCTGGCTGGAGCAAGAAAAAGACCGCAATCGATATGAGGAGGAATGCAGACTTGATTCGCATATTGGTCAAGCCCGATCTTTATTCTTTTCCTTTGTCAGGTCTAATTGTCGAGTCGTTCCTTCGGTCACGCTCGGAGGAAGATTCAAAAAATCCGGTGTCGGCTCAAGCTCGCCCGTTTTGCGAGCGGGGGTTAGGGTCTATCGGCGGGGGAGCGGCCGTCGGGTAATTCATCCGTGCCGAGACAATCTCGGATATGCCCTTGCCCAGCAGCCCAAAGGCGGGGAAAAGCATGGCCCACCACCACCCGCGGCCGCCCTGGACCAACAGAGCGATCGATACGAGAAGGAAGGCAACGCCCATGGATATCTGGGTAATCCCCTGGCCGAGGCTCGGCCCGCCCGCGCCGCTTTTCTGATGCGGGCCGTGTTGCGGCCGGGGTAGACTTCCGGTCAACGCCTCGGAAACCAGGCTGAGGTTCGCGCCGCACGAGCGGCAGAACTTTACATCTTCGGAATTCGAAGTCGCGCATTTTGGGCAGTACATTGTCTGTTGACCTCTACCTGAGTTTTGGCAAGCATAATGCCTTTCCTCGAAAGATTCCAGGATTATTGGCGGGCGACGAAGATGTTGTAAAGTGAACGGTTACTTCGGGCTCAAAAAAACTATTTCAACGCGCCTGTTAAGCGCGCGCGCGGCGACGGTCCTCTTGCTCGAAGCGGGTCTGGACGTGCCGCGAGATTCTACTTTGAAATTATCCGCCCGAACGCCAAGCGCCGAAATGTAGTCGGCGACCGATTGCGCGCGCCCCAAAGCAAAGCTATCGGCGTTTGCCCGCGCGTCGGAATGGCCTTCGATCACAAAGGTCTGATCGTTATAGGCGGAGAGCGCCTGCGCCAGCGCGTCCATCTTTTCTCTCATCCGGCTCGAAAGCGTCGTCTGGTTAGGGAGAAAAAATGCGTCGCCGAGCACGACCACGAAGCCCTCGCCGTTCGGCTTTACGGTTATAACTTTGCTCAGCTCGGACTGTAGCGCGCTGAAGTTTCGACGGCGACTCTCGACTTTTTCGATCTCTTCGAGCCGGGCACTGGTCTCTGTGATTTTCGCGCTTGCGTTAGTGAATCTTGATTCGAGCTCGCTTATCTGAGTGCGGGCGTTCGCCAGGTCCTGCGTGAGTCGCTGCATCTCGCCCCGCATTCGCTCGTTTTCGTTCTTAAGCACCCGGTTCTCGGCGCGCAAATCCGCGCCTTCTCTGATCGACCGCTCCAACTGGTCGTTCGCGTTATTCAGGGCGATCTCGTTCGCCTTCAAACGCGTCTCCGTGTCAGACAGTTTATCTGTAAGCTCGCCCGCCTCTTCCGTGGCGCGGCGCACCTCCGCGTCACGTCGGGCAATCTCGCCGCGTCGCTCGGAGGCAAGCGCCCGCTCCTCGGCTATGTCCAGGGCCCGCACGGCGAAGGTGATGGACTCGCGTGAAATCCGGCCGACCTCGTGCACGTTTGCGCCTTTGCGGTAGGCTGCCTCCGCGTGTTGCAGAGCGGTGCTGGCCGACGCGTAATCGTTCGGCGCGTGTCGCTCGCTGTCGGCGAGCCGGGCGATCTGTACCGCGCGCCGGGCCTGCAAAAGCTCGGGCGGCGTCTTATAGAAATCTCTCTCCGCGACCTGGGGCATTGTCGTGTCGTTGTAGTACTTGCCCGAATCGCCCACAAAGAATATCGCCGCCGACTGAACCTGCACGTTCTTCGAGGTGGGGGCGAGGTTTTCAAGCACGACCATGCGCGACGGCAGCTTGACGAGATAATGCGGCTCGGCCGTCACCAGCATGGCAAAAGTCTGATGCGGGGTCGCGGCCTTCAACCTTCCCGTTCCGCCCGACAGCCGGAATTCGCCCAGGTTATCGACCTGGCCGGCGGGCGTGATCGCCCACAGCACGTACGTCGTAAAATCGCCGCCGTAATTGAACGCCGGAACCATGTTCTCGATGGTTATATCAATCTCGCTCTCGTTGCGCTTGCGCCATCGCTCCACGGTCGCATCGCCTCTCGCGTTCGGCCTGAGCGTCGTCCCGGCTAGCTGCACCTTTACAGGGTCACGCAGGTATGTGATTGCTATCGTCCGCCGGCGCACGTCCGCGCCCTGCGCGAAGCAAGTCTCGGCTAAGACGGATGATAAGATTAACAGGGAGATGACCGAAGCAATTAAAGGAGCTTTTTTCATTGAGTACCCCTCTCGCAAGTACAAATTCGAGCCACAAGACCGGGGCTAACGATCTTTTCCTACGCGCGGCTCTATTATGAAACGCTGATAGCTTTGCGAGGTTTCACAAGTGAAATACTAACAAGCCTTATTCTTTCGCGACAAGCAATCCGCGGCCGATCAGCCGCGCGGCTACGGGGCCGGGCCGCATTTCTAGTAAACGGCCCTCAAAAAAGGGTATAATCTCTCTTTCGCTAAACGACCTGGAAGCTGGCATGAGAGATAGTGCATCGCAAGTGCGCGCCATACTGTTCGATCTGGATGGCACGCTGATAGATACGACGGAGCTGATTTTGAGATGCTTCGACCATTCGTGGCAGTCTGTACTCGGGTGCGGAAACAGTCGGGATGCGCTTGTCGAGACGTTTGGCATGCCGCTCAAGGACGCAATGGTTAGACTGCTCGATGCGCGCCAGGCCGGCGAGAGCGCGACCGCGCAGGGCTTGCTCGTCAATCGGCTGCTCGTTGAGTACCGGTCATATAATGTTTCTAACCACGACACGCTGGCCTGCGGGTTCGACGGCGTGGCAGACGTTATGGCCGAGCTTAAGAATCGTGGTTATCAAACGGGCGTAGTCACCTCGAAAAGCCGTGAGCTTGCGACTCGGGGGTTACAGTTGTGTAAGCTTGACGGGCTGGTTGATACGGCCGTTTTTCTCGAAGACACGGAGCGCCATAAACCAGGCCCGGAGCCGATCCTCGCGGCGCTCGACAGGTTGAAGAGATCGCCTTCGGAAGCCGCGTATGTAGGCGACAGTTGCCACGATATAGCGGCGGGCCGAGCGGCCGGCGTCGTAACAGTCGCGGCGCTCTGGGGGCCTTCTCCGAGGAGCGTTTTGGAGTGTGAGAGACCCGACCATCTCGCCGGATCGGTACAGGAGCTTTTAGAGATTTTTGCATAAGGTTATTGATGAATAAGATAAAAGAACGTTATAGAAAGTTTAGGGACGAAGAGACCGGCCTTGTTTATCACAAGCCTCGCGGCCTGGGGCTCGACATCGCCCTGGCCTACCCGAACACGTACCACATCGGCATGTCGAACCTGGGGTTCCAATCCGTCTATCAACTATTCAATTCGCGTCCAGGCATTTCATGCGAGCGAGTCTTTGTACCGGACCAGGATATAGAGAAAGAGCTGGAGCGCACGCGAAGCTCGCTCGTTTCGCTCGAATCTGAAAGGGCCGTATCGGATTTTGACGTGCTCGCCATCTCTGTTTCGTTCGAGACTGACTATTTGAATATCCCAAAACTGCTGAGGCTATCGAAGATTCCCGTAAAGTCCGCGGAGAGGAATCACTGGCATCCGCTCGTAGTCATGGGTGGCGCGGCGGCATTTCTTAACCCGGAGCCTGTCGCAGATTTTGTTAACGTGGTCTGCGTCGGCGAGGGCGAAGTCCTCGTCCCGGCGCTGCTCAAAGTTATGGACGAAGCGGAATCGCGCGACGACCTGTTGCTGCGTCTGACCCGCGAGCCGGGTTTTTATGTCCCGAAGTTCTACGAGTGCAGCTACGACGACGAAGGGAACTTTCGCGAGATCGTACCGACCGACGGAGCGCCGCGCCGCGTCTTTACCATGCGAAACCCGATGCGCAAACAGGAGGGGTCGGGCCACTTCGACGACGATTTTATTCCCGCGAGCGAAGTCCTGACCGATAACACCGAGATGAGCGGGCGCTACCTGATGGAGATCTCTCGCGGCTGCTCTATGGGATGTCGGTTCTGCTGGGCGGGATATTCCTATTTAGCCCCGCGCGTCTTTTCGGCGGGGAAGCTCCTTGCGCGCGCGGCCGAGATGCGACAGTACACGGACAAGATCGGCCTGGTCGCAACCGCCGTGTGCGATCACCCGGAGATTCACGAGCTACTCGATGGGCTGGAGAAGCTCGATTATCAGGTCTCCGTCTCGTCGCTTCGCCTCGACCAGATCACGCCCGAATTGCTTGACGCTCTCGTCCGGCGAAACGATCAGCAGATTGCCATCGCTCCCGAGACGGGCTCCGACCGCCTGCGCCGCGTAATAAACAAGAACCTCACAAATGAGGAGATTGTACAGATTGCGGAGATGATCTTTGAGCGGGGTATTTTCAATCTGAAACTTTATATGATGATCGGGCTGCCGACAGAAGAGGACGAAGACCTCGACGCGATAGTCGAGCTGACCGAGCGAATCCGTGATCGAATGATCGAGATGGGGAGGCCGCGCGGGAAGGTCGGCACAATTATCGTTTCGCTAAACGGGTTTGTGCCGAAGCCGCAGACCCCGTTCCAGTGGGAGCCCATTCAATCGGAGAAAGAGCTAGACAGGAAGATCAAATACCTCACGCGCCAGTTCAAAGCAATGCCGAATGTTGACGTGCGAGCGATGTCCTCGCGGCTGGCGATACTACAGGCCATGCTGAGTCTGGGCGACCGGCGAATGTCCGAGTTCATACTGGAAGTTGACCGGACAGGGAACTGGCGTCAGTTGATGCGGGATTGGAACGCTTATGCGCTTCGACAGCGATCGATTGACGAGCCGCTTCCGTGGGACGTAGTTGACCTCGGGCTCACGGCTGATTTCATGAAGAAAGAGCATCAGCGGGCGATGGCTGAAAGGATAACAAAGCCTTGTCCCGCGATTGACCCCTGCATCAGGTGCGGCGTTTGCGACCCGCGCAGCGTACCCGAAAACGCGCTCGTGCAGTTGGAGTGGATGAAGCCGGCGCTCAACCCCGCCCAACAGGCCATTCTCGTTAACCGCGTGGTACAACGCGCCGCTGCCGGTGATTGATGGAGCGTCTCTGAAAAGTACCAAGAGGCTGAATCAAAAGTGAGCCCCGTTGGGGCGAAATGTATATAGAAATGGGGCAAGTAGTATTTCGAGCTCCGTGGGAGCGGGATGTTCACATTTCGCCCCAACGGGGCTTTTCAGAGAACTTCTGCTAGCTCTATACCGGAGCGGAGCGACACCACTAAAGGCTATGCGTGGCCGAGGTAGGCTGTTATCACTTCCTCGTTCCTTGTGATTTCATCGGGCCGGCCCTCCGCGATCTTGCGGCCGTGATTGAGTACGATCACGCGGTCGCTTACCGACATCACGACGTGCATGACATGTTCGACGCCCGCGACCGCCGAGATGCCTCGCTCATCACGCAGCCGCCGGATCAGATCAATTGCCTCTTTCGATTCCATCGGGTTCAACCCGGACATCACTTCATCAAGCAATACAAGCTTTGGTTTTGTGGCGAGAGAGCGAGCAAGCTCAAGTCGCTTGCGCATGCCGATGGGTAATCCAACGGCCAACTGGTCGCGCATGGCGGTAAGCCCGGTGAAAGCTATTATGTCATCTGATACAGCCTCGGCCTCTTCGCGGCTGGTCGTTCGAGCAAATGCCCCGACCAGAACGTTTTCGAATACGCTGAGCCCGTGTAGCGGTTTTACGACCTGGAAAGTGCGGCCGATTCCGGCGAGCGCGATCTGGTGAGGTTTCTTTCCGGTGATCGAAGAGCCTTGAAAAGTTATCTCGCCGCGCGTGGGCCGCTCGAATCCGGTGATGAGATTAAAGACGGTCGTCTTACCCGCGCCGTTCGGCCCGATGATGCTGACGGTCTGGCCTTCCTCGACCTTGAAACTCAAAGAGTTGACGGCAACGAGCCCGCCGAAGCGCTTGGTCAAATCGTTTACTTCGAGCAGCGTCAATCGAATAACCTTTCGGGTAACTTTTCGTGTCCGGGCTAGGCGCTGGCTTTTCTGGCAACCTCGGCCGCGGGCGCTTTCCGTCGGTTGATCAACCGCCGCAGACCGCCTATGAGTCCGTCCGGCACAAACAGGATCACGACAATCAGCAGCGCACCGTATATGAGCAGGTTCGCCTGCTCAAAGACGTTTCGGAATACTTCGGAGGATAACTTCAATAAGACCGCGCCGAGTACCGGTCCCGCCACCGTGCCGATGCCGCCTATGATCGCCATAAGGACTATCTCGACCGAAAGCGCCAGCGGCAATACGACCGTCGGGTCGACGAACAGAAAATAGTTCGCATAGAAAGCGCCGGCCATCGCCGTGAGCGTGGCGCTTATGCCGAGCGCGACAAGCTTGTACTTCGTCGTATCTATTCCTATGGCTTCGGCCGTCTCCTGGTCTTCGCGTATCGCCATGAAAAAATAGCCGAGGCGCCCGCGACTTATGTAGTAACAGAGCGAAACCGTCATCGCGGCGATTGCCAGGATTATAAAGTAATAGGGGATCTTATCAGTGCCGCTAAAAACCGACGGGCGAATGACCACGCCTACCGCGCCCCCGGTTAAATCTCGCCAGTTCAGCGCGACAAGCCGTACTACTTCTCCTACCGCGATTGTCGCAAGGGTGAAGTAAGGCCCGCGCAGGCGAAAGCATATCTTGCCTATAAGAAGCGCCACCGGGAGCGCGATGATTGGACCGAGCAGAAGGCCGAGCCACGGGGAGAGGGCGGTCCCGCTGGCAATTATCGCCGCGGTGTATGCGCCTATCCCAAAGAATGCGGCGTGACCCACCGAGAGCTGCCCCGTGAAGCCTCCGAGTATGTTCCAGGCAGACCCGAGCGTCACATAGAGCAATACAAGAATAAGAATATGCCTGTCGCGTCCCCCCTGGGCCACAAAAGGCGCGGCTATGCATGCGGCCGCGAGCAACAACAATAGGATTGCCCGTCTATTTTTCATGATCCTGATCGGCACAGGCATCATACGCGCGACCTGCCAATGAGGCCGGACGGCTTCAACGTGAGCGCAAGCAAAAAGATGACGAACCCTATGACGTCCTTATACCCGGTCGAGACATAGACCGCGCCGAGCGATTCCGCTATGCCAAGGACGATGCCTCCTATCAGCGCGCCGGTGACGCTCCCCATACCGCCGAGCACGACGACGACGAAGGCTTTCAGCGTGAAAGGTGAGCCGGCATAGGGCTCGACACGATAGTAGATCGGCATCAAAAGCGTCCCGGCCGCGCCGGCCGCCGCTACGCCAAGCCCGAAAGTCAAACTTTGAATCCGATGAATGTTTATCCCTAGCAGTTGCGCCGCCTCGGCGTCTTGCGCCGTGGCTCGAATCTGTCTGCCGGTATTACTTCGCATCAAAAAAAGATAGAGCGCGGCGGTTATCAGCAACGCGATGACGAACGCGGCAAGCTGCGGCAGGCTGACGGCGACGCCGCCCAGGCTCCGGCTCGCGCCCGCATAACTTGTCGTCATGGTCAGGTAGTTTGCCGTGAATGCGAGCAGCGCGATGTTGATGAGGACAATGCTTATGCCCTCGGTCAACAGGATCTGATTCCTCTCGGGCGCTTTAAGCACCGGCCTGATGAATACCTTCTGAATAGCCGCCCCCGCGAGAAACATGCCCGGCATCACGATTAACAAAGAGAGAAACGGATCGATTCCTAAACCGGTGTACAAAAAATAGGTCGCGTACATCGCGGCCATAACCATCGCGCCGTGCGCGAAGTTTACGACCCTCATCACGCCGAAAATGATCGTGAGCCCGATGCCGATGAGCGCGTAAATCCCGCCCGTAAGCAGACCGCTTACGACTGTCTGTAGTATCTTCTGCGTGGCGGGCACGTCGTCGACGGCGCGTGGCGCGCCACCCTCTTTTTGCTCTGCAATGGGCAACCCTCGCTCCGTCCAAGTCGGGACGGGCGCGATTGGCGGTCGTATGGCGGCCGATGGCGGCCATACGGTGACAAACTTTCCCTTGAGCACCTGTGTTATCGCGACCGGGTGGTCATTCTGCCCTTTTTCATCAAAACTGATCGGGCCAAAGATCGAATCCATTCGCGTGGCTCTGATCGCCTCCCGCACGGCCCCGCGCTCGGTCGTTCCCGCGCGCACTATGGCGTCGGCGAGGATCTTCAAAGTCACATAGGTCTGAACGCTGTGGTATGCGGGCTCAGCGCCGAAGCGGGCGCGGAACCGCTCTGCCCATTCGCGCGACCCTGTCCATTGCGCGTCGGGGGTCCATTGAGTAACCGAGACGGTGTATTCCGCCGCCTCGCCCGCGCCCTTGAGGAAATCGGGCAGAGAAAAACCAGAGCCGCCCGCGGTAAAGACCCTCGGGTTGAAATCAATCTCTTTCGATTGGCGCATCAGCAAAACCGCGTCCGCCAGGTAAGAGACCATTAGCACCGCGTCCGGATTCTGCGACTTGACGCGGGTGAGCAGGGGGGTGAAATCGGTAGCTCCCTGGTCGTACGCTTCAAATGCCACTATCTCCATACCGGCTCCAGGAGCCTGTTCCAGGGTAGCTTTAGCGACGCTTGAGCCGAACTGCGTGTTTTCATAGACGACCGCCAGCCGGCGAGCGCCCGCGGCCTTTGTCAAGAAATCGAGCATCGCGCCGCCGTACGAATAAGCGGGCGCGCAAACACGGAAGACCCAGTCGTATCCCTGGCGAGTAATCTCGTCGGTCACGGCCGTAGGCACGAGCATAGGCACCTTGTAGCGATTCGCGATTGCGGTCGAAGGGAATGTGGAAGAGCTGGAGAACGCGCCGCTGATCGCGACTATTCCAAGGTCGTCGGCGAGTTCCTCGGTCGCGGCCATCGCAACTTCGGGCCTGGAGGTGTCGTCCTGATACTCAAGTTTAAAGGGCCGCCCGAGCACTCCGCCCGCCGAGTTGATCTCTTCGAGCGCCATCTCGTATCCGAGCCTTTGCGCGTGCCCGAATCTCGCCTCGGCCCCTGTCAGGCCAGTCACGATGCCCACACGTATTGGGCCCGTGTTATCGCCCGCTTCATTTGTTTTACAGGCTGAAGGAAGTATGCACAGCAAGGCCAGAGCTATTAGATGAAACCGCCTTTTACCCATGCTCATTTTTGTCATGATTTCGCGTCGGGCGCGGCGATTATAGATGGCCGGAACGGATAAAGCAACGCGGGGCCACCGCAAAACAATCATAGTCTAAGGTCCCGCCTGGCGGATCAGGGCCAGGCTAACTCAATTGTGGAGGCCGGGAGGAATAATGATGCCGATAAAGACGCGCGCCAGCCTGTCTCGCAAGGCCATGGTCCTTGCCCTTTCTCTGGCGTTTCTTGTTTCAAACGCAAGCGCCCAGACGTCAAGGAGATCAGGTGGATACACTGACAAGCTAATAGACATAAAGCTCAGTGAGATCACGCTGGAGTCGATTGATTTTCGCAGTCAGAGGGCGAGGATGAATCTCATCCTGGAGATTTCCAACTCCATTTTGCCAATAAGCATCAAGGACTTCGATTATCGGCTCAGCCTCTACGGGCTGGATACGATTTCGGGTACACACGACGGAGAGATGAAGCTCGGCGGGCGACGCGGATCGAGGATCGACCTTCCGTTAGAGGTTAACCTCCGGTCGATCCCCGGCGTCATCTGGTCGGCATTTACAAACGGTGGAAAGCTCAAGTTCGACCTCGACACCGCGTTCACCCTGCCGCTGATCATTTTTGAGAGGCGATTCGATAAGAGCTTATCCGGGGAGGTGCCGCTCAAGAGTCTTGTCGACGCGGCGCAGATACTTCGCGCCAGGGGACTGTGAGAGCCCGGTAAGGAAGAGCCGTTTTGAGAGCGTGTCTGAAAAGCCACGTAGGGGCGGAATTTGAATATCCCGCCCCTACGTCGGCTTTTCGTCTCTCTATTGCCGCTAAGGCCGCGCCGATTCAAGGAACGCTTTTAGCTTGCGCGAGCGCGAAGGGTGTCGCAGCTTTCTGAGCGCCTTGGCCTCAATCTGGCGTATGCGTTCGCGTGTCACCGCGAAGTGCTGCCCGACTTCTTCAAGGGTATGCTCGCTCCCGTTTGGGCCGAGTCCGAACCTCATCTTGATGACCTTCTCCTCGCGCGGCGTCAGCGACTTCAAGACATCTTCGGTTATCTCTCGCAGGTTTGAGCTGATGACCGCATCGGCCGGGTTCGTGATCGATTTATCCTCGATGAAATCCCCCAGGTGCGAGTCTTCTTCTTCGCCTATAGGCGTCTCAAGTGAGATAGGCTCCTGGGCAATCTTCAGGACTTTTCGCACCTTCGACACCGGGATGTCCATCTTCTTCGCTATCTCTTCCGAGGTCGGCTCGCGACCCAGTTCTTGCACGAGCGCCCGCGACGTGCGTATGAGCTTATTGATCGTCTCGATCATGTGGACCGGTATGCGAATCGTCCTTGCCTGGTCCGCGATTGCTCGCGTTATGGCCTGTCGAATCCACCAGGTCGCGTAGGTCGAGAATTTATACCCTCGCCGCCACTCGAATTTATCGACGGCCTTCATAAGGCCGATGTTTCCTTCCTGGATGAGGTCGAGGAACTGGAGCCCGCGGTTCGTGTATTTCTTGGCTATCGATACGACGAGTCGGAGGTTCGCTTCGATTAATTCGCGCTTTGCCTGATTCGCCTCGAAATCGCCGCTGCTGATCGACGACAACGAACGATCAAGCTCAAGCATCGACACGTGCCAGCAGTCTTCCAGCTCTCCGAGCCGCTTTTCGGCCTCGCGCAGGTTTCGCCGCAGCTCGCGCTCGTCCTCGTTCCACTTCTTTCTTTCGAGCGACCGGTGCGCCTTATCGACCGCAATCTTGGCCTCGCGCGCTTCGGCGGCGCAGTTGCGAATAAGGCTGGCGAAATGCTCTTGCTGGTGCTGGATAAGTTCGAGCGAGCGCGAGTGACGGCTCAGCTCGACGCGGGCAATGGCGAGCTTTCGCCGGAGTCTCGGCAGCTTCGCCGATTTCTTAGGCTCCTCGCGCAATCTTTCGTAAAGCTTCAGAGTGCGCATATAGCTCTTCTTCAGCTCGCCGATCGCTTCGATGGTCGATGTAAGATACTCTTCTATTTTTTCTTCGGTGATTGCTTCCTGCTCATTGAAGGAGATGACTTCGCGAATATGCAACTCGCCGCGTTTGAGCCGCTCGCCCATCTGTATCAAGTCTTCGATGCAAATCGGCGAGCGCGATATAGATTTCAGCACCCGATAGCGTCCCCGTTCGATGCGCCGGGCGATCGAGACTTCGCCGTCGCGCGTAAGCAGGGGAACGATGGCCATCTCGCGAAGGTATAGCCGCACAGGGTCGTTGGTCTTGTCGAGCGTGCCCGGCGTCAGGTCGAGGTCGAGTTCCTCATCAATCCCATCCTCGACTTTACCGTCACCGTTGCCGACGGAGGCCGCGGCCGCCTCGATGAACTTCTCGTCCGAGTCCGATATTGAAATGCCCTCAGAGCCGATAACGTCAAAGATGGCTTCGATATCGTCGGCCGAGTTCATCTCAGGCGGAAGCAGCCGGTTGATATCATCGTAGGTGAGATACTCTTTCTCTTTACCTACCTCGAGAAGCTTCTCAACTTCGTCAGAATATTTTTCATTAATGTCAGACAATTTCGGCTCTCCTGTGGGGCTATCGAATCAACGCGGCTTAATTGCCACTGAGAATTCGTACCCCCATTGCAAAAATCTGTCAAGATGCCATCGCGCAACTAGACAGTTTGTGCGCTAGCGGGAGCAAAGATAAGGAAATCTTAACGATTTAATTCTTCAAAATAACTATTCACTTCGATGACAGAGCCGCGCCGAGCGCTCGCTTGCGTTGCCCTATCTCGATCTTATCTCTCCAAAGTTGCATCACGCGATCTGAATCATTGACGCGCTCTGCCTCTCCCAACTCCATCTGGATAGAGTCGAGTCTCTTCTCCAGTTGTCGCAGCCGGAGAGACTTCAATGCCTCGGTCGCTTCCTTCAAGAGCGCTTCAAAATCTGTCCCGCACGCCCATGCGAGGTCGCTCATCAACAGCGCGGGCAGCATGTCGCGCTCGGCCTCTCCGTCAAGGATTTCGCTCAGGCTCTCAAAATCGGGGGCCACGCCTTTGCTCTCCGTCTTGATGATCGCCGCAAATATCGCCCCCGTCGCAAGGTCGGCGTAATCGTCGTCTTGAAGCGTCGAGATTATGGCGCGCCGCACGTCCACGTTCGCCAGCATCAATTCCAGTAGCTGCCGCTCGGCCTTTGTAATATCTTCGGCGACGCGCAGTCGTTTCGGGTCGAGCGATTGCTGCCTGTTCGTAGCGACGCGCCTCAGCTCTTCGCGGACCACACGGGAGTCGACCTTCAGCCGGTCGGCAATCTGCGCGGCATAATCTGTGCGCGCAACCTTGTCTTTCATCCTGGCAAGGTGCGGAAGCATCGCGTTGATCGCGGCAACCTTTCCGGCCGGGCGCGAGGTGTCGTGCGCGCTTATCGAGCTGTCAATTATGTAATCCACGTAGGGCTGAGTGGTCTTGAGCAATTCGCGAAAAGCGGCAATGCCGTGCGCCCGCACGAACTCGTCAGGGTCTTCGTCCGAGGGCATCCGAAGTATGTTTACCTTGAATCCTTCGGCAAGCAGCACCTCGATTGACCTCATCGTCGCCGCCTGCCCGGCGGCGTCGGGGTCGAAATTGACGACTATCTGCGGGCTGTCCATATAGCGCCGCAAGAGCCGCACCTGGCTGTCGGTCAGCGCCGTGCCAAGGCTCGCAACGATATTATGGACGCCGTTCTGAAAGGGAATTATGCAATCGAGATAGCCCTCTACGAGTATGGCAAAACCGGCCCCGCGTATATCGTTTTTTGATAGCGCGAGCCCGTAGAGGTTGCGCCCTTTCGTATAGATTGAGGTCTCGGGCGAGTTGAGATATTTGGGCTGGCCGTCCTGCATGATTCGGCCCCCAAAAGCTATGACGCGCCCCTGCGAATCGGTTATCGGGAAGATCACTCGCCCGCGAAACCTGTCGTAATAACCGCCCGTCTCTCTCGGTATGACAAGTCCGCTCACTGCTATCTCGGCTTCGGTCGCGCCGCCCGCCTTTAGATGATTGAGCAGCCCGTCCCAGCGATCGGGCGCGTAGCCTATCATGAAAAGTTTCTGAGCCTCGGCCGTTATGCCTCGCGAGATTACATAATCGCGCGCCTCCGCCCCTTCGGCCCCCGCAAGCTCGCGGACGAAGTACCGGGCGGCCTCCTCGTTCAACCTGAGGACCACCTCGCGCTCGTGCGCCGACCGCTTGGAGTCTTCGGTCTCTTCCTGAGCAGGGATCGGGATGCCGCTCTTTTCAGCAACCGTCCGAACCGCTTCAGGGAATGAGCACCCTTCAATACGCATGACAAAATCGATAATGCCGCCGCCGGCCCCACAGCCGAAGCACTTGAAAAGTCCTTTGCCGGGGTGAACATTGAATGAGGGCGTCTTCTCGGAGTGGAAGGGGCAGCAGGCCAGATAAGCGGAGCCGCGCTTTTTTAGCGTGACATAATCCGAGACAATTCGGACGATGTCGCTCTGGTTCTTTACATCATCGGCAAACCCGCGCGGCAGTCGCATAACCTTGTCCAATCTGGGTTGCTTATTCTGAAGGAGCATCCGACGCTGGGAGCTAATGAATTTTTAACAGCATTCATAAAAAGGCGCAAGAGAGTTTTCATCACTCGGTTGGGTAAGTATTCGCTCCGGCTCTCAACGCGAATGAGAGCGTGCGGTCGGGTCGTAACAAGAATATATCGAATGGCGCGGGGCGTCATTTTTTCAAGACCGCTACGGTGGCGCCGGCACCGCCCTCCTTTGCGGGGGCAAGAGAAAAACGCTCGACGTGCGGGTGGCCCGACAGCAATTCGGATATTGCTCGCCTGAGCGCGCCCTTGCCATGCCCGTGGACAATCCGCACTGTTTCGGCCCCCGCCATAAAGGCGTTGTCCAAAAACTTGTCGACGCGGTCCTGCGCCTCGTTGACGGTTGTCCCGATGATGTTTATTTCCGAAGCGAAGTCTTCATCGGCTTTAAAGTCGCCGCTCACGCCGCGTGGGAGCGCAGCGGCCCTTTTAGATGCGTGCGGCGGCGCGCTCCTGACAATCTCTAACTCTTCTCGCCTTGCCCGGAACCTGAGAGAGCCGACCAGTACCGTATATGTCTCGCCGGAGATCGATTCGACTACTCCATTCTTGCCCAGTGATTTTATTACAACAGTGTCTCGCTCGTTTATCTCGGCCACTTCGCTCAGAAGCGAGCTATGCGGTTCTGCCGCGCCGGCTACTGCCTGCGAAGCCGGGGTCGTGCCCGCGACCGTTTGAGACACCGGTTCCGTTTCTTGTATCTGTTTACGCAATCGTACCGCCGCCGACCTCCGCAGTTCCGCCGCGCGAGCCTCCGCCTCTCTCTTGAGGCGCGCGGCCGCGACACGGTCCTTAATCGATTCCACTAGCCGCTGGCTTTCCGCGCGTAAACTCGCGAATGACATCGGCCAGGCTTCGTTCAAACTCTCTATGGCGATTCTGCTCGCGCTCAGCAAATTCAATATCGAGACGGGTGAATTTTTCCGCGGTCGCTTGCCGCTCCTCTTCGAGCGCGGCCCTGAGCGATTCTTGCTCATCGACGAGCGATTTCAACCTGCGAAGGTACTGGCTCGATTTAGTGTGCTCGGGGTCCATCCTTTGCGCAGCCGTTTCCGTTATAACCGGCGGGACATCCATCCTGCGGGCAATCTCGATGCCGGATGATGCGCCCGCTACTCCGACAATCAGCCTGTACGTCGGCCGCAGCGTACGCTCGTCGAACTCGACCGATGCGTTTAGCACGCCTTCGACCTCTGACGCCCATACTTTGAGCGGGTTGTAGTGTGTAGTTGCAATCGTCGTCGCGCCCGCGTGCCGGAAATAATCTACAATCGCGACACCGAGCGCGGCCCCTTCGTCGGGGTCAGTGCCCGTTCCCACTTCGTCTATAAGTATGAGGGCCGGCGGGCGGACGCTTGCCGCCATCTCGGAGATGTTCCTCATGTGCGCCGTGAAGGTAGAGAGATCGGCCGCGATTGATTGCTGATCGCCGATGTCGGCCAGCACCTGTTCGAAGATCGGCAAGTCGGCGTCCGTCGCCGGTACGTGCAGACCCATCTGCGCCATCAGCGCGACAAGCCCCACTGTCTTTAGCGCAACTGTCTTACCGCCCGCGTTCGGCCCGCTGACGACCATGGTCTGATGAGCTTCATCAAGCTCGAGCGATACGGGCACAATCCGCCCGCCTTTCTTTCTGAGCATATGTTCGAGCAAAGGGTGCCGCGCGTCTTTTAACATCAGCGTGCGACCCTTATTCATCCGCGGGCGAACAGAATTGAAATCGAGCGAAAGTCTCGCTTTCGCCCCCGTGAAATCGATTTCGGCTAGCGAATCAATCAGCTCGCGCAGGCCCGCGAGATTTGCCCTGAGCGTGTCGGTGATCGCGATAAGCACCTGCGCGATCTCAATCTCTTCCTGCTCGCGCAGCCGCACGAGGTCGTTGTTTTGTTCGATGACGCCGAGCGGTTCTATGTATGATGTCTGCCCGCTCGAAGAGAGGCCGTGCATTACACCGGGCACCATTCCCCGAGAGTCCGTCCTTACAGGTATGACGAACCTGCCGTTGCGTATCGTCACTATCTCGTCTTGTATTGCGGTTGGCGCGCGGTCTCGCATCAGCGATTCGAGACTGCGATATATGCGGGCGCGTCGATCATTTATCTCGCGCCTTATTCGGCGCAGCTCGGGGCTCGCGTTGTCGTCGATCTCCCCGGTGGGGAGTATCTTGCCGCGAATCGAAGCGAGCATTCTTCGCAGGTCGGGAATCTTTAAAGCGACCGCGGCGATCCCCGGATAACGGGATTTGATTTCAGGGTCGCTGAACTGCCCGCGCGCGTCCATTCCTACCGACACGATGCGTTGCAGGGAAAGAATCTGATGGGGGTCGAGACTTGTTCCGGCGATGTTAAGCTGCGAGAGTGATTCCGACGGGTCCGACACGTCGCCCAGCCCGAATGCGCCGCCGGTGTTGAAATAATCGACGCATTCGGTCGTGAGCCTCAGCATTAACTCTATGTGCTCACGATCCGTAGATGGAAGGAGCGCGAGCGCGCGCTCGCGGCCGAGCGGCGATTGCACGTGGCCCGAAAGCAATCTCTTTAACTCGTCAAGTTCTAGCGTTTTGAATGTGCGCGTATCCATGGTTTAAATCCGTATAAAAAGAGAAAAAGAAATCTTACGCCTCGCGGCCCGACCTGGTAAAGAGGTCTGCCCTCCCATTCTGCTCTGCCGCTATATCTCCTTTTGCATTGTGCCAATCATTTCGCTTTCCTATAATTCGCACGCTGAGAATGAAAGCACTGGTCGGCCCGGCAAATTCAGGTAAATCGCAATGGGTGCTGTCGCAAGTCGCGGACTCGCTGTCTAATTCGCGCGGCGCTATGCTGTTCGTGCCTTCAAAATACGTGATGGCGGCTTCGCGAGTAATTGAGAAAGAGTCGAGGGTGGCCTCGGCCTACTACCTCCATATAAACAGCCGGAAGAAAGGGTCCGAATTGCCATCGAGCAAGAATGAATCGCTGACGATTGAAGCGATAGTAGAGCTTGCGGAGCGACACATACGCAACTATGTTAGGCAGGCGCGGTCGGGCGTATTTCCGGTCAAGCCAAACCGGGGCATATGCCCGAACTACTGCGAGTATGACGTGATGTGCCGGGTACAATCTTTGAGCGGCAGGATCGAGGATAGCTAGAAGGAAGGCCAGGGGTTAGTGTTATGAGCACAACGAGCACCGCAAGAGCGAAGAAGGGGATAGAGATAAGGGCAGTCCGAACTGCGCGAGACAAGAGACAGTTTGTTGACTTGCCCTACAGGCTGCACCGCGAGAATCGGCACTGGGTAGCGCCGCTAAAGATCGCGCAGAAGGATATGCTAAACACTAAAAAGCACCCCTTCTACAAAACGTCCGACACGGAGATGTTTCTTGCGGAGCGGGGAGGGCGGGTTGTCGGGCGGATAATGGCGATACTGAACCGCGCGCATAACGAGTTTCACGACGAGCGCGCCGGCTTCTTCGGGTTCTTTGAAGTGGAGGAAGATTACGAGGTAGCCAGGTCGTTGTTTGAGGCGGCCAGGGCATGGCTGGTCGAGCGCGGCGCAACAGTTATGCGCGGGCCGGTGAACCCTTCTACAAACTACGAGTGCGGATTGCTCGTCGAAGGATTCGATATGCAGCCCGCGGTGATGATGCCGTATAACCCGGCCTACTACGGCGAGCTTATCGAACGATGCGGTCTAAAGAAGGCAAAAGACCTCTACGCGTATCGACTCGATGAGAGGTTTTTTCAGGGCGAGGAGCGGCTTTCGCGCGTGGCGGAGCGACTCAAAAAGAAGGACCGGATACGAGTGCGGTCAGTAGTAATGAAGGAGTTCAAGCGGGAAGTCGGTATAGTGCGCCAGGTCTATAACAACGCCTGGCAGGAGAACTGGGGATTTGTGCCCGTGAGCGAAGAGGAGTTCGACCATCTGGCGAAGGACCTCAAGCAGATTGCCGATCCGAATATCGCGATGATTGCCGAGCAAGAGATCGAAGGCAGCGACCGGTGGAAGCCGGTAGGTTTCTTTTTGGGCGTCCCGGACGTCAATCAAGCACTCAACAAGCTCGATGGCCGACTATTGCCATTCGGCTTGCTGAAGCTGCTTTACTACACCCGGAAAATAAATAGTATGCGGGTAATCATTATGGGAGTGGTAAAGGAGTTCCAGAGCTATGGCGCGGGGGCGCTATTTCTAAGTGAAATCCCTCGCCGGGCGAGGTTGCACGGGTACAGAGGCGGCGAAATGGGATGGGTGCTCGAAGACAATGTAATGATGCACCGGGCCATGGAGCTTATCGGCGCCGAGCGATACAAAACGTATAGGATTTACGAGACGCCGCTTTGAAGTGATATTATGTAAGCGCCTCAAATTACATACCTGATCAAGGCAAAGGTGGAGCGAGCCGATATTCTAGACAAATGGCACCGCGTTGAGCTTGGCGCTACGCGCGTTTTCCAGAGGCTCCGCCTGCCGACCAATCAAAAGTACTTCATCCTCACCATCACCATCGCCGTAGCGTGCGGCCTGCTTGCCGTGCTCTATCACCAGCTCATAAAACTCTTCACGTCTAACCTGATCGAGCGGGCCATGGCGATTGAAGGGCCGAGTCGGATCGCCTGGATGCTGATCGTCCCGACGGCCGGCGGTCTGGCCGCGGGGCTACTGATACACTTTTTCGCCCCTGAAGCGCGAGGGAGCGGGATCCCGCAGGTCAAGATTGCCTACGCCATGAATTACGGCCACGTGCCGATGCGTGTGGCGACAGGCAAGGCGCTCATATCGGCTCTTAGCGTTGGGACGGGGGCGAGCCTGGGCAGAGAAGGCCCCACGGTGCAAATATGCGCCGCGATCTCAAACGCGATCTCGCGATTATTCTCTATCCCGCGGCGAAAGCAGATGAACCAGTTGCCGGTCGGGGCCGCCGCCGCAATTGCCGCCGCCTTTAACACGCCTATCGCCTCGGTGACCTTCGCGCTCGAAGAGATTATCGGCGACCTCAATCAAAAGCTCGCCGCCTCGATAGTCATCGCCGCCGTCATTGCGGCAACAATCGAGCGCTGGCTGCTTGGAGCACATCCGCTATTTGCGGGCGCGAACATCTATGTGCTCAATCACCCGCAAGAGCTGCTCGCATACGCGGCCCTCGGGGTGATGGCGGGTTTTGTCGGGGTATTCTTTTCGAGGCTGATACTCTGGCTCCGCGGCGCGTTCCGAGATCGGCTCAATGTCCCGTCCTGGTCCAAGCCCGCGATAGGCGGGTTGATCATCGGCGCAATAGGGCTGTGGCAACCGAACGCGCTTGGAATAGGATACGAGTTCCTCGGGACCGTGCTGAGAGGCGAAGACCGGCTACTGCTGAATGCCGTCGTGGCGTTGCTACTGGCAAAGATACTGGCGTCGGCCTTCAGCTACGGCTCCGGCATGTCCGGCGGCGTGCTCGGCCCGTCGATGTTCGTCGGCGGGATGCTCGGCGCGACCGCGTGGCACCTTCTTACCTACATCGACCCCGGCGCTGCGATTGTGCGCGGAGCGTTCGCGCTCGTCGGGATGGGGGCCGTATTTGCCGCGGTCATCCGCGTGCCGATCACGTCGATCCTGCTCATCTTCGAGATGACTTATAACTACGAGATCATCCTGCCCCTGATGATCGCCAACGCGATTGCTTACGCCGTGGCCTCATGGTTCAGCCCGCTTTCAATATATGAATCATTCATGTTCCAGGACGGAATACTTTTATCGAGCTCGCCCAGGACGGACGCTCTGTCGCGAATAACCGCGGCTTCGGTGATGACGCCCGAAGTAGTTACGCTGGCCGACGACATAACCGTATCGGAGGCGCTGGAGCTTGTAGGCAAGCTCGACTTCAACGGTTACCCCGTTCTGTGCGAAGGCAAGATGGTTGGGCTAATCACGACGGGGGACCTGCGGCGCTTCGCCGCCGAGGAGTACGGGGCAAAAAACATTTCGGAAGTAATGACGAGAAAAATTGTTCATGCCCACCCGGACCAGACTCTCGACACGGTCGTGCTGAAGCTCGCCCAGCGAGAGCTATCGCAGTTACCCGTAGTATCGCGAATGGATGACACCCGGCTGCTTGGGATAATCACGTTGCGCGACATAGCGCGGGCGCAGGCCCGGCTGGCTTCGATGCAGTATTCGCTGGGGCCGGACGACACCATAAGCCCGACAAACAACTGAAAGTGGATGCTGGCAGAGACTATTTTTTGAAGAGGTCGTCGAATGCTTTCTTGGCGATCTCCTTGGAATTCAACATGCCCGATTGAGACTTGAGCTTATTTGCGACGAACATATCGCAGAAGTTTGCCTTCTCGCGATCCGACACCCATTCGGTCCGCGGCTCGCGGCACCTGTTATGCGCCGCCGGGTCATAATGCTCGCAGTTAAGGCAACAGTGTATGTCCGCGCCACACTCGGGACATTCAGCGGTTCGCGATATAGATTCGTCAAGCACTATCTGCATCTTGCAATGATGACAAATCATCGTCCCACCTGCCGTCTCAAGACTGTTGTTTCACCAGCTATAAAATAGAATCAAATCGTGGCGTCGCGCAAGAGTTTAGCGGTGTGCGGGGGATTACGGCTGGAAAAGATTGCACGGACCTGGAGTGCTCCAATATCGGGCCGCATTTCAAAGACTGCTTCGAGCTATACGCGCTCGACGAGGACGGCCATGCCCATGCCGCCCGATATGCAGAGCGTGGCGAGCCCAAATCGTCCCTTACGTCTCTCTAGCTCGTGAACGAGCGTCGTCATGATCCTCGCGCCGGTGCATCCTATGGGGTGGCCCAGCGCGATGGCTCCGCCGTTGACGTTTAGCCTGTCGTGGTCGAAATGCAGCTCGCGGTCACAGGCGAGCACCTGCGCCGCGAACGCTTCGTTGAGCTCGATCAAGTCGATGTCGGCAATCGAAAGGCTTCTTCGCTCGAACAGGTTCTTTATGGCGGGCACCGGGCCAATCCCCATCACGCGCGGGTCGACTCCCGATACCTCGTAATCGACAATTCTCGCCTGCGGCTGGACCGAATGTGCGCAGCAGGAAATCCTCTGAGCATACGAGCATTACCGATGCGCCATCGGTGATGCCCGAAGAGTTTGCCGCCGTCACCGTCCCGTCCTTCGAAAAAACCGGCGGCAGTTTTTTCATCCCCTCAATTGTCGCCCCGGCTCGCACATGCTCATCGGTGTAAAACTCGGTGACTTTGCCCTTGCGGTCCTTGATTGAAAGCGGCGCGACCTCTGCCCGGAATCGCCCTTCGTTTATCGCGGCCTCGGCCCTGTTCTGAGACCGGAGCGCGTACTGGTCCTGTTCGTCCCTCGAAATCTCGTACTGTCGGGCGAGGGTTTCGGCGGTCTCGCCCATCACCTGACCCGAGAGTGGATCGAGAAACCCGTCGCGGTACATCCCGTCGACAAGCTCGAAATTCCCCATGCGGTACCCCCACCTTGCCCCGTCGGCAAGGTAGGGCACACGGCTCATGGATTCGCTTCCGCCCGCCAAGACGATCTCGGCGCGGCCGAGCATAACCTGCTGCGCCGCGAGCACAATCGCTTTCAGCCCCGACCCGCACGCTTTGTTGACGGTGTACGCGGGCACATTCACAGGAATCTCCGAGCGGTAAGATATCTGGCGCGCGACGTTGGGCCCGCCCCCTGCCTGCCGGGCGTTCCCGATTATCACCTCGTCTACCATAGCCGGGGCGATGCCGGCGCGTTTCAGGCTCTCTTCTATGAGCGGCACGCACAGATCCGCGGCGCTCCAGTCTTTCAATGTGCCGCCGAACTTTCCGATTGGAGTCCTGACAGATGCAGCGATAAAAACATTTCTCATGTTCAGTCTGCTCCCTTAAGCGGCCGGCACTCACCGAGACGGCGAGAGGGCAGCCGCCACCTGCCCAATCTTGTTTTCTGCCTTGCGCCACAGCCCCGATACAAGTTTGTCGGTCGAAAACTTATCGCCGCTCGCGGCCGCAGCTCGAATATCCGTATAGATATTTACCGTGTCGGCGATTAAGGGAGACTCGGTTTCCGCAACCAGGCCATCGCCCGCGCGGCCAAATTTAAGGGTCCATATAGTTCGCGCCCAGGTGTAATCGTTTAGCGCCCCGGCAAAAAGCGCGACCGCGCGCGCTTCGGCCGGGTTATCCGTCCCGCTGTACTTCGAGATGAATCGATCCGCGCCACGTCGCAGCTCCGACATGAGCCTGCCGTATTCGGTATAGTCGACTCCGCCGCTCAGCTCGCGCGCTATGGTTTGGAACGAATTCAACGGCGCCCTCGCTTCATTGAGAAATTCGGGACTCACCTGCACGCTGATGGTCTTCGGGGTGGGCGGAGGCGTGTTCCCAAACGAGAGCGACTCCAACGTGTCGAGCGCGTGCGCGGATTCGAGGGAGCCTGCGCGTATCCGAACGCTAAAGGCGGTCAGGTCGAGCAGCGTGCCGTTTATCCTGTCGCCAGTCTTAGTCACGATGACGACAGGCGTGCCGATTATCCTCGCGACGGGTTTGGGCTCTGCCGTGACACGCGGCCGATTTGTACTTCTTGACGGTTTCCGCTTTTGCGCTTCGGCGATACCGCAAAGCGAAAGCGTTGCAATGAGGGCGAAGGCAACTTGTTTCATACTACAAAGCACTTTCCTGGAAAAAGATTCCTGCCAGCCTGTTCTTCAAGCCGGCATCGATTATTCGTGATCGGAAGTCGCGCTTAGCTCGAAATGCCTGATCTTAGATACTTCTCGATCAGCATACACGCCTTCGGCCGCCGACTCCGGCCTTGGCATCCGGTCGCGCTTGCTCGCGAGCGCCTCTTCGGCGGCCCGCTCAACCTCTTCGATAACCCGCTGCTCAGAGAGCGCAAGCACTCTCCGGTTCTTTTCCTGGAGCGCGCTTGTCCGGCGCACCCGACGACCCGTCTCAAGATCGAGCGTGCCTTCAATCAAGTATGTTTCATAAAGCCCGATGGGGTCGCGCTTGCCCCATTGCTCAAAAAGTCCCTGATCGAATGTGACTCGCGCCTCGCGCTCGTCGTGCGTGGCGTGGCCGCCCATGCGAAATGTCTCGGCCACAAGCAGCACGGGCCCTTCGCCGTTACGGCATAAATCGGCCGCCGCTTTTACGGCCGCATAAGCGTCGAGCACGTTGTTGCCGTCAAAAGAGCCGCCCGCTACGCCGTAGGCATCGGGCCACTCGGTAAAGCTGCCGCGTTGATGCTGTTCGAGCGCGGTCCCGAGCGCCACCTGGTTGTTCTGGATTATTACTATGACCGGCAAACGCTGGACGGCCGCGAAATTCATGCTTTCATGAAATACGCCGTTCTTAGTAGAACCGTCGCCGATCCACGTGAGCGCCACTCGCGATTCGCGCCTCATTTTAAATGTGAGCGCGACCCCAACGGTGACCGCCATAATATCGCCAACGTGACTGATTGGCGCGATGACGCCCTGATGGAAGGCCCCAATGTGCAGGTCGCGCCCACGAGTCGGAGAGTCGTCGGTACCCAGGTAGCCTCTCATCATATCGGCAATGGACATGCCCATCTCGTGGCACGCACCGGCGTTTCGAATCATCGGGGCCACGAAATCATGCGACTCCGCGTCCGCCTCGCCCCACCGGTTAAGCGCGTGAACCGGCCCGATCGTCGCCGCCTCTTCCCCCGTGCCTAACCATGCCTTCGAGATGACGCCCTGCTTTACCCATCGCTTCAGCGCAATATCATGAAGCCGGTTGCGAACGAGTCCTTCATAAATCTTTATCAATTGACCCGGCGCAAGCGAGCGGATCGTTGCCCGCCGCTTCGCGTCTTCTTCAATCGCGCGGCTGAATCGTTCGACTGCGTCGGCATCAGGCTGCCAGTCGATGTATTCAGGCGGATCATATGCGGGATAACGAATCATCTTGCTTATTCACTAACTGGCCCGAGCTGAGCCCCCTGATCGGCGAACGAAACCTGTACTTCATCCCCCGACTCTATACCGATAGCATCGGCCGCGCCGGGCGATAATGCTACGTCAAGCCCGGTTGCTTCGTGCGGGCCATAATCGACTGCGCGGGCCACGACGGCCGCGCCCGTCTTCGGGTTGGTGATAAGGATCTTCTTGTTCGCCCACCACCTCTTGCCCTCTTCAGGGCTCATGTGTCCGAGCCTGTAGCTCCACCGCATCGCGCAATAAAAACTCTTCGGGTTGAGTGACATCACGCGCTCGTATGTGAAGTGCTTCCCCGTGGGCAGGGCAAGCTTGTCCTCGGCCTTGTACCCGCGGTCTTTCGGCCCGCCAAAGATTGCAACTTTGCCGCCGGCCGCCGGCAATTGCGAATCTTCCGGGAGAACCGTCACGGAAGCCGCGGACTCTCGGCCTTTTTCGCGCTGGCCTTGCTCTTAGATTTTGTTGATGCGCCGCCGCTACTTTTCTTAGCTGGCCGTCTTCTTGCTGGCCGTAGATTTTTTTGCCGACGCAGTCTTCTTAACCATTTAATCTCCTTTTTGCACGGATGAAATAAACAGCGGGCATAATGCTTAATTATATACGGCCCGGCGTGGCGTTGGCGCAAGCCTCTGACGATTGTGCCAGCAACTCGCGCGCGCGGGTGAAGACCCTGTCAAACATCGGCTCGGTCAGCTTGCCGGTAAAAGTGTTCTGCTGGCTCGGATGGAACGAGGCGATCAGGTTTATTCCTCGCCCAAATTCGTACTCGGCCGCGTGAGAGAACTTTGGTCGCGCCGCCCGCTTGCCCGTCTTGCCACGTTCGGCCGGGTCGCCAAACGCATCGATAACGGCATCAAATGCGAGTCGCCCCAGCGCGATCACAACCCTTACGTGGCTCAATAACTCTGCCTCGCGAAGCAAGTACGGACGACAATTCAAAATCTCGCCTGGAAGAGGCTTATTGTCGGGTGGCGCGCAATGGATTACGGATGTGATATAGCAGTCTTTTAAGAATAAACCGTCATCGCGGTGAATCGATGTCGGCTGATTTGCGAACCCCGCCTTGTAAAGCGCGCGATAGAGCCAATCGCCGCTACGGTCCCCGGTAAAAACCCTGCCGGTCCTGTTTCCGCCGTGCGCCGCGGGCGCAAGCCCGACGATCAACATCCGCGCGTTCGGATCGCCGAAGCTCGGCACGGGCCTGCCCCAGTATTCATCGGCGGCGAAACGGCGCACTTTTTCGCGGGCGACCCGCTCCCTCCATTCGACCAACCGAGGGCATCGATAGCAATCGACTACTCTTTCAGCCAGCTCTTTGACTGAAGGCGAATCATCGACGATAACTGCCGAATTCTTGCTCATTTTGAATGCTTATAAAGTTGCCCGGTTTGACGGATTTGTCATTAACAGAATACCATGCACGGCCTGAGATTAAACCCACGATAGGAGCCGGCGCTAGAGTGCCCACGGTTGACATTCAAGAGTCACCTCTGCTGCCGGGTGTAAGCCCGGTCCCTATTTTCTATCGCGAATACGGGAGCGGCAACGCGCTAATCTTTTTACACGGCGGCTGGGGATATTCAATCTACCCGTTCGAGAAACAGGTTGAAGCATTAAGCCGCGACTTTCGCGTCATCATTCCCGACCGCACCGGCTACGGCCGCTCGATGCGGGTCAGCGAATGGCCGGTCGATTTCCACGCGCGCGCGGCCCAAGAGGTGATCCGCTTTTTAGACGCTTTAAAGATCGACCGCGCGATCTTCTGGGGGCACAGCGACGGCGCTGTCATCTCGGCAATGCTCGGAATCGACGCACCCGGAGAGGTGCCGCGCAATCATACTCGAAGCCTTTCATTATTTCCGGCGCAAGCCGGGCTCACGCGAATTCTTCGATACGATGTCTCGCAATCCTGATTTGCTTGGGCAGCGGGTCACCGGCACTCTCTCAGGCGAGCACGGCGAGGAGTACTGGCAAGAGCTGATAGTTATGAACGGGCTGGCCTGGCTAGGCATAGCCGACCAGAGCACGCGCGACGACCAGGACCTCTATGATGGAAAGCTCGCGCGGTTGAGCGCGCCAACTTTGATGATCCACGGGGAGCGCGATCCGCGAACCGAGCCGGGCGAGCTTGAAGCCGCGCGAAAGGCTTCCCCGCGGATCCAAGTACATTTAATCGAGGGAGCGGGCCATGCGCCGCACAGCGAATCGGCTTATTCGGCGGAAACCCTTCGCGTCGCGAAAGAGTTTTTGGCAAAGCTCCCGGCTTAACCCCCAGCCCGCCTGATCTCCACGAGGGTGTTGTAATCGGGTATGCCGCATTCCGGGTCCGTCACTCCCCGTTCAATCAAAACATTTCCTTCAGGCCAATGCACCTGAACATTGCCCGCGGCTATAGGCGACACGCGACACCGGCCGCTCATTTGACCGGCTCCGCTGATGAGTAAGATTTCGTCGCCGTCGGTTATCCCGATCCTGTCGGCATCAAGGCGGCTGATGAGAACGTCATCTCGCCTCGCGCCCGTCAGAGGGTCATGGTCGCGATGAACCATGCTGTTGAACTGTTTGCCCCGCCGCGTAGAAAGCCTCAATCTGCCGTTTGCGGGCTCGACCATAACCTTCAGGTCAGAAAAATGCGCGCGCCCCCCTTTTGCATTAAACCTGGTTTTGGTCGATCCATCGGCGAGCCGCTCTTCGCAAAGCCTCTCGCCTCCCCATTGAACCTGCTCGCCTGCTTTTGAAAGTCGCTCTATCCCCTCATAGAAAGGGACCGCGCGGGCGATTTCGTCGCGTATCTCCTGAGCGTTTTCAAAATGTATTAAGTGAGCGCGATCAGGGCGAGCGCGCTCGGCAATCATCATCGGGATTCGCCACTCCGCGAGCGATTCGCCAATCCTCCGACCAGGAATCTCCGGGCTGAAGATGATACGCCGCTCCGTGGTAGTCTCGGTCCCGCCCCCCGCTTGCTCGTAACGAGTTTGCGCCGGAAGCAGAATGACTGCTTCCGAGGGTTCGACGAACATCTGCGGGCTGAGGACTATGTCTTGATGTATTCTGAAGGGCACGCGCTCTACTCGATTCCCGAACGAATTGAGGGTCGGGCAGCGTCTCAAGAAAGTTGCCGCCCACCTGGAATAGCAGGTCGATTTTTCCGTCGTGAGCCGCCTCGATCATCTCGACCGCATTCAATCCCTTCGAGGACGGCACGTCGAAACCCCATAACGCGCTCATCTTTTCCGCGCCGGATTCATCGACCGGCAAGCCGCCTGGAAACTGGTTCGGGACGGCCCCGACCTCCGCGCCGCCTTGCACGCCCGAGTGGCCGCGTATGGCCATAAGCCCGCACTTTTCGCGCCCTACAAATCCGCGGGTGAGCGCCAGGTCGGCTATCGCCCGAACATTCGCCACTCCGTCACGGTGTTGCGTTATCCCCATCGACCAGACGAAGACGGCGCTCCTGGATTCGCCCATCAGCCCCGCGAACCTTAACATCTCGTCGCGGCTCGCGCCCGACGCCTCTTCAAGCATCTCCCAGGAATAGGCTTCCAGAGCCAGTTTCAAGTCTTCGAATCCGGTCGTATGCTCTTCCAGAAAACTCTCGTCCGTCAACCCGCGGTCGATCATATGCTTGATGACGCCGGCGATAAAAGCCCTGTCGCCGCCGGTGTTGACTTGAAAAAATGCGTCGGCGATCTTTGTCCCGAAAAGCGCGCTCTCCGCAACCGAAGGAATCCAGTAGCGCTCAAGTCCCGGCTCGCGATAAGGGTTGATCACCACGACGCGAGTGCCAAGCTTCTTAGCCTGATAAATGTATTTTGTCGTTACCGGCTGATTGTTTGGCGTGTTGCTGCCGAAGAAGACCAGCAGGTCCGTTCCTATCCAATCCTTGTAAGAACAGGTGGAGGCCGATACTCCGAGCGATTGCTTGAGCGCCACGGTCGAAGGCGCGTGGCATATCCTCGAAGAGTTATCGACGTTATTGGTGCCGAGGAATCGAGCGGCCTTCTGGGCGACATAATATGTCTCGTTTGTAAGCCCGCGAGAGGTGAGATAGAAAGCTAACCGCTATGGGTCGGTCTGATTGATTTTTTCGGCGGCGAAGTCCGTTGCTTCGCCCCAGGATATTCTCGTGAAGCCGCGCTCTCCGCATCTTCGGATCATGGGGAAGGGAAGCCGGCCAAGCTCGCGCAACTCTGCCGCATTCATACGGGCAAGTCTCGATGCGTCTTGAAAAACATCCGGGTCCAGCGCGGGCATCGTGTTCAGGCGAAGCAGGTCGAGCCTGACCATGCACAGGTGAACCCCGTCCATGGTGAAGTCTCGCACCCCTGTCGTGCCCAGCGCGCAGCCGTCGCAGACTCCGCGCGTAAGAATCCTCCAGGCATAGGGCAACTGGTCGCGGTTGCGCCACGCGGTCTTTACCATTTCCAGGTAGTGATTAGGCTTCACCTGCCCGATGCCGTTCGGCACAAGGCTGACCCAGCTTTTGCGATCCCAACCCTTTTGCGACATCTTTCCTCACTGTCGGCTCAAACATTCCATGCTTGCCTGGCAAAATCAAGCATAGATGCTCTTGCTGTGATACGGACGCCCGGTGCTGTTAGAATGCCCATTATGGTTCTGGTGCTAGATAACTATGATTCATTCACCTATAACCTTGTCCAGTATTTGGGGGAGATCGGCGCCGAAGTGCTGGTCCGTCGCAACGACGAGATCACCGTAGAAGAGATCAAAATGCTAAACCCTGAAAGGCTGCTGATCTCACCCGGGCCGGGCAATCCCGATAGCGCGGGCATAACCCTTGAAGCAATCCGCGCACTCGCGGGCAAGATTCCCGTGCTTGGGGTCTGTCTCGGGCACCAGGCCATAGGGCAGGCGTTCGGGGGCCGTGTGGTCCGCGCGCCTTACTTGATGCATGGCAAGACGAGCGAGATATGCCACGACTCCTCGACCATTTTCCGCGGCGTCCCGTACCGGTTCAAGGCGACGCGGTATCACTCGTTGATCGTCGAGCGCGAAAGCCTGCCCGAGATACTGGATGTCTCGGCCACCACTCCCGACGGCATAATAATGGGGCTCAGGCATAAAGAGTTTCCCGTCGAAGGCGTACAGTTCCACCCCGAATCGGTAATGACCGAACATGGTAGGATACTGCTTGAAAACTTCATGAAGTTATAAGATCGGATTATCAAATGGGCGAAAGCTCAGAAAAGCTCAGGGGCGTGCACAAGACCGGCGGCGTGCTCGACAAAATCGTGCGCGCAAAGGCCGACAAGGTGAGTCACGCGAAAAGGGTTCGGAGCCTGGACTCCATAAAAGAAGATGCCCTGAGCGAAGCCCGCTCGCCCGACCGCGCGCGATTGTTCGATGCAATACGCGTCTCTGGCCGGACAAATATCATAGCCGAGATAAAACGGCGCTCGCCTTCGAAGGGGATCCTCCGCCAAGACTTCGATCCGGTTTCAATAGCAAGAGAGTATAGCGAAGCGGGCGCGGCGGCCATCTCCGTGCTTGCCGAAGAAGATTTCTTTGGCGGCTCCCTGAATCATCTGCGCGCGGCGCGGGAAACCACGGCCCTGCCCCTATTGAGGAAAGACTTCATTTTTGACGAGTACCAGGTCTATGAATCTGCCGCCGCGCAAGCGGACGCGATACTGCTTATTGTGGCGATACTGGAAGACGGCCTTCTCAAGGGGTTATTAAGCCTTGCCGATGAACTGGGCCTGGATGCGATTGTCGAGGTCCATACGGCGACAGAGATGGAGCGCGCCGCGAGAGCAGGCGCAAAAATAATTGGCGTCAACAACCGCAACCTCGTCACCTTTGATGTGGACCTGCGAACGTCCGGGCTTCTTGCCCAATCCGCTCCGCCAGGAATCACGCTAGTGAGTGAAAGCGGAATAAACTCGGCAGCAGACATCAAGAGCCTGAAATCCATGGGCTTCAATGCTTTTCTGATAGGCGAGCGGTTCATGCGCGAAGCAAGTGCGGGCGGCGCGCTCGCCGCGTTGCTTGACGAAGCCGACGCTGTTTGAAGACCGGTTATGGAAAAGGTGAAGGTAAAAATCTGTGGCATTCGTAATCTCCAGGAGGCCGAATGTGCGGTCGAGGCCGGGGCCGACATGCTTGGGTTCAACTTCTGGCCCGCGAGCCCACGCTACGTTTCAGTCGATGATGCGAAGCCGATCATCGACAGGCTGCCCGGCGGGGTCTCATCCATAGGGGTCTTCGTCAACGAATTCCCGGAGCGAATTCAGGAGATAAGTCTCGCGCTCGGCCTTTCCGCGATACAGTTACACGGCGACGAATCGCCCGAGACTTGCAGGAGCCTGTCGGCATTGAATGTGATAAAAGCGATGCGAGTCGGAAAGGGGTTTCGTGTAGAGCGAATCCCTGAATACGCGGTTGACACTGTGTTGCTCGATGCGAGCCTCAACGGGAGTTACGGGGGGACGGGCCTGACCTTCGACTGGTCAGTCGCCGCGCGAGCGAAGGCTTTTGCGAAGATCATACTTGCGGGAGGGCTCAAGGCGGAGAATGTGGCTGAGGCCATTCGCACAGTAAGACCGTTTGCCGTTGACGTATGCAGCGGAGTCGAGGCCGCCCCCGGACGCAAAGACATTGCGAAGATCAAGCAATTCATGGCCGTAGTCGATGAAATCAACAGTGACAGATAACAAATGACGAGCGATAAGAATTCACGCCAGTACAATATGCCTGACAGCGGAGGCCACTTCGGCGCGTACGGCGGGCGGTTTGTCCCCGAGACGCTTATGCACCCGCTCGAACAACTGACCGCCGCGTATGACGAGGCGCGAAATGACCCCGAGTTTCGGAGTGAGCTTGACGGGCTGCTCGCCAATTACGTCGGCCGCCCGACGCCGCTTATGCATGCGGCGCGACTCACGCAACATCTTGGCGGCGCGCGAATATACTTAAAGCGCGAGGACCTGTGTCATACCGGCGCGCACAAGATAAACAACGCGCTGGGGCAGGCGATGCTGGCAAAGCGCATGGGCAAATCTCGCATCATCGCCGAGACCGGCGCGGGTCAGCACGGCGTTGCGACCGCCACGGTATGCGCGCTGCTCGGGCTCGATTGCGTGGTCTATATGGGCGAAGAAGACATGCGACGCCAGGCGCTAAATGTCTTTCGCATGCGACTGCTGGGAGCGGAGGTCGTGAGCGTCAATGCGGGAAGCCGCACGCTTAAAGACGCCATAAACGAAGCGCTGAGGGATTGGGTAACAAATGTAGAAGGCACATACTATCTGCTCGGCTCGGTGATGGGGCCGCATCCATACCCGGCGATGGTGCGGGATTTCCAGTCCGTGATCGGGCGCGAAGCGCGCGGGCAGATTTTGGAAGCCGAGGGGAGATTGCCCGATTTTTTGATAGCTTGCGTTGGCGGGGGGAGTAATTCAATCGGCCTCTTCTATGATTTTATCGGCGACAGCACTGTTCGCATGATCGGCGTCGAGGCGGGTGGTCGTGGGACGGGGCTTGGCGACCACGCGGCAAGATTCGGCGGGGGCAAGCCGGGTGTCCTTCAGGGAACGCGAAGCTACGTCCTACAGGATGAGAACGGTCAGATTTCTACCACGCATTCCATCTCGGCGGGGCTTGATTATTCGGCGGTCGGGCCAGAGCATGCTTACCTGCACGACGCGGGGAGAATCGAATATTCATCTGCCACGGACGAAGAAGCCCTTGAAGCATTCCAGCTTCTGGCAAAGCTCGAAGGTGTGATCCCCGCGCTTGAAAGCTCGCATGCCGTTGCGGAAACAATAAAGGTTGCTCCGTCGCTCGGCAAAGATGACATAGTAATCGTCAACCTATCGGGCCGCGGCGATAAAGACGTTCACACGGTTTCCGATAGCCTCAGCCTCTAGACATTCAATTGATGAGCCGCATCGAGAATAAATTCAACGCCCTGAAAGCTGAAGGCCGCAAGGCTTTTATACCGTTTATCACCGCCGGTCATCCCGACCTTTCTACTACCGAAAGCTTGATAATCGAGCTTGAAAAGAATGGCGCTGACATAATCGAGCTTGGCGTCCCGTTCTCCGATCCGATGGCCGACGGACCCGTCATACAACGCGCCTCGGAGCATGCCGTCAAGAACGGCGTCAGCCTTACGGACTGCCTGGAGCTTGTCGGCCGCGTAAGAGAGAGGAGCGAAGTTCCGATCGTGTTATTCAGCTATCTTAATCCTCTGATTGCATCCGGCCTCGGTTCGCTCGGCGAGCGATTGCAAAAGGCAGGTGTGGACGCCGTCCTCGCTACGGACCTTGTGCCTGAAGAGGCGGGGAGTTTTTTGGAGGCGCTTGGCGATTCAGGCGTCGAGACCGTATTCCTTGTCGCGCCGACAAGCACTGATGAACGGATAAGGATTATTGCCGAGGCCGCGAGCGGATTCGTCTACGCGGTGTCGCGCGCCGGGGTCACGGGTGTCAGAGAAAATCTCTCCGTAGAAGCGGCAAATCTAGTCGAGCGAGTTCGCCGCTTTACGCAATTGCCGGTGGCGGTAGGTTTCGGGGTCTCTTCACCCGAGCACGTCGAGGCCATCTGGCGTGTCGCGGACGCGGCCGTCGTCGGCAGCCGTATAGTTTCTGAGATCGAAAGCCTTTCGGGCGACCCGGCATTAGTCGAAAAGATCGGCTTGCTGGCCCGCTGGTTGGTATCCGCGAGAGAGAAGAGAGCCGTGTAGCCCGGCCCCTATTATTTGGATTGCCTCGCCCTGGCCCGGAGACTAAACTTCGATATTCCGTTTTTCGGGAGGCTTGCGTGACGATTGATCGCTGGCGAAGGGAGATTGACGCGATTGACGAGCAGCTTGTCAAATTGCTCAACGAGCGTTCGAAATGCGCTATCGAGCTTGGCCGCATAAAACGCGAGCTTGATATGGCGATATACTCCCCCCAGCGCGAGTCTGAAGTCATCGCTCACGTCATAGGCGTAAACCCTGGCCCCCTGGATGCTGACGCGATGCGCCGGCTTTTTGAGCGAATAATAGACGAGTCCCGGAGAATAGAGCGCGTGGTCATGGAGCGGGAAGAAGCGGAGCGGGTGCTCGGCAGCGAGGGCGCGGGGGAGGTGGAAGAGAAATAATGGTCATTGTCATGGAAGAGACGGCGACCGAAAGCCAGGTGTCAGTGGTTATTGCCCGGCTGGTTAGACTCGGGTTCGATATTCATCGCTCGACCGGTGTCCGCCATACGGTGCTGGGCGCGGTCGGAGGGCGAATTATTGACACGCGAGAGATAGAACTTCTTGAAGGCGTAAAAGTCGTTATGCGGATTACGACTCCGTACAAACTGGCGAGCCGCGCCTTCAAGCCCGAGCCCACTGTCATAAAGATAAAAGATGTTGTGATCGGCGGCAGAGAAATTGTTTTGATGGCCGGGCCTTGCGCCGTTGAAAGCCGTGAACAGATCATGGCAACGGCCGAGGCGGTGGCCGTGTCAGGCGCGCGGGTCTTGCGGGGCGGCGCGTTCAGGCCGCGCACTTTATTGCATACTTTCGAGGGGCTTGGGGAAGAAGCCTTAATCTATTTGAGAGAGGCGGCCGACCGCTTCGGTCTTCTCGCGGTCTCCGAAGTGACGGAGACTTCGCTTGTGCCGATGTTTGATCGCTACGTCAACATAATGCAGGTCGGCGCGCGCAACATGCAGAACTACGATCTGCTGCGCGAGGTGGGCAGATTCAGGAAGCCTGTTCTGTTAAAACGAGGCTCGGCTTCGACAATAGACGAGACGTTGATGGCGGCCGATTACATAATCTCCGGGGGGAATAACGAAGTCATCTTATGTGAGCGCGGCATTCGAACATTCGACAGCCATCTGCCAGCCACATTCGATGTCGGCGCGATCCCGGTATTTAAAAAACTCTCTCACCTTCCAGTTATCGCGGACCCGAGTCATTCATCCGGCGGGTACGATAAGGTGCCGCCGCTTGCGCAAGCCGCGGTAGCCGCGGGCGCCGACGGACTGCTAATCGACGTTCATCACGATCCCGGCAATGCCCTCTGCGACGGCGCGCAATCGCTTGCGCCCGTAAAGTTCCGAGAGTTAATGGGCAGGCTCCGGTCGATTGCGAGCGCTGTGGACCGGGCTATTTGATAGGCGCTTTTGGAGGATATACTGCTAATATAGGAATCGAGATTAAACAATCATGCAGGATATTGGAACCTATGTAATCGGAGACGTCCACGGGCGCCTTGAACTGGTCGATCAGCTTATAGAGAACGTGCCGTGGGACGTGACGCGCGACAAGATAGTATTCCTTGGCGACCTTATCGACCGTGGCAAGAACGCGCCCGGAGTTGTTGCTCGCGTCATGGAGATGGTGGAAAAGAACCCTAATGTCGTAGTGCTGAGAGGCAATCACGAGCAGATGGTGCTTGATTGTCTAGACTACGGTGACTTGCAATGGCTGATACCTGAAAACGGCGGGCTAACAACTCTGGAAGCTTACGGTATGAAACTCGAAGACCTGACCGACGTATCGGACATAAAGCTTCCCGATGAGCATGTCGAGTTCATGCGGGCGCTGCCTTTTTACCACGAAGATGAACAGGCCATATACGTACACGCGGGGCTGATACCGGGCGAGCACCCCTCTTCTACTGACGCCGACGTGCTGATATGGACGAGAGATTTCGATTTCTTTAAGGATTACCGAGGAAAGCTATGCTTCTTCGGGCACACGCCGACCCAATACCTGCCGCGCGAAGGGCGCAACCGCCGGTTCGGCATCTATATCAACGGCAATTGCGTTGGCATAGACACGAGCGGGGAAAATGATAGCCCGCTCTCCTGCATCAGGGTCGAAACCTTTACGCTTTATCAGGCATACCCGACCGGTGTGACCGAAGTCGAAAGATTGCGAGCAAAGAAGCCAGCGCAATCGGGCGCGAAGGCCGGCGGCTAGGTCCCTCAATGCGAGTCCCCTCCTTTTCGGCTCCCGCTATGCGATCTTCCGCGCGAGCCCTGCTATTCTCTATCATCTTGCTTGGGCCCGCCTGCGGAAACAGCCTGCTGCTCGACGAGCGATTCAATGACACTCGCCTCCCGAACTGGACCGCTATCGACGACCCTGACACCGTCGAGCGGCCATCGAAATGGGTAGTCGAACCGGATGGGTGGCTCCATCAACGGAGCAATATCTGGGGCCGCAGGGGGCAGGACCAGGAAGAGTTTCTTGGCCGTTGGCTCGGCACGTATTTCGTAGCGGGCGACGCGGGGTGGGACGATTATACATTCTCCTTCAGGGCGAAATCCGAAGATGATGACGGGTTCGGCGCGGTCTTTCGCTTCCTCGATCAAGAGCGCCATTACCGACTGCTCTTCGTGCAGGATGGTATGAACGGCGGCCCGGTGGTGAGATTGGACAAGCGCGAGGGCCGCGAATACACTGAACTTTGGAGGGCCGCGCGCGGCTATCAAAAAGGCGCGGAGTTGTTTATCGAGATCAACCTGGAAGGCGATACGATCCGCGCTTCGGTCGACGGGCTGCCGCTGTTAGAAGTGAAAGACGGAACGTTCAGGCGCGGGAAAGTCGGACTATTCTGTTTCGCTCAGGACGGGCAGGCATTTGACGATGTAAGAGTTGTCAGCAGGTGATAAAAAAATGGAGGTTGCATGAGTAAGGTAGTTATCGTGAGCGGGGCGCGTACAGCAATCGGCGCATTCGGCGGATCGCTGAAAGATTTGCCGGCAAGCGAGCTTGGCCGCATAGCCATTGAAGGGGCAATCATGCGCGCGGGCATTGACCCGGCTAATGTTGACGAAGTGATACTTGGTAATGTCCTGCAGGCCGGAGGGGGAATGAACACCGCGCGGCAGGCCGCTATTGCCGCGGGGATTCCCGACGCCGTCCCGTCATTCACCGTAAATAAAGTCTGCGGCTCGGGACTCAAAGCGGTGACGCTCGCCGCCCAGGCCATCACCGCGGGCGACGCGGAGCTGGTTATTGCGGGCGGGACCGAATCGATGAGCCGCGCGCCTTACATATTGAAAGAGGCGCGCTGGGGCTACCGCATGGGGAACGGCGAGCTGGTCGATTCGCTGCTCAGCGAAGGTCTTACCTGCGCGATGGCCGGCTGCCATATGGGCATCACGGCCGAGAACATCTCTGAAAAGTATTCGATCACGCGCGAGGCACAGGATGATTTTGCGGCCGAGAGTCAGCGACGCGCCGCCGAGGCCATAGCCGCCGGCCGCTTTGATGATGAGATTGTGCCGGTGTTGATCAAGCAGAAGAAAGGCGAGCCAATCACTTTTAAGACGGACGAGTACCCGCGCGCGGGCTCGACCGCCGAGGTGCTTGCAAAGCTACGGCCCGCGTTCAAAAAGGAAGGCGGCACGGTAACCGCCGGCAATGCCTCGGGCATAAACGACGGCGCGGCCGCGCTGACAATCGCGAGCGAGGAGAGGGCTCGCCTTATGGAGCTATCGCCGATGGCGAAGATTGTTTCTTATGCGACGGCGGGCGTCGATCCAAGATTTATGGGCATGGGACCCGTGCCCGCAATCAAGCGCGCGCTTGAACGCGCCGGGCTTGCTATCTCCGACATTGATCTTTTCGAGCTTAACGAAGCGTTTGCGGCGCAAAGTCTCGGCGTCTTGAAGCAGCTCGACATCTCCGCTGATCGGGTCAACGTAAACGGCGGAGCGATCGCGCTCGGTCACCCCATAGGGGCGAGCGGGGCCCGCGTGCTGGTGACCTTGCTATTCGAAATGCGAAGGCGCGACGTGAAGCGGGGGCTTGCCGCGTTGTGCATAGGAGGCGGGCAGGGAATTGCGATCATAATCGAGCGGTAGCCCTGCTCAAACCGGGTTCATAGAGGAGCGTTGAAATGGAGGAGTCAAACATATCCGCGACGGGAATATGCCCCGGCATGCCCGTGGTGATATACCTGCACAGCCCGCGCGAAAAGATGTGGGGCGTGCTCAAAGAGTTGAACGCCGCCGGTGTATTTGTGCGCGGCCTTGACCTGAACACGTTTGACGATTGGACGAAAATGATAGTGCGCGGCGAGCGAAACATCGGGCTGACAAACACATTCATTCCGATGTGGAGGGTTGAGCGGGTAACGCTTGACGAACCGGTCAACGATATACCGTCACTCGCCGATCAATTCTACACGCGCGTCGGGCTGACAATCGACGAGTATCTCGGCAACGGCTAGAGTATCCCAAAGAAAAAGGCATGACGGAAGTCATGCCTTTTATCCCTGAAGGTGCTGAAATATTTCGGGGTCGAGCTTAGCCGAATAGGTTATGTTTGTAAGGACTATTTCCTGGGCAATCTTGCCGTCCTGATACATGGTGCGCCGGACGGGAACAAGCGTGTTTTGAACGATCTTCAAGGGCGTATAGACGTAAGCGATGCGGTATTTTATTGGAGCCGGGCTATCGCCCAGTTTAATCTCGTATTCGCTAAAGAGCACGCGGTAGCTTTTTTGGCTCATCCAGTAGCGAGTCTTTTCGCCTTCGGGCGTTGTCATGTCGATGACGTGCGTATCGAGCCCCTTAACCGTCTCGGGTCCCACGTATTCGAGCTTCGACCCGTCCTCCTTGTAACGCAGCAGGGCCATGTACTCGTGTGACAACTGCGCGCGGAAGGCCGATTCGACCTCGGCGCTGGGGGTAACATACTGGTTATTCTGCGCCGACCACACGCTCGCGCCGTTGTATCCGATCACGTAGTTTATGACCTCGGCCGCGCGGCTTTGCGCCGCGCCCGGCGGCGTCAAATCCAGGTCGACGCGCAGGAGGTCCTTCCACGATTTCTCGCCGCGCGCCGAGCGCAATCGGTAATTGCCGGTGATGTCGCCGTCCGGCGTTACGAGCCTGATAGTCCCCTCTTCCTGTATGGAGCTGCGAACCTTGTTCAACTGCTCGCGCCCGCCGTATGCGAGGATGGCGATTTCGACGGCGGCTTCGGCCGGCGAGATCTTTACTTCAGCGGCGGCCTTTTCCTTATCCCGGCGGCTCTTTTCAAGCTCTTTCTCGGTCGGAACCTTGCCCTCTTCCTTCTGCATCTCGGATTTCGGGTCCGGTTTTTTCTCCTTCTCCTGCGGACTCGCCGGATAGACCGATGTGACTAGAAACGATAGGGCAATCGCAAGCGCCAGCGCCCAGCTAGACCGAAACTTGAGTGAACGAACTTCTATTCTAAGCAATCTCCGTCTTCCTCCATAAAGAAGCTCAGGTTGTGCAAGGCCAACCAAATTTGATGAGAGGCGTAACCCGATTAATTGTAGCACGGCAGCGCCGGACGCCGCACCTGTGAGTTGCTGAGCGCACCAGTTCTGGCCGGCTTTGCCTCTATTGGTATGAATGCAATGGGGTATTCTCGGTTGCTAAGTTTTGAAATCCTACTATAGAATTTGCCGTCAGACCCGAATCTCTCGGAGGAAATGAATGAAGATTGGCATCCTTGTTGGCCGCGAAGGCACTTTCCCCCAGGCGCTCATAAATGAAATAAACGGACGAAGCGCGGGGGTCCAGGCGGATTACGTAAGAATCGGCGGCGTTAAAATGGCCGATAAGTTCGATTACGACGTCATCGTCGACCGCATCTCGCACGAGATACCGTTCTACCGCGCCTTTTTGAAAAGCGCGGTACTGACCGGCACGAAAGTTATAAACAACCCGTTCTGGTGGACGGCCGACGATAAGTTTTTCAACTACTCGCTTGCCACGCTTATGGGGATCGCCGTTCCGAAGACGATCCTTCTGCCGCAAAAAGAGTATAAAGAAGGCGTCGTCTCGGAATCGCTTAGAAACCTGGAATACCCGCTCGATTGGGAAGGGATAATCGAGCACATCGGGCTCCCGGCCTTTATAAAACCGTACGACGGCGGCGGGTGGCGCGGCGTCTCGCGAGTAAACAACCGCGAGGAGTTGATGGCCGCTTACGACGCGAGCGGGACCGACTGCATGGTATTGCAAGAGTACATCCCGTTCGACCACTACGTGAGGTCATACTGCATAGGCAAGCGCGACGTCTGTCCCATGCCTTATGACCCGATCTTCCAGCGATACCTGGTCGTCGATAACTATCTCGACCCGGAGATGGATGAGCGGGTACGCCGCGAGACGATCCTGATAAACAAGGCGCTCGGCTACGATATCAACACGGTCGAGTTCGCGATATACAAAGGGACGCCTTACGCAATCGACTACATGAACCCGGCGCCCGACGCGGACTGGTGGTCCGTAGGCTCGGTCTATTTTAAATGGATGGTCGAGAAAGTCGCGGACCTCGCAATCGACACGGCGCTGCACGGCGAGCCGACGATTAAACAGCACAGGTGGATAGATTTTCTCGATCACGAGATAAAGCGGCCTGACCTGAGCCAGCCAGCCGGAGCGGATTAAAGATGATTTCGCCAAGCCAGGCAGCACGCGACTACATTGATTTGATCGAGCGCGAGCCGCGTCTGCTTGAAGAGTCACGCGCGTACCTCGCCGACCGGCTCAATGAAGTGCGGCTCGTCTTCGGCGGGCGCATGCTGACGCCGTACCTCCGTCCGCATTTTGTGACCCGCCAAAACTGGGCGCGCATAACTGAAATCTGTGAGACGGTCTGGAGCGCCATCGAGAAGGTCGGCCGCCTCGCGCCGGGCGACCCTCTGATGCTCGAACAGATCGGGCTGACGGAAGGCGAAGAGGAGCTTGTCGCGATACATCCCGGATATGAAGATATTTCCGTGACCTCCAGGCTCGACTCTTTTCTGACGACTGACGATTACCAGTTTGTCGAGCTGAACGCCGAATGCCCCGCCGGCATCGCGTACCAGGACGTGGCGGCGGAGATTTTTCTTGACCTCCCTTTAATGCGAGAGTTCAGGCGGACGCACGATGTTACGGCGATGTTCTGCCGCGACAACTTACTTGATGCGCTGTTATCTGTATACGCGAAGGTGCGCGGCACGTCGGATCGACCGAGCATCGCGATAGTCGATTACAAGGGTTTGCCGACGCAGCGCGAGTTCGAGTTATTCAAAGAGTATTTTGAAGGACGAGGCTACAAGACGACGATTGCGGACCCGCGCGAGCTGGAGATGCGCGACGAAAAATTGTGCCACGGCGATTTTCCAATCGATCTGGTCTATCGTCGCGTGCTGACGACCGAGCTGCTTGAAAAAGTTGACGAGTGCAAGGCGTTTGTCGAAGCATACCGTATGCGGGCCGCGATCTTCGTCAATTCTTTTAGAACAAAGTACGTTCATAAGAAGATGCTTTTTGGCGTGCTGACCGACGAGCGACACGAGCATTACTTCAGCGAGCAGGAGCGCGCCGCGATACTGAAGAGCGTGCCCTGGACCCGGCGAGTCGAGGATGTCAAGACAACTTACAAGGGCGCGGAGATCGAATTGCTAAAGTTCGTGCGCGAGAATCGGGACCGGCTCGTGCTGAAGCCGAATGACGATTACGGCGGGCATGGCATCTACATCGGCTGGGAGTCGGACGAAGGGACCTGGGACCGCGCCCTGGAGAGCGCGCTTGCGGGCGATTATCTTACTCAAGAGCGCGTCAATACCTCTCGCGAGATCTTCCCATACGTCGGCGGCGAAGGCGGAGGGGTTGAGATGATCGAGCAACTGCTCGACCTCGACCCGCTGCTCTTTTTCGGGCGCGTCAAGGGCAGCTTCACAAGGCTTTCCTCTTCATCGCTGGCAAACGTTACGTCAGGAGCCGGCATGGTTCCCACGATGCTCGTCGGCTAGATATAAGCTCATCATCAAAGGCGACCTCCCGCAATACTGGTCGAGCAATCAAGTATAAAGGACTTGATCATCAAGAGGTGTTATGGCCGATTTCACTATTGGGATTGAAGAAGAGTTTCAGATCATAGACCCGGAAACACGAGAGCTCCGCTCGCACATTACGGAGATGATCGAAGAGGGGCGCATGCTGCTGGGCGAGCAGGTGAAGCCCGAGATGCACCAGTCTATGGTCGAAGTGGGCACGGGGATCTGCAATAACGTACAGGAGGCGCGGGCTGACCTGATAAACCTGCGCAGGACCGTGGCCGGGCTCGCGCAGAAGAAGGGACTGAGGATCGCCGCCGCATCGACCCACCCGTTCTCTCTGTGGCGCGACCAGAAGATTACGCCCGACCAGCATTATGAAGCTTTGATAAACGAGATGCAGTTCCTCGCCCATTCGCTCCTGATCTTCGGGCTTCACGTGCACGTGGGAGTCGACGACCGCGAGGCGCAGATTCACCTGATGAACGCAGCGCGGTATTTTCTGCCGCACCTTCTCGCGGTGTCGACTAGCTCCCCGTTCTGGATGGGCCATGACACGGGGCTGAAGAGCTACAGGTCCGAAGTATTCAAAAAGTTTCCGAGGACCGACATCCCCGATTACTTCAGCAGCTATTCCGAATTCGACAACTACGTCAAGCTCCTGCTCAAGACCGGGTGCATCGACAAGCCGAAAAAAATCTGGTGGGATATACGACCGCACCCGCTATTCCCGACGCTTGAGATAAGGATATGCGATCTGCCTTCGAAGGTAGACGAGGTCATAACGCTAGCCGCGCTGATCCAGGCAATAATAGCGAAGCTGTACAAGCTGTACCGGCAGAACATGGGGTTCAGGCTTTACCGCCGCGCGCTGATACAGGAGAACAAGTGGAGGGCGGTGCGTTGGGGCATTGAAGGAAAGTTGATCGATTTCGGGAAGCAGGTCGAGGTGCCTGTCGCGGACTTGATTCGCGAGCTTGTCGAGTTTGTCGACGACGTAGTCGACGAGCTTGGCAGCCGCAAGGAGGTCGAGCACGTATTCACGATACTTGAAAGAGGCACAAGCGCCGACCGTCAGTTGCGCAAATTCAGAGAGACGGGCAACCTCAACTCGGTGGTCGACCAGCTTATTGAAGAGACTATGGAGGGCGTAGTCTAGCCGCGCCCGGGTGCGCCTGCGCGAGCGAGTACTGAAACGATTCATCCCATTCATTGCTCCTGCTTTGCACTCTTCGGAGCTTTAGCACCGTGACGACCTGAATTGGCCCGTTTTTGCGTATTTCCGCGGCATTCTCTCGCAACCCGACCCGTGGGCATAACGGTTGCTAAATACTACCAGGGCATTTTCCAAAATCGAGGTAGATTCTTTTATGAGCGACGGCAGAGACCGATTTGATGATTCGTCAGATGATGATCGAGGCAGAGGACGCGAGGGCGACAGGTTCCAGGATGTCAGGCTCAGCGCGCAGGATGCAATTCGGCGAGCATCGAATCTCGGAAACAAAAGAAAGAGCCCGGCGGCCAGCTCGCCGGTTGGAAAGTTATCGAGTAACCCGGCTCTTCTGATTGCGCTTATTATTAGTCGGCGTTCTTACGCTGGCCGTTGTGATTTATTTGATCGCGCGCCGCGAGGGGCCAACCCCGACGACGCAACAGACACCGGCGGCCGAAAGGGTAGCGCCGCAAACCCCGGCCCAGCCCGTACCCGGTCAGCAGGCCCAACAGAGTCCTACCCAGAATCCTGCTCAACAACCCGCCGCGCGCGATGACGGGGCCCTCCCGTTTGGGGGTCTGTTCTCATCTTCAGACGTGTCGGATGAGACAACCGGTGACGTTAACTATCTCGAGTTGACTGCCAGCATAATCCTAAAGCTCGCGCTCGCGGCGCTGCTGACGGCGATGCTTGCCTATAGGCCGAGGAAAGATGTGCCGGTGATGCAGCGTAACCCTTACGTTGGCCAGACACAGATACTGCTTGCGGTGGTCGCGTCGGCCTTGATGATGATTGTCGCGGATAACGCCGCGCGCGCGTTCGGTATTTTCGCCGCCGCATCGCTCGTCAGGTTCAGGACAAACATACGAGACCCGAAAGAGATCACGGTCCTCCTGGTCAGCCTCGCCATTGGGCTGGCGACGGGCGTGGGGCGTCCGGCGCTCTCGATAATACTCGCGGTATTCGTGCTGCTCGTGCTCTATGTGCTCGAATATTATGAGCCCGCGCAGGTCTTCCGCGCGATGGAGTTGACAATCACATCTCGCCGCGTTGACGAAACGGATGAGATACTGAGGGAGATTTTTGAAAAGCACGGCATCACAACCGAGATACGCAAAGTTGATCGGGAGGACGAAAAAGACCCTATAGGAAAAATTGTCTACTACGTCAATGTCGGCCAGAATGTCAGCACCGACAACCTGAGCGAAGAGATATTCTCTTCCGACCCTGACAACATAGACAGCATCCAGTGGGATCAGAAGAAGAGCACCTCATATATCTACAGATAATACTTTTCCTGAAAATGCTGCCGATGCCTGACCGGGTCGGCAGCGCCCCGCGTACCAGAAGAGTCCACCCTGACCTATTGCCGACCCCGCGCGCCCACTTTCAGACCCACAATTTCAAGCAAATCACGCTTAATAGCCTGACCAGGAAAATGGCATCGCCCTTGCTCTTAAGGTGTGGGGGTGATGTGAATGAAAGAACTTAGCACACTTTCGATCAAGCATACGGGGAGCAGGGCGGCGACATCAGTACCGGTTGCCCAGGACAGGCCGCGACGGTCGGAGCCCAGAGCTACCACGTGGCGCTCTCGCCAGGTTCTTGAAAGACCTTTTAAAGCATTCGCCAGGCGGCTCCGTCAGCCGAGAGTGCTGATCACGCTCGGCATCCTTGCCGTCATCACCCTGAGCGTCGGGTTCTTTTTTTGGACAAAACTTTCGCGAGAGATAGACGGGCGATTGAAGCGCGCCTTTCTCGATGACTCCATCGGCATATTCACCTCGCCCTTCAAGGTGTCGATAGGCGACCGGCTGGCCGGGGATGAAATATCAAGCTATCTGATCGCGGCCGGATATCAGCGAAGGGAAGATGGGAGTAGTAAGTCGGCCGGCTCGTTTTCAGTAGAGGAAAAGAGCATTGAGATTATTCCGCGGGGCGGAATGGGTCTGGTCCCGCTAAGGATGGAGATCAACGGCGGCCGTGTGGCGGCGCTTGAAAACCTTCAGACTGGAGCAAAACTCAAGAACGCTAATATCGAAGGCGAGCTGCTCGCCGCCGTCGAAGGCGATGACCGCCGGAAGCGGATAATGGTTTCGTTTGACGACATCCCTCAAAGTCTAAAGAATGCGATCGTCGCTATAGAGGACCGGAGGTTTTTTAGCCACATGGGCGTCAACTGGCGAGGCGTTGCGCGCGCGATGTGGGCAGATATTGACCAGGGCGGGATTGTCCAGGGGGGCTCGACGATCACGCAGCAGCTTATTAAAAACGCCTTTCTGACGAATGACAGAAACTTCCGCCGCAAGATAAAAGAGGCCGCAATGGCCATCGTCCTCGAATCAAAGCTCACGAAGGAAGAGATATTCGCCCACTACTGCAACGAGGTATATCTCGGTCAGATGGGGACCTTCGCGATAAACGGGTTCGCGCAGGCGGCCCAGGTCTATTTTGGCAAAAGGCTTGATCAGTTGACCCTCGCGGAATCAGCTTATCTTGCGGGGCTTATACACGCGCCGAACCGATACGGATTGCATAGAGACACGGCGGCCGGCGCCGAGAGACGCAACGTCGTGCTTGATGCGATGGTTGAAACCGAAGCCCTTACGAGTGAAGAGGCCGAAGCGGCAAAGCGCGAACCTCTAGTGCTCAAGAAGCGAGAGGTTGTTAACGATTACGGCAGCAGCTACTTTGTCGATTATGCGCAGAGCTTCCTTGAAGAGCGTTACGGCGCAAGCGGAATGGCAATACGCAGGGGTGTCTATACGACCATGGACCCCCGGCTCCAGCGAACCGCGCACGAGGCGGTAAACAAGCACGCCGAGCGTGTCAACAAGCTCCTTTCCGGGTCTAAGAAAAAAGCCGATGGGCGGAAGGTACAGGCCGCGCTTGTTGCGCTCGACGCGCATACCGGCGAGGTTCTTGCCATGGTCGGCGGTCGCAGCTATGGCGAGAGTCAGCTCAACAGGGCCACTGACGCCCTGAGGCAGCCGGGCTCAACATTCAAACCGTTTGTTTATGCCTCGGCTCTCGGGATGAGATCATACACGGCGGCAACGAAGATTCTGGATTCCGAGCGCTCTTTCACTTTCGACGGGGGTCGGCGGGAGTATAAGCCCACGAATTACGGCGGCGGTTATACGAATAGCGAGGTGACGCTGAGGGAAGCTTTTGCTCGCTCCTTAAATGTCCCCACCGTTGACGTGGCGATGCGTGTTGGGCTCGGCACGATAGCGGACCTTGCCGAAGATTGCGGGCTTGCTGATCAGAAGGTTTATCCTTCGATGGCGCTTGGCACAACCGAGGTAACACCGTTGCAGCTTGCCGCCGCTTATACAGCGTTTGCGAACAATGGAATGGCGCTCAAGCCCGTGCCCGTCCGTCAGATTGCGCGTGCTGATCTTGAGGGTGGGGCGGAGAGCGTGCTGGCGACAAGCACCCGCGTATTCTCGCCGCAGGTGGCTTACTTGATGACGAGCATGATGCGGACGGTCGTCAACTCGGGAACGGCCTCCAAGCTTCACTCGATGGGCGCAAAAGGCGCAATCGCCGGCAAGACCGGTACTTCAAACGATGGCTGGTTCGCCGCCTACACGCCTAACATGGTCTGCGTGGTCTGGGTAGGCTACGATGACAATACGGATTTAGGGCTGAAGGCTTCGGAGACCGCCATGCCGCTATGGGCCGATTTTGTAAAAGAGGCGGTAGAGATTAGAAGCGACCTTGGTGGAGATGACTTCACGAAGCCCGGCGGCATCATAACCGCGGAGATCGATCCCGACACCGGGTTGCTCGCGACTGACGGGTGCGGGTCGCGCCGGCAAGAGGTCTTTATTTCGGGGACCGAACCCTATGCGACTTGCACGCATGGGTTCTCAGACGATTATCTTTTCACGGCCGATTATGAGAGCCCACTCTATCCCGCCGACGAGGATGATACGGATTCATCGAAGTTGTCATCGTCCTCAAATGTGGTTTCAGAGGTTATGATCGAGGTATGCTCACAGACCGGAAGGATCGCATCTGCCTATTGCGACGATACCACGAAGCGAGCCTTCAAACTGGGGAGCGAGCCGGTGGGAGTCTGCTTTGGCGAGGGGCATAGGAATAAGGCTAAGACTTATACGGACACTGCGCGATCAATGAATGAGGTCCCCGACAGCCTTTCCTCCTTTGAGCCGCCAAAGCGCAAAGGGGCGAAGGCAGAAGCGAGTAAGAAGCCGCTAAAGAGGAATGAGGACAATTGATCGCCCGCCGGTGCGGCCTGGCCCGGCGGCAAAGATCGACGAGCAACACTTGGTATGCGGGAGGAATCATATAGGTATCATGCGTCAAAACCCGGCTTGCTGTGTCCTGTAGGGCGCGCGGCTTTAAGAGAGGAGTATTATGAAACAGGTGCGTAGAGTCAGACCAATCGCAAGCGTTTTGATGCTGAGCTGCATGCTCGCATTACCCTTTCAGGTTTTTGGTCAAACACGGGTCGAAGCTCCAAAGAACGGTTACAGTGTGAGCGACGACGTGAAGTATGGGAGCGAGGCCGCCAGAGAGGTCGAGCGACAGTTGCCCATGCTCGATGACAGCAACGTTCAGTATTATGTCGAGGGCATCGGTCGCCGGCTGGTCGAGGGCATACCCGCGCAATTCCGGCAGCCCCAGTTTCGTTATTCATTCAAGGTAGTCAACGCGCGCGACATCAACGCGTTCGCGCTGCCGGGCGGTTTTACTTACGTCAATCGCGGACTGATCGAAGCGGCACAAAACGAAGGACAGCTTGCCGGCGTGATGGCGCACGAGATAAGCCACGTCGCATTGCGCCATGGCACGGCGCAGGCCGGTAAGGGCCAGAAATACCAGATCGGGTCTATTCTTGGGCAGATTGCCGGGGCCGTCATAGGCGGTGGCCTGGGGCAGGTGGTTGCGGGTGCGAGTCAGGTAGTGCCGGGCGTCTTCCTGCTCAAGTACGGTCGCGAATTCGAGCGACAGGCCGATACGCTTGGGGCGCAGATCATGGCAAACGCCGGGTATGACGCTAGAGACCTTGCCGATATGTTTCGGATTATCGAGCGTCAGAGCGGGGGCAGCGGCCCGGAATGGCTCAGCAGTCATCCCAACCCTGGAAACCGCTACGAAGCGATAAACAGGGAAGCTGGACATGCTCCGCGTGTCAAACCCGGTCAGAAACACCGCGGAGTTCAGCCGTGTTCAAGCGAGGCTGCGCGATATGCCGCGCGCCCGCACGATGGAAGAGATAGGCCGCAGCAGCCAGCGCAACCCGCAGCGTGGGGAGAGAGGGCAGCTAGGCCGGGTCGCGTATCCTTCTTCGCGCTACAGGACATACAACGGTGGAAACCTGTTTCAGGTGGCCGTGCCGGACAATTGGCAGGAGCTGGGCGGCAACGGCGAAATCACCTTTGCGCCCGAAGGCGCCTATGGCGATTATCAGGGCAGGTTTGTCTTTACTCACGGAGCGATGTTCGGGGTTGCTCAATCAAACAGCCGAAATCTGAGGCAGGCGACGGATAGTTTTTTGAACCAGCTCTCGCAGAGTAATCAGGGCCTTCGCAGGTACGGCAATTACGAGAGCGGTAATATCGCTTCTCGGAATGGGCTGGCGGTCACGCTCGCCAACCGGTCTGAAGTGACGGGTCGAAATGAGGTAATCTCGGTCTATACGACGATGCTTCGCAACGGCGACCTGTTTTATGTTATAGGCGTCGCGCCGGAACATGATTACAGGTCGTATGAGCGGGTGTTCCAGACGATGGTCTCCTCGATACGTCTCAATGATTAAAGCGCCGGGAGGTAAAATAATCCTGGCAAAAGGAGAGTGCCCGCCACTTTTGGCGGGCACTCTCCTTTTTTGAGCAGGCCGAGTCTCTTTATGATCAATGACTCGCGTTGCGGTTTCCGGCCGCGTTCGAATTGCCAGGCGCCCCGGCGGCTGGCTGGCCTTCGGCGACGACCTTGAATGTCCGCTCGGTGCGGTTATAGTCCAGGTTTCCCACCTTGAAGGGAACAGGCTTGCCCGTCTTATCAAGCAGCTCAAGCACCACTTTGTAATCGCCCGGCTGGAAGTCTGCCCATTTCCACCAGACGGGTTCCCACCTTGTCAGCTCTTCGGTCTTGAGCGTTTTGCCGTTCTGGCTAAGCGTGTACTTGACTTTGAATTGATCGGGCCCGAGCGGCGCGTTCGTCAGATAAAAATCGAGCATCAGCCCGCGCGGGTCGTCATTCACCTTATACTCGCCTTTAGGGCGTGAATATGTCAGCAGAGGCAGGCTGGCGTCCGTGACCTGGGCTGTGGGCTGCCCCGTGTGGAAGACGACAAAATCAAAAGGCGATCCGTCGGGTTCCTTTATCGACTCGTGCCACTCGCGGCTGGGGAAGGCGCGAATCGTGTGCGTGCCCGGCGCGAGATTCTTCAGCTTGTCATGGCTGAACGGCTGACTCGGGTTGTAGTTGGCTTCGTAGGGCTCGTTGTCGATGATTACGTGGATGTGCTGCCCCTTATTGCGAGGGTCGTCTTTATATATCGGGTAGTTGGTCACCGTAAACGTAGGTGCAACCGCATTGCCTTGAATGGTCGCGCCATCGCCGGGCGCGGTAAACTGAAGAGTTACGTCGCCCGTCGGTCCGGCCATAAAAAAGCCGGGCGCGCCGGCGACGGGTTGCGCGCCCGCGGGCGTGCCGCTAGTTGAAGTGGCCGCGGGCGTATTAGCGTTGCCGTTGGTCGCGTTTCTGTTATTGCTATTGCTTCCAGGCGAATCACAGGAAATCGACGCGGCCAGAACAGAGCAACAGGCCGCGAGCTTCAAAACCGAAAGGCGTGGTTTCATCTTGAACCTCCATTGGGTTTCAGAAAATCAAAAAAGACTGCGAAACAGATTCACAAGCGCTAGGGCATCATCGGAACGCCCAGGTGCGGTCCGGGGTTGTTTAGCGCGGCTTTGAGCGCAAGCGCAAGCGTTGGCCTCGTCTGTTCGGGAGTGATGATGGCATCCACAAACCCGCGCGCCGCAGCGAACTTTGCGTCAAGCTCCCGTTCATACTTATCGCGCACCCTGTCCATCTCTTTGCGCATCGCCTCGTCGGGCTCGCGCCCTTCACGTTTTAACTTATCAAGCTCGGCGCTAAACAATGCCATTACCGCGGACTCGCCTTCCATCACGCCCATCCGCCCCGTAGGCCATGTGAATATGAAATCCGGGTCAAAACCTTGCCCCGCCATCGCGTAATAGCCCGCGCCCGAAGCGTGATTGATCGTAAGCACGAGCTTTGGCACCGTCGCCGTCGCCATCGCTTCGACGAAGCGCGCGCCCGCGCGGATTATCCCTGATGCCTCGGCCTCCGTACCGACCATAAACCCGGCGACATCCTGCAAAAAGAGCAGGGGAGTCTCGTGGCGGTTGCAAGTCTCAATGAAGTAAGCGACTTTTTCTGCCGAGTCCGTATAGATGATGCCGCCGAACTTCGGGGGCCTGCCCGACGGGCCGCGGATAAGCCCACGCTGGTTGGCGATTATCCCGACCGGTATCCCTTCGATCCGCGCGTAACAGGTTATCATCTCGCGCGCGTATTCGGCCTGAAACTCGTCAACCTCGCCCCCGTCAACCAGGCAGTTGATGACATCGCGCATTTCGTAGGGGTGTCGGTGGTCGGCCGGTATGATGTCATAAATCTCGGCCTCGGGCCGACCCGAAGCCATTGGTTCTCTTATCGGCACTCTGGGCTGCGGAGGCAACGGAAGCTCGGTGACGAGCTCGCGAAGCTTATCGATGCACTCTTCGTCGTTCTTGGCCAGGTAGTGCGCGACGCCAGAAATCTGATTATGCATTCGCGCGCCGCCGAGCGTCTCGCTGTCGACGGTCTGTCCCGTCGCCCCCTTCACGAGGTTTGGTCCCCCGAGCCCCATAAAGGAAGTCCCTTCGACCATGATTATGAAATCGGAGAGCGCGGGCAAATAAGCCCCTCCCGCGACGCACTGGCCCATGACCGCGGCTAACTGCGGCACCTTTAAATATCGCCGCATGACAGAATTGTAAAAGAATATGCGACCGCCCCCGTATTGACCGGGAAAGACACCGCTCTGGTAAGGGAGATTCACGCCCGCCGAGTCCACGAGATAGATTATAGGCAAGCGGCAACGCATCGCGATCTCTTGCAGCCGCAAAACCTTTCTGACAGTCTCGGGCCACCAGGACCCGGCCTTAACGGTCGCGTCATTGGCGACAACGACGCATTCGCGCCCGGCTATGCGGCCGAGGCCCGTAACGACCCCCGCCGCCGGGGCCTGCCCGTCATACTGGTCATAGGCGATAAGAAGCCCGGTTTCGAGAAAGTGCGATCCTTCATCGAAAAGGCGTTGTATGCGCTCGCGCGCCGTAAGCTTTCCCTTCTTGTGCTCGCGGGCGATGCGGTCCGGCCCGCCTCCCTGGTGAATCTTCTCCTCAAGCGCTTTAAGCTCTTTTACCAGTTTCTCGAAGTGCTCGCGGTTTGTTATGGCTGACTGGTTATCCATAGGTCGGTAGTGGTCCCAAACAAGAAATGCAAGAATAGCAACCCTTCACAACAGGTGACAAGCGCGGTCGCCATAATTAATGATCGTATTTTTGTACACTGCTCTCATTGCGCCTCTTAAGGGTCATCTGGAATAATCAAGCTAAAGCGGTTTGACGAGGAGTTCAAAATGTTGCCGATAAAAGAAGGGATTCGCCTTTATACCCTGTCGCTCCTGGCGGTCTTGATCCTGGGCGCCGGTCTTGCGCCCGCCCAATCGGGGAAGTCGAATACCGCGGGCCGACGTACCCTAACGCTAAACGTTATCGCGCGCGCGCCCGAAGGAAGAGTTGTGACGAGGGAAGATTTTGATTTCTATGACGGTGGAGTTTCGCAAGAGATCGAAACGTTTTCAAGGATCGACGCCGGGACGCGGATAATACTTATGGTCGACGACAGCTCGAATCTGAAGGTCGAGCCCGCCGCGCTTCAAAAGACGATTGCAAGCGTAATAAACGAGCTCTATGCCGACGACGAGATGATGATTGTCGGCTATAACGAAACGGCAGAAATCCTCGAAGATATGACCCCCGAGCTTGAAAAGCTTCAAGCGGCTCACGCGAAGCTTGTCCGAAAAGGATTCCCCAACCTCTACGACGCGTTGATCGCGGTCACCGACGCGCTCTCGTCAAATGCGAAGACCGGTTACGATAAGCGCGCCATTATCCTTATCAGCGACGGGTACGATAGCGAAAGTAAGACGAAGTTCGATGCCGCATTGCGAACGCTCCAGGATGAGAACGTGATGCTTTACGCAATACAGGTCCCCGACCGGACGCGAGGCGCCCTGGCCCGCGACAAGCCCAAGCCGCCGGCCGCGCTCGAACAACTCACTACCGGGACGGGCGGGGCGATATTCGCGGTAGAAAAATCTGACGAGGCGGCAAAGATAATTGCGGATGATCTGCGTAAGCACTGGTACAGGCTCGTCTATAGCCCGTCGGGTGTCAACCCCATAAACGAGCGGCGGCTCATGCTCATCTGCCGCGATAGCGCGCTTGCGCTTCGCACCAAGGGCTCACACCCGGGTCGCTTTCATCAATAGAGTCTAAAGTTCGGCTCAAAAGAAAAAGGCATCGGAACTTTCCGATGCCTCTTGGCCCCTCAGGTTGTATCTTGCGAGCATCGTTGGGTGGGTGATGCCCATGAGTCTGCTCTATGGCTTTGCAAGGTCTGTGCCAGCCGATCAAAAAAATCCTTCGACAGTTTCCATCTGTTGCAAAGACACGCTTTAATCGAATTTCGAGCGGATCGGCATTTTATTTTCAAAAATCTCATCTTGGGACAAGATTGTCTCCGCTTTTGAAAACTCGACACATAATGGTTATCTAACCGGAACAAACTCCGGGGCCTTTTCGACCACGGGTCGGGCAATCGAATTGCGATGCGAAAACGCGAGCAGAATGCCAAGCATCGCAAACGACGTTATCAGCGACCAGCCGCCGTGACTCACGAAGGGTAGAGTGATGCCGGTAATGGGCAGCATGCGCAGGACCCCCCCTATGTTTACCACGGCCTGGAACCCAATAAAGGCCGTAAAACCCGCGGCGAGTAGCTTGGTGTACATATCGGGCGAGGCTAAGCTTATGGCCGAGCCGGCATAGATAAGCCCGGCAATTGTGATCAGAAGAATGAGCCCTCCAATAAGTCCGGTCTCTTCCGACCAGGCGGCATATATGAAATCCGAATCGGAGATCGGAACAATTTCCGGGAAGCCGAGGCCGAGCCCTTCGCCCAGCACCGCGCCTTCATTTATGCCGAACAGTCCTTGAGATTGTTGAAGCACCTTATCGCTCCACGCCTCGCGGTTTCGCTGTTCTACTTCCTTCGGGTCGGTCGGCGGGGGAAGCTCTTTGACTCTCAGATAATTGTTATAGTCCTTATTCCACCACCACGTCTCAGGCGGGGGCGGTTCCCAGGTGTGGGTCCATTGATAAAACCTGAAATGGACGCGCGCCGGAATTCCGAACCCTTCCTTGGCTGCCGAGACGGCCGAGAAGATTCCGAAAACGGCGATGACTACGAGCAGCGCATAGACAAGCTGCGCCTTGCTTCGGACGGCGACGACGTAAAGCATGAAATAGACGCCGAAGAAGACAAGCATCTGCCCGAAGTCCGACAACGCGAAGAAAGGGACGACGGGCATTGCGGCGATCAACATAAATGGCAAAAGGTAGCGCGCCGGAGGCAGCCCCCAGCGCGTCCGACGCAAGTGGTGATAAGTGTCCGCGAGCAACCCGGCAAAGCTTAGGAGAAAGAATATCTTTACCCCTTCCCAGGGCGTCGTCTGTCCCAGGAACTTGCCCGACTCGCTGAGGAACGCGATCACCGAGAAGGGTATCAGGGTCGCGACGCCGATAATAAGCGCGTGCCGCTGGAACCATAGAAGCGTCTTATCGCTTCTAAAAAGCGCGAACCCTCCGGCCATCGCCAGCAGGGCGATTAGCGGTATGTATGTATTTACGGAGGTGAGAATATCACCAATCGAGTATTCGCGGTCGGGCAGCTTATCGAGGACCGGCGGGTTTTCGGGCACCGCCTCGGGCGAGCCGAAAAGAAGGGCCTTCTTCTGATCGTCGTACCCGGTCTTTATGTTCAACAGCCGGATGGCCTGCCCCTTTGCCCTCCGAAACTCGCTCCTCTCGCTTCGCGCGCCGTACTCGGGGTCGGAGAAGAGCCGATACTGCATGACGAGCCCGGCGGAAAACAGAAGCACGGCGGCGGTGAGCGCGATCATTTCGCCCCGGAACTTCTGTTTTCGCGTCAGCCAGAAAAAGATACCGATTATGACGATGAAGAACCCGAGATCACGCGCAGCGACAATCTTGCTGGGTGAATACCCGTGCAGGTTGCCCGACCAGATTACCGCGACGTAGCCGAGCAGAGAGAGGCCGAGAACAAAGACTATTGCAAGCAGATGTAGTGTCGGACTGGTGCGTTGTGACCGCGGTTGTTGTCTTTCCATCCCTTCGCTCCCTATTGACGCCGTTGATTAGTTGAGGGGCGCGGCTGCGCCGGGGTTGCGACGACCGGCGCGGCAACTCCCTGTATCACCCCCAGGCTTATTGCCTTTTTAATAAGCGCGGCAGCAATCGGGGCCGCGACCTCGCCGCCGGGCCCGCCGTTTTCTACCACGACCGCGAACGCGATTTGCGGGTTATCGGCGGGCGCATAGCCTATAAACCATGCGTCAACCCAATCTTCACGCGCATAAACAAGCTCGCCCTCCCGGTTGCGCAACTGGCGGCCGGCACGATCCAGGGAGGGGTAGGTCACGGGTCTGTCCGCGGTGCCGGTCTTCCCGCCAGCCGTTACTCCGGCCCTGGAGAACGCGGTCGCGGCGGTCCCGCTCTCAACTACTGCTCTCATCAACTGGCGCAATCGCTCGGCGGATTGGGCGGATATAAACTGCGAGATCACCTTCCGAGGAGCGCCGGACTCGAATGTTGGGGCGACGAGCGCCCCGTCCGCGCTCGCAGCGGTCGCGGCAAGCAGCGCCATTGACATGACCGTCATATCGTCAAAGCCCTGCCCGATAGATTGAAGCGCGATGTCGTAGTCGGTGGCCCCTCGCTCCAGGTTCATCTTTGGCACGGGCGGAGCGAAAATGTAATTGAACTGGTTCTCGTTGCCCTTCGTTACCTGCCAGAGGTCGTTCTGGCGCTCAATTCTATCTTGCTGCGCCGTGAAGTAATGAAGTCTCTTGGCGTATTCAGCCAGCCGCTCTTTGCCGAGCTTGATGCCGAGCTGCGAGAAATACTGATTGCATGAAACGCGGAACGCGTCGAGCAGACCGAGGTTGCCGTGGACGTGATTATCAAAATCGCTGATGGTACGGTTCGTGCCGGGGGGCGAAAACCCGCCCTGTTTGCAAAGGAATACTTCATCAACCACCCCGGAGTCGATGGCCGCCGCCGCGACAAAGATCTTGAAGGTAGAACCGGGTCTGTAATAGAAGGCCGCGCCTCCTGTAACGAGGGTGCCAAGCGCCCGGTTGACGAGCGGGCTGAAGGTCAGGGCCTTATAGTCTTCAGCCTGTTCGGTGAGCTTGCGCCAGTTCTCCTCCTTCTGCAAATCCTCCGGTTTGAAACTCGGCGTCGACGACATTGCCAGGACTTCGTTGTTCGGAAGGCTCAGCACGATGGCCGCGGCCGGTTTTCCGGTCTGCTTTAACAGGTTGTAGGCTTCCTTTTGCAGCTCCAAATCAATGCTCACCTGAAGGTCCTGACCAACGGGGATTGGCGATGCGAGCTGGTTATAAGTGCTCGTCGGCTCGGTCAGCCACCTCCGGTACGCGGCTTCGAGCCCGCCCGCGCCGAGCACGTAGTCCGAATACCCCGTTATGTGAATGGCCGCTTCGCCGAGTGCGTAAAGGCGAGTTATGTTTCCGGTCTGCGGGTCATACTGGTATCGCGCGAGCGAGCGCTTGAGGTCTCCTGACCGGTCGATCAGCCACCCCTTTAAACCCGACTCGGCCAGCCTGATGTTGCGCGCATCGCGCACCTTGGCCTGGGCGAAAGCCGGAGCTCGAATCGGCGCGGAAAACCCAGTAATAGTGGAACCCGAAAACGACCAGGATGAGCACCACCAGGAAGATTCTCAGACCCTTGATCCAGCGGTTAGTGGCGACGGGGCCGAACTCTTTCAAGTCCTTCGGCATATCGCCTTCGTTTTGCTGGGAAGGGCTGCGGTGCCGCCATGCGGCCCAGGCAATGATGAGCGCGATTAGTATCCCGATCCCTATGAAGACCAGGGTCAGGATGTATGGGATCAGCATAGATGCTGTGAACCCTTATTCTATAGTAGCAAGCGTCCAGCGGTGTCCAAAAAAAGTCTCAATCAAGCTTCAAGACAGAAAGGTCAATGTCTCCCACCTTGATCTGGTCGCCCTCTTCCAGGGCGCGGGCCTCGTTGGCGGCAAGCAGGCGGCCGTTAACCTGAGTCCCGTTCGAGCTGCCGAGGTCAGCTATAACGACCTGTCCGCCGCTCTTGATCGCTATCGAGCAATGCAGCCGGGATATGCTCGCGTCATCGATTCGAAGGGCGTTTCCCGCGCCCCTCCCAATTACGGAAGGCGCGCCGCCCGGTTTGAGCAGGATGTCGTAAGTTCGTCCCCGCGGGCGTCGAAAGCGTAACCTTCCTTGCGCCCCCGGCCCGCGCGGACCTTGGTTGCGGGGCCGACTCGAGTGGGAGTCCGGCGGGCGCGGCCACTTCCGGATCGCCTTCGAACAGGGCTTTGATGACCGTGGTCTTTGCGAAGAGGTCGCGACCCGTCTCCACCGAAACGGAGCCGCGCGTCTCGTACCGGCGGTTGTTGACGTATTCGAATATATTCGCTTCGAGCTCGCCGGCGAGGGCCTCGATGTAGGCAGGGCTCAGCCGGTTGGCCTCCTCATACGTAAAAAGGACTTTATAGTGATTAGGAGCAAGCCTCTTGACCCCCTCTTTGTCTTCCCTCAAATGTGCCTCGATGACGCGCTCGATGCGAGACGTAAGATCGCCGACCTCGCGGGCGCTCAAAGTCTTTGTGCCGTCCGCGCCCAGTGTGCCGTCGACTTTCGCCCCGAGCTTTTCGAGTATGCGCCGGGCAAGCGATTCGGCTTTGTCGAGTACGCTCTTATTTGAGTCGCTCATTCTGCGAAAGTATAGCACGGCGGCAGCGGTCAGTTTAAGCCTCGGCCAGAGACCGAGGGTTGGACGCGAGCCTCGATTGTCCGCTTGAATGTCACAATGTTCAATCTTATACTCCACCCTTATGTCCGACCTTGAGATAACAATCAGAGAGTGCGAAACAATAGAAGATTTCCAGCAGTGCATCGAGCTCGAACGCGCGGTCTGGAATGATGAAGACATCGGGATAATGCCGATTCGGCTTTATATGATATCGAAGGCCTGTAAGGCGCCGACAATAGGCGCTTTTGACGGGGATGGAAGAATAATCGGGTTCGTGCACACGATGCTTGCGCTCGTCGGCAAAAACGTTGCGTACCATTCACACCTCGCGGCGGTGCAAGAAAGTCTGCGGCACAAAGATATAGGATTTCGTATGAAGCTCGCGCAGCGAGAACACGCGCTACGAGCCGGGGTGCCGCTGATATTCTGGACTTTTGACCCGCTCTCTTCTCGAAACGCGCACCTTAATATAAACAAGCTCGGGGCGATAATCCGGCGGTACGAAGAGAATTACTACGGGGAGGGGCTCTCGTCGGTCTTCGACCCGCACATACCCTCAGACCGCGTGTTCGCCGAGTGGTGGATAGACTCGCCGCACGCGCGGGCGACGCTTGCCGGTGAAAGACCAACGGTCGAAGCCTCAACCAGGGTAACGATACCCGACGACATATCGGCGGTCAGCCGGCGGGGAGCAAACGAGCACCTTGCGTGGCGGCTTCAGGCGCGAGATGGTTTTAAGAGCGCACTTGCCGGCGGACAGATAGTCCGAGGCTTCCAGAGAGATGCGGAAAAGGCCGAGAGCTATTACCTGTTCGGCCCCGACGACGAGCAGTTCGGGTTCGGCGACTACGAATCAATCGGCACTCGATAACCGCGCGTGCAAACATGGAAAACATGAGAAGGCTGATATGACGAAACTGAATCTGGAGAGAATTGAACTCAGAGAGATCGAGCTGCCGCTAAAGTTTCCTTTCGAGACCAGCTTCGGGCGAACGAGCGTCAGGCGAATAATGATCGTCCGCGTGTTCGATGATTCGGGCGCGTTCGGGTACGGCGAATGCACCGCGCCCGAAGAGCCTTTTTATAATCATGAGACTGTAGATACGGCCTGGATAATTGTGAAGAGCGCGGTTGCGCCTCTGCTAAAAAACTCTCATCTCAGCGAAGCCTCGGAAGTAAACGATGCTCTAGCGCGGATTCGCGGCAACCGAATGGCAAAGGGCGGCGTCGAGGCCGCAATCTGGGACCTTGAATCGCGACGGCTTGGGCGACCGCTATGGCAACACCTCGGAGGCGTTCACCAGGAGATCGCGAGCGGGGTATCGATCGGGCTACAGGCAAGCAACGAAGCGCTGCTGGAAAAGATCGACCTTGAGCTGAGTCGCGGGTATCGGCGAATCAAAGTCAAGATCAAGCCCGGCCGCGACCTGTCTCTCGTGCAGGCCATAAGAGAAAAGCACCCGTCGATAAAACTGACGGTCGATGCGAATTCGGCATACACGCTAGAGGACATCGACCTCTTAAAACAGCTAGATCAATTCAACCTGATGATGATCGAGCAGCCACTCGCGCCGGGCGATTTGATAGATCACTCAAAACTGCAGCGCGAGATTAGCACCCCCATATGTCTCGATGAATCGATACTGACCCTGGCCGACGCAAAGCATGCCTACGAGCTTGGCTCGGGCAAGATCATCAACATAAAGCTCGGCCGGGTCGGGGGGCATTCGGAGGCGAAACGTATCGAGCAGTTCTGCGCGAGCCGAGACATACCGGTATGGTGCGGCGGGATGCTTGAGGCCGGGATAGGGCGCGCGCATAACATAGCCATGTCAACGCTGCCCGGCTTTGTGCTGCCGGGCGACGTGTCGGCTTCGGAGCGGTACTGGGAAGAGGACATAATCGAACCCCCTGTGACAGTCTCGTCGGAAGGAATCATCACGCCTCCATCATCGCCAGGGATAGGCTATCGCGTGAACGAGAAGAGAATCGAATCGCTCGCGGTACGGCGCGAGGACATAGACCTCCGGTAAAGCCGGCGAGAATGCAGACTCGAATTATAAAAGGAGATGAGATGTCTGAGTTTGAGGGAAGGGCAGCGATCATTACGGGCGGGTCGCGCGGGATCGGCCGCGCTATCGCAAAGGAGCTTGCGGCGCGCGGGACGGCTGTGGCCTTCACTTATACGAGGAACAAGGAGATGGCGGATCAAGTGGTCGCCGAGATCGAAGCCGCCGGGGGCCGCGCGCGAAGCTATCAAGCCGACGTAGTCGAGGCGGCCGGGGCCGAGCAGATGGTCAAGGCGGTCAAAGAAGAGTTCGGCTCGGTCGATATACTTGTCAACAACGCGGGGATAACGCGCGATAAGCTGATAATGCAGATGGGCGAGGAAGACTGGGACGCGGTGATCGACACGAATTTGAAAGGCGTCTTTAACGTGACCAAGCCCGCGGTCGCAATCATGGTGAGGCAGCGGAGGGGAGCCATTCTAAACATCTCTTCGATAAGCGGGGTGGTCGGGATGGCGGGGCAGACAAACTACTCGGCTTCGAAGGCAGGGCTGATCGGCTTTACCAAAGCGCTCGCCAAAGAGGTTGGACGGCGAAACATAACCGTAAACGCGCTCGCCCTCGGATTGATCGAAACCGATATGACCGGGGGGCTCCCCGAAGAGTACAAGAAGAAGATGCTTGAGCAGATTCCGCTCAGCCGCTTTGGGACCGTCGAAGAGGTCGCGAGGATCGCGGCATTCCTGGTATCGGATGATTCGAAGTATATAACCGGTCAGGTGATTCAAGCCGACGGCGGGTTGGCAATTTAAACGGGGGCAAGTCCGAGACCTGCCCCCACTGAACCTATTTAATCGAGAGTGATTCTCACGAATCGGACCTGGCCGTTTCTTTCAATCTCAAGCGCGACAGTGTCTCCATCCTGGTGGGCCCTGACGGCCGCGGCAAGCTCTTCGACCGTTGTAATCTCGGCTCTCCCGAAACTATAGATGATGTCGCCGTGCATAAGCCCTCCGGCAGCGCCTGGGCTACCAGGCACAACCGTTGCGACAAAGACGCCGGTTCGCTTCTTCAGTTTTAACCGGTCCGCCATCTCGGGCGTCACGGTCTGGCCTTCGATGCCAAGTCTGCCCTGCTGAATCCCGCCCCCTTGACCGCCCTGGTCGGGGACAACGCGCGCCGTCGTCTGGGCCGGCCGCTCAGCAATCGTTACCTCGACCGTTTGCGGCTGCCCGTTTCGAATAAAATCTACGCGCGCAGTCGCGCCTACGGGCATCGCCGCTACTGTATCGGTAAGCTCGCGGGGGGCCTTAACAGCCTTGCCGTTTATGGCGGTAATAACGTCCTTGCTTTGCAGTCCGGCTTTTCCGGCCGGGCTGTTCGCGTCTGTAACGTCGCTGACGAGCACGCCCTGATTGGCGTTCAGCCCGACCATCTCGGCCATCGCCTGATCGAGATCAGAGACATAGACCCCGAGATAGCCGCGCGTCACCTTCCCGCTGCGGGCGAGCTGATAATAGACCTCGCGGGCGATGTTTGATTGAATTGCGAACCCGATGCCGATATTGCCAGGCATTGGCCCGCCGCCGGTCAGAATCATCGTGTTTATCCCGATGACCTCGCCCTGCATATTCACAAGCGGCCCGCCCGAATTGCCCGGATTGATCGAAGCGTCGGTCTGTATGTATCGGCTGAATTGCGAGTCCCGAAGTTCGCGCCCCGTCGAGCTTACTATGCCCGCCGTAAGCGTCTGTTGCAGACCGAAGGGGTTGCCGAGCGCGAGCACCCAGTCGCCCTGTTGCACCTGGTCAGAGTCGCCGAGCACCGCGACCGGCAGGTCGTTGGCGTCGATCTTTATGACCGCAAGGTCCGTGTCCTTGTCAGCGCCGATAACGTCCGCCTTAAACCTCCGCCCATCATTGAGCGCGACGTTTATGCGACTCGCGCCGCGTACAACGTGCTCGTTTGTCAACACGTAGCCATCGCCCGTAACGATTACGCCCGATCCCGTGCCTTCGCGCCTTCGCTGTCCAGGAAGCCCGAATGGGTCGCCGGGTTCAACCTCGCCCGATGGGCGCTCGACCACGCTGATCAAGACGACCGCTGACTTAACGACTTTCGATACCTCTCTAAAGGTGTTCGATAGCTCTACCGGCGAAGGCGCGCTCACCGGCGTTGCGGCGCGCGGCGGAGCAAGCTCAGGCACCGTGACATTCTTGCGGCTGGCGCCGGCCTGGAGAATGGCGAACGTAATTCCCAGCACGGCTAGCAGGAATGTGATCCCGATCCATGCGCTGCGGCCCCCCCGCGGGCCTCTCAATTGGTTCCGGGTATTTCTCGAAACCCCTTCATTTCTGCTCTCGCCATTCATATTATCCATACATCTCTCCCTTCATATCGCCGGCGCCCTTTAAGATTAACGAAGTTATTAGCGTGCGCGCAACTGGCGCCCTCAAATGATTACGTACACGAGCCTGAAATGGTTTAAACCAATAGGCGAGACAGAACGAGGCGGCCACACGGGCCGCCTCTCTTGAGAATCGTTATTCGTTCGGCAAGCATTGCGCCTCGCATCAAAAATCTTGCTGACAGGGCACTCTCCTTGCTCTTGTTAGACCATAAGACTTGAGCTGGCGGTAGAGCGTGCTGGGCGAGATGCCAAGCATCTCGGAGGCTTTACCCTGATGCCAGCCGGTCTGTTCCAGAACCGAAAGAATCTGCTTTCGTTTTAGCTCGTCGAGGCTCGCCGAGTATCCGTCTTCCTCGCCTGACACCGAAAACGCGGCCGGGCTGTATGACCGGATCTCAACCGGAAGATCCTCCGGCCGAATCTCGGTCCCGGTCGCGAGTATGACCGCCCGCTCGATCACGTTTCTCAACTCTCTAACGTTACCGGGCCAGCCGTATTCCATCATTAGCTCCATGGTCTCGTCGGAAAGCGTGAGGCCGCTGCCGCCGCTGATCTTCCCGAGGAAATGTTCCGCTATTGCCGGTATGTCCTCCGCGCGCTCGCGAAGAGGCGGCAGCTTGACCATGAAATTGTTTATGCGAAACAGCAGGTCGGCGCGGAACCTGCCTTCCTGGACGGCCTCGCTGAGGTCGCGATTTGTGGCGGCGATAAAGCGGACATCCACCTCGACCTTCTTTGTCCCGCCAACCCTGTAGAACGATTGTGTCTCAAGCACGCGCAACAGTTTTGATTGAAGCGTCAGGCTCATCTCGCCGATCTCATCCAGAAAGAGCGTGCCGCCATGCGCCAGCTCCAGAAGGCCGAGCTTGCGTGTTCGCGCGCCGGTGAATGCGCCGGGCTCGTAGCCGAAAAGCTCCGATTCGAGCAGCGTCTCCTGGATCGCGGCGCAGCTAATATCGATAAAGGAGCCCTGGTGCCGTTGCGAGAACCGGTGGACCGTATTCGCTATAAGCTCCTTGCCGGTCCCCGACTCTCCGGTCACGAGGACGATGGCGTTCGAGGCGGCTACCTTGCGAACGACCGCCATGACATCGAGCATCTTCTGACTCTTGACGACAATGTCGGGCGCTTTCTCTTTATAGGTCAGGCGCGACTGTAGCAACAGGTTCTCTTGTCGAAGCTGGCGCTTCTCGTTCGCCTTGTTGAGTATTGCCTCGAGCTCGCGTAGCTGGCATGGCTTGGTGAGGTAATCATAAGCGCCAAGCTTCATGGCCTGGATGGCCGTCTCGACCGTCGCGTGCCCGGTCATCATAAGGACTTCCGGCGGCTGCTCCTGCTGCCTGAGTTCGCGGAGCACCTCAAGCCCGCTGCGGCCCGGCATCATGATGTCGAGCAGCGCGACATCGAATTCAGATTCGCGCGCGGTCTTTATCGCCGAATCGGCGTCGTGGACGAGCGTGACGTCGTGTCCCATCCTCGACAGCTCCTTCTGTAAGACAAGACCGAGGTTTCTCTCGTCCTCGGCGATCAGTAGCTTGATGCTTGCGTTTGCGCTCACGATACACTCTCCATTTCCAGCACGCCTTCAAACGCACGGCCGCGCATTTGTTCGGCTGCCTGGTGATATACGGGAAGGATGACGCGGAAAGTTGTGCCTTTCCCTTCGGAGGAATCGACCTCTATGTTGCCTCCGTGCTCTGAGACTATGCCGTAACATACCGAAAGGCCGAGCCCGGTCCCTCTGCCAAGGGGCTTGGTGGTAAAGAAGGGGTCGAATATCTTTGCGAGGTGCGAATCAGGAATCCCGCACCCGGTATCTTTGAACTCGGCGCAGACCGCGCGGCCGCCGGTCGAATTGTCCCAGCGCGTGTTGATGGTGAGCGTGCCGCCCCCCTCCATCGCGTCATAGGCGTTCGAGATCAGCGCGATCATCACCTGTTTCATCTGGCCCTCGTTGACATAGACCGGAGTTATCGATTCGTCCAGCCCGCGCACGATTGCCATCTTGCCGAGTTTTGGATGATGTTTTAGAAGCTGGAGGGTCTGCTCGATTATATGGTTGAGGTCGCTCGCGACTTTTTCGGCCTGGCGCTGGTGCGAAAACTCAAGCAGGCTGTTGGTTATCTGCTTGCACCTGAATGCCTCGTCGCGGATTATCTGCAAGTACTCGCCGAAATCTTCGTGGAGCGGGCTGCCTTGCAGTTCCTCCATTCGGGCGTTAAGCGCCTCGGCGCAGGCGGCGATGGTAGCGAGCGGGTTATTGATCTCGTGGACGACGCCCGCCGCGAGGCGGCCGATAGAGGCGAGTTTTTCCGCGTGAATTACCGCCTCGTTCATCTGCTTCTGTTCGGTCACGTCCTCGCCCACGGTTATCACGTGCGTCACTTCGGCGTTGTCAACGCGCATCGGGATCTTGCTAATCTTCCAGACCTTCTTCTCCCCTTCGACCCACGATTCCTGCTCCATGCGGACCATGCCGCCGCTGCGAAACACGTCCACAAACTCTTCTTCAAGAAGCCGGCGAGGCTGTCGCGTCAGTACGTTGAAGACGTTCTTGCCAAGCACCTGCTCGCGGTTTATTCCGAGCCCGCCGACTTCGCGGTTCCTGTTCCACGCGACTATTCGCATGTCGCGGTCAACGACATATAGAGAGACGGGAAGGGAATCGATGATCTTTTCCGTGAATCGCTTCTGCTCTTCGGCTTCCCTCGTCCGCCGCGAGACTTCGACGGCGAGGTTTATGGACGTGTTCTTCGTCCGCCTGTAAAGCTCGGTATTACGAATCGCGAGGCTCAACCGTTGCGCGACCGCGCCGAGAATCTTCTTGTCGTCGAGACTAACAGTGCGGGCGGTCTGGCACCCGCAGATGAGAACGCCTATCAAAGCGTCATCGAAGACGAGCGGCACGATTGTCTCTACGGTTATCGAGCTGTCGCACAAGAACCTGTCGGACATGCGCGCTTCTATAGAAGCGTGTATCCCATAGCCGCCGGAACTGAGAAAGTTGGAGACGCGGTCGACGTGGTACCAGTCCGGCTCCATGTGCTTCTCTTCGTGCGCGCGCCAGTAAACGGCCGAAGCAAGGTTCTCCGCGTCGTTTGAGGTGCCGACGATGACCGCGCACACGTCGCATTCGAGGCTCTTGCCCACGGTGAATACGGCATACCCCAGAAGCTCGTCCATTTCGAGCGTCGTCATCAGGTTATTGCCGAGGTTATAGACGAACGAAAGCTGGGCGGCGTTCTTCTTCGTTTCAACGTACAGGCGGGCGTTTTCAAGCGCTATGCTTAACTGATTACAGATGGTCGCGAGCAGATCGATCTGCTGTCTGGGCAGCCTGGTGTCGCCGAACGAGAACAAAAAGATGCCGCCAAGAGTATTGCCCTGCAATCCGAGCGGGGCGCAAACGAGGCCGCGCACGTCGCCCAGATTCTCGACGCCAAACGCCCTGCTAGACGATTCCGGGAGCGGCTCAAAGTAGAGCGGCTGGCCCGCCATTAGCGAGGCCGTGCGCGTCGTAAAAATCGAGCAGTCTCTTCTCGTCCTCTTCGCCGGCCTTGATCCCCTCGGTGGCGACGATTGTCATCGCCCCGGTTTCCGGGTTCCGCAGGAATACGGCGCCGGCGTCGGCGCGCATATAGCTTATCAGGACCGAGAGCGTCCCTTTGAGCAAGACCTCCGGCTCAAGCGAGCTTGCCAGAACGGATGAGACGGAATGGAGCAGGTTTAGCTGTTCGAATCGCTCGGTCTTTTCTCGCTCGTTGCTGAGCGAGCGCAAAAGCCCCCTCACTCTAGAAAGCAGCTCGTTGCGCGGTATGGGTTTAGAGATGTAGTCGGTTGCGCCGCGATTGAGAAACGCTACTTTATCGTGAGACCGCTTACTCTTCGAGATTATTAGGATCGGTATCTCTTCGGTTCGCTGTTCCGACCGCACGGTTTCGCAAAACTCCAGCGCGCTCGCCGACCATTCGAGCCGGCGCAGGCTCTCGCCTGAACTCTCTTCCGATGATGGCTCCAGTTTTCCAGTAAGTCGAGACGATGCGGGCTCGATGATAATAAGCGAGATGGTTTGCGAGGCGAGGCTTTCGTGAGCCGCTTCGAAGCAGTCGACAGCCCTTGCTTCATAACCGGCCGTCCTTAATAGCCGCTGTAAAGCGTGCGCGGATTTAGTCTCATCGCCTAAGACAAGGATAGTGTCAGACAACCCATTCGGGTTAGACATACGAGCGCCTGCTCTAGAATCGGGGCTGAGGGAAGCTAAGGGGGCAATGCTTTTTACTTCTTGAGGCTGCGCCAATCTAAGTCATTTTGACTTATCTGTCAACAATTTTGTCTTGAAAAGTGACGCCCCGCCCACATTCGACGCTCCGGGTTGTCCGGTCTTTTGTCTCAGCGTTCCCCGAGTTGCTGGCGGGCGAGCGCCCCTTCGGCCGTTTTTGGGAACGCCTTGGCAACGGCCTGGAACTCGGCCTTGGCCGCATCCGCCTGCCCGAGTTCGAGCAGCGCGAGCCCCTTCTTTAGCCGCGCGGCCGGCACCTTGTCGCCCTTCGAGTAGCTCGCCGTAACCTTATCGAATTCGGCAATGGCTTCTTCGAATTGCCGCTTTGCGAAAAGCGCTTCGCCTATCCAGTACTGCGCGTTGTCGGCCATCTCGCTTGTCGGGTAGGTTTCGACGTATTGGCGAAACTCGCTTATGGCGAGGTCGTAATTGCCGCGGCTGTAGTCGCCATAGGCGGCGGCGAAAAGCTGGTCAGGGTTGCCGGGCGTAATCTGTGTAAAGGTCGGGAGCTTCGGCAGGTTTTCGACGAGCTTCTTCAACTCGGCCACCTGTTCGGATACGCGATCTATACGTTGATTTGTTGCCCCGATACGTTCACCCAGCCCGTTTACTTCGGTGATGGCCGACATACTGCCTTCGGCCACGCGGCTCTGCGCCTGGCGCACCGCTGCCACGTTATCAGCAATCTGGGTGATGAGGGCGGTCATCTGGCCGCTGTTGCGGTCGAGGGATTCCTGCATAGTCCGCACCTGCCGGCTCAGAATCACAACTTCGTTCTTTAATTCGTCAAGCGCGAGCTTGAGCTGGGCGTCCCGCTCCTTATCGTTCGCCTGGGTAGGGCCGCCGAATAAAAGTGCTAGAGAGAAGGCGAAGATTATTGCGACAAGAGAATTGATTGACCTTGAAAACATATCCCGCTCCTGTGAATCTCCGGGGCCGAGCCGATGAGTGGCGGCCCCGGAGGGTTAAATCTAGTTAAGTCAGAGCCGGGCAAAACGCGCCGTCAGCGAATCGGCTCCGGGTTGCGTGGCGGAGTGCCGCCGCTCACATAAATGAAATCGTCGCGCCGGTCACTTGCCCACGTGCCGGGCTGACCGGGCGCACCCTCCTGCGTACCGGATGATCGCTCTTCGCCGTAGCTCACGGTCTGAATTCGTGACGTCTCAATACCGAGCGATGCGAGGAACTCTCTCGCGGCCTGTGCGCGCCGTTCGCCTAGTCCAATATTATACTCTTCGGTGCCGCGCGGGTCGCAGTGGCCTTCGATGCGAAAGATGATCGACCGGTTCGGTCCCTGAGCGAGCCAGCCCGCCGCCCGCCTGAGCCTCTCCTTCGCGTCCGGCAGCAGCTCTGCCTTATTGTAATCAAAATAGACCGGCTGGACCCACTGGTTGAATAGGCTCACGATAGTCGGGTTTGGCCCGGAGGCAGTGCGAGGGCGAGACCCGGCGTCGGTCGGCAGATCCTCTTCGGTCACCGTGACGCGCGCCGACGCGCTCTCGTTCCCGCCGCGGCTTGTCGCGGTCGCCGTGTAGGTCGTAGAGAGCGAGGGGCTGACGACTCGCGAGCCGCTGGCCGGCACCGTACCGAGATCGGTGATCGTCACCGTGTCGGCATTCGTAGAGTTCCAGCGAAGGGTAGTGCTCTGGCCGCGGGTGATCGCGCTCTGATCGGACGACACCGTTATGGTCGGCCGCGGGGCGCGAGGGTTGACGGCTACAACTTTGCTGTCGCGCACTTCTTTCTTGCCCCGCTTAGCCACCGCCATGTAGGTCGTCGTGGCGTCGGGCGAAACGACCTTCGAGCCGTTCTTATCGACAGTCTCGCCGTTGATCGTGACATCTTTGGCGTTCTTCGATGTCCACGTCACCTGTACGTCTTCGCCCTGCTGAATCCTGTCGCGCGAAACCTGAAGCTGCACTTTCGGTTTGGCGCACCCGAAGGCGCCATCACCGCCACAGCGACAAGCACGATTCCCATCATTCTAAATTTCCTGGGTGCCATCCTAAATGCTCCTTTCGAGAATAATCACCTCGGCGGCGTCAAAGACTATTTCCCCCACGACGGGAGTTTTCCCCCGCCGCGGGTTATCTGTCGCTGACCGCTTCCGTCTATGTGCATCTGCCATATTTCCCACCGGCCCGACCGGTTGGACTGGAAAGCGATATGCCTGCTATCGGGCGACCAGGTGGGGCTTTCATTTCTGCCTGAGCTTGTGAGCTGCAAGAGTTGCCCGGACGCAACATCGGCGACAAAGACCTGAAACCCGCCCGCGCCTCCATAAGTGAATGCGATGTAGCGGCCGTCGGGGGACCACGAGGGCGAATCGGAGTGGCCGCCTCGCGCAATGAGCGGCCGTTGGTTGGCCCCGCTCGCGTCCATAACATAGACCTGCGGGGAGCCGCCGCGGTCGGAGATAAAGGCGATCTCGCGACCGGTCCGCGGGTTCCACCGGGGCGAGATGTTTACGGCCTTGCTCGTGCGCGTGAGCCGGCGCGGGTTCGACCCATCGAGGTTCGACACGTATATCTCCATCGAGCCGTCGTTGCTTATTGCCGAGCTGAAGGCGAGCTGGCCGCTGGGCGAGACCGAAGGGGACGAGGTGGTCGAATTGAAAGTTTGTCCCGCCGACGAGCCCGCCGCCCGCCGAGCGCACTACGATGTTGGCGACGCCGCTTTTGTAACTCACGTACGCGACGTAACGCCCGTCGGGCGAAAACTGCGGGAATCGCAGTATCGGCCCGTCGCTCGCGAAGCCGCGCTGGTTAAAGCCGTCATAATCCATCATTCGAATCGAATCGCCCGCGACGTAGGCGAGCTTCGATGTGGCTATGCCGTCGCGCCCGGTCAGCAGTTTTACTATCTCGTCGGCGAACTCGTGCGCCATCGGCCGCGGGTCGCCGGCGTGGCGCGAGGCGATAAGCTGCTGCTTCGTCTTTACGTCGAAAAGGTACGTGTCGGCGACAAGCCCTCCCGCGTTTTGTAGATTGCCGAAGGCGACGTAATCGGCGCGAACGGGGTCAACGCTCCACTCATCAAACTTCAGCGAGGCCGGGTCCGGGAGAATCGATTTGGGGTAAAGGCTCTTGCCGACTATCCCTGAGACGGCCGCGAATTCGAGATCGGCCCACAACACCTGATTGAATACTTGCGACCTGCGCGTCAAGACCGGCCGAGCGCGCGACGAAATCTGCGACGGCGAGGTTCGGCCCGTTGCCCGGCGTCACGATGATCGTGCCGATCTGCTTTCTTATGTCATCCTGCTCCTGTGGCTGCGATTCTTGTACGAGCGACGAAGCAGGGGCGGCAATAAAGAGCAACCCCAGGAATAATGATAAAAAGAATGCCATTATATTTTTCATAACCTTGCTGCGGCGGATGAGTTCCCAAAAAACCTGAGCCGGGCCGAACGATCACTGTTTAGGGTAAAGGAACCAGACCTCAAGTATCCCGTAATCTTCTGCCGGGCAACAACCCGGCCGGGAACGGCGGCATATTCCCCGCGCCGAGCACGGCGCGCTCGACCGCGTTGTTGATCAACTCTACCGGCGCGCGTCTTTTGAAGTACGCCGGGGCGACGCGTCCGCCGCTGATTGAACGAATGGTGCCGTCGCGGTTGATGTGAATCTGCAACACGACGTAGCCGGGCGTGATTGATTCGATGGGAGGCGGATTATAATGCTGCGCCAGCCGCTCCTGAATCCTGAGCGCATAACCTGAGCCGCCGCCCGACCCGCTTCCAAAGCCGAAATCCCCGCCCGATCCTATGCCTATGCCGCGCCGGAACTGGGCGGGTCGCGGGCTACCGTAAGACCTGCCCATCTGAACGCTGTCGGTACTCGATTTGCCGGTGTGCTCCTTGCCGTCAAAAATACGTTCTTGCTGCGATGTCACCGGACGGTCCGTTTTGAGCGCGCGCGGATCGGGAGTCGCTTTCGAGACATCGGGGAGCACTTCTTCGGGTTGAGTCTCTTCGGGGCGGGCGGTTTCGAGCACGGTGTTGTTAACCGGGTCGTCGGTGTCGCCGGCGAAGGATACCGTTTCGGCTTTCGCGAAACCGAGTAGGGCCGAAGAATCCGCGACGCCAACCTCAACCGAGCCCCCGCCTTCTTCGCCCTGACCCGTGCCCGCCGTGATGAAGTCGGAACTGAGCGGGCGGCTGAAGGCGAAAAGCAGCGCGGCGATGACAAGGGCATGAAAAGCAATCGACAGCGCAATCCCCATCGACGGTCCCCGCGTCTCGCTCGCGAAACTTCCTTTTTGCTTATCGGGAACTTTCATTTCGCGGCCTTCATCGGTTCCGTCACCAGGCTCACGTCTGCGCCCGCGCGCTTCGCAAGGTCGAGGACGTAAGCAATAATTCTATAAGGCGTCTCTTCGTCGGCCCTGACGTAGAGTCTTCGCTCGCCGGATTTCGCCAGGCGCTCGGCGAGCAGCGATTCCAGATCGTTTATGTTTACAGATTGCGCCTTTGACTGGTTGACAATCTGTAGCTCGCCCGCCCGGCTGATGTTTATAAGAACGGCCTCGGGCCGCGCCTGCTCGGGCGAGGCCGCGCGGGTCTTCGGCAGATTTACTTCGATGCCGGTCTGAAGGATGGGGGCCGTCACCATGAAGATTACAAGCAGCACGAGCATCACGTTAACGAGCGGCGTGACGTTTATCTCGGATAGCGACGTTTGCGTCCTGCCCTGTTTATCAGAAAAAGCCATTCGTAAAGACCCGTCACTTCGGCTGCACGGTCTGAGCCTCAAACATTAGCCTTGATGTAGTGTCGCTCGATAAGATTCAACATTTCAAGCGAGAAGCGGTCCATCAAAGCCGTCATGTGCTTTATTCGATTTAGAAAATAGTTATAAAAGATCGCCGCGGGGACGGCCGCGCCGATGCCGGCCGCAGTCGCGATTAATGCTTCGGCGATACCGGGAGCGACGGCCTGGATCGAGGTGGTGGTTGCCGCCCCCAGTCCCTGGAAGGCAAGTATTATCCCGACAACGGTCCCGAACAACCCGATAAACGGGGTGGCGTTCGCGGTCGTCGCGAGCCAGCTCAGGCTGCTCTCCATCTTCGACGTCTCGTTTATGACGGCCGACTGGAGCACTCGGCCGAGCGATTCGAGATTGCGGACGCTCCCGTTCGATTCATCCACCTGGAGGGCGATCTCGTCGTACCCCGCCATAAAGACCCTTGCCACCGGGCTGCTCGAATATGCGTCGGTCGCCGCGTAGAGTTCGCTTATTTTCGTGCCGCCTCGAAACCGGCTCAGGAAGCTGGTTGTAGCGCCTTCGGCCCGTTTCAGCGCGATCCACTTTGTGATAATGATTGACCAGGAATAGATCGAAAAGAGCAGCAGGATGACGAGCACGCCTTTGGCAACGGGGCTGGCCCGCAGCAGCAGGTCGGTTAACGAAATCGATTGCGCCGCCTCCGATTGAATCAGCGCCGAATAAAATAAGGTTCCCACGATCAATATAGATTCTCCTTATCCGGTGGCAGAATTCTAAATCGCCCAACCTGTAGTGACAAGTGACCGGTAACCAAACTTGACTCAAAGGCGCGCGCTCGAACATATTCATGCGCCATGAAGGCCAGGCAGAACAGGAAGCGGAGCCTGCTCTCGCCGCTCGGGGCGATTACGGCCTTCGTCTACCTATTCCTCTACGCGCCCATCGCGGTGCTGGTCGTCCTCTCGTTCAACCGCTCGCGCTATTCCGCTAGCTGGGAGGGGTTCACGTGGGACTGGTACGTGATGGCCTGGCAGGACGCGTCGCTGATCGCGTCGCTGCGCACGAGCCTGGTTATCGCGCTACTCACTACCCTTATCGCGGTCGCCGTAGGCACTCCGGCGGCCCTCGCGCTCGCCAGACACCGCCTGCGATTAAAACGCGCGGCCGAGGGGCTTGTCCTGCTGCCCGTGATAATACCAGAGATCGTCATCGGGTTTTCGACCGCGGCATTATTCGGGCTTGCCGGAATAGCATTTGGTCTTGGGACGATTGTAGCCGCGCACGTCGCTTTCTCGCTCTCTTACGTGATCTTCATTGTGCGGTCACGCGTCGGAACACTTGACCGGTCGTTAGAAGAAGCGGCCATGGACCTTGGCGCGAGCCGCTGGCAAACATTTACGAAGATCACAGTGCCACTGATTATGCCGGCGATTATCTCCGCCGCCCTGCTCGTCTTTACAATTTCGCTCGACGATTATGTGATCACAAGCTTTCTTGCGGGGCCAGGCTCAACGACATTGCCGCTTCGGATATATGCGACCGTGAGGTCGGGGGTCACCCCCCAGATAAACGCCATATCCTCTGTCTTGCTCGTAGCGACCCTGCTGATGGTCTTCGTCTCGGAGCGACTGGCGTCGGGAAAAGCGTCAAAGCTCGCCGGTCTCGGTGGTGTGGCCGGGATAGCCTTGCTGTTGCTATTCGCAATAGGCGGGCGCGGGGGAGACGACGCGGGACTTGCAGGGACGGGCCAGGCCCCGGGAGCCGTGGACGAAGAGCGCGCGCCGCCCCGCGTCATGGGCGGAGAGCTGAACATATACATCTGGTCGAATTATCTCCCCGATTCGGTCGTATCGGAGTTCGAGCGGCGATACGGGACGAAGGTCAATATCGAGTTATATGATTCGAACGAGGCGTTGCTATCGAAGCTACAGGCGGGCGGCGCGGCCTACGATATTATAGTGCCGAGCGATTACATGGTAAGCGTGCTTCGCGAGCAAGGTCTGATTGCGCCGATCACCAAAGAGCACATCACGAATATCGATAATCTGGACCCGCGATTCATCGGTATGCCGTTCGACCCGGAGAATACTTTCTCGGTTGCTTACATGTGGGGGACGACCGGCATCGCTTATAGGAAAGATAAAGTCACCGAGCCGGTTGAAGGCTGGGGGGCGCTATGGCAAGAGAAGTACAGGGACAGAATTCTTATGCTTGACAACGTCCGAGAAACATTTGGCGCGGCGCTCAAGCATCAGGGCCATTCCTTGAACAGCACGGACCCGGCAAAGGTCCGGGCCGCCGCGCGGTTGCTAAAACAGCAGAAGCGGCTTGTGCGCGCATACGACAGCGCAGGCTTCGACCAGTTACTGCTTTCGGGCGACGTCTGGGTCGCGCAGGCTTACAGTGGCCAGATAGCCAAAGCGATGGCTGAGGATGAAAGGATCGGTTACGTCATACCGAAAGAGGGCTGCACGATATTTGTTGACAACCTGTGCATACCTCGGAACGCCGCCAATAAAGAGCTCGCGCACGAGTTTATAAACTTCGTTCTTGAATCGAGAATAGCCGCCGAGATCGCCAACGGGACCGGGTACTCAACAGCTAACCTGAGAGCGCGCTCGTTGATCCGCGAAGACCTGCTCGCGAACGTCGCCGCCTACCCGCCGCCCGAGGCGCTGAAACTCTGCGAATTCATCAGCGAGATAGGCTCGGCCATCACTCTCTATGATAGATACTGGACCGAGATAAAATCGGAGTGAAGGACGGCGACGAACAAGTCATCACATCTCAGGTCTGATCGAGTTGTAGTTCGATCTCGGCGAGCGATTCGTTACCTTTCCAACTGTCGTGTGACTTCAGCAGCGAGAGAAACCTCCGGGCTTCTTCCTTGATCGATGCTTCGACCGATTCGATGCTTCCCGCGTTAACCGATCGCAGCCCGTTGGTGATTACCACCCGACCGCTCTCCAACCTGAGTTCGAGCGGGTCCGGCCCTTCCGTAGATTCGATAGTCTCAGACGCGCCGCGCCGGAGCATCCTCACGCCTTTTAGAAGCGCGAGAATCCACGTATCGAGATAGGTGGCTTCCTGTTTTATTTCGCCGCCCGCTTCGTCTGTGATTGTGATGAGGCCGAGCGGGTTTTCAGGGTCGATGCCTTCGCTGTCATACAACAACCAGGTGATTCTCATTCTTTTTCTTTACCTGGACTGGGAAGGGATTTCGGGCCGTGAGGCCACGGGACGGTGGGACTTTTCGATGGTACCGCCCCAGGTTCCACTGTTAATAAATAGCTACCACCGCGATATGCGACGCGCTTAATTCCTGAGCCTCGACATCAGGTCATCGTCCTTATCGAGCTTACCGAGCGGGCTCGAATGCTCGCGGTTTATGCGCCCGGTGCCGATTCGAGGCTGGCCACCAGCGGGCAGATTCGCCGGCATTGGGACAGCGCCGGGTGAGTCGTCGGTCGATACAGGTCTGGTATGGCTGATCGGCCCGGCGCCCACTTTCTCTAATTCGGGAAGTCGCTGACTCGGTCTCACATTTGGCGGGCCGACCGCGCCGTTCAGGTTGCCGGTGGCGCGCTGTTGTAGAGACGGGTCGAGCAACTTCGGGCCGACCTTGGCATCTATTATGGTCCCTACGCTCTTGAATAGTTTTACTATCCCGGCCAGTGCAAGCACGAGCGTGACGGTATAAAGCCACGAGCTTCGCTCGAGGAGGAAATAAGGAAGGGCCGCCGCGACAAGCAGGGCCGCCCCGATGGCCGAGCCGTGTATGCCATCGCTTATCTGTTTGCGCGCGCGCTTGAATTCCCGATCTCGCATCGGGTCAGAGACGGCTACCCCTCCGTTTAATGCCTGAGTTATGACGGTGAGGTTAAGGCCACAAGACTTACAAAACTTCGCCCCATCATTTGCTTGTGTTGAACAGGTAGGGCAGTACATTTATTACATGCTCCATGTGAAAAACGTGTTTGCTATTGGGGGCAGGGAGCTGGACCTGATTGCGACAAAGATACCTTTTAGAGCAACGGGCGCAGTATAGCATGAAAGGTTGACGCTCTCTACAGTCAATCGCTACACTCGATTAAAAGCTGTATTTACGGAGGTTTTGCGTTGATGAAAAGAGTGGCGCTTGTACTGCTGTCGATTTTTGTTTTATGCGCCGGCGGCCTGGCCCGGGTGCCGTACAAGGTTTTCGCCCAGTCAGAAGGCGCGGGGCATGTTTCGCCATTCGTGTTGCCTATCGTCAAACGCGATTCACTTTTGAATGGCCTTCAGCTAATAATGCTCGAGCAACCGGGGACCGGGAGGGTCTCGACACACCTGCGCATAGGCAGCGGAGCCATGTTCGACCTCGCGGGCAAGGGGGGACTTGCCGACCTGACCGCGAGGATGCTTTTGAGGGGCAGTTCGGGGCTCGCGGCAACCGGGTTAGCGGAACTGGTCGAAACGCTAGGGCTGACAATAACACTGACTGCCGGCTGGGACTCTACCGACCTGAAGATCAGCGGCCCGGCGAGCGAGCTTGAAACAATTATCGATTTGATAGGCAGGCTGGTAACGTCACCCACCTTTGACCAGAAGGAACTCGACGCGCTCAAATCATCCCGGTTGGAAGAGATCAAAAGGCTGGCCTCGGAAGACAAAGAGACCGTGCGCGAGGCAGCCATCCAAAACGTGTATGGCACCCACCCTTACGGCAGGCCGTGGCGCGGGACGGCCGTGTCGATCCCGGCCATAACAAGGCCGGACCTGGCTTACTTTCACAACAGGTTTTACCTGGCCAACAGCTCTCAGCTAGTGATTGCCGGCGACGCGACGCTCGACCAGGTGACAAAGCTGGCGCGGTCCAAGCTAGGGCCCTGGAAGAAGGGAGAGCGTGTCCCGGCCACTTTTCGCCCGCCCGATTCGAGCCAGGGGCGGCGCCTGGTGCTGATCAACCGCGCGGATTCCAGCGTGGGGATCGCGGCGATTGCCCAGATCGGGTATTCGAGGCGCGCCGACGATTACTACGCCGCGGCGGTGCTGACGGAGTTTTTGAGAGAAACAATCAAAGCGCCGAGCGCGGTGATTGAGATCGAAGCCCACCCCAGGGTGCTTGCGGGCCCGTTCGTCATCAATGTGAGCGCGCCGCAGGAGCAGATTGCGGCAATAGTCCAGAACGTCCTTGATGAGATCGGCAGGCTTCAGAGCGGAAGCCTGCCGCAGGATAGGATCGAAGCCGCGAAGGCCGGCCTGATAACGAAAATGGCTGGAAGACTTCAGACCAAGGAGGGGACGGCGGAAGTTATCCTTGATATAGAGCTATACGAACTCGGTCGGGATTACCTGATAAACTATGCGACTCGCGTCAATGCCGTAACGGCCGCCGACCTTCAAAGGGCGGTGCAGGCATATTTGAGGCCGCAGTCGGTCGCGATTGTCGTCGCTGCGCCTGAAGAGAAGGTGAAAGAGAGCTTGAAGAGATTAGGCCCCGTCAGCGTGATGAAGTAAATGGAATCGAGCAATATTAACAACACACAGGCGGGCAAGGCAGCCCGCGTGAGATCGATGTTCGCAGAGATCGCCCCGCGTTACGACTTTCTTAACCACATTCTCTCTCTTAACATTGATAAGCGGTGGAGGCGGTTCGTCTTGAAGAAGGTAAGCGACCGGCTGCGGCAACCGGGGGCGAGGGCGCTCGACCTCTGCTGCGGGACGGCCGACCTGTCACTTGAGCTTGGCGGCGCGGCCGAGACGATCGGACTCGACTTTTGCCACCCGATGCTAAAGATCGGGCTTGAGAAAGTTCGCAGGACCTCCTTGCCTATCACGCTCGTCGAGGGCGACGCATTACGGGTCCCACTGCCCGACGACTCATTCGACGTCGTGACAATAGCCTTCGGGCTCAGAAATCTTGAGAGCGTCGAGGGCGGGCTCCGAGAGATAAGACGCCTTTTAAGGCCGGAGGGCAGGGCGGCCGTCCTGGAGTTTTCAAAGCCGTGCGTGCCGGTCTTGAGATCGGCCTTCTCCTTTTACTTTACGCGAGTGCTCCCGATGATAGGCAACGCGATCTCCGGATCGAGCTTCGCGTACCGATACCTGCCTGATTCAGTCGAGAGCTTTCCCGGTCAGGACCGGCTATCAAACCTGATGCGGGAGATTGGTTTTTCAAATGTCAGATATTACAATCTGTTTGGAGGCGTGGCGGCCGTCCACCTTGGAGATAAGTAGTCAACGAGAAGAATAGTGGACTGCCCCGCAATATAATCAGGAGGCTCATGGAGGCGATTAAATTCTTTTTCGACAGGTTTGGTCTAACGGCGAGTGAGATTGACAAACTTCTGGCGACTGCCCTGGCGCGGGGCGGCGATTACGCCGACCTCTATTTCGAGTACAGGGTTGCAAACAGCATTAACTTCGAAGAGCGCATCGTAAAATCGACATCAAAATCTGTGATACAGGGCGTAGGAGTTAGAGTCGTGATCGGCGACAAGACCGGCTACGCCTACACGGATGAGATTGCCTTCGACGCGATAAGCCGCGCCGCGGAGACGGCCGGCCACATAGCCCGCGCCGGCGGCATGACGGACGTGGTAGGCGTAAACGCCACTCCGAACCGCCATAACCTGTACAGCGTAGACGCGCCCGTCTCGTCCGCCGATCTTTCACGCAAAATATCGCTTATGGAGGGGGCAGACGCGGCCGCGCGCAACTGGGACAAGCGCATACGCGAAGTGCAGTCGAGCGTCGCCGACGAGATGAAATACGTTTTGGTGGCTACCTCGGACGGCCGCCTCGTAGGCGATGTGCAGCCGCTCGCCCGTTTTTCGATCTCGTGCATTGCCGACGACGACGGCAATCTTCAAGTGGGGCGCGCGGGCGGCGGCGGGCGCGTCGGCATAGACTTTTTCGAGAGCAACGAAACGGTCGAGGGCTTTGGGATAGAGGCCGCGCGGCAGGCGATTATCCAGTTGGATGCGGTCGATGCGCCGGCGGGAAAAATGGAAGTGGTGCTCGGGCCGGGCTGGCCCGGAATACTTCTTCACGAGGCGGTCGGCCACGGGCTCGAACTGGATTTCAATCGCAAACAGACCTCGGCGTTTACTGGATTGATCGGCCAGCAGGTGGCCTCTGAATTATGCACTGTCGTCAACGACGGAACGATACCTGATAGGCGCGGCTCGCTAAACGTGGACGACGAGGGGCACCCGACGGGAAGGACTGTGCTGATAGAGAACGGCATACTCCGGGCTTACCTGAGCGATTATCTGAACTCGGGCCTGATGAAGACGAGCCGGACAGGCAACGGCCGCCGTCAAAGCTACAAGCACATGCCGCTTCCGCGCATGACGAACACCTTCATGCTTGCGGGCGGAGACTTGAAGGAAGACATTCTCCGCTCGGTCAAGCGCGGTCTTTACGCGGTCCAGTTCGGGGGCGGACAGGTCGACATCACGAGCGGCGAGTTCGCGTTTACGGCCTCGGAAGCATACCTGATCGAAGACGGCAAAGTGACTGCGCCGGTGAAGGGCGCGACCCTGAGGGGGAATGGCCCCGAGGCGTTAAAGCATGTCACGGCGATTGCAAACGACCTCGAACTCGATCCCGGCGTGGGCATATGCGGTAAGGATGGGCAGAGCATACCGGTCGGCGTCGGATTGCCCACAATCAAGATAAGCGAGATGACGGTAGGCGGCACGCAAAAATAAAAGATGAGATTTGACCTGTCGAAAGATTCCGCCAGTGAAATAGCCACCCTGGCCACAAGGCAAGGCGCAAGCGCCGCGGAAGTCGTGATCAGGAGAAGGACCGAGTTTTCCGTCGGCGTGAGGCTCGGGGAGATTGAAACTCTACAAGAATCGACCGACCAGGGGATCGGGCTGCGCGTGCTAATAGAAGGCAGGCAGGCATCGGTCTCGGGCTCCGACATGTCGCGGCAGGCGGTCGAGACGCTGATCGGCGAAGCGATAGAGCTTGCGCGCGCGACTTCGCCCGACGACACTACGGGCCTGCCCGATCCTTCCGAGTTTGCGCGCGAGGTGGCCGACCTCGACCTCTATGACCCTGAGATCGAGAACCTCTCGACCGAGACTAAGATCGAGATGGCGCTCAGGGCCGAGAGCGCGGCGAAAGCCTATAGCAGTCAGATAACAAACTTCGACGGCGGCGGGTTCGATTCAGGCACGGGCATATCGATCCTCGCCAACTCGCTCGGCTTTGCGGGCGAATACAAGGGGACATCCTGCTCCATCGTTTCGGTGCCCGTAGCGTCGGATGGGAACCGCAAGCAGCGGGACTACTGGTATGACGTGCGCCGCAAGCTGAATCAGCTCGGCACGCCCGAAGAGATCGGGCGAACCGCGGCGATGCGCGCGATACGCAAGCTCGGCAGTCGCCCGGTCCCCACGCAAAAAGTGCCGGTGGTCTATGAGCCAAATGTTGCTCGCGATCTGGTCGGGGATATTTTTAGCGCCGCTTCGGGTGAAGCGATCTTTCGAAAGGCAAGTTTTCTGGTCGGGCAGCTCGGTGAGAAGGTGGGGTCGGAGCGGCTGACGATAGTAGATGACGGGACGATGCCGGGGTTGCTGGGGTCTCGCCCCTTCGACGGGGAAGGGCTCAAGACGCGACGCACGGTCGTCATCAGAAACGGCGTGCTCGAAAGCTACCTGCTGAATACATACACGGCGCGAAAGCTCGGGCTGAAGTCGACCGGGAACGCGGGGCGTGGGCTCGTGGGAGCGCCTGTCGTCGAATCCGGCAATCTATATATCGAGCCCGGCGAGTATTCACCCGAAGAGATCATCAAGAGCATCGACAAAGGCTTTCTCGTAACCGAGCTGATCGGTTTCGGCGTCAATATCGTCACCGGAGATTATTCGCGCTCGGCCTCCGGGATCTGGATTGAGAATGGCGAGCTCTCATTCCCGGTGCAGGGCGTCACGATTGCGGGCAATCTCAAAGACATGATCAACTCGATTGAGATGGTGGGAAACGACCTCGATTATCGCGGGGGGCGCGTATCACCGACACTCTTAATTGGAAGGATGACGATCGGCGCATAGGCTTGCGGACCTTTCCGATCGGCGAGGTGGAAATGTTTGAGCAACCGACGGGCAAGGTCGAGAAGGATCGCTCCCGGCTCATAATGATAGTAAGCGCGGTGGCGGTCTTGCTCGTGATCGGATTGATAATCATCGTCACGCAGGTCTGGAGGCCGCGCCCCGTACACGAAGAGTTCGAGCGGGTCTATACGGCCGCGCCCGAGGGCGAAGCAATCGAGGGGTCGCAACCTATCTTGCCTCCCGGCCAGGTTAATTCAAACAACCAGCCGCAATCGGAGGCGCAGGCTTACGCTTCGTTTATCGAGATAGCCGACGTCGATAAAAGGACCGGCGTTCGGCTGAATACGAACTATGCCCGCATACTCTGCGCGGTGAGAAATAACGGCGACCGGGTCATAACGGGGATGCAGCTAAGGATGGTCCTTTACGGATTCAACTGGGAAGTGCTCAAAGAGAAGATTGTCACGCCAATCCCGCACACGAGAGAGATGCTCGGACCCGGACAGTCGATGGACCTCGACGTGTCGATTGACCGCTGTCCCCCGCCCGAAGCGGTAATGGAGATGCGGTTAGAGCTTTACTCCCTGAAGATTCGCTGATGCGAGCCCGGCTTCACCGGGCTTTTCGTATCTCGACGCCCGGCGGAGCAACAAACCGGAAGCGTTCGTCCGGAGCAGCGAACCCTTCGCGCAGGTTCGAGAGAATAAAATCCATCCTCGCGCCGTTCCTCTGAAAGATGACCAGCCTCCTGACCTCCGCTGACGCGGGCGCTACTTCGACGAGCAGTTGCTTGAACTCATCGGGGGCTCGACGAGGCACAAGCCTCAGCACGAGGTTTCCGCCCCCTACCGGCCGCTCGTCGTTGACCAGTTCTATTCGCGAGAAATCGCGGCGAAGATTTCCTCGGCCCAGGAGGAACAGGAAAGGTATTTGAGGGTCGGCGGAATCCCGGACCAACGCTTCGGTCGCGTGCCGCTCGCCCTCGACATGGAAGTATATGTTTCGGCCGTCGGATATGAATAATTTCTTTTCAGGGGATGTGTACTCCCACCTCGCCTTGCCGGGTCGTTTCAGGAGAAAGTGGCCGCTTTCCCGGAGGGTCCTGCCGTCAGGCCCGCGGAATATTTGCAGAAAGTCGGCTTCGAGCCCTCGCATACGCGAGTATTTGCTCTGGAGCTTATCGATAAGACTGCTTAAGTCGACCTCTTGACGAGGGGCGGCCGGAACCAGGCCCGCCGCGAGGAGAAAAATTACACGAGCAGGGCTGATCGATAAAAAAAAGATCGCCGGCCTTTATGCATCCGAGCACGCTTCACGCCAAAACTCACTCGACTGATGCCTCCGCAAAAACGTCCTCAAGAGATGCCCGCCTCGGAGCCACGGAGACCAGCCTGCCTCCCGACTGCTTTATAAGACCAATCGTCTTATCGATCTCAGAGTCGTTGGCCAGAGTGATCTGGACGCCGTTGGGTGTGTCGGTCGCCCGCTCAAACGAGCTTATAAGATTCGCCGCATCTTTGAATGCCGAGGCCGTAGTTCCCACGGCCACAACCTCCATGGCCGCGGTGCCCGACTCGGTTAGCTCTTCGACCGTGCCGCAACGGATGAGCCGACCCTTGCTTAAGACGGCGGCGCGGTCGCAGAGGGCTTCAACGTCCGACAGTATGTGCGACGAGAAGAAGATCGTCTTATTCTGACTCCTGAGCGAGAGCAAAAGGTCGCGCACCTCGCGGCGGCCTATGGGATCGAGCCCCGACATAGGCTCGTCCATAAAGACAACTTCCGGGTCGTTGACAAGGGCCTGCGCGATGCCGATACGCTGGAGCATGCCCTTGGAATACTTTCTTAGCTCGCGGTCGGCGCGCTCCGGTTCGAGCCCGACTATCTTGAGCAGTTCCTCGGCCCGCCTCTTCGACTCGACTTTAGACATGCCCAAACAGCGAGGCGGTATATTCGAGCAACTCGCGGCCGGAGAGGTAATCATAAAAGTAAGGGTTCTCCGGCAGGTAGCCGATTCTTGAGCGCGATTGAGAGTCTTCGATAGGAGACCCGAGGATCTTTGCCCCGCCCATTGTCGGATAGATAAGCCGCATGAGCAGCTTCAGGGTTGTCGTCTTGCCGGCTCCGTTCGGGCCGAGAAAACCGAATATCTCGCCCCGATAAACTTCAAGCGACAGCCGGTCCAGCGCGCGCACCTTGCTCTTTTTGAGGAACCCTACTTCGTAATCCTTAGTGAGTTCGTTGATCTCGATCACGGTTTCGAGCGTGTTTTCTTGTTGAGTCATCATTTCGCCCTTCTCTCCAGGCATTTGCCCGCCGCGCGCAGGAATACGTCGCGAATCCGTGGGTCAGGAATTCGCTCGGCGTCGTCACGCAGCGGCGTAGCGTATTTGTCGGGGGCGTTAAAGACGTGTTCGGCGGGGGCAGGGGAACTCGATACCACAAGACCCGGATTGATAATAAAGTCGATGGCAGTGACAGTAGGCGCGCCGAGCAGGGAATTCAGCTTGAAGAGGGCCTGTCCCCTGATGCGTTTCAACTGTGTCTGCCAGGTTGCGTCGAGGACCGCGACGACGAGCGTCTTACGTTCGAGCTTTACGGGCGCGGTCACCTTCCTGACCGGAGCGCCCACGGCCGCGATCCATGCCGCAAAGACAGCCTGCTCGCGTGCTTCCTCCGAATCGCCAACGCGGCGCAGCAATTGAGGAAGCACCCTGAGCAGGTCGGTCATCATTCTGAATCAAACCTCATGGCATCAGGGGCAAAGCATACGTACTCGAGGGTCAATGCTTCACCTGCTGCCAGTAGGACTCAAAATTAAAATCGGGGCTGTTCGGAACCGTGTGGCACTTTGTGCAGTCGACGGGCACCTGCATCTCGGCCGTAACCCGGCTTGGGATTGTTTACGTGCTCCTGGCCTGGTCCGTGACACGCTTCGCACTGCACGTCTTTTAGCTGCGGGGTAGTGACAAGCGACTGAAAGCCCCCCTGTTGAAAGCCCACGACGTGACAGCCCACGCATTCATTATCGAAATGCTGGTTCTTATTCTCGAGCGTCTGCATGGCATGCGCGTGCCCGGTCTTCTGCCATATCTGGAACGCCTCCTGATGGCACGCGGCGCACGCCTGGACGCCGGCAAACCCCGCGCCCGCGGTCGCGGTGGAAAGCGCGGGCGGCAATGCGGCCGAGCCTGCTTTCATGCGCTCGGCCTGATCGTTCGTGAACTCTTTATGAGCGGCCGTCACGGCCTCGGTCGCTTTTGGATCATCAGGTATGACCGCGTCAAGCTCGACGTACCGGTTTGCCTGGTTCTGCACCGTGCCGTCCGGATTCATATAGACCCTGAGCTCGCCCAGATACTTTGTCTGGTTGAAGGCGGAGACGATCTTCGCCTTGCCGTAGTGCTGCGGTTCGGGGCGGTCGTTATTCTCGCGGGCGTAGATAACCGAATCGATCTCGAGGTTTTCGGACGCCAGTCGCTGCGCGTCGATTATAGGCAGGTATGCGAGCGCGACAATAAAATCAACCTGTCGCTTGAGTTCCGGCAGGACGCGCTTTGCGGCCTCAAAAGGATCGCCGATCTGAAATCCGGCGTATTGATTGAGCCTCTCGCCGCCCTGGGTCGGCTTCGGCATTGTGAAGCCGACGATGCCTACTTTTAATGTCTTCCCGGCCGCGCCGCGTTTGAGCGTTATCTCGCGTATAACATAGGGCGCGGGCGCGTTGTGAGATTCAGACATCGGGGTGACGTTTGCGGAAACCAGGTTCTTTATAAACGGGAATTCCCGCACTCGCTCGTCGAACCCTTCCTTCTTGAGCAGCTCGGCCATGTAGGGCAAATCCGAGTAACTTACATTCCCGGCATCGTGATTAAATTCGCCGTAGCTCTTGACTACCCATCTATTTTTTGTCATAACCTCAGCTGGCAACTGGTCCGCGGAAAAGCGATCATCGGTAAACAGATTTCCAGCGTCCAGGAAGAGAGCGGGCACCTCAAGGTTCGACCTGTGTTTGAATGCTTTTATATAACTGACACGCCGTGCCAGTCCGCCGAGCGGATGGCTCGGTCAGCCACATGTTTCAAGACTGCCGTGTATATCGGCGCCATAAAATACGGCGAAAGCAAACCCATCGTCTTCGCCGAGGTGGTCCTTAATCTGGCTTAATGGAAATGCGGGTTTCTCCTCCTCGGGCGGCCTGGCACAACCGTTATAAAGGAATGCCATCGAGGCACTGAAAGCAATTATGACTGCCAGTGAAATTCTTCGACGCAAAGCTAACCTCCGGATACCAATGGTCGCGTCTGGCTGGTGGCGTATTTAATCTTTCCTATAAAGCATCTTGAGCCCGGAAAAAGAGTCCCTGAAAGCCTCAAGACAAATTGAAATGCCTGAAAAAGAGACCAAAATAATCTTAGCTTCAGCCTCTCCCAGGCGTGCCGATCTTCTGCGGACAATAGGGGTCGATTTCGAGCAAGCGCCTAGCCAGGTGCAAGAGCGGCCCCACCCTGATGAGGCACCCCCGGATTATATCATACGCATTGCTCGCGCTAAAGTTATTGCCGCCGCGCGCAAAATAGAGAGCGGACTGATCATCGGCGCCGATACGATAGTCGTGCTCGACGGGCAGCTTTTGGGCAAGCCGGAGGACGAAGAGGACGCAAGGCAGATGCTCAGGAGCCTGTCGGGGAGGTGGCACGCGGTGATGACGGGGGTCGCGCTTTATGACGCCGGCACCCGCCGCGAAGTAGCCGATTATGAGAAGACGCTTGTGAGATTTGCGCAACTCACTGAAAAAGAGATCGACTGGTATGTCCAAAGCCAGGAGCCATTAGATAAGGCCGGCGCATACGGCATACAAGCGCTCGGCGGGCTATTCGTCGAGGAGATCGCCGGCAATTACTATAATGTGGTCGGGCTGCCGCTGCCGCTGGTCTACAGGCTCTCGCGGAGGCTCGGATACTCGTTCATTTAGGGGTCAGTTTTTATCGTTTTTTATCATGAGACAATATTCGGGATAGATCGGCGGTAGTTACCGGAGGCACGAAAGGAATCGGGCTCGCTATAACACGCGCGCTGCTCGATAAAGGCGCGCGCGTGATGATTTGCGCGAGAAACGGGCAAGAAGTCGAGCGCGCCGCGGCCGATCTGCGGTCCCGATACGGGGCCGACAGGGTTACAGGGCGGGTCTGCGACGTAAGCAGATGGGAGTCCGTCAAAGAGTTTTTTGGCGATGTGAAGCAATCCTCCGGCGGTCTTGATATACTTATCAATAATGCCGGCGTCGGTTTTTTCGGCAATGTGGAAGCGATGACTGTTGAAGATTGGCAGGCCACGGTCGGGACGAACCTGTCCGGGGTTTTCTTTTGCAGTCGGGAGGCTATCCCGCTTATGAAGGAGCGCGGAGGCGGGTACATAATCAATATAGGAAGCCTTGCGGGGAAGAACCCGTTTGCGGGCGGAGCGGCCTACTGCGCCTCCAAATTTGGGCTGATCGGGTTTTCCGAATCGCTTATGCAAGAGGTTAGATACGACCACATACGGGTAAGCTGCGTCATGCCAGGATCGGTAAACACCGAGTTTGGTCGCAGCGGCGAACAGGACCCCGCGACGACCTGGAAGCTTCTTCCCGAAGATGTGGCCGAAGTAGTGATTGGTTTGCTGGAATTGCGTGTGGGGGGACTCGCGAGCCGCGTAGAGATAAGACCGAGCGAGCCAAAAAAATAGAGTAGCGGAAACTTCCCCACAATCCTTGAGCGGGTATGCGAGATATTCCGCGACGGCATAGGTTGAGCGGCTAATGTGTAGGAGTTAGCACTTCCGGGGCTGCGAGTTAGGGACAGGAACGGCGTTTGCAGTTTTCTTAATGAGGTAGGACCGACGAAACCTGTCAGGGTGAAGATGTTGTAAAAGTATGGCCGCGTTGACACCCAAAAATCCAGCTTGTTAGAATTCGGTATATTGTTTATTGGCTTATCGGTGGGGAAGACTGGCTTCACTCAAGGGTTCAGGAACTATTATGGCAACTAGCGAGTCCGATGTAACTACAAAAGCGCCCGCTGCGGGCGCGGTGAGGAGTGTTCCGAGAAGCAAAGAGTCGATTCTCGACAAGGTGCTTCGCCTGCTCAGCTCCGTGCGATTTGGGATTATCATGCTGAGCCTGTTGCTCGTCTGCTGCATGATCGGGATGCTGGTCATGCAGATCAACGTAGACGGCTTTCAGGAGTATTACCGAAGCCTCACGCCCGCACAGCGAGCAGTCTATGGAGGGCTCGGCTGGTTTGACATCTACAAGGTCTGGTATTTTTCGCTCCTGCTCGCGATAACCGGATTGAATATTATTCTTGCCTCGATAGACCGATTCCCCGCCGCCTGGCAGTACATCGTAAAGCCAAAGCTAACCGCCTCGCCGAAATTCATTGCCGCGCAGATGTTCAGCGAGGAAGCGCGCGACGAACGAGCCCCCGAAAGAAGCGGCTGAGTTTATACGCAGCGCCTGGCGCAGGATCGGATTTCGAGGGAAGGTGAATGAGGAGAACGGGCGCATTACGGTATTCGCGCAGCGCAATCCGTGGAACCGGCTTGGCGCATATGCCGTGCACGTCGCGCTGATCACGATCTTTATCGGGGGATACCTGACAAGCTCGCGCGGCGTAGGCGGTCAGATGCGCATCACGCCGGGGATGGCACCTTCGCGCGACTTCATAGTTACGGAGTTCTCGCCCGAAGGCGAGCCGGTGATGAAGACCGAGCAATTGCCTTTCGCCATCGGCTGTACGGACCTCCAGCAAAAACTTATCAGGGAAGAAGGCGGCCTCGGCCCGGATAACACCATCGACTGGCTAAGCTCGATTACGGTTAACGATGGCGAGAATGCGCCGATACCTATGCTTGTGCATCTGAATAATGTGGGGGATTATCGCGGGTACCGATTCTTTCAATCCATGTTCGATCCTGAAGGAAGCGCTCGGCAAGCCACGCTAGTTTTCCGACCGCAGGATGGCGGGCAAGCGATGGAGGCGACCGTAAAACGCGATGAATCGGTTCTGGTCGAAGGCGTGGGACAGGTATTTTTTAGGCAGTTCTGGCCGGATTTCGGCGCGGGCGCCGAAGGTATGGGGCGGGGCGGAATGGGCGGAGGGTTGTATGCGGACCCGGTGGCCGGGCTCGAGGTGGTTGGAGTAGGCGGGGAAAGACTGCCCGTCCTTGCGACCAGGCACGGTCAGGGAAGTGTAGCCGGAAGCGCCGGCCCGCACGGTGAAGCCGAGAAGATGAATATCCTCAAAGTGGGCGGCAAGGTTTATGAAGTTGACTTGAAGGAATTTGAGAAGGTATCCAGGGCGCACACTCTGACGATTCAGTATGACCCTGGACGTACGCCGGTATATCTCGGATTTACGCTGCTTTCACTGGCCCTTTGCGGAGTCTTTTTCTTCTCGCATCAGCGGGTGTGGGCGGTCATTGAGCCGGAAGGGGACGGGTCGAAAGTATATTTCGGGGGGCACACAAACCGAAACAAGCCTGCTTTCGAGGGACGATTCAAGAAGGTTGTCAACTCGGTGACAGGAGGAGGGTCGGAGGATGAGTAGAGCAATCAAGCGTGAAGAAGTCGCACTGCCGGAGATCGAGTTAAGTCTGCCGGAAAGACTCGTAGGGCTCTGGCCAATCATTACACCGTTGGCGTTAACGATTCTTATCATCGGCGCGCGCGTTTACACCGGCCGGCCGACAATCTTTCTCAAAGGCGAGTCGCTGATACTGCTGGCATTGATAGCCTACATCTGCGCGGCCGTCCTTTATGTGACGAATATCTTCGTCAAGGAGAGGATACTGGAAAGGCTGGGACTGGTTGACGACGGTGCTCGGGTTCTGCTTCAACCTCTCGGGTTGGATGATAAGGTGGGTTGAGGCGGGTGACCTCGAAGGGTGGAAGGACGGCATCAACGGGGCCTGGCGGTACTATCCGCTGGATAACCTCTACGCGCTGACGCTTGGGTTCTGCGCGGGGGCCGGTCTGACAACGCTCGTCTTTGTTCGTAAATCAAAGTACCACTTTGTCGGCGCGCTATCGATGCCGATACTGGTGGTGATACTGGCGCTTGGCATGATGCTTGGCAGCGATCATAAATCGCTACCCCCGATCCTCGACAGTTACTGGCGGCCCATTCATGTATCGATAGCGACTATCGGATACGGTGTTTGCCTCGTTAGCTTTGGCCTGGCATTCGCGTACCTTTTGAAGGATGGAATAAGGTCGGAGGCAGTCGCCATTGCGGTCGCGCTGTTCGGCGTCTTTATTTTCATGGCGGTGGGGCGGACAGATTTCTGGGCGTTTCAAAACGCGGTGCCTTTTACGGCGGATTTCAATGTGACCCTTTATTTTCAGAATCAGGAGCAGCAATGGGGGCTGACGAGGTTTGGAACATCGCTGCCGTACGTAGGCCCGGTGGTGCTGGCGACGATGCTGACACTGCTCGGGGCGCTCGGGTTATTGCTCCTGGACCATTACAAGCGGCAAGAGAAAGCGCGGACCTGGGGATGGCATCTGTTTAAGGCCGCGGCCGTCCTGCAAGGCGTTGTTCTTGTACTGATCTTCGTGCAGATGAAGAATGCGACACAGTTCGGGCAGAACATACCGGCCTGGGAGTCCGAAAATGTCTTGAGGTTTATGGGACAGGCTGGCGCCGGCAACATCGGGTTTGCAGACGCGAAGCAGGTGATTGACAACAACCCTCAATACTTTAAGGTCGCGTTGACCTCCAACCCGGTCGGTTTCGGAGGTCTGATTGGCCTGTTTGTAGGATTGCTTCTCGTATCGATCTTCTCATGGAAGAGGAAAGATTTTGTCGGCGCGATGCCGTCGCTTTCGACAATTGACAGCATGCTCTACAGGACTGTCGGCGTGGCCTTCCCGCTTCTTACGCTTCTCTTGATCACGGGCGCGGTCTGGGCGAATGAGTCCTGGGGGCGCTACTGGGGATGGGACTCGAAAGAGGTAGGGGCGCTTGTGGCATGGATGGCGTATGCAGGGTTCCTGCACACCAGGATCGCGCACGGGTGGCGCGGCCGGCGGAGCGCATACTTCGCCCTTTTAGGGTTCGCTCTCGTGATATTCACCTGGCTCGGTGTGAGCTATCTATTGCCGGGGCTACACTCTTACGCCTAAAACGGGCCGGATACGATTATTTAGAGGCGGGCATTATTGCCCGCCTCTTTTCGTTTTTAGATCATATTGACTACCCAACCGGGGACACTCCTGCCACACCTATCTGGTATTGAAAGATTATGCGCGAAAAAAGCCGCATTTTGAGACGGCTTTTTTGTCTCTAATGAAAGCCCCATGCTGCTTGCCTGTGCCTGTGCCGCGGGCATTACGGACGGACTGTGCCCATCACGGGCATAAGAAGAAATAAGTAATTCTAAAGATTAGTGTTGACGAATTTCCGGTTCCAGGGATAATGGAGCCAATCTGCTGCTTTTCTCATTTTGTATCGCCTCCCGTCCGGCTGCCCCTTTAGCGAAAAGCTCCATTCATCTATCGAGGGATGCTATTTTTTTAGCACTAGCGGCACCATTGATACAAGTTCTTAAATCCTGAACTGGGAAACGAATCATGCAAGAATCGCAAGCACGTCCCGGCCCTGCCCGCAGCACTCGGGGAGATCACCCATTTGCACTGGCTATGTCCGGCAACCTGCGTCTCCGCGGGCCTTGCCGCTTACTTGCTGCTCAGCCTTTCTTTAGCGCCGATGCTTGTTGCGGTGGGCATTTCGGTTCTCGTCGGGGTGTTGATGATTGTCATCGGCAAGCTATGGATGAACCGGCTCTCCCTCGGCCTAATAGGGTTAAGGAGGCGATGGGTGGGTTTGCCGGGGGGCATCTCGATAGGCGAGTGGTTGAGCAAGGGGAAGATATTGCCGAGATTGGCGCCGCATTTAACGTGATGGCCGAACAGGTAAAAGCACGATCGGGTCGGAGCGGCACAAAGCGGAGATGGTACAGACCGCGCTTCTGCGCATCGTGGAGATGGTCAATTCGGATTACGACATGGATTCGTTTTACAAAGCGGTTCACGGGATCATCGGCCAGTTTATGGATGCGCGGAACTTCTACATTGCCCTTATACGATCCTGCCTCGGATGTCGTCAGCTTTCCACTCTTCGTCGATCAGGTTGATCCGACGCCGCTACCGAGGAAGGCGAAGCGCGGCCTCACCGAATACTTGATCCACAAGGGACAGCCGCTACTGGCGAGCCGTGATGCGGTTCGCGAGTTAAGCGCAAAAGGCTCGATAGACCTGGTCGGGACCCCTCCGATTGAATGGCTCGGCGCTCCTCTCAAGGTCAACGGGGAGGTTATTGGCGCGATAGTAGTCCAGAGCTATGAAGAAGCGGTCAGGTTTAGCGAGTGGGACAAGGAGCTGTTGATTCTGATTTCGCAACACCTGGCGCTCGCTATGAAGCGCAAGGAGTCTGACGAAAGTATAAGACGAAGCGAGGAGAGGTACAGGACAATACTCGCCAATATCGAAGACGGATACTACGAAGTAAATGCCGCAGGGGACCTGGTCTTTTTTAACGAGTCGGTTTCGAGAATACTTGGATACTCGATGGACGAGTTGATGGGGCTAAATCATCGTGAGTACCTGGAGAAGGAGGTTGCGGACGAAGTCTTTCAAGCATTCAATGCGGTATTTCGGACACGCGCTTCCAGGCGCGATTTTTCATATGAGATCAAGCGCAGGGACGGGAAGAAGAAATACGTTGAAACTTCAATTACGCTGAAGACGGACGAGAAGGGAGGCATGGCCGGTTTCCGCGGAATCATACGAGACGTCACCGAGCGGCGCGAGGCCGAGATGCAGCTTGAGCGAAAGCTGAGAGAGTTCCACGAGATTGCATCGATGGTCTCAAACGGTGATTTGACGGTGCGCGGCGGGGAAGGCGAGGACATGCTCGGGCGCGTTGTCACATCGGTAAACCGCATCCTGGATCATTTCAGCTCGATGCTGACCGAGGTGAAACAGATAGGGTTGTCGGTATCTTCGAGCGCGACGGAAATCCTTGCGGCGGCTGAGCAGATGGCCGTCGGATCGCAGAGACAGGCGGACGAGATTACCAACACGTCGAGTGCCGTAGAAGAGATGGCGGCTTCGATGAATCAGGTTTCCCGCAATGCGGACGCTTCGGCCGCGACGGCAAAACGGGCGCTTGAGCTTGCCGAGCACGGTGACAGATCGGTTCGCAACACCTCGGAAGCGATGCTGAGAATCGACTCGGCGGTTCAACGGACCTCAGAGAAGATGAGGCTGCTGGGGGCTCGCAGCTCTGAGATATCGGAGATTATTGACCTCATAAATGACATAGCTTCGCAGACGAACCTGCTGGCGCTCAACGCCGCCATCGAGGCGGCGCATGCCGGCGAGGCGGGGCTCGGGTTTAGCGTGGTCGCCGAAGAGATACGCAAGCTGGCCGAACGATCGTCGCGCGCGACCAGGGACGTCGGCAATCTGATAAAAGCGGTGCAGCACGAAACATCTGAGGCGCTTTCGGCGACGGAGTTGGGGATTAATGAGGTAAAGAGCGGGAGCGTGCTCGCGGGGCAGGCCGGTCGGGTGCTCCAGGATATCTCCGAAGCGGTCAGGCAATCATCCGAGCTGATCGAAGAGATTTCTGCCGCCTCCGAGGAACAGGCGCGGGTCACGCGAAACCTGGCGGGCGCCATGCAAACGATTTCAAGCATAACGCTTGAGACGTCGGCCGGCGCGCACGAAACAGCGCAGACAATTCAAGGGATGGTCAGTCTCGCCGAGCAGCTCAACGGGGCGATTTCTCAATTCAAAGTCAAAGAAGATTACATACACCCTTTCGCTTACGAAAGGATCAAAGGAAACCTGCCTGGGCCTTCGAGGCATGCGCAGGGCGACTAGAATCAAACCGCGGAGGGCTGCACTGATAATGAAGCGACAGGTAGTGGTGTTCAAGATTGGCCGGGAGGAGTTTGCGGTAGATATTCTCGTCACGAAAGAGGTTGTTGAAAGGCCGCGGGTGACTCCGGTTCCCGAGACCGCGGAGTTTGTGGCAGGGGTCATGAATTTGAGAGGGAGCCTGGTGCCGGTAATGGATTTGAGAAAGAGGTTGCGCGCCAGGGGGAGCAAGGAGAGCCGTGACGAGCGAGTCATCATCTCAATAATCGAGGGAAAGACAATTGGGCTCATTGTCGATGGGGCATCCGAGGTGCTAAGGGTCGGCGATAAGGATGTGGAGGCCCCGCCGGAGGTCATCTCCGAGATGGGGGCTTCCTACATAGCGGGGGTCATTGTTTCAAGCAACAGGCACATAACCCTGATCGATTTGGATAAGGTGTTTTCAGAAGATGTGCTGTGCGATCTGGATCAAGCGATGGCCGCGGTCTTTAACGGGAGGACTGAGGAGAATCCGACAACTGCGGCCTAGGTGGAGAGCGGTAAATGCAGATTCTTGGACGTGAAAAGATTGGGCAGACAATCGCCGGCAATTCCGGGACCGGGCTATTGTCTGAAAACGAATTCAGGCTATTCAGCGACCTCATAAACGAGGAGTGCGGGGTGAGCCTCGGCCCAGAGAAACGTCTATTCCTTGAATCTCGCCTGAAACGGCGTCTCGATGACCTTGGGATGAAGAGCGCATTTGAGTATTACTTGCTTGTGAAGGGGCAGGGAAGCACATCACAAGAGATGGCCGAATTACTGGACATCTTGATGATCTGTGAAACCTCCTTCTTTCGGAACCAGCCACAGTTCGACCTGTTGACGGGGAGCATTATCGGGGAGATTGTGGAGCGGAAGCTCAAGATCGGGACACGCTCAATAAGAGTCTGGAGCGCCGGGTGTTCTACGGGTCAGGAGCCGTATTCCGTCGCGATGGACATAATGGAATCGATTCCTTCGGCGGAGTTGTGGACCACGCGCGTGTTCGCGTCGGACCTTTCATTCACGGCCCTCGAAAGGGCCCAATGCGGCCTCTATCGGGAGGACCAGGTCCGGGGGCTCGCCCCCCACTACTTAAGCAAGTACTTTCGTAAGGAGAATGGACAATACCACATCAAGGACGAGATAAAGCGAAAGGTTGTTTTTGATTACCATAATCTGAAACACGACAACGGACTGAGGGGCCTCGATGTCATCTTCTGCAGAAACGTGATGATCTATTTTACTGTTGAGGAACAGAAGCGGCTTGTTGAGAAATTCGCGAGATGCCTGGTCCCCGGCGGGTTTCTGTTTCTAGGTCATGCGGAAAGCCTGCAGAGTCTGTCGACGAGGTTCGCGATGATTCATAGAAACAAAGGCATCTGCTACAGGCTGGAATGGTAAATGGTATGGATGAACTGAGCAGAGACGAACTCGACCAGCTTATGGGGGTCTTTCAGGATCAGACAGGAAGACTCCTTGACGACATGAGCCAGGACCTTTTGGCTCTGGAGCGGGGGAGCTGGACCGGGAGAGACTACTGAATCTAAGGCGAGCTGCTCACACAATCAAGGGGGACGCAGGCTGTCTCGGGCTTGACGCCATTTCAAGAATAGCTCATCAGATTGAAGACGAGATGGAGCGAGCTACCGGGATTGAGGGGCACTTCGAGAGCCACAGCATCGATTCGATTTTCGGCCGGCTTGATGAGATCAAAAGTCTACTATACGAAGGTGATCAAAGTGATCTCAAAGATCGAAAGAGCGAAGGGCAAAGTAATCTTGAAGAGGAGGTGACGGAAGGGGTTCGGCAGGAGTGTGAGCCTGCGCCCCATGAGGGGATTGCCGGGCAATCATCAGAAAAGGCCAGGCCGACAATTAAGCGGAGTGATTTTGTGAGAATTGAGGCCGAGAAGGTTGACCTGCTTCTGAACCTCGCGGGGGAACTGGTACTGACAAGATCAGTTGTAAACCAGCTGGGTCCGGATATAGAGCGCGAGCTTTCCGATAGTGATCTTGCGGCGAAGCTGGTAGCGGCAAACGCCCAGATGGGCAAGCTGGTTTCCGAGCTTCAAAAACGTGTATTGAAGATGAGGATGACGACGATAGATTCGGTTTTCAAAAGGTTCGCAAGACCGATGAGGAAGCTAGCCGCGGAGAAGGGGAAGCTAGTAGAGATCAGGACGCTAGGGGGGGAGACGGAACTCGACAGGGCGCTTGTGGAGTTGCTCTACGAGCCTTTGCTCCACCTGTTAAGGAATGCGGTGGATCACGGGATAGAAGGACCCGAAGAGCGACTCGTGTTAGGTAAGCCCGAGCAGGGACTAATAGAGATTCGTGCCTTCCATGAGGGGAATCAGATTGTAGTCGAGGTCCGTGATGACGGGCGCGGAATAGATTTACATTCCCTCCGGGCAAAGGCGGTCGATGCGGGACCCTTGACGGGCGAAGCGCCGGCAATAAGTGACGAGGATTTGCTTGAGATGATATTTCTGCCCGGGTTATCGACCGCAAGTGAGATTACAGAGGTTTCCGGCCGCGGGATCGGAATGGCTGCGGTGAAAGCCGCGATCGAACAGATGCGCGGGAATGTGACTGTTGGTACCTCAAAGGAATCGGGAACCCTATTCACGATTAGATTGCCGTTAACACTCGCGATTATCAGAGGATTGCTTTTTACTGCCGGCGGTATCCCGTTATCGCTTCCATTACAGTCAGTCACCGAGATTGTCAGGGCCTCACCTGAAGAGATCGTTGATATTGATGGCTTTGAGAATTACAGGCTGCGTGGTCGTCTGCTGTCACTGGTTCGTCTGGGGCAAGTTCTCGGTTATGACCGTCGGCAGGGCGGGCCCGGCGCAAGTCTTCGCGGTGAATCGTCGCAATTCTATATCATCGTCATATCGGCCAGTGGTAAGCGGTTCGGCGTAATTACGGAGTCCGTGACAGGCGAGCAGGAGCTAGTAATAAAGTCGCTGGATAGCGAGTGGGTACAAAATGACGCGGTAACCGGCGCGTCAATACTCGGGGATGGGCAGCTTGTGTTGATACTGGATGCCGAGAAGCTATTCCGGAAGGCAATAAAGTACGAGCGAAACAAGACCGAGGGGAAGGGAGCATATGCCATCAACTGACGGGAGGATCCGAGTGCTTGTCGTTGACGACTCCGCGGTCATGCGAAAACTGATCACTAATCTTTTGGAGCATGATCCGGGAATCGAGGTTGTCGCAACGGCCATAGACGGGCTGTTTGCTCTGAGTAAGATCGAATCGATCGGGCCCGATGTCGTCACGCTGGACGTAGATATGCCAAGGATGGATGGGTTGACGGCGCTGCGGGAGATAGTCGCAAAGCACAGGACTCCGGTTGTGATGTTAAGCTCGCTGACAGATCGGGGGGCAGCGCTCACATTGAAAGCGCTTGAAGTGGGAGCAGTTGATTTCGTTTGTAAGCCTAAAGGGGCGGGCCGTCTGAACCTTATGGCTGGCGAGTTACTGGCAAAGGTCAAAGCAGCTGCTACAGGAAGGGTGGTGTCGGGGATTGACATTGGGCGTCACCCGGTTCCGCGGGAGAATAAGAACGGGCTCAAGGGAGGCGGCCCACGTGGAAAGATCATAGCCATAGGGGCTTCGTCTGGTGGGCCATACGCACTCAGGCAATTGTTGCCACAGCTTCCCGCCGATTTTGGCGCAGGGATAGTGATCGTGCAGCACATGCCTGAGACCTTCACCCGAATGCTTGCGCGCTGGCTCGACGAGATTTGTGACTTAGAAGTATGCGAAGCAAGGGCGGGAGATAAGGTGATGGCGGGCAGGGTGTTAATCGGGCCGGCCGGTGCGCATATGACTATTAAGAGAGGCGCGGAGGGCGCGGAGGTTGTCCTTGAGAAGTGCGTGCCGGTCAATGGTCACATGCCGTCGGTCGAGGTCCTGTTTCGCTCGATGGCCGAACAGTATGGGCCGTCGTCAATCGGAGTGATCATGACTGGCATGGGCAATGACGGAGCAGAGGGCCTGGGGGAGATGAGAAGAGCCGGCGGATACACTCTGGCGCAGGATAGAGATAGCTGCGCCGTCTTTGGTATGCCGCGGGTGGCCATAGAGCGGGGTTATGTTGACGAGGTCGTGACGTTGTCGGACATGGCATCAAGGCTGACGGGCCTGGTAGGCCGGCAGTGCAAGAGGGAGGATTCTTATGCAAGGAGCAGGTAGCGAAACTCAACAGGGGCGCTCTCCGCTCAGGTGTTTAATCGTGGACGACTCGGCATTCATGCGATTCCATCTGCGGAGGCTCATGGACTCATTCGAGAATGTTATCGCGAGCGAGGCCGCCAACGGAAACGAGGCCATCACGGAATACGGAAGGATGAGGCCGGACTTCGTCCTTATGGATATTGTGATGCCGGGGCTGGAAGGAGTGGAGACGGTAAGGCGCATACGTAAAGTGGACCCTGGAGCACGGGTGATAATGATCAGCTCTGTCAGCTATAACGAGAAGGTTCAGGAAGCGCTCGCGGCGGGGGCGAGGTGTTTTCTCCCTAAACCGGTCACGACCGAGGGTCTGAGGCAAGCTATAAAGCAGGTGCTTCAGGCATAGAAATGAGGGCGAGATGAGACTCGACTTTGTAAAACTCTTCGTTAACTCGACCAGCCAGATCTTTGAAGAATTGATAGGAAATGGCATAAGCGTAAAGAGGGTCACGATGATGGCAACCCCGGTGGGGGGGCAGGAGGTGATGGTGGTCATCGGGGTTGGGGGCGAGGCTCAGGGTCGAGTAATCCTCGACATGGAGCTTATTACCGCAGTCCATCTTGCCGCGCATATGATCGGCGAGGCGTCGTCGGGTATGACGCCTCTGGTTAGGAGCTCTATTGCGGAGCTTGCATCAATGGCGATCGGGCGGGCAATCTCTCGGATCAATAATAGCGGTACAAAACTCAGCATGACCCCGCCGACTGTCATAACCGGGTCGAATCTGGCCAGCTTTGACCAGTCAATCGAAACACTTGTGGCCCCCATTGTGACCGAGTACGGGGAAGTACGGGTGAATGTCACACTACAGGACTTGAATTGAAGGAGAGAGAAATGTCGCAGAAGCCCGAAGAGATACTATCGCTGTTTTCAAAGAGCGAAGAGCTCTTAGACATGTTTAAGAAAGGGCGCGCCTTCACTGAAGAGTTAATGTCGGAGAATGAGCGGCTCAGGTACCGCATCGTACAGATGGAGTCAGAGAAAATGGATCTGGCCGACACGCTGCAGAAGGAGGTGGAGAGACTGCGGCTTGAGAATGGCCAGATGCTCCAGAAGCTTGAGTTCGTGGGAAGACGGTTCGAACAGGTTGAAGAGGAGAATAAGGATTTCGCTCGAAGGTATATAGACGTTGAAGAGCAGAACGAAAGCCTGGCGAACCTGTATGTGGCAAGCTATCGATTGCACTCAACGCTTGATCCTGAGGAAGTCGTGCTATGTATAAAAGAGATTCTGATGAATCTTATTGGGACTGAAGAGTTCGGGTTGTTTCTTCTGGATGAGGAGACAAATGAGCTGGTACTGGGTGGATGGGAAGGAGAGATAGCACAGCGCCTTGAAGGATGTAGAGTTTCGTTTGGGGATGGATTAGAGGGAATGGTGGCACAGAGCGGTGAGCCTTTCTTCACAGAAGAATTGGGTGAGACAGGGGAGGTATGTGCCTGCATACCACTTAAGATCAAGGAAAGGGTGATAGGCGTTATTGCCATTTACAGGCTACTTAGCCACAAGCGTGGATTAACAGCAGTGGACCATAAGCTATTAGAGTTGCTGGCCGGGCACGCCGCCACATCCCTCGTCAGCTCAAAGCTATATTCAATGGCGGACCGGAAACTGAGGACTATCGAAGGATTTATGAACCTGCTGCGCGCGAGATAGGAGGGATTATGTCTGGTAAGAAGCTTTTGGTTGTCGATGATTCAACCACATTCAGGCAGCTTTTGTGCATGAGTCTGCAGCGTGTTGAAGGAGTGACAAAAGCTCAAATAACGGAAGCTACAGACGGAGCCGATGCGCTCGAAAAAGTGAGGGGAGGCGGCTTCGATTTAGTGCTAACTGATATAAGGATGCCGAGGATGGACGGCCTGGAATTTGTGAGACGTGTGCGCAATGACCTGAAATGTCTGGAACTACCCATAATAATAATTAGCACAAAAGGAGCAGAAGAGGACATAGACATAGGCATGAGCATTGGGGCTTCGGGGTATCTTTCCAAGCCAATCTCCATGAGTCGTTTAAGGGAGCTAGTGACGGGATACCTGGCCGATTGAAGGAGAAGGATGGAGCTAAGCGGCAACCTTTCAGATTTTGCACTCAGCGACATACTACAGATCCTCGCTTTAAGCAGGAAAACGGGGGTTGTCATCGTCGAGAATGGATCTGTGCATGGAAGAATAGCGCTTGAGAATGGGCGAGTAGTGTTTGCCTTTTCAAGTGATCAGAGAGTTGTTGGTGGAACGCATCATTCTGCAATCAGGGGCCGATTTAGATAGCCTCCACTCGCTGAAAAAGATCGCAATCTCGCAGGGCGATTGTTGGACATTTAGGGACTTGATAGTGGAAAGCGGCCTGCTGACGAAAGAGGGTATGAATCAAATTGTGCGCGGTCAAATCTTTGGATCTGTTGCAAAACTGGTCTCAATTGAAAAAGGCCGATTTGGTATAGCACTGCGTGAGTGTGAGGACATAATGGGGGAGGAAGAGGTTAGACTTGAGGAAGGTATAGAGATTAATGAAGTTCTATTAGAGGTGGCAAAGAGTAGGGACGAAGATGCCTTTGCTGATTCAGCGAGGAGCCTGGTACAAGGGGATATGCTCAATATAGGGGTATTGGAAAGAAAACCCGAGTCGAGTCTGATAACGTAAGTTCTCCTGAATCTTCCGCACATTACTTAGCAGGGGAGTCTATTATTGTAAGAGATTGGAATGGTCAAGGAATGGGGAGCTTTGTTCAAGGCGATGAGCCATCATATCCAACAGTCTTATTATATTCGTTCTTATCTGAACTACGATCATTATCCTATGAATCAGAAGTTGTACTGACGGTTATGAGGTTTTGCAGTGAATTTGTAAGTCGAGGGATTCTATTTAGCCTCTGCGGGGATGTGTTTAAAGGCGTAGGGAAGTTTGGAATTGACGAAGTAGGAAATGGGCGATCTGTAGAGGAAGCAATACGGTCACTTCGGATTCGGGTGTCTGAGAGTAGTGTGTTCAAAGATATTATTCAGCATGATCGGGCAATTGTTAATTGTCCTGAAAATGATATTGGCTTAATACAAGTTAGAGCTGTTCTGGGTGGAAAACTATCTGGTCTCCAATCTTTCGTGATTCCGATAGCTGTAAGGGGAAAGGGTGTCTATGCTGTATATGGAGATAACTACCCGGGCGAAACCTCTCTGGATAGTCTAGACACTGTAATAACATTTATTAATCAAGCGAGCCTGACACTTGAGAAAATCATTTTAGAGAGAGCGCTGGCAACTAGGGAATCTAATTCGTAATGGGGATGAATTTACAGCGCGAGTTATCGCGTCTGATAATATATATTATGTCATTCGATATTAACAGATTTAATTATCTAGTTGAAGGCATTCAAACCGGTCAAATGATTCCCCAAAATTAAAGTATGTACTTCATGCGTGCCTTCATATGTAATAACAGATTCCAGATTGCACATATGTCTCATAATTGGGTAGTCCCCAATTATTCCGTTTGCGCCTAAGATACTACGCGATGTGCGAGCGCACTCCAGAGCCATTGCTACGTTGTTCCGCTTTGCTAATGAAATCTGAACTGGCCTAAGAAGCCCTTGATCCTTTAATCTTCCCAGATGGAGCGCTAGAAGCTGTCCTTTGCTAATCTCTGTAGCCATAATAGCAAGCTTTTCCTGTGTTAATTGAAAACCTCCTATAGGCCTTCCAAATTGAACTCTTTCCTTTGAATATAATAATGCAGTATTAAAGCAGGATATTGCTGCTCCCAGTGCACCCCACGAAATACCAAATCTAGCCTGGCTTAAGCACATTAACGGACTCTTTAATCCACCACTTTTTGGCAGAACGTTCTCCTCAGGGATCAAGCAGTCCTCAAAGAATAGCTCACTTGTTACCGAGGCCCGTAAGCTAAGCTTATGTTTGGTTTCCCTCGTTGTGAACCCCTTTCTTCCTTTCTCAACTATAAAGCCTCTTATACTCCCCTCGTTATCCTTTGCCCATACAATAGCAATATCTGCAATGGATCCATTTGTGATCCATGCCTTTGTGCCATTTAAGAGCCAGCCATCCTTGTCTCTCTGAGCTCTTGTTATCATATCTGAAGGGTTCGACCCAAAGTTTGGTTCTGTAAGGCCAAAACAACCAATCATTTTGCCAGCTGCCATCTCAGGAAGAAATCGTCTCTTTTGCTCTTCAGAACCGAACTCGAATATAGGATACATACATAATGCGCCTTGCACGGATGCAAAACTTCTAATCCCCGAATCACCAGCTTCCAATTCTTGCATGATTAAACCATACGCCACATTGTTCAATCCTGCGCAACCATACTCTTCGGGCAGATTTGCCCCAAAAACTCCCAGATCACCAAGCTTACTTATAAGCTCTGAGGGAAACCTGCCGTCCTCAAAACAGTCCGCTATTATCGGGTTGACCTCTGCATTAACAAATTCTCTTACTGAGCCTCTAACTAATCTCTCCTCTTCTGAAAGATTATTCTCAATACCAATTATGTCAAATCCATCAATTGTCATATTCCTACCTCGCTCTATCTACACGACTCCTTCATACAACGCCCTTCTCTATGAGCAATAATCTCACTCATAATTGCTAAACCAATCTCCTGAGGGGTTTTAGCTCCTATGTCAATACCTATGGGCGCATGCACTTTCTCAATAATCTGTTGAGAAAATCCCTCCCCTTTAAGCTTATTGAATATTGAAATCACTCTCCGCTTACTACCAATCATCCCAATATACTGTACAGGACTTCCTATTAGTTGCTTTAGACACTGCTCATCGTATTGGTGCCCCCGAGTAACAATGACTATCGAAGTATTCTGATCCAGATTGAGCGTCCGATAATCATCTTCAAAGCTCCAATCTTTAAGCTTAATCCTACTATCCGAAAATCTACTTCTTATTAAAATATCCTCCCGATCATCCAATACTGTTACATCAAACCCCAAAAACGATCCAATCAAACTTGTGGCCTGTCCGACATGACCTCCCCCGAATACAAAAAGACGATGCCTCGGAAGAACATTCTCATACATTAGCAATTCATCACTATGAGGCTTTCCCTGCACCACCTCAACCAATGATTGTCTATACTTCCCTTCATTTATTGTAAAGACTTCATCCCGGAGTTTCTCCCCTTCTTGCTTAAAATCTCGTACTAATTCAAAAGGCAACCTTCTCTCAACCAGTCCAGTAATCATTTCTAATACATCTTTCCTCTTCATACCTAATATCTACAAAGAAACTATTTTCGAACGTTATCAGACGTTTGTTATTTCAAGCCGGTTATAAAATATGGGCGTGTCCGCACTAGAGCATCTGCACGGCTTACCTTTACATGAATTCTATGCTGCTTCTTCCTACTCTGAGTGTCTTCGATATAATATCCAATCAAATATTGCTGACGTAACTCACTAGCAATACGTTTCAGAGCAGGTTTCAAATCGCTAACCTGGTCGGCTGTCTCGAGTAACCCACCTGATAGTTTAGCCAATTCATTTAAATATTCATCCGCTTTCTTATATGTATTATCAATGCCCTCCAACCTTGTTCGGCGCTCCTCCGCTGAAAGTGATACCCATTTTGATTCGAGCTTCTTTATTACATCCGTCCGAGTGTTATAACGTATGGGATAAACAATTACATCCTCACTTTCAACTATTGCGTCTAATGTGTCTCCTTCCAAGATTTCGCTACTTGCGGTATCAATACCATCGGAAAAAAGGATAACAGCCTTCTTCCCTTCTACATCCTCCAGTCTCTCCCACACAGCAGTGTAAACTGCCTCGTAAACCTGCGTAAACTCCCCTGGCTTTATGCTCAGAATCGCGCTCTTTAGTAGTTCCCTATTATTTGTCAACTCAGACAAGACATTCACGCTATCATTAAAAGATATTATGGAAACCCTATCCTTCTCTCTAATTTCATCAAGAAACGCAATCGCGGATGCTTTTATTATTTCAAGGCGCGCTTCTGTTGAGCCACTTGAATCTATCAACAATACCACGCTGAATGGCTCCTCAACGGCACCGAAGAATTCGATACGTTGTTCGACTCCGTCTTCAAATAACTTAAAGTCCTCCTTTCTGAAATCTATTAAATACCTACCGCCCGGTTCTCTAACAGTAACAGGGACCTGAACAAGAGTGGCACCAAGCCTAATCACATCCTCCTCCCTTTCAGGCTCCTGTATCTTTCGCTCTTGATCGTATGCCAAGCCCAAACTACCAGACCATAGAAAATATACTAGTAGAATCAGAAGACACGTTTTCAGGGCATTCCTCATAGTTCTTCACCCCCTCTACTTTACATCTATCGTCGAGGAGAAAAAATCGCAAGTTTTCTCTAACCCTGATTTTAGGTCCACTTCCGGTTTCCACCCTAGTAAATCCGCCGCTCTAGTAATATTTGGTTGCCTCACTCTTGGATCATCAACAGGCAGGGGCTTAAAAACAATGTTAGCTCCCTTCCCAGTCATCTCAAGGATAAGGGTTGCCAACTCTAAAACCGTAAACTCATGCGGATTCCCTATATTAAAAGGCAGGTGGATATCATTCTCTGAATTTACCCCCTGCCCGGATGGACCCGTATCAGGGCTCATCAATAACTTAAACACTCCCTCAACCGTATCACTTACAAAAGAGAATGATCTCGTCTGCGCACCATCTCCGTAAATAGTAAGCGATTCATTGCGCAAAGCCTGCACGATAAAATTTGACACGACACGCCCATCATCAGGTCTCATTCGGGGACCATATGTATTAAAGATCCTAACTATCCTCGTATCAACTCCGTGGTATCGGTGATATCGCCATAGTCATCGCTTCTGCAAAACGCTTCGCCTCATCATATACGCCTCGAGGACCCACAGGGTTTACATGCCCCCAGTAGTCTTCTGTTTGCGGGTGCTCTTGGGGATCGCCATATACCTCTGATGTCGACGCCAAAAGAAAACGCGCAGATTTGTCCTTTGCAAGGCCTAGAGCTTTGTGTGTTCCCAGACTCCCCACCTTTAAAGTTTGAATAGGTAATTGCATGTAGTCAACAGGGCTTGCAGGGGATGCGAAATGAACAACAGCATCCAGCTGCCCGCCTACATGAAGATATTCAGTTACATCCTGCTTAATAAACTTAAAACCAGGCTTTCCAAAGTGATGCTCGATATTCTTTACCTGACCTGTTAGCAAATTATCGAATACGAGCACATCATGACCGGCGTCCATTAACCTATCAACCAAGTGCGAACCCAGAAAACCGGCTCCGCCTGTGATCAGAACTCGCATCAGTATTTATTCCTTTCGCTTACAATTCAATCGCGAAGCGATTACGCAAAAAATGATGCTATGACGCCAACTATCTGCCTTTGAGCCGCCTCCCCCAATTCCGGATATATAGGAACGGCCAGAGCCTCTGCGCAAGCAGCTTCTGCGTGGGGAAGCGTCCCAATCCTATAGCCAAGGTAACTAAAGCAAGGCTGAAGATGTAGCGGATGGGGATAATAAACTTCAGTACCTATTCCCTTTTCACTAAGGTAACCACGCAACTCGTCCCTGTCATCAACTCTGATCACGAATTGATTGTACACATGATGTCCTTTGGGATCTTCCTTCGGTAGTCCCACCTTATCCGCTGACACAAGGCCCGACTCCTGAAAAATATCTCTATAACGTTTAGCATTCGCACGCCGTGCTTCTGCCCACTCATCCAAATACTTCATCTTAACCATAAGGATTGCAGCCTGTATGGAGTCAAGTCTGCTATTCACACCTATCACGTCATGGTAATACTTCTTCTTGGCCCCATGACCACGCAGGGTTCTCAACTTATCTGCCAGCTCTAAATTATTTGTTGTTAGGGCGCCCCCATCCCCTGCTCCACCCAAGTTTTTGGACGGGTAAAAACTAAATGTCCCGACATCACCCATCGCTCCAGCAGGAGCACCTTCCCACTGCGCACCAATAGCTTGAGCAGCATCCTCAATCACAGCCAGTCCATAGGTAGAGGCAATCTCATTTATTCGGTCCATTTCTGAACACTGCCCAAAAAGATGCACAGGCAAAATGGCCTTAGTTCGCTTTGTGATCGCTGCCTCTAACTGCATAGGATCAATATTAAAGGTCTCCGGGTCAATATCCACAAAAACAGGCTTTGCCCCAAGTCGTGCAATCGAGCCCGCAGTTGCGAAGAAAGTAAAAGGTGTTGTAATAACTTCATCACCGCTGCCAATATCGAAGGCCATCAGCGCAAGAAGTAAAGCGTCCGATCCAGAGGCGCAGGCTACTACGTAGTTACAACGACAATAATCGGCCAGCATCGCTTCAAGATCACGAACAGCCGGACCCAGTATAAACTGTTGACTATCCAAAACTGACTTTACTGCGTGTAATACCTCTTCACCGATCCGATCATGCTGAGCCTTCAGGTCAAGCATTGGAATACTTTTATAAGCCATCTTTTGCATTCTTCCGAGCATCCTCTTTATATTAAGCTACCAACTTTCCGGAACCCTCTCGTGGCCAATCATAATATCTCGAAGCTACGTACAACGTCAAAGATCATACTGTTAAGAGATGCGATACCCTATAAACTGAGGGGCATGCTCATTGAGGCTAACAAAAACAGGAAAGGTTTTATGACAAAAAGTGTTAGTCGGGATTTGTTATAGGATCGACCGAGGAGTAGTAATCATTAGAACACATCACTTACGGTGATTACCTTCGATTCTGAAGACTGGCACCTTTCTTGCTTTTATTACAACTGAGCTTCGAAAAACAAAAGGGTCGAATGATCAGGGCAACGGGGGCTGCGCTTTTCATTCGACCCTTCTATCTTTATAAAGATCTTTTGAGTCCTACTTAGGAGAGCTAACCCTAAACCATTAACGATCCGCTTTAGCAACAAGATAATCTTCGATCCAGTGGTACTGGCTCACATATTTACTGGTTTCGCTCTTAAAGATCGGCTGACTATAGCTCTTTAAAACGTACCTCGTCACTCGTCGCCCTCGCTTCGTCTTTACTTTGACCGGCACCTTTTCCGTAACTACCTTTTTAGGGCCGCGCGATAGGTCAGGATCTTCCATCCAATCCTCTTTGCTATGAGCGAGTATCGATAAGACGCGACCTACCCCACCATTATAAGATGCCGCAAGGTATGGGCCGACGCGTTCGGCCGGAATATCCTGCCGCGACTTTATAGACTGCCAGTCTGCATCACAAAGAAGCACCTGAGCCATCACCGCGTTTACCGCATCAGCCATACCCTGATGAAAACTCGTTTTTAGTCCCGCCGCGGGATACCTAGTGGCTATGAGAGAATATGTCGATGGGATCATCTGCACCAGCCCGTATGCACCAGCCGAGCTGATTGAGTACGCATATGCCTTATCACGGTTAGTTGCCACTATCGTCAGCACCCGCTCGACAAGTGATTTAGTTAAGCCCTGCGTCTTAAATTCACCTGGATCAATGTGCTCATTCATCAGCAGTACGCGCAAGATTCTTTGAGGAAGAATATCCGTCACTTTTCGTCCGGGAAACGCACGAGACAAGACACCACGCTCATTTAGCCGCGCGTAAGCCTTATCGATAAGGACATCCAGCACTTCCAGCCCTCTATTAACAATTTGCTCGGTAAGGATCTCTCTTGAATAAGGTGTGTATATAGCCTCAATCACATCAGGACCTGTACCGAACCTTTTGGTTTCATTCGATACCGGGTATTTAACTGCTACAACTCTTCCACCCTCAGGGTTGATACAGGCAATGTCCGAGTTGATACCATTCTCTCTACGCATCGACAGAATAATACCCGGAGTAAGTACTTCAAAAGAGCCGTCTCTTTTTATCGCCCGAACTACGCTTATCCGGTTTCTAGGATCAAGCACCGCAATGGCCATTTCGCGCCCAGTGATCCCAATAACTGGGACGTCTTCGTATTTCCGGCGGCTGATGCGAACCCTGCGGGTGCCAACTGTTCCCTTAATCAATCTAACAGTCTCACCCTTCAATACCTCTCTACCGGCATCGATGCCCGCAATAAGCCCGGCATCCTCTTCGCGCTCCGAAGGGCGATCAGAATAATCAACATTAAAGCTAGTCGTCGTGAGGAGAAGGAAAAGACAAAACGCAATTCTAAACATTTACTGCCCCCGCTTGTCAGATTTATTATCTTGATGGTAGCAGGTATATATGACTGCAAACAATACTTTTCCCTTCCGTAACTCATTTACAACAAATTCATAGACAGACCCCAGGCTGCAACTCCCGAGGTCCTCTAGTCGATCAACAAGAAGCCTCCTTACCTCAAATGCTTCTTGAATAACAACCCGACCCTCTTGATAACCCTCAGCCTTTTAACTTCTCAGCAAAGAAACGTTTCACACGCTCCCAGGCATCAACCGCGGATTCATGGTCATACGCTTCAGGTCTTGTATCATTAAAAAAGGCATGACCTACCCCTGGGTATACTAATACTTCTCCCTCTTTATTAAGATCTAGAAGCTCCTGTTTAAGGCGATCTGTTTTGTCGCTGGTAATCCAGAAGTCATTCTCAGCGCCGATAAAAAGGATCGGAGCCGAAAGATTCTTCAAAGTATCTAAGGGAGGCACATCACCATAAAAAGGCGCGGCAGCTGCGATACTCCTACTATGACAAGGAAGCAGGAGAGCGTATGTCCCGCCCATACAAAACCCTGTCACACCAATTCGACTCGCATTTACCTTCTTCCTCTCTTTTAAGAACGCAACGGTCTTTTCAAGAATCCTTAGGGCATCATCCTGCTCAAGACCCTGCATCAGCCTTCCGGCCTCATCAGGATCCGTAGTCACCTTTCCACCATAAAGGTCAGGGGCAATTGCAACATACCCCTCCCTAGCAAACCGATGAGTAATATCCTTTATATGGTCATTAAGCCCCCACCATTCGTGTATAACTATTACGCTCGGATACATTTTCTCAGCATCATCAGGTTCAACGAGATACGCCTTCAAAGTAGAATCACCACCCTCCAAAAATACATCAATGCCTTTCTTTACCATCCCTATTCTCCTTTCAGTGTTTCCCTATATCTCCCAGCACTCAAAAAATAATATCAAGGATAAATAATCAACGTTATCAGACTCTTTAAGCCATAAACGCTAGCCAATCACTCAAGCTAGAGATCCGCATACAAAAGTTATCTCGCTTCTGTTCGCCTATCGTACTTACTTGAACATCAGAATAATCGTGTCCCGGATAAAGAATTGTCTCGTCAGACAGATTCCCGAGTATTTGAGTTAAAGAGTAATATAACTGGCTTGCATCTCCTCCAGGGAGATCGACCCGCCCACAACCGCCTATAAAGAGTGTGTCTCCTGAAATAAGGTGTCGAATCAATTAGAAAACACTGGCTCCCAGGAGTATGGCCTGGCGTATGCAGTAGCTTCACTCTAAAATCTCCTATGCTGATCTCTTCCCCTGCTGCATGACTGGTGATGTCATTTCTAGATAGCCCGGTAACACTTCTAATCCCTTCGCTTTCACGTTCGTTAGCGTGGATTTTAACGGGACATAGAGTTTGCAATTCGCCCAGTCCCTCTATCTTGTGCCCAAATATATCTCCACCTACATGGTCCGGATGATAATGTGTTATCAAGGCCCCTGTAAGCGTCATGCCCTCAGCATCAATGTAGTTCAGAATTCCTTGAATATCCCATGCCGGGTCCACCACCATACATTCGCGCTTTGACAGATCACCGACAAGGTAGACAAAATTCGCCATCTGCGCGGCAAAGGGATTATTCTTTCCGAAGTCTCTACCAGCACGAAGCTGTCTCAGATATATGGTCACGATACCCTCACTGGTTCCACTCTTCCGAAATCCGCAACTTGAAAAAGTGCCTATGGTACGGTAGAAATCTTGCCATGGAAAAAAGGTTCTGTCTCGCGTTCACAGCTCGTTTCACATTACCCTTACTTTGTCTCTTTTCATTGGCCGTCTTCACTGCATGTGAGAATCGCGATTCTAAGGTCGAGCAAACAATCAAGGAATATCTAAGAACGAATGGGGCGCCCGATATTAAAGATGTCGAGCTCATTCTGTTTCACACAGACTCAAACGCGCCTGAGAGGGCCTACGCGAGCGCCCGCCTCGTCTATGCGTCCGGTGATGTTTCATCAACTGATGCACAAAAGAATATGCAGGAACGATCAGGATATATTCTCAGACAGGATGGCGGTAACTGGGCGATCCAGTCCATAGCCAAATTCACCGATAAACCGGAAGACGCGGCAAAGCTTCTGTCCGGAGAGAAAATAAGACGGTAGGTTGGGACTCAGGGGAATTATTTCCCTTTCCGTTTGATTCTTATCACTTCTTTTCGTACTCGCTCGTCCGCTCACCGTATTGAGATTTATACCATTCGATCTCATCGGAAAATCCAGCCTGCCCCCTCTTAAAGGGTCTTGCTGCCGTGCCCGCTCCGTAATACCCCGCGTGCGGCAGAGGTCCGTATAGTTCCGCTTTATTATCACCTGTCTGTGCCTTCTCTTTCCGATAAGGCCGCTCGTATCCTCCGCCGATCCCATAACCTCGTTTTCTGGCTTCAAGAATTTTGGAAGGGTGAGCGCGCGTTCCCCTGGTCAATCCTGAATTGCTAGTCCTCAACTCATCCACGCCCTGGGCCGATATCCCGCCCTGGCCAATATCGCGCCCGTAACCACTCCTCTCCACCTCATCCGTCCCTTCCCCGTGCGCTGACCCAATCCGTTTCGACTTGTCCTTTTCAACCGCTTCAAGAAACTCCGAATCATTCTCCAGTTTGCCCACTGCTTCTCCCTCTCCAATTAAAGGTCCACTCTACCCGACAATTCTCCAGCGATTAATCCTATAACGATGTCGCCCGCGCTTGAATCTCCGAATCATCCAAATCTTCATCAGAGAGTAGATCATCCTTTAGGGCTCCCCCGTAGCCATACTGGCGAAGCCTTCTGTAAAGGGTGCGCCTGTCTATGCCAAGCACCTGCGCCGTCCTTATCTGATGTCCATCCATCTTCTCCAGGATCCGCAATATGTATCGCCGCTCGACCTCGGCCAGAGTTGCATTATCGAGAACAGCCTCTTCTACAATATCTCTCTCAGGAGATGTGACGCTGGCAGGCAAGTCCTCCACTGTTAAGATCTCACTGCTCCCCATGGTGAGTGCGTGCTCGACTGCGTTTTCCAGCTCTCGTACATTCCCCGGCCATGAATGAGTCATCAGAATCCGCATAGCTTCGCTTGAGAACCGGCGCACCGGCTCGCCGATCTGCTGCGCGAACTTCTGTAAAAAGTGATGCACGAGCAAGGGTATGTCTTCCCTTCGGTCCTTCAAGTCCGGCAGCCTGACCGGCACCACATTTAACCTGTAGAAAAGATCCTGCCGGAATTCACCCCGCTTGACCGCCTCCTCAAGATCCTGGTTGCTCGCGGATGCAAGTCGTATATCGATCGGAATATTCTCCCTGCCCCCCACGCGTCTGACGACACGCTCCTGTAAGACTCGCAAGAGCTTTACCTGCAGGTTCTGTGAGAGCGTGTTTATTTCATCGAGAAAAACTGTCCCGCCCTGCGCTTCCTCCAACAACCCGCGCCGGGTTTCATGCGCGCCGGTAAAGGCGCCCTTCTGGTGGCCGAACAATTCGGATTCAAGGAGCGTCTCAGGGATCGCGGAACAGTTTATCGGAGTGAAGGGCGCGTCTCTGCGGTCAGAGTTGTAATGAATCGCGCGCGCGACAAGCTCCTTGCCGGTCCCCGTCGAGCCTATTATCAGCGCCGAGGCGTCTCGCCTGGCGGCGATCCTTTTTATGACCTCGAAAAGCTGTTGCATGGGCTTGCTCCGGCCCACGATGTTAGAAAAGTTATAACGTTCACGAACCTCTGCCCGCAACTCACGGACCTCTCGCCGCAGGCTTCGCCGCTCTAGCGCCTTCTCAACGGTTATGGCGAGCTCGTCAAGCTGAAAAGGCTTACCTATATAATCCTCGGCCCCAAGCTTCATCGCCTCGACGGCCGAGGATATAGAGCTGAATGCGGTCATAATTATGACCACGCTGTCCGGCCAGTCCATCCTGATCCTGGCCAGCAGTTCGAGTCCGCTCATCCCAGGTAATTTGATGTCCGTGATTACCAGTTCATAGTCTTGCTCTTCGAGGCGCACAACCGCCCCTTCCCCGTCCTGTGCTGCTTCAACCTTGTATCCCTTCTCGGTGAAAAAGGACATCAACAGTTCGCACATGGGACCTTCGTCTTCGACAATAAGTATGCGCTGGATAATATTTCTCATAGCCATATTCAGTGCTTGCCGGCCGGCCCGTTCAAGCCGGCTCTCTCCAGACTAATAACCAATGATACCCCGCCGTCTTCCTGCGGTTCGGACCTCACCGTCGCGCCAAATTCGCTCAGGACCTCTCCGGCCAGCGATAATCCCAGCCCTAAAGCCTCTCGGCTGCTCCCCGGTGAGATGAACTCCGGAAGGCTCTTCGAGAAATCATGCTTTATACCGCCGGCTTCAATTCCGTTAAGCGTGATTGTAGTTGTCCCGGTATCTTCGGGCAATCTGCCAAGATGAATATTGACCTCGCTCTTGGGCCCAAGCTTTTGACACGCATTCAACAAAACGTTGAACATCGCTTGCCTCAACCGCGGCGCGTCACCGTAGATGACCGGCGGCGTGATATCGCATATGAGCTTTACCCTCACATCCGACTTCCTCAAGTGATGCGATATTAGGTCAAGCGACTCTTCAAGAAAACCCTTTAGCTCTATCGCGTCGGCTCTCACCTGCGGCGGGCGAGCCAGATCCAGCATCTGCCTTATAAATTCAGCGATGCGCCGCGTCTGTTGGAGGATAGTCGTCAACTCTTTATGGCCCGTATTGCCGAGCCCGATCTTCATCATGAGGTATTCGCAATAACCGGATATTATATTTAGCGGCGTGCCCACGTCGTGAGCGATTCCAGATATCATCTGGCCGAGTGTTGCGAACTGTTCAGCCTTCAAAAGCTGCGCCCTTGCCTGGTCCTGGCCCGTTATGTCGCGCACCACGCGGACGTAACCTGCGTGCCCGCCCTCGTCGTCGGCCATAAGATAGACCGATATGCCAAAGACCCTTTCATTTATCTCGCACCGCTCCTCTAATGGATGGGCCGCCCCCTCTTTTAAAAGATGATCGTGAGGACAGGCGCTTCCATCCTGGTGAAAGGCCGAATAGCAGGTCGAGCCGATAATCTGATCCAGCTGGCCTTCCATATATTTCCAGCAGCTTTTCGTTTGCGAAGATAATCGTACTGTTTAATAAATGAATCGATACACCGTCAGGCAAGGAGTCAAGCGCCTGTCTCCAGAACCCCTCTCGGCCTTCCGTGCCAGCCTGGCTCGCCTTTATTGCTTGAGACATCAGGTTCGGTGTGTCCATACCCTCTAAGCCTTACAAACCATCTGGGCCAATTCCGTAAAACTGCCCGGATAACTCCGAGCCTTCACTTCCGAGCTCCCGTTCTGTTTTCTATACCATTATAGCAACAGACGTTCCAACCTTTCTTTTACATTAGTTAGCTTTTTTGGTATATGCAATCGGTCAAGATTGATTAGAGAGGCAAGACTGTCGCATCGCTTTGCAGAAATTGCGCGCGGCCGGGCAATTTAGTCGATTTATTCGAGGTCCGGATAAAGAAAAGGGGGCCGTAAGCCCCCTTCCTTCTTAGATCAAAATAACTTTCTCAACGTCTGACGTTGCAGGGTCTCCTTATACGAGGCGCTGCCGCGGCGATGGCAGAGAACGGCGAAAACAAGCTTTGATTCTTTGTTGAAGCGATCTCAGCGCTCTCATCCGCCTGCATAGGCGCCACAACCAACGAGCCGGGGACCTCAATATTAGTCCCTTCGCCATCCGAAGCGTACGAATTTATCGCGACAACGCTCGAACGGCTCGAAAGATAATCTATGCGATCTATGCGCTCTCCTATCTCGCCAATACCTTCCGGCATTGCCTTTTCAAGATCGGATGAGGCCGTGATGGAGTAGAGCCTGCCCGCCCGACTTGCCACGAGCCATTTCCCGCCCTGGACCAGATTGAGATTTGATAGGCCCGACCCGTCGCGGAACATCTCAGCGAAAGCAACCGTCGAGACTATCTTCCCTTTCTTATTGAACCTGACGAAGGCGAGAGCCGGATCCTCAACCTTATCCTCCGCGCTAAACGTGCGGATAACGGTTCCTCGCCTCCCGGGCCTTCCGTTGATGAGCTTTCTTATCTTCGCCCTGACCCCGTTCTTGACAAGGCCGACTACACGAGCCCCCGAGTCATAGCTGATCGCCCTGGGCCCCGCCTCTATGCGAATCCCCTTGCGCAAGCTCGGCAAATACGTGAAGTGTTTTTACGCTTGCGCGGACCCCCTCGCCGAGCAGGTCGATGGAGCAAAGCTCGCCGTTGTTGCTTACGAATAGACCGCTAGCCGAATCAAACTGGCCGGCCTCCGCCGATTGCGTGCTCGCGATAGCTACATTGCTGCCTTCGGTAATATACGAGTTCGCAGGAAAATCTTCCGGGTAGACCCGCTTGACAAGCGGCAGCACGCCGTCTTCCTTTAACTGATAGAAAGATAGTTCGGTCGAATTGGTCGCCGGGGCGCCCTCTTTCTTCACCCGCTTGTTCCACACAATCGTCAACAGGTTGGTCGCCTCGTCAATATCGAGGTGGGCGATTGAGCTATCGTCGCTGTACTCGTTTGACGGCACTATGTCTACCTGATAGACGTACCCCTTATTAACATTGAAGGTAAAGACCGAGGCGCCGTTGGTGAAGACGACGAGACTGCCTTTGTGCCCGACCGCGAACTCGGTGGGCGCTTCTCTGCAAAAATCTTCGCCGACTCCCTTTATATCTATGATGACGACAGACGAGTCAAAGAAGGGCTTCCCATTATCGTCAAGGTTCACATGGACGTAGGCCAGTACTTCGATCTCTTCAAGAACGCCATCAACTACTTCAAACCTGGTGCCCCTGACAAAAACATTGCCGGTGGTCGGGTCGAACTTGATCCGTGTTGGATAATAAACCGTCTTCGGCAGACCGCCCCCGAAACCAGGCGCAGTCAAATCTTTTGGCGGGATTGCAATATTGGTCTTCTTCGTATCGATCAGATAGAGAAAATGGTTATCGAGGCCGGTCGGGTCATCTGCGCTGGCAATCGGCGCCGAAGGCGCGTACGGGGCAACGAGGACAAATCTGTCAAAAGCAAAAGCCACATTGTTGGCCGCGCCCGCCACTCCCGCCAATTCAACCGAGGCGATCTTCTTCGGTGCCGCCATGAGCGGGGGATAAAACGCGCATAATGACGCTATCATTACCAGGAGAGCGGTAATCACTTGCCGGCGCATTGCCCGCGCGCCCAAGCCTTTCCTGAGGTTTATCATCTTTTTCTCCATAATCAGCCAGCCATCGCAATAAAACAACCCGAAACGACCGCCCTGATCCGACCCTATTTTATGAACTGCTGAATTCAATCTGATGACGGTGTTTCTTAGGAGCTAAACCCATACCTGACATCATGCGTAGCCGCCCCGATATTATTTCTAATTACTTGTAATGTCAAGCGTTTTAACGGCTAGCCGGTCTGTCCGATACCGGCTAAATCCGCTCGTGCTTCTGTATTCCCAGTTGGGCCAGCTTTAGCCGCAGGCCCCTCCTCGACAGGCCAAGGTCGAGCGCCGTCCTCGAAAGATTATTCCTGTTTCGCACCAGCGCTTCCATAATAAGCTCTCGCTCGAGCGCCGCCGTAGCCTCCTTCAACTTCACCTGCTTCCCGTCCTTGCCATAAGGCCGGGTGGCGCTGTTGTCGGTCTCCCCGTACCTCGAACCGCCATTCGTCCCGCCATTCAACCCCTGCTCTCTAAACGATCCCGACCTGTCGCTCGAATAGACCCGCCGGGGGTGTATGACTTCGGGCGATAAGTCTTCAGGCGATATCCTGGCCTCCTCGTACGCGTAGGCTATTACTCTCTCAATCTCGTTTCTGAGCTGTCTGACGTTGCCCGGCCAGTCGTAGGCGAGGAGCGCGTTGACCGCGCTCTGCGTCATCGTTACCCCGGGCTTGCCCGACCTCGATGAGAAGTGCTCCATGAAATGAGACGCAAGCACCGGTATCTCCTGCCTGCGCTCCCTGAGCGGAGGCACGTGTATGCGTATGATGTTAAGCCTGTGAAAAAGGTCCTCGCGAAAACGGCCATCCTCGACCGCCCTCTCCAGGTCCGTATTCGTCGCGGCAAGTATCCGCACGTCTACTCGTAAGGGCTTCGTCTCCCCGATAGGCTGTATCTCTCCCTCTTGCAAAAAGCGCATAAGCTTCGGCTGAACTTCGAGCGACAGGTCGCCAATCTCGTCGAGAAAAGAGCGTCCCGCCCTCGGCCGCCTTTATTATGCCGGGATAATTCGCCGTTGCTCCCGTGAATGACCCGCGGCGGTGCCCGAATAGCTGGCTGTCAATTATATCCTTCGGTGTCGCGGTGCAATTAAAGGGGAGGAAGATCGCCCTCGCCCTCGCCGATTGCGCGTGGATGTGTCTCGCAACCAGCTCTTTCCCCGTCCCCGATTCGCCCGTGATCAATACCGTCACGTCGCTCGTGCGAATCTTGTAAATCTTTTCTATGACGTCAAACATCGAAGGGCTCGCGACGATAAATCCCGGGCATTATCGTTTGAATCCGCTGCTCGACGTTTCTCGCCGTCCCGCCCCTGGCCGCCGCCCGAAGCTGACAGGTTTCAAGCCCCAGCTCCGCCTGTTTTAATAGCGGCTGCAGCCTCCCAAGGTCCGGAAGGCTTTCGGTCTTTACATAGATGATTATCGGGTGCCGCGCGTCTTCCCCGATCCTGATAGTGTAGCCTTCCGCCGCGGGGCTTACGCTCTCCGTTACTGAGAACTCGTTGCGCGCGCATAGCCTCTCGGCTTCAATCCGGTTGATCCCCTGAACGACAAGCGGCTCGGCCCTGCCCGTGTCCTCAACCCTGCATATCGCCACCTGCTCCACCGGAAAATTCTCGCAGACTACCGCCGCAAGTTCCCTGAGCAAAAGCTCGCGCGAAGCCGACGCTTCAATCAATCTCTGCATGAGCAACACGTCGTTCTGCGGGTTGACCTTTAGCACCTGCGCCGACTGCTCGGCCTGCGCCACAGAGGATAACGCGTTGCGAATCTGCTCGAGGTCGGGCTCCGCGCCGAGTTGTTCGAATATCTTCTTGGCTTTTATCAGGTTCGCCTCGAACCCGCTCAGGTCGCGCGCCTTCCTCAGAAGCAGGCCCATCTCGTAGTAGCTCTTCGCCAGATCGTACGGGATATCGGTCGTCGTAAAGATTGATATGCTCTGCGCAATATGCTGCTTCGCTTCCGCGAGCCGCCCGCGCGCCGCCTCAAGCTGGCCTACCAGTCTCTGGATCAGCCCCGACACGGGCAGGTACATCTCCTCCTTGAGCCGCCCTTGCGCAAGCTCCAGGTACTCGCGCGCCTGGTCGTGCCCCCCCTGCGATACGTGTACCTCGGCCAGCCCTACCATTGCCAGAGTCACACCGTACAGGTCGCCTATCGAAGTGGAGAGCTGAAGCGTCTGCCTTAGAGTCTTGAGGGCCGCATCGATCCGCCCGGTTGCTTTATAGACCGTCGCCAGTATTCTCAGGATATTGCTCTCGAGCCATTTGTCTCCCTGCCCGTCGATCAGGTCCAGGCTCGTCGATAGCTGCCGCTCGGCCTCTTCGTAGCTGCCCCTCGCGCACAGTATCTCGGCGAGCGTCGTCCTCGCTATCGCTTCGTGGTTCGCCAGAGAGAACTGGTGGGCAGTCTCGATGGCCTTGTTTAAATTCAGGACCGCTTCTTCCCAGAGCCCGGAATAGCGGAGCGTGTCGCCGAGGTTGTTATAACCCTGAACGAGAAAATCCTTGTGCCCGCCCTTCTCCAGGGAGCTTATCCCGCGCTGAAGATACTTGATCGCTTCCTGCTTGTCGGAAAGCGCGCCGCCGAAAAGCATTGTTCCGAGGTTTACAAGTATGCCGCCTATCAGGTTTGTGTTCGCCGACCCTTCCGCAAGCTCGAGCGCTTTAAGGTAAAACTCCTTTGAACTGGAAAAAGCGCCTTCCCCGAAATCGACCGTGCCGAGCCGTTGATAGACGAGCGCCAGAAGCTCGCGGTCGCGTACCGTCTTCTGCGCGTTGACGGCGGCAACCAGATGGTCGCGCGCGATCCTGAACTCGTTCAGCTCTATGTAGGTCCGGCCGAGCGCATAGTGCGCCTCGCTCATCCCAAGCTCGTCCCCGAGTTCGAGGAATAGTCGCTTGGCCTCGTTCAACGACGCGATGGCCTTCGGGTGTTTGCCCTGGAAACAATCGACCCAGCCGAGCCTCAGCCGCACCCTCGCGCGCGAGCGCAGCCCGAGCAGCGCAACCGTCCTCGAGTCTTCGTAGAGCGAGATGGCCGCGTATGCCTCTTCATACTTGCTCAGCTCTTCGAGCCCCTTGCTGAGCAGCACCCTGACTCTCGCCTCCTCCTCGACCGAAAGAGACTTCTCTTCGAGCGCGGCGTAGAAGTGCGAGACCGCCACGTCATAGTGTGATTGCGCCAGCGCCGCTTCGCCGAGGTTGAGTTCCGTCCGCGGCCCCGCGGCCGGCCCGCCCGCGTCACCGCGACCATCCGTCGCCCGCAAACCCGCTCCCAGGGCCGGTCCCAGGGCTTCGTGCCGCTTCAGTATCTGGCGGACTGTGACATGACTTATCCGCTCGACTATCCCTCGCTCGATCGCCACCGTAGCCAGCTTTTGCGGCGTCCACTCCTTAAACCTGTAGCCGATCTCGGACGGGATCCTTCTCGGCAAGGCTCAGTATCGAGTCTATCTGCTCAATAGTAAATTTCGGCCGCGGACCTCCCTGCGGCCCGCGCTTCTTTACCGCTATCCCGGAGAGCCCCTCGGTGTTGAATCGCCTTATCCATTTTTTTATGTTCGAGGGGTGAGAGCCGAGCAGCTTGCTGATCTCGGGCGCGGATTTTCCTTCCGACGACAACAGTATGACCGATGCCCGACACGACTCCTCCTTGTTGGCCGAACACCGGTGGCGCTCGAGCGCGTCTCTCTCGTCAACTGCTATCGGGCGGACATAAAGAGGTTGATACATTTACCCGGCCTTTGAATGTTTCAGCAAAGAAGAGCTGGGGCTTACCCGTACATCAAGAAAGGTTATCGCTCGCGATGCTTCAAGCTGGTCCGATCCATGAGGCCCCTTTTTACCAGAATTCTCGCCTTCCATATTTCAGGCGCCTCACAAGGGTCGGAAAATATCAGAATTCGATTTATGAGTCAACAACTTATTTCCAGTTATTTCAGCTTCGATGAGTACACCGGTGACACAGTAGAAATTTCATTGTCCTGGTCCGCGCCCTGGTGTTAAAATAGCCAACTTGAACGGACCAATAGATAAAGAAGGGGGTTAATAGCAAGCAATGAAGCATTTCCGCTCAACTCTCGCGGGCCGAGCACCGTCGAGACTAACAAAGCTCAGTCTCTTGCTTTCGTTTGCATTGATTTTGATCGCTATAAGGGTCTCCGCCGATGACTTCACGGCTAAGACCATTGTTAATATTGACCTCGGCGCAACACCGAATTCGGCTGCGATTCAGGTTTTGGGCGCCGCAAGCAACGACCACCTGGGCGGCAACGGCTCGCCCAATACTTTTGGCACTTTTCCGACGGGCGAAGGCTCTTGCGACCGGCGATTTCAACGACGATGGAATCCAGGACATCGCCATCGGAGCGCCTGATGCGGACTTTACGCCTCAAGCACAGCCTGTTCGCGGTAACGCGGGCGCGGTCTATATAATATTCGGCCGGCAGAATTTTGTGCTGCCGAGCGTATTCGATACAAACCTCACTGCCCTGCTCCAACCCGAAATCAAAATCTTCGGCGGCGCGGCGGATGACAACATAGGCTTCGCCGTGGCCGCGGGTGATGTCAACAACGACGGCGCGGATGATTTGCTGATCGGCGCGCCGGGGTTTGACGCCCCCGCCGCCACGCCAAACCCCGCCCGCCCTGATGTCGGCGCGGTCTTCGTCCTCTTTGGCGGGACGACTCTCACCCCGAGGATTGTCGACCTGGCGACCGCCAACGCGGCCAACGTGCTCGTTATAGGTCAGCGCTCAGGCGACCGCTTCGGAAGCAGCATAGCAACCGGCGACATATTTAGTCCCAACACGACAATCGACGTTATGATCGGCGCGCCCGAAAACGACGGGCCGGACGCTGCAAACCCGCGCAACAACGCGGGCGCGGCTTTCGTCCTCTCGGGCGGCGCGACCTTCGCTAACGCCGCGGCCACCACTAAGGTCATCGACGTTGCATCGGCCACCACGCCGCCCAACGTCATTGTCTTCGGCGCGGCCGGACAACGGCTTGGGAGCGCGCTTGCCATAGGAGATGTCAATGCCGGCTCCTCGCCCGACCTGGTTATCGGCGCGCCCGAGACGACGACTCCCGGCGTCACCCCGCGCGCGGCGGCAGGCGCGGTCCACATAGTATTCGGAGGCGCGAATCTCGATCCTCCCGCGGGGCAGGCGACGCGCGTGATAGATACGACGACCGCTACCGCGACACAACTGGTCACCTTATTCGGCACGTCGGCCATTGATCATGCGGGCGCGGCCGTATCGGTGGGCGACGTGACGGGCGACGCGGTAGTCGACCTGGTGATCGGCGCGCCCGATGCCGACGGACTCGGCGACGCGCGGGCAGGCTCCGGCGAGGCATATGTATTCGCGGGCGGCCCGACTATAGACGACCAGACTTCAATCGATATATCGCTTGCAAACGCCACCGCGACCATCTTTGGCGCGGCAGCCGGCGACCATCTCGGTTCGAGCGTCCATGCCGGTCGATTTAATCTCGACGTTAACAACGATACGATTGCGGACGTGATCGTCGGCGCGCCCGGCGGCGATTCGAATCAGGGTTATGTCTCGGCGGTCTTCGGCGGCGCGAGACTTCTCAGCCAGCCGGCGTTCCTTCTGGAAGTGAATCAGGACGACATACGTATAAACGGCGAGGCCGCCGGAGATGAATTCGGCTGGGCAATCGCAACCGCGGACCTTGATAACAATCTTGGCCGCGACCTGATCGTCAGCGCACCCTTTGTCGATGTCGCGGTCCCCGGCGGGGGGACGAGAACCGACGCCGGGAAGGCATACGTTATCCTTGCGGACCCGGACTCGATCCCACCTATAAATACAAACCCGACCGTGACCGTCACCGACCCCAACGGCGATGAGGTCGTACAGGGTGGAACAACTTTCGAGATCACCTGGACCGCATCTGATCCCGAAGGCAACGCCACGCTCGACCACTTCACCATCTTGCTATCGACAAACGGAGGGACGAGCTTCGACCGCATCATCGCTCCCAGCGTCGTGGGCACCGCGCGGTCGTTCCTCTGGAACGTAGAGACCGGGCTCAACACGACGACCGCCCGTATCCGCGTGATCGCCTTCGATAACGCGGGCGGCAGCGCGCAGGATGATAGCAACGCGAACTTCGCGATAAGCGATGTCGGCGTCGCCGTAGTCTTGACTGCTCCGAACGGCGGCGAAACATTAAGGTTCGGCCAGGTCTTTAACATTACCTGGACCGTGCCGCAGGCGCTCGAAGCGCAAGTGCGCGGATTCGATCTGTTCCTCACCACCAACAACGGCCAGACCTTCACAAACATTACCCCGGTCAACCCGACCGGCCCCGCGCTCGCGGCCAACATCAGGACGTTTGCCTGGACCGTGCCGAGCATATGCACAAGCACGGCGCAGGTAGTCATCCGCGCGACGAGCCTGTCGAATGCCACATCGACCGACACCAGCAACGCGGTCTTCACTATCGCTGGGCCTGGGCCGACGATCGACGTCTCGGAGCTTGATCTCAACAGCTCGGTGAAGAAGATCAAGATGGAGGTCACGACGCCCGCGGGCGGCACAGAGGTCCGATTCCTGACCGGCGTCTCCGTCGAGCTGTCGGCCGATGAAGCGGGGACGCAGTTCTTCGCGTTCTCAAACGTCAGGATCAAGAGCAACGGGCGTAAGCTCGAAGCCAAGGGCAATATAAACGGTCAATCGCTCAGCCAGTTCCTGCCCGATGGGGCGAGACGTGTGCTTCGCGTGACGAACCCGATCTGCGGCGTCACTACGATCCGCGTCCGCCGCGTGGGCGACACGCTGGTTCAGGACACGACCTTTGATTCTCAGGGCGTGCGCGATTTCCAATAACGGGTGCTCACCCATAACGCGAAAGGGGTTAGCCCGCGGGCTAACCCCTTTTTTATTTCTCCAACGCTTTCGTCTCTCACCTTCTCTCGAAATACTTCATGATCACCCCGTCGCGGCCGATGGCATAACCCCGGTTCTTGTAGAAGGAGACTGAAAACAGGTCCGTGCCGGTCGAGCTGTCCTGCTCGACCCAGTTGCGGCCTCCGTCGTATGTGCGTATGATCCGGCCGCTATAGCCGACGACCCAACCGGTCTTCTTGTCGATAAAGCTTATGCCGAAAAGCGGCTCATTAAACCCGAGCCGAACGCGCTCCCAGGTGGCGCCGCCGTTCTCTGTCCTCAGCAGTGTTCCGTTGTCGCCGGTGATTACCCCCACCTCGTCCGTGGCGAAGAGCACGCGATTCAAATCCTCGGTCACGCCGGATCGCTGTGGGTACCAGTTCCGCCCCCCGTCGTATGTGTGTAGCACGACCCCGCCCGTGCCCACTATCCAGCCCCTGTCTTTATGAAAACTGAGATGGAACAACTGAGAGTCGGTCCCGGTCCGCTGCTCGCGCCAGGATGCGCCTCCGTCCGTCGTCGCCAGCACCAGCCCGTTATCGCCCACGATCCAGCCATAATCCGCGTCGGTGAAAAGCACGGAGTATAAATCGACGGCCCCGGCCGCGCCCGCGGGGTCGCTCCCCGGTTTATCGCGCGAAGTATAGTAATGCTTTAAAAAGCTTCTTCCGCCGTCCGTGCTTCTCAAGATCACGCCCGAATCGCCGACTATCCACACGCGCCGCCCGCGCGCATATACGTCGTTGAGCCCGTCGTTGACGCCGGAGTTTATCTGCTGAAAAGTCCTACCGTCATCGTACGAGCGCGCCATGTACCCGCCCGCGCCCGCAATCCAGATCTCTTCGCCGCTGAAGAAAACGGCATTTATCTCAGCCTTGCCGTTGCCGAACCTTATGGTCTGCGCTTGCGACCACCCCTGCTGGGCCATCGCGACCACGTTTATAGACACAAGTGACGCAAGTGCGGTCAGCAATAAAACGAGCCTCTTTTTGTCAACCATCCGATTCTCCCGTTGCGCGCTCGCGGCTGCCGGCCCTTAGCCTGTACCGCTGAATTTTGCCGGTGGAGGTCCGAGGCATCTCTTCTATGAATTCTATCTGCGACGGTACTTTGTATGAGGGGAGCCGCGAACCCACAAGATTCCGCAGTTCTTCCTTGAGCGCCTCGCTGGCCTCATCTGTTCGGATGACGACATAGGCGCGCGCGGTTGCCAGCCCCTTTTCGTCAAATGCCTCGACCACGGCCGCCTCCGTGACCGCGTCGTGCGCCAGCAGGGCCGTCTCGACCTCTATGGGAGAAACCCACATGCCGCGCACCTTGAAGCAGTCGTCCGAGCGCCCCACGTGATAATAAAAATCGTCCTCGCACCTGCGGTATATGTCGCCCGTGCGCACCCATCCGTCACTTAGCGTCCTCGCCGTAAGCTCCGAAAGATTCCAGTAGCCAAGAGTCGAACTGTCGCCGCGAACGAAGAGGTGGCCCACCCCCGCCCCCGAGACCTCCGCTCCCTGGTCGTCCAGGAGCCGCGCATTATATCCTTCCACAATCCTGCCGCTCGACCCGGCCCTGGCCTCGCGCTCCCTGTTCGAGATGAATATGTGTAGCATCTCGGTCGAGCCGATCCCGTCGAGTATCTGGAGTCCGTACTGGCGCGCCCAGTCCGCGAAGATGTTTTCGGGCAGCGCCTCGCCCGCCGAGACGCACAGCCGCAAGGAGGAAAGGTCTATACGCGCGCCCGCGCGGCGAATGTCCAGCAGCATCCGGTAAACAGCCGGCACCCCGAAAAAGACGGTCGGGGATTGCTCCTCGAATATCTTGGACAACCGCTCCGCCGTGGGCCGCTCGCTGTCGAGTATGACGGTCGCGCCCGCTTCGAGCGGGAATGAGAGGCTGTTGCCGAGCCCGTAAGCGAAAAAGAGGCGCGAGGAAGAATAGACGCGGTCCCGCTCGGTCAAGCGCAGAATATTCTTTGAATAAGATTCAACCGTCTGCGGGACCGCGCCGTGCCTGTGCAGGGCTCCCTTGGGCGTCCCGGTGCTGCCCGACGTGTAGAGCAGGAAGGCCGGCGTCTCCCTGGTCGTTGCCGCGAGCGGCGGGCGAGGGGCGATCTCATCCTTCGGGTCAAGATAATGGCGCGCGACGCTGTCGACGACAAGCATCGAAAACCCCTGCGGCAGCCGCTCGTCGTCCGTCTCGATCTTCCACTCCAGGTCGTCCTCCGCGATCACGAGTCGCGCCCCCGAATCCGCCAGTATGTAGCTCACTTCCTCCGGGGTCAGGTAAGTATTTATCGGCACCGACACCGCGCCGATCGAGATGGTCGCAAGAAAACAGGCAATCCATTCCGGGGAGTCAAACAGAAGTATCGCTACCCTGTCGCCCTGGCCGATACCGCAACCCGCGATCTGCTCGGTCCAGAAGTCCACTTCCCTTTTGAGCTCGCCGTAAGTTATACGGCCGCCGCGGAACTCTATAGCGGTGAAGTTGGCGCGGGATGTTATAAGCGCATCGCCGAGGAAATAGTCGTAGAGATTGAAATATGATGGGATAAGGCTCATCAGGGGGCGATTATATGAACGCCCGTCAGCGAAAACAAGGCGGAATAGGAGTCTCGGCTGAGGTAAATGCTACAAGAGATCAAACTCTCAGGTAGGTGTCCTTGCCGTCCCTTTTCTCTAACACGAGGCGGCCTTCGGAAGCGGCATAATCGAGGTGCGCGACCGTTTCAGAGAGCGCAAGAAATCGGTGATAGCTTTTCGCATCCGGGAAGAGCTTTAGCGACGCATCCCAGGCCGTGGCCCCTTCGCCGGGCAGCATCGATATTAGCTTCGTCTGCCGTTCCATCGTAAATCGGTAGAGGCGGTTGAAATGCTCGTCGAAATCTTCCACGTCGTCGCCGTGGCCGCCCTTGAGGACCGTCGGGCTGAGCCCGCGAATCCGCGCAAGCGACACGAGGTATTCGCCGAGAGATTGAAACCTGCGTTCCTCATCCACCGGGTCGGGGCTCAGCACAGGGTTCGGGGTTATATTCTTCAGCACCGTGTCAGAGGCGAATACCGTTCGGTTGCTCTTCCTGACGAGGCATATCGACCCCGGCGTGTGTCCGGGCGTGTGTACAACGCTGAGGCTCTCTTTCTCGAACAGTATCTCCTGCTCGTCGCGCAAGACCTCGACACGGTCGAGCGGAAAAGCATACCCTTTGAACCGCTCATAGCCCGCCTCCATGCGTTCTATCGTTTCGCGAGGTACGCCCGCTTGAGCGAGGATGCGGCGGTAGGCGGTGTAATCTGTCGCGTCCGAAACCGCCGGCGCGTCCCACTCGTGTATATAGGGCACGGCGCCAGACTCTTCAACTATCACCCTCGCGAGCCCGTAATGGTCCGCGTGCGCGTGTGTGATGATGATCCGCTTGATGTCGGAGAATTTATAGCCGAGCCGGGCGAGCCCCGCCCTCAAAGCCTCTATCGCCGCGTCGTCGCGCGGCCCGGCGTCGACGAGCGTGAGCGGGTCTTCCTCGATCAGATAGACATTTACAGGCCCTACGTAAAATGGAGTCGGGACACTTATACGGTGAATGCGCATTTGTAGCTATGATGAAACGGTGAAGAGGTGAAAGGGTGTCGGGATTGTCAGTGATTTGGTATTTGAAATTTGAAATAGCATATCTCAAAAGATCACCCTATCACCCCTTCTCTGTGTAGCCCCTTCACCTCTTCACTGCCCCTGGCCCTTTCCCTAAAGGTTATACCGCCCGGCTTCGATTATCGAGTCGGCTATTCGCCTCCGCGCCTCGATCGTGTTGTAGGGGGTGACCTTCATGTAACGGCGGAGCACGGCGAGCATGGTCCTCAGCTCGTCGCCTTCGGTCATGGCGGCGAGAGCGGTCTTGGCATGATGCTCGACGCGCTGTATCGAGTCGCTGACGAACGTCCGGGTCGCCGCGATGTGAATCTCCGACGCTCCCTCGCCTCTGAGGCCGACCTGCTTCTCGGTCCGCAGTATCGCGCTCTCCATGCCGAATATCTCCATGATGATGTCGCTACCGGCGGCGAGCACCTCCTGCTGGTCCTGCACCTTGTCGCGATACTTTTGGGCCGCGAGCCCCAAAACGGCCACCAGAGCCTTTTTCGCGTTCGAGAGCGCCACGCGCTCCTGCGCGAAGACCTCGTCACCCGGCTCCTCGGGCATCGACGGAGAAAGCATCTCGTCCATGAGCTGTTTGGCGGCAGCAAAGAGCGGCAGCTCGCCCTTAGCCGAACGCCTCAGTATCTGGCCCGACATGATCAACCGGTTGATCTCGTTCGTGCCTTCATAGATGCGGCTTATTCGCGCGTCGCGGTATGCGCGCTCGACCGGGTAATCCTTCGAATAGCCGTTGCCGCCGAAGACCTGGACCGCCTCGTCCGAGACGTAATCGAGCGTTTCGCTCCCGGCCACCTTGATGATCGAGCACTCGACGGCGTAATCCTCAATCGCCTTGAGCACCTGTTCGGGCGCGTCGCGGTCAACGGTCTTGAGCGCCTCTTCGATCATGCCTACCGTGCGGTAAGTCATGCAGTCGGCAACGTAGGCGCGGATGGCCATCTCGGCCAGCTTGTGCTTGATCAACCCGAATGACGCGATGGGGACGCCGAACTGGTGCCGCTGTTTGGCGTATTCGGTCGCGATCGAGACGAGTCGCTTCGACCCGGTTATCGCGCCGACGCCGAGCTTGAGGCGGCCGATGTTCAAAATATTGAAGGCGATCTTATGGCCTTTGCCGATTTCGCCCAGGACGTTTTCGGCCGGAATCTGCGCGTTGTCCAGATTGACCGCGCAGGTCGACGACCCGTGCAGGCCCATCTTGTGCTCTTCGGGCGCGACCGAAACGCCGGGGAACGTCCGCTCCACGATAAACGCGGTGAACTTATCGCCGTCAACTTTGGCGAATACGATGAATATGTCGGCAAACCCCGCGTTCGTGATCCACATCTTCTGGCCGTTGAGCGTGTAGTGCGTCCCGTCCTCGCTCAACGTGGCCTTCGTCTTCGCGCCGAGCGCGTCCGACCCGGACCCGGATTCCGTCAGCGCGTAAGCGCCTACCCACTCGGCCGTCGCCAGTTTCGGCAGATATTTCTTCTTCTGCTCCTCGGTGCCGAAATAGACTATGGGTAGAGTGCCGATCGTCGTATGCGCGCCCAGCGAGCCGGAAAAAGAGGCCTGGCCCGACATGTTCTCCGACGCCACGAGCGAGCTGAGCAGGTCCAGCCCCGCGCCGCCGAATCGCTCGGGTATGTCAATCGATATGAGCCCTAGCTCTCCGGCCTTCCTGAGCAGCTCGCGCGTCAGGTTGTAATCCTTAGATTCTATCTCCGCGTCGAGCGGCAACACTTCTTTCTCGGTGAATTCAGCCGCCGTCTGCGCGATCATCCTGTGCTCGTCGCTCAGGTCGTCGGGAGTGAATACCTCCTTTGGATCGTGTTCCTCGAAAAGGAAGCTTCCGCCCCGGAGCACCTTTTTCTTTTCCGCTATGCTTGTCATCGTCGATCTCCTTTTCTAAGCGTCATTCTTATGTCGTTATAAAAGCTCGAATATGCCGGCCGCGCCCATCCCGCCGCCGACGCACATCGTGACCATCCCGTAACGCGCGCTGCGCCGTCGCATCTCGCTTAGTATCGTCGCCGTCAGCTTCGCGCCGGTGCAGCCGAGCGGGTGACCGAGGGCCACAGCCCCTCCGTTTACGTTGAGTCTGTCCTGATCGATGCCCAGCTCTTTGATAACCGAGAGCGCCTGGGCCGCGAATGCCTCATTCAGCTCGATCAGGTCGATCTGATCAAGGCTGAGCCCCGCGATCTTCAGCGCCTTTGGTATTGCCGCGACCGGGCCGATGCCCATGTGATCGGGCGATACACCGGCCGTCGCATAGGCGACAAGCCTTGCAAGCGGCTTGATCCCGAGTTCCTTCGCGCGGTCCGCGGACATCACTACCGCCGCCGCCGCGCCGTCCGACATCTGTGAGGAATTGCCCGCAGTCACGGTCCCTCGCGCGTGAAACGCCGGTCTGAGTTTTAAAAGCCCTTCCATCGACGTATCAGGGCGCGGCCCCTCGTCCGTATCAAAGACGCTCTCCTTGACGGCTCGCTTGCCCTTCGCGTCCAGCTCGACCGTGCGAACCGTGAGCGGGACGACCTCGTCCTTAAACTTGCCCTCGCTGATCGCGGCCGTCGCCTTCTGATGAGACCTTAAAGAAAACTCGTCGGCGGCCTCACGCGATATGTCGTACTTGCGCGCGAGGTTTTCGGCCGTCAGACCCATGTTCAGATAAAAATCGGGCCAGGTGTCAACCAGTTTCGGGTTCGGCACGATCTTGTTGCCGCCCATCGGCACAAGACTCATCGTCTCGGTCCCGCCCGCAACTATACAGTCGCTCCACCCGCACATGATGCGCTCGGCCGCAAACGCAATCGCCTGGAGCCCCGAAGAGCAGAACCGGTTTATCGTCACCGCGCTCGCTTGCTCGGGTATGCCCGCGAGCCAGCTCGCCTGCCTCGCGACGTTCATCCCCTGTTCAGCCTCGGGCATCGCGCAACCTAAAATCACGTCCTCGACCATCGCGGCCTCTAACCCCGGCACGCTGTCGATTGCCGCCTTTATCACGGTCGCCGCCATGTCGTCGGGCCTTGTGTCCTTTAACGTCCCGCGCGGAGCTTTGCCGACCGCCGACCTTAGCGCTGAAACGATTACTGCATCTTTCATTCGCGTATCTCCGTTCTAACCTCAGCCCCTTCGGGCTTCGGTGACCTGATTAAAACATATTGATTGCCGCGGCTAATTCCTGAGCGGCTTGCCGGTCTTGAGCATGTGCTGTATGCGCTCCTGCGTCTTTCGCTCCCCGCACAGGCTGACAAAAGCCTCACGCTCCAGGTCGAGCAGGTACTGCTCCGATACTAGCGTCCGTCGCGACAGATCGCCGCCGGTGATTATGTGCGCGAGCTTTGACGCAACGTGCGCGTCGTACTCGCTTATGATATCCCCCGCGCACCATCATATGAACCGCGAGCTTGATTGTGGAAAGCGCCGGCTCGCCGAGCACGGGGATGTCGGTCCGCGGCCGCGGCTGCGCGTACCCCTCGCGAACTATAGCGAGCGCCGTCTGCTTCGCATCTTCTATGAGCCGGTCGCGATTCATGGTGATATGGTCCGTCTCCCGCAAAAAGCCGATCTCTCGCGCCTCGACCGCCGAAGTGGATACCTTCGCCGTGGCAAGCGCCTCCGATACTTTCTTTATTCGAGGGAAGAGGTCTTCGTCGGGAAGCGCGTCTTCTACCGCGCGCAGGACCATCTCTTTTACGCCGCCGCCGCCGGGGATCAGTCCGACCCCCACCTCGACCAGTCCTATGTAAGATTCGGCCGCGGCCCGCGCGCGGTCGCCGTGCATAGTCACTTCGCAGCCCCCGCCGAGCGCCATCCCGTGGACCGCCACGACCACCGGCTTTGCCGAGTATCGTAGATTCATGTTGGCGTTTTGAAACTGGCGAACCGACATGGCGATCTCGTCCCATTCGCCCTCTTGAATCCCGAGCAGCAGCATCATGATGTTGGCCCCGACCGAGAAGTTCTCCGACTGGTTGCCGATCACCAGCGCCTCGAAATTCTCGCCGACCTCTTTGACCGAGTAGTTCATCATCGAGATCGTGTCGCCGCCTATCGCGTTCATCTTCGAGTGGAATTCAAGGCAGGCCACGCCGTCGCCGATGTCGATGAGCGACGCCGCGGCGTTCTTCTTCACGACCCGCGTCTGCTCCTTTATCGATTTGAGAATGATGACGCCGCGCGGCTGTTCTAGCTTCTTTGTACTCGCCCCGCGTTTTGATCGAAGTAGTAAGTGCGCCCTTCGCGCTTCTCATAAAAACTCTTCTTGCCCGACGACAGCAACTTCTCGACAAGCGGCGGCAGCTCAGTCCCTTCCTCTCGCATCCTGGCGACAGATTTTTCGACGCCGATTATGTCCCATAGCTCGAACGTGCCGAACTCGTGGTTGAATCCCCATTTCACCGCGTTGTCGATGCTCACTATGTCGTCGGCTATCTCGGGCACGCGGTTGGCCGCATACACAAGGTTCTGGCTAATAGTCTTCCACAAAAACTCGCCGACGCGGTCCTTGCCGTAGATCAATGTCCTGATACGCTCGGCGGTGTCTTCGATTGACTTCGCGGCATCGACCGACGGGATGCGCACCTTCTGAGCCGGTTTGTGCTCCATCTCTACGTAATCGAGCGCCCAGTACTCCGTCTTGCCGCCTTCACCCCGCTGCTTTTTGTAAAAACCCTGGCCGGCCTTGTTGCCGATCCAGCCGCGCTTGACCATCTCTCTGAGGAAATCGGGCGCGACCAGCACGTCACGCTTTTCGTCATCCGGCACCGCATTGTAGAGGTTGTCGGCCACGTACAGCGCCGTGTCGAGGCCCACTATGTCGGTCGTGCGGAAGGAGGCGGATTTCGGCCGGCCGATGAGCGGCCCGGTTATCGCGTCAACCTCTTCTATGCTGTAGCCGCCTTCGGTCATGACCTTTATGGTGTTTAGCGAGCTGAATGTGGCTATTCGATTCGCGATAAAATTCGGCGTGTCCTTCGCAAAGACTATCCCCTTGCCAAGGCGGCGGTCGCAAAAGTCGGCGATAAACTCTTTGACTTCGGGCAGAGTATCGGCGGTCGGTATGATCTCAAGAAGCTTCAAGTATCGCGGCGGGTTAAAAAAGTGCGTGCCGAGAAAATGATGACGGAAATCGTCGCCGAGCCCCTCTGCCATGCTCGCGATGGATATGCCCGAAGTGTTCGAGCTGACTATAGTCCCCGGTTTCCTATGCTTCTCTATTCGGGCGAACAGGTCGCGCTTGACCTCGAGCTTTTCGACAATCGCTTCTATTATCCAGTCGACCCCGGAAACCTTTGCGAGATCGTCTTCAAAATTCCCCGTCCTGACCAGCCCCGCGAGCCGTTGCGAATAGAAGGCCGCGGGCTTGATCTTTTTGGCAGCCTCGAGCCCCGCGTTCACAATGCGGTTGCGTACCTGCGGGCTTTCAGGCGTCAGCCCGCGCGCGCGCTCCTGCCCGGTCGGCTCCGCCGCCGCAACGTCGAGCAACAACACCTCGACGCCGGCGTTAGCAAGGTGCGCGGCAATCTGCGCGCCCATGGTCCCCGCCCCGAGCACCGCGACCTTCTCGATCTTATAACTCACTTTTCTTCCTCCGAATCTTTCTGTTAAACGACCGCCGCCTTCGACGGCTCTTCCTTATAAAGCGCGTCTATCACCGCGGCGTATTTCTTCTCTATAAAACTTCGGCGAGGCTTGAGCGTGGGCGTCAGCTCTCCGGAATCGACCGTCATCTCCCGGTCGATAAGCGCTACTTTCTTGACCTTTTCAAACCGGGCAAGCTCGGCCGTGTGCTTATCCACCTGGCGCTCGATGAGATCGATTATCCGCGGATGTTTCAGCAGCTCCGACTCGTCCGTGTAAGAAATCCCCTTCATCTCGGCATAGCTCTTGACCAGCTCGATGTTCGGGTAGATAAGCGCCGCCGCGAACTTCTTCGCGTTGCCTATGACTACCACCTGCGAGACGAACCTGCTCGACTTTATAAAGCTCTCCACGCTGCTGCGGCGCAATATACTTGCCGCCGCTCGTCTTTATCAGGTCTTTCTTGCGGTCGGTTATGACCAGGAAGCCGTCCGCGTCAAGGTGCCCGATGTCGCCCGTGCGAAACCACCCGTCCTCGGTGAATGCCTCTTCGTTCGCATCCGGGCGGTTGTAGTAGCCCTTCATCACGGTGTCGCCTTTGATGAGTATCTCGCCGTCTTCTTCGACCTTCACCTCGACGTTATCCATCACCTGGCCGACGGTCCCCACGCGGTTCCGAGCCTCGGTGTTGCACGAGACCGAAGGGCTCGTCTCCGTCAGTCCGTATCCTTGCAGAATCTTGAGCCCGGCCGCGCCGAACAGGTAGTCGAGTTCCGGGGCGAGCGGCGCTCCGCCGGATATAAAGATGCGGACGTTGCCGCCGACGGCCTCGCGCCATTTGCTGAAGACCAGCTTGTCCGCGATCTTTTGCTTTAATGAAAGCGCCGCGCCCGGGCTCCAATCCGCGGTCTTTCATCTCAGCCCAGCGCCTCCCTACGTCGAGCGACCAGAGGAATAATTGCCTCTTCGGAAAGCCCGCCCCGAGCCCGCGCTCAAGTATCCGCGCGTAAATCTTTTCGAACATGCGCGGGACGCTAGTCATCACGGTCGGCCGCACCTCTTTGAGGTTCTGCGCCACGGCCTCGATGCTCTCCGCGTAGGCGATCTTTGTCCCGTTGTAGGCGTATATGTACCAGACCGCGCGTTCGAATACGTGCGTGAACGGCAGGTAGGTCAAGGCCGTTTCACGTCGCTTGTGAAGCTCAAGCCAGCGCGTGCTGTTTAGCGCGTTCGCCGTCAGGTTCTTGTGCGTCAGCATCACGCCCTTGGGCTCGCCGGTCGTGCCCGACGTATAGAGGAGCGTGGCCAGGTCTTCTTCGCTCACCCCGCGCCAGAGCTTTTCATAAAGCTCCGGGCGCTGCCCGAAAAGCGCCCGGCCTCGGGTCGATATCTCTTCCGCCGGCAGCGCGAGCCCGGCTTCGACGGCCGCGCTGTTTTCGTCAAAAAGTATTACGTGCTCAAGCGTGGGCACCCTCTCTTTTAGCGAAAGGGCTTTTTCAAGGAATGGACCGGAGACGAAGATCGCGCGCGCGCGCGAATCCGAGATTATGTACTCGACTTGCGAAAGCGCCTGCGTCGTATAGATGGGCACGTCTACGGCGCCGATTGCGAGCGCGGCAAGGTCGGCCAGGTTCCATTCGGGCCGATTCTCGCACCAGATGGCGACCCTGTCGCCGGCCTCGATGCCAAGCTCGACCAGCCCCATCGCAAGTTCTCGGACCCTCCGCGCGACTTCGCCGTAAGTCAGCGAGCGCCATTCGCCCGAGGATTTGAAGCGCAAGAACTCGTCGTCGCGGTACCGCTCGACGGCCGAGTTAAAAAGCTCGTTTAATGTCCGAGGATCTGTCGCCATTTTGCCCTTCTTATGAGAAAACTCCCGAGGGTCAATCGCCCGCCGCGACCCCGTGGAGTAAAACATCGATGACCGGGTCGGCCATCGATACAAGCCCGTACTTGCGGCCGCTCAGCACCCAGTTGGTGGCCATCTCGTCGAGCGCGCCAAAAAGTATCTTCGCGACGATCTTCGTATTGAGCCCTTTCCTGAAGACGCCCTTCCGCTGCCCTTCTTCGATGACGCCGCCGATCATATCGAGATATTCGGTCACCTTCGTCGCCGAAAACTGCTCCATGAACTTTGTCGAGGAGCGAAGCTCGACCTGAAAGACGACCGCGAGGTCGCGGTCCCGCCCCAGGCGGTCGAGATGCGCGTGAACAATTCGCTTGAGCTTATCAATCGGCTCGCGCACCTCTTCGAGCCGCGAGCGCCCGTTCGTCAGCGCCTCGTCCATGACGTGGTTGAAGATCGAGACGAGTATGTCGTCCTTGTTCTTAAAATATAAATAGACCGTGCCGTCGGCCACGCCCGCCGCGCTTGCCACGTCGGCGACCTTCGAGTTAAAGAACCCGCTGCGCGCAAAGACCTTTATCGCCGCGCGAAGTATAGCCTCGTACTTGCCGTTCGCCTTCTCTCTCGCCTGAGTCGCCTTCGCCTTCTTTACCGATGCCATTGAGGTCCTTAAATAAAAATGAATGATGGTTCATTCAATATTTACGACACATGGCCCCGCCGACGCAAGCCCAAAAAGATTGCACGGGGATTATGCCTAAACCCGGGCCTTCACTTCTGGACCTCGTCCCATATCTGGACGTGCCTCGTCTCTTTCAAGAGCGCCGAACCGATGACGAAAGTAAGCGCGGCAACGGCTATCGGGTAGTACAGCCCCGCATAGATATTCCCGGTCTGGGCCACGACCCAGAGCCCTATCAGCGGCAAAAGTCCGCCGAATACGCCGTTCCCTATGTGATAGGGGAGCGACAACGCCGTGTAGCGTATCTTCGCGGGAAATGCTTCTACGAGATATGCCGCAATCGGGCCATAAACCATCGTCACAAACAGCACCTGCACGAACACCAGCCCGATGAGCATCCAGGCGATCGGCTCGGTCATAAGGTGCGCGAACCCTGTGAAGGGCAAAACCTCGGCCGCCGGTCTTAGCTCGCCGCCGGTCATCGTTTGGGGTATCAGGCTTATTGCGCCCGTGACCGGGTTCTTCTGCGAGATTGCGCTGACGACTTCCGATCCCGCGGCTGCCTGCATGAGCCTGTATATCGGTATATAGGAGATGGCGGCAAGCGCGCACCCGGCCATCATGATCCGCTTGCGGCCGATGCGGTCCGATAGCGCGCCGAACAGAATGAAGAAAGGCATCCCCAGCAAGAGCGCCACGGCAACGATGTAATTGGCCGACGTCGGGTTTACGTTCAATATCGTTTGGAGGTAAAAGAGCGCATAGAACTGGCCGGTGTACCAGACGACTCCCTGCCCCGCCGTCGCGCCGAACAAAGATATAAGAACGCGCTTCAGGTTATCCCACTGGGTGAACGCTTCCTTCAGCGGCTTCGCCGAAGTCATCCCCGCCCCCTTGATATGCTGAAAGATCGGCGACTCTTTCATGCGCAGCCGTATGTATAGCGATATGCCTACGAGAAAGATCGATATGAGAAACGGAATGCGCCAGCCCCACGCGCCGAAGCTCTCCCTGGTCATCGCGTTCTGCACAATTAGGATTACGGCGAGCGAGAGAAAGAGTCCGAGCGTCGCGGTGATCTGTATAAAGCTCGTATAGAACCCGCGCCGCTCGTCCGGCACATGCTCTGCCACATAGACTGCCGCGCCGCCGTACTCGCCTCCGAGCGCGAGCCCCTGAAGGACTCGTATAAAGAGCAGAATGATCGGCGCCGCCATGCCTATCGTTTCATATGTCGGTAGAAAACCTATAAGCGCGGTCGCTCCGCCCATAATCAGCAACGTCACGAGGAAGGCGTATTTTCGGCCGACGAGGTCGCCCACCCTCCCAAAAAAGAGCGCGCCGAAAGGACGCACCACGAACCCGACTGCGAAGGTCAACAGGTAAGCGATGAGCGCGAGCGTCTCATCGCCTCTCGGATAAAAGAGCGGGCTTATGACCGTCGCGAGGCTTCCGAATATATAAAAGTCGTACCATTCGATCATTGTGCCGACAGCCGAAGCAGCTATGACCTTCCATATTCCGGCGCGGCCCGCCGGCCCCGCCCCTTTCGGCGCGTCAACTCGCTCGCCCGCCCTGTCCGTGTCTTTAGCGATCATCAAGGCTCCATTCTCTGATTGATAAGCCGCTATTATGTGGAGCGGGCCCGCCTAAGGCAATAGCCCGCGTAATGCTTGATTGAGTTGATGTGATTTTACCTGGCCGGGTTATCGAATCGCTCGTACATATTCAGCAGGTTTTCACCCATGATGAGACCGGCGTCGGAGTCGCTGAAACCTCTACGCAACAGCGCCTCATATATTCGGTCGTAATCCCTGATGTCTCGAATGTCGCTCGGCGGCCAGAGGCCTCCGTCAAGATCGGAGCCGAGGCAAACGTGCTCTGGCCCGACGAGGTCCGCAAAATAGGATACGTTGAGCATAACATCGTCAAGCGTTCCCCTGATGCGCCAGGCGCGCAGGTAGAACGGGCAGAATATGACCCCGACGAGGCCGCCGGTCTTCGCTATAGCCTTGACCTGTTCCGCGCTGAGGTTCCTGTCCTTCAGCGCGAACTCGCGCGCGCCCGAGTGGCTGGCGATGACCGGCCCGCCGGCCTCGTCTATCGCCGCCCAGAAAGTAGGCTCGGTGCAATGCGAAAGGTCGGCCACGATGCCGCGCTCGTACATCCTTCGCACAACCATGCGGCCGAACTTCGTCATGCCGCGCCGCCCGCCGAAAGGCACGGCGGCCGCTCCGCCAATCCGGTTATGGATAAAATGGACCAGCGTCAGGTAGCGAACGCCGTGGATCGCTAGACGGTCGATATTGGCGAGATCGTTGCCGAGGACGTGCCCGCCCTCGACGGCGTACATGAGCGCAAGCCGGTTATCCTCGGCGGCGCGGCGGGCTTCCGCGGCGGACCTGACGACGCTGACGGGTGTCTGGCCGAGATTCGCCTCGCTGTTCGCTTGCAGAATCAATCGCTCGACTTGATCGATGCCCTTCACCCAGGGGAGCGGCAGCACGTATATGACCGAAAGCAGCAGGTTCACGGGCGCGGCGTGTGCCCGTGGATAATCGAGGTAGTTGAATATAGGCATGAAGAATGGAGGCCGTCTGTGCTGTCTCGCGGGGTTGCGACCCATGAAGTACCTGTTCAGCAGCGGGTGTGTGTGAAGGTCGGCCCGTAGTATCACCTCTTATCCCTCCCGTCGGAAAGAATCAGCCAAACCTGTTTGCTACGCTTTCGGATGCGAGTGATGCCAGCGCCATAATTGTCCATTGGGGGTTCACTCTTGCCCCGGAGGGGAACAGGCTCGCGTCGCAGACAAAAAGGTTTTCGGTGTCTCGCACGCGGAAATCCGTGTCGACCACGCGGTCTTTATGATCCGGGCCGGCCATCATATTGCCCCCCTGCGGGTGCGCGGTTACGAAGTTAAAACTCTTGTTATCGGTGAGCAGTCTCGTTATTCCTTCGAGCACGCCGTCCACGTCGCCTCCCTTCAGGGGAATAACCAGTGCCGGGCGCGTGGGCAGAATAATCCGATTCCCGCCCGCCTCTTGTGCCATCCTGACCAGTGTTGTAAGCGCGCGCTGTATCCTGCCAACGTCGTTTGATGTCGGCCGCCAATCGATTGCCCTGCCGAACATAATGTCTCTGTTTTTCTTAACCTCCCCGCAGCGGTCGCTGCCGACAAGCGCGCCGAAATTCACTCCGTTTCGGTATGCGCCCATCATCTTCGCATGCTCATTGAAGTGAAGCGGCAGCGCGATAGAGTATGCGCCCGGCGCGTTGTAGGTTGTCTCGAAGATCGCCTCAAAAGATTCGGGCGCGGCAAACATGGTTATCTGTAGCCCGTCAAAGGCATCGACCGTGTCGTCGAACTCGACGAGCGTCGGGAGCGCATAATTACACGACAGATGCCTGCCGACTCCTTCCCCGCCAAGCTCGCTTCGCATCAAGAAACGGCTCGAAGCGATGGCCCCCGCCGCCACGATTGCCGCCTTCCGTATCCGAATCCTTTGAGTCTCGCCGCCCTGTCGCCTGACAAGTACCGAAGAGACTCTTTTTGCGCCTCTCCCGCCGGGCTCGGTTTCGCACTTTATCGCGTCGATGTTCGAGTATATTTCGACCCCGAGTGACCTGGCCCACGGAAGGTATGTTTCGAGCGCCGAGAGTTTTCGCATGCGCCTGCACCCGATGTTGCACAGGCCGCACCCGACACAATTGAGAAAATTTCCTGAAAGCACCTCCGCCCGCGAAAGCTCGCCCGCCGCCCCGAACCTCTCGTTATATCCCGAGACGCCGCGCGAAAAGAGCGACTCTACTTTATGGTTCACCGCGTTAGGGTCGAGCCGCGCAATCTTTATCTCGCCCTGTACGCGGTCATAATTCAACTCAAGCGAGTCGAGGCTGATTCCGTACCCCGCCCACTCTCGCTTCGTTACTTCAGGCATGCGAATGCATATCGCGTTATTGATAACGGTCGAGCCCCCGACCGTCTCTCCCTGTAAGACCGTGAAATCGAATGTCCGTGACATCTGGAGCCCGCCTTCGGAATAAAGCGTGCGGATCATTCGAAGCTCGTCATCCGAAAAATCGAGGGACGGGCTATTGTATGCCCCTCTCTCAAGCACGCAGATTGAATTCTTTTCGCCGACCGCCTTCGCCAGCCTGTAGGCCATGACCGCGCCGGCCGCGCCCGAACCGATGATGCAGTAGTTGACCTCATCGGGCAGCTCGGCGGGGTTCTTTCCTGGATTACTCGGCATCGCAACCGCGGGCGCGATGAGCGTGCGGGCAATGGCGGGATCCGACAGCGGCTTCTTCCCTGCCGGGTCATCAATGCTCGTAGGGAGCGGGCCTGCCAGTGCGCCCTCCGGCGGCCGGGTTGTGACGATATTCCGCCCGGAGCCGCGCCCTCGCATCAGGCAATACATACCCGACCTGGCTGTGGCCCGCGGGTGACGAAAAATAGACCATGGACATCAAAGAGTGGACAACGTCTCCTATCTGAGCCATGAAATTCGCCAGGAAAGGCAACACGAATATCGATCTCTCAAAGGGCGGGCAGATGACATATCGCCTCAGCATCCAGCGGCGCTCACCGCGCGACTGCGTCGAGAACGGAGGACGCAACCCGGTGATGATCGGGAAGACCTGTTCGAGAAGCCAGAATGGAAAGGCGAGCAGCCCGCGACGGCGGCCGCGAATCCCCGCGATGTGCTCGTCGAGGCGGTGAAGCACTTCGCGCGAAGAGGTCGCGGGGTTCTGCCCCGCCTCTCTGAGCGCGTCGTGCGAGGCCATGACGCATTCGGCCGAGGATGGGCTAAGCGATGTGATCTGATAATCGACCTGATACTGCATGCGGCGAAGCAGGACAATCGCCGCGAAGAGGCCCCCGTCAAGAATCGCCTGGGCCCACATAAACCGCCCGGCGTAATATATCGACCCGGCGCGCGTTGTGACGCCCGTGAAGCCGAAGACCGCGAAGAGCGACGTTGATACGGCGCTGATTAAAAGCGAGATGAGCGCGGGTGGAATCAAGAATCTTCTGAGCGATGCCTTCGCGCCCGCGAAGAAGAATATGATCGCGAGCGCGCCGTACCTGGTGATCGAGTTTGCGATTAGCGGGTCCGGTCCCCCGAAAATGGCCCCCAGAGCCGATTGTGAGGGGGCAAGCATTCTCAGAAGCGTGATCGCAACCGCGTAAAGAAGGCCCAGCGCGCCCGCGACAAACAGCGCGTACTTATAGACTGTCGAGGCGGGCGAGCGCAGCTCCAGATCATCCGGGCTGCTCTTCTCGTCTTTTCTCCGCGGGCTCAGCAGCATCAGGATCACCGAGAGCAGAATGACGACGGCGTCGCTTATGATGCCCGTAAGCAGGAATTCGCGGTCGCCCGGAAAGAGCGGATTCGGCGCGTATGCGATATAAAGCCAGAGCTGCGCGCCGACGGCTATCACATGGCCCGCGGCCAGGACCGCGAGGGTTGGGCGGCGCACATCTTTATTGAATGCGGCGATGAGCGCGAGGGTCAGCATCAGCGCCTCTTTTGAAAGTGTAATCGCGGTCTGCGGCGGGTTGAGAAAGAGCCTGTCGATCAATTCGATATTTCTGAGCCCGAAGGATGAGGCCCGTTAACTGAAATGCTATAAAGCCGATGTTAAACAGAGCGAATAGCCGCAGCGCGTAAAAACCGAAGTCACGCCCGCGCTCTCGTTTTATGGTATCGATTGGGGTCACGGAACCCGCGAAGAGTTTCGCGAGCTGCTTTGTGTTGCTCATGCGGGCCTCCTCGATGGCAAGGCATGTCGCCTTGTTGAGAGTTTTGCTGACCTTTGATCTCCGCCGAAAGCGGTAGGGCCTGGGCTTTCCGACGAAGTTTGTAACTCATCTATCTATCATGTACAAGCGGATTCCTGGCATATCAAACATCAAATGGTGATCGATTTATCCGGCGCGATATAGTTCTGGTATTATGTAGCGAGCGATGGGATCGATGGAAAAAGAGGTAAGGATCAGACTCAAGACGCCGCTTAAAGGCATTGCCGCTTCCACCCTGGAAGTTATAGCCAGAAGGCTTGGCGTACTCCCCTACGAACGGGTCTTGCTCATAACAGACATAGGCATCTCGCTTGCGGCGAGCAATCTTCGCGCGTCGGTCGAGTTATTGAAGGCCGCGCCGGACGTTTGCAAGCTCATCGACGGCAGCGACATGCGCGTATGGGGCGAAGTCGGGAAACGGCTTTCGGCGACGAGCGCCGAAACTGCCATGCGCTTCTTCCAGGCAAGCGCGGCGACGCTCGGGGCGATCCCGGAGGACTTTCGCTCGCCCATCCTGCGTCTCGTCAACAAACAGGCGGCGCTTTCCAGCAGCACCGCCATGGAGACATTCAATTGCTCGCCCGAGACAGTTAGCGCAATAGCCGACCACGAACACGTCGCTCAAGTATTGACTATATGTCTTGAGCTTGCGCGCCACTCCGTCAAACACAGCAACGACCTGTTACTGGCCGCGCCGCGCGTCATCGCCCAGATAGAGGAGAGCTCGGGGAAGGCCGACGAAGGAATTGTCACGCGCTCGCTCGCGCTGACTTCGACTTTTGCGTTTCGATCCGGGGGGACGGCTACGGAGTTTTTCGCGGAGCTTCCAGAGATAATTCGCGGCGCGAGCCCGGGGGCGCTAGAAAAGCTGTTCGCAATAACGGAATCGTATCTCGACAGGTCGGGCGGGGTGGCCTTGCAGTACTTCAAAGCCGCCGGCCGCGTGTTATTGATGGCGGGCGAGGAGTCCTTCGAGCGGTGGACGGCGCTGGCAAAGCGCGTGGCGCTACAGGGGAACGCCGCGAGCTATCATTTTATGAAGCAGAGCCCGCAGGTTATCGCCGATCTCGCCTCGCGCGTCGGCCCGCAGAGGCGCTCGCAGGTAGTGAGCGCGGTGCTTGAAGTGGTCGAAGAGATCGCCGAAAAGAACACGGCCGCCGCCGTCGAGTGCTTTAAGGCGAGCCCGCTCGCGCTCGGGTCCGCCTCGCTGGGCCAGTTTCGCGAATGGGCGCGGCGCGGAATCGAGAAGCAGCCGGAAAGCTCTCGCCGCACCCAGGCATACTATGCGCTCGAATCGAAGGCGAGCCAGGAGGCGCTCTTTAAAGTGGAAGGCGGGCTCACGCTCGATGTCGTCGCGCACACGCTGCGATTGTACGTCGAGGGGCTGACGGGTCGTTCCCTGCACGTGGCATCGCTCGCCACGATTCCGGACGAAGCAAAGATAGGCGACGGCAGGACAATTTACTTACCGTCGGTTGTCGCCGAGTTCGAAATCCGAGGAGGACAATTTTCGGCTTTTTAAGGTGCTCGCGGCACACGCGGCTGGCCAGATAGAGTTCGACACCTACGCGAAGGATGCGCCCGAGACCCTGGCAGCGATGGCCGAAACGAGGGCCGCCTTCGCACAGAAACGAAACGGCGGCGCAAGCAGTCTAGACCCCGCGGGTGATCGCGGCGGCGAGGCGGCGCTTGCGACGGGGATAAACTTCGAATCGGTGCTTTCGGAGTACCCGAACAAAGAGCTGGCGATGCGGCTCTTTACGACCATCGAAAACGGCCGCATAGATTTTCTTCTGAGGAACCTCTACCGGGGGATTCGCCGCGACCTCGATTTCGTCCGCGCGCGGCTTATCGAGCGCAGGCCGAAGATCACGGACATTCCGCTGGAGCTTATTCCGTTCGAGCTGCTTTTCGAGATCGCCATTTGCGGCGGCGTCACCCCCGAAGCGCGCCGCACTTATCCGACCGTCGTGGGCGAGATTGAACGAATACTCGCGGCATACGTCTTTCAGCCTGAAGCGAGGGTCGCCGATTCGCTCATGGCCACGCGGCATGTTTACGACTACTTCATAGAACAGCCTTCGAAGGGCGATTCGCAAAACGAGAATTCGAGCGAGAGCGGCGGGGACGGAGAGGGCGAAGGGAGCGAGCCGTCGGTCGCCGACGCTTCGGCTCAGCAGACCCAGCAGCGGCAGCAGCTCGACGTACGCGACGATCCGTTCAGTTTCTGGACCAGCGGGCAGACCCAGGAGGTCACGACCGATCAGGACATGTACAATCGGGACATGGGCGGCGACACGTCCGAGCACGATCTGGAGAAGGGCGATAAGGCTTTTTATTATGACGAGTGGGACCGCGAGCTTGGCGATTACCGCACGCGCTGGTGCCGCATCATAGAGCGCGCGGGCGCGCGCGGGTCGCGCAGCTTCGTAGACCTCGTGCGCAGCCGCTACGCAGGCATCATCTCTTCGATAAGGTATCAGTTCCAGCTATTGCGACCCGAGAACCTTCGGCGGATTCGAGGCGAGATCGACGGCGAGGACTACGATCTTCAGGCGGTCATAGATTACGCTCTCGATAAGCGAAGCAGCGGGCTCATCGACGACCGGCTTTATACCAGAAAGCTGAGGCGCGAGCGGGACGTGGCGGTGTCATTCCTGCTCGACATGTCCAGCTCGACGGCGCGGACCATAGGCCGCGGCAACCCGGGAAATCCATACGCCCCATCCGGCCAGCGCATTATCGACATCGAGAAGGAGGGGCTGGTGTTGATGAGCGAGGCGCTCGAATCCGTGGGCGACGCTTATTCCATGCAGGGATTCACGAGCGAGGGCCGGCGCAACGTGAAGTTTTATGTGATAAAAGATTTCGAGGAGAGCTATTCTGCCGAGATCGAGAGGCGAATAGGCGGCGTAACCTATCAGAATAACACCAGGCTCGGGGCGGCGATTCGCCATGCGACAACCCGGCTGGTCCATCAGGAGGCGCGGACGAAACTGCTCATAGTCCTTTCCGACGGCAGGCCCTACGACCATGATTACGGCGACAGCCGGTATGCCCGCGAAGACACGCGGATGGCGCTCAGGCAGGCGCGCATCGAGGGGATCACTCCGTTCTGTATCACCATTGACCGGGAGTCTGAAGACCAGTTGCGCGATATGTACGGCGAGGTCGGATATACGATCATCGACGATGTGCTGAGCCTGCCCGAAAGACTGCCGGGCATATACACGCGATTGACGACGTGACGAATGGAGACGAACGGCAGCGCCACGCTCAAGACGCTTACGAGTATAAACCTTCAAGAGATGATGGAGGCCGTCGGCCTCGAACGCCTGCGGCTCGGAAAGCCGCTTATAGAGTATTTTTTCATGCCCGCCGCCCGAAGGCTCGCGCGCCAGATGGTTGAGTTCGACGAGCTAGTAGGCTCGCGCGGATTACGCGAAGGGGCGGAGTGGATTTTAGAGCAATACGTGCGGGCGTGGACGGCTTCGGGGCTTGAGAATGTCCCGCCCGAAGGGCCGCTGCTGGTGGTGGCGAACCACCCGGGGCTCTTCGACACGGTCGCGATCTTCGCCTCCTACCCGCGCGACGATCTGCGGGTCGTCGCGATTGATCGACCATTCCTTCGCGCGCTCTCGAATACGAGCAAACACCTGTTATATCTGGACAGGGGCGTGAGTTTGATCTTCCGGCGCATAACGACGCATCTGCGCGCGGGCGGGTCCGTGCTCATATTCCCCGCGGGCGAGATAGAGCCGGACCCGGCTTTTGATCTCGCGGCGGCAGAGCTGTCGCTGCGCGGGTGGTCGAAGAGCATAGGGGTCCTCGCGCGACAGGTCAGCGACGTGCGGATAGTACCGGCAATCGTGAGTGGAGTCGTTTGCGCCACGGCCCGAAATCACCCGATCACCGAGCTGCGACGAGCGGAAAAAGACCGCGAGAGATTCGCGGCGCTGCTCCAGGTAGTGGTCCCGGCTTATCGAACTGTTTCGGTCAGCGTCACGTTTGGCCCCGCCATCGAGCGTGGTCGATTGTGCGATGACGATGACGACCCGCAAAGGATCACCGAGCGCTTGATCGGCCACGTGAGCGAATTGATCAGCCCGCAATAGATTTCCATATTTTCATGCCGGTAAAAAGCTGGTATTCTTACGGTCCACAGTCCACTCGTCAGCGGATCAAAAGAGGATCATAGAATGCAGTTGCAAAAGAAGCGCATAGGTATATTCGTAATCGCTTATAACGCTGTTCATAAGCTCGACTGGACGCTTGACCGCATCCCCAAGGACGTGTGGGAGAAGGTGGAAGAGGTCTTCCTGTTCGACGATTGCTCGACGGATAACACGTACTATGCGGCGCTCGGCTACAAGCACGTAAAGCAGCTCGACAAGCTGACGATCCATCGCAATCCCAAGAACCTTCGGTACGGGGGCAATCAGAAGGCCGGCTATCAGTACGCGCTCGCGCGAGGCTTCGACATAGTCGTGATGTTGCACGCCGATGGCCAGTACGCGCCCGAAGTCCTCAACGACCTGCTCGAGCCCCTTGAAAAGGACGAAGCCGACATGGTTTTCGGCTCGCGCATGGCGGCGGGGTGCGACCCGCGCGCGGGGGGCATGCCGCTTTATAAGTTTGTCGGCAACAAAATCCTGACCTGGATGGAGAACCGCATCGTCGGGCTGAAGCTGTCGGAGTTTCATTCCGGCTATCGCCTCTACAGTTGCCAAGCGCTCAAGCGAGTTCCCTTCCTGCTCAACTCGAACGAATGGCATTTCGACACCGACATACTTATACAGTTTCACGACGCGGGGCTGCGCATCACCGAGCGGCCGATACCGACCTATTACGGCGACGAGATATGTTACGTTAACGGGATCGCGTATGCGTTTAATTGCGTAAAATCAGCAGTGAGGTACAGATTGCACAAAGCCAGACTCACATACGAGCAGAAGTACGACGTGAGGGGTGAACAATACGTCCATAAAAAGGCCGACCCTTACAGCAGCCACTCCCAGATCATAAATTGGATAGAGCAGGAGCGCCCCCCGAGGTGCTCGAAATCGGCACGGCCACCGGCTATCTCAGCTCAGAGATGGCGAAGCGCGGGTGCGCGATAACCGGCATCGAGCAGGACCCGCAGATGGCCGAGCTGGCCCGACAGTATTGCCGAGACATGGTCGTGGGCGACATCGAGACAATGGAGATCGAAAACCTTGGTCGTTTTGACGCCATCATCTTCGGAGACGTGCTCGAGCACCTGCGCGACCCGCGCGCGGTGCTCGAAAAGATGAGCGCCCTCCTTAAACCGGGCGGAAAGATCCTAATATCCTTACCGAACATCGCGAATATCTGGGTGCGGCTCAATCTGCTCTTCGGGCGTTTCAACTACAGCCGCGTCGGCATACTCGACGAATCGCACTTGCGATTCTTCACCTTGAAGACCGCAAAGCAGCTCGCGAGCGATTCGGGCCTGGACGTGGTCAGCACCAGCGTCACGCCGATTCCGCTGCCGTTGATTCTGCCCTCCACAAGCAAGGGGCGTCCTCTCAGCTTTCTACACCTCATCAACTGGGGCTTAACAAAAATCAGGAAGAAACTGCTCGGCTATCAGTTCATCCTCGTCTGTCGTCCGAAAGCATGAACGGTCGACACGCGCGCGGAACTTAATAAACGAGCGACCAGCAATTGTCTGGAGCGCCAGACTGCTGTTTTAGATGAAGCTACCGGAAGCGCCAAAAATCAACCCTCCTCTGGCCAGGGCCCTGGTTGCCATGGTTATCATCGCGGCGAGCGCGGCCATAGCCTGCCCGTTCTTTCTTTCGCACCCGGTTCAAACTCCCAACGGCGTAGAGCTAAAACTTATAAACACGCACGACATGATTCAGCATCTCGCCGTCATGCAGGATTTCGACAAGGTGCTCAAGAGCGGGAATATTTATCCGCGCTGGCTGCCCGATTACAACAACGGGTATGGCGGCCCGTGGATGAACTTTTACCCGCCCGGTTTCTACTACCTCGCGTCGCTGATAAACCTCATCTTCGACGATTGGATATTGACGCTCTTTGCCGCGTCAATCATCGGGTTCGCCGCTTCAGGGTTCGCGTTTTATAAACTGGCGCGAGAGTTCCACGGGAGGCTTTCGAGCGCCGTGGGCGCGCTCGTTTATATGGCGCTCCCCTATCACGTAATCAATCTTTACTGGCAGGGGGCGATGCCCCAGCTTTTCGGGTTCGTCTTTCTGCCGCTCGTGCTCCTATTCGCCTACAGGCTGGGCGCCCGCGGGCGGCTGCGCGACTATGCGGCGCTCGGGCTTGTCTATGGGCTGTACCTGATGACGCACGCGCCGGTCAGTTTTTTGATGACCTACACGATAGCTTTTTACGCGCTCGTATGGGCTATCAAGGTGAGAGACTGGAGGGTCCTATTCCGTGTAGGCGTCGGAATGACGATAGGACTGATGGTCGGCGCAATCTACTGGCTCCCGGCCGCGACCGAAACAAGGTACATACAGGAGCATTTCAGCGCCATGTTCCCGTACCATTCGAGCTACATCACACTGATGCCGGTCGAAGGGTTCGGCAATCTCATCAACCTCTCTTTTACTTTGCAGGCGGTCATCCTGATAGTCTCGATACTCGTATATCGAACCGCGACGAAGCCCGCGAGCGATGACGCGGTCCCGGACGGCGCGCCGGCCGATGAGAGACAATCGGTTGAGGCGCACCAGACGCAAACCCGGTTGTGGATCATACTCGGCGTCGTGACAACCGTCATGAACACTGCATTTTCGATATACATATCAAGGTTGCTCCCCAGGATACAGGTCGCGACTTTCGCGTGGCGATGGCTTGCCATTTCGGGCCTCTTCAGCACCCTGGTTGCCTGCGAAGCCTTTAGTTTGCTAAGGGGCCGAGAAAGGCTCACGCCAAGCCGGGCATGGGTTTATCGCGGGGCGCTCGCCGTGGCAATCGTGCTTACCCTCTGGGTCTCAATCGGGTCAGTCATCGCGGGCGCGCTCTCTAACCCTTTAATGAGCGCCCCCTCCAATTACGCGGACCCTGGCTTTACCCCACTGGGGTCGACCAACCCTCAGGCCATGCCGATTACGGAGCCGGTCTTGATAGAGCCGCGCGGCGGAGGAGTCGAGGTGCTAAAGTGGGAGCCCGGCTACCGCCAGATGGCCGTGCTTGTCCACGAGCCGAGCGAGGTGCGGTTGAGGACTTATAACTTTCGCGGATGGACCGCCAGCATAGACGGACAGGCCACACCGATCTCAAGCGACGGCGACGGCGCGCAACTAATCTCTATCCCACCGGGCAAACACCTTTTAGAAGTTCGCCTTGTCACCACGTTCCAGCAGAAGCTCGGAGCAACATTTTTTGGATTCGGCTTAGGTTTAGTCATAGGCCTGGCGCTGGCCGATTACTTTGCGGCTCGAAAAGAAAAAGAGGGCGCGGGTAAGAGATCGTGGACTGCTCTGTTAAAGAACCGCTACGCGATAATCGCCCTGGCCGCTATCTCGATTGTGATCGTCATAGCCCTTGTAAGAAGATCGACCTCCGATCCGGCAAACCCTGCCGCGACGGGCGCGACAGGTCAGAGCAGCGCATCTCCGTCGAGAGGTAACCTCTCCGTAGGTTCGGAGGCGAGAGTTGCGGTCGGCAATCGCGATTCGATCATGATGGCTGCCGACGAGCGGGCCCTGGATGAGTTGGTGGCCGCTCTCTCGGCAAACGACACCAATCGAATAGGAAGCCTGGTCGAATCGGGGAGAGTCTTCTCGGTCGATAGCAACACCAGAGTCCGAATCCTTGAGAGCGGGCTTGGCAAACTAAAAGTAAGGGTTCTTGAAGGCGCTTCTGTGGTGATGGAAGGATGGGTCCCCGACAGATGGGTAAGATGAGTTTGAAGGGGTAGAAGGTATCCGGGCCTTGAGATGGGAGCGCGAGGCCCGGAGCCGCAACACGGAAACTATAATCCAGCAGGCGACAGAGGATTAACCTGGAGTACCGATGTCGCCCCCTGCCTTTATATGCGTTCTGATCTTCATAGCGTTTTCTCCTTTCCTAGAGACCGCACTACAAGATTAGCCAGGCGTACTTATATCACCACCTGCTTTGACACTGGTTTTTATCTTCATAAGCCTCTCTCCTTGACCAACGGTGTACCAGAGCGGGGATTAACTGCCTGCGCTCTATTTCACGGCGGATTCTATGCCGGATGAACCCCGGAGTCAATTAGGAATAAAACAACAGTGGCGACTTATCCCCGCGTGATGAGCGGGGTTTTATACTCGTAGGAGAGTGCATCGACCTCTGCCGGATCATATGCGCGAATACCTTCCGGAGAATAAAAAATAAACTCTTTTATTCTCGCGTCCAGCACGGCACGGCTACAGATCGTACACTTCATATCGGTCGCCATAGTCTTTTGGCCTTCTTTATCGATCGCTACAAAATAGATCGATGAATCGGTCAGATCCTTGCCGGCTTTTAAAGCGTTATGAATTGCCCGCTGCTCAGCGTGAATACAGCATGTGCGGTCGTGTCGGAACCCCGCGGGCACGTCGTACTCCTGCAAACAGGTTCTTAGTCTTGGATCATTCCGAGGTGGAGAATTAAAACCGGAAGAGATCAATTCGCCGTCTTTGACAATCACCGAGCCACAGTGCGCCCGTTCACATAAAGACTGAGCCGCTACTTTTGCTGCTTCATCAAGCCACTTCAATGCTTCTTGCTTTTGCTCTCCGTTTAATAGTTTCATTGGCCCGTATTATAACAAACCGGCGGAAAATAGATTTTATCTCGATGCTGTGACGAATTTCACACCCTCACTGTTACAGACTATATATCTCTCATACTGGAAACGGGGTACTTTGCCTGTGAAATTAATGGACGCGTTTAAAGGAGGGGGATCATGACGACAGCACCGCCTCAAAGGGAAGCGCATACACCTAACGCCGAACACTTTAAGATACTTAAGAAGGGCGTAGAGATATGGAACAAGTGGAGAAAGGAATACCGCATATTTACGCCTGACCTGAGTGGCGCGCGCCTCAACGGCACAGACCTCAGTAATGCCCGCCTCAACGGCGCAAACCTTAGTTATGCACGCCTTAATGACGCAGACCTCAGCGGCGCTGACCTCAGTAAGTCAGACCTGAGCGGTGCGAGTCTCAGGGGGGCATACCTCAGCAACGCAAACCTGATCGGCACAAATCTCTGCAATGCAGACCTCGGCGGCGCATACTTCTGGGACGCAGACCTCTGTAAAGCAGACCTGAGCGGGGCAAACCTCAGGGGCGCGTACCTCATCGGAGCAGACCTGAACGCGACAGACCTCAGCAACACCGACCTCACCAACGCAAACCTGAGCGGCGCAAACCTGACCCACACAATTCTCTACGACGCAGACCTCACCGGCGCTGACCTCACAGCAGCCTCATTAGTAAAGACAAACTTCAGCAAGGCAGTAATAAATGATTGCAGGATTTTTGGCGTTTCCGCCTGGGGGTTAGTCTTAGAAGGAACTGAGCAAAAGAATCTGGTAATAACAGACTATGATGAGCCTGTCATCACAGTTGACGACCTCGAAGTGGCGCAGTTTATTTATATACTGCTTAACAACCCAAAGATCAGGGAGGTGCTTGATACGGTCACCTCTAAGGCCGTGCTTATACTTGGCCGCTTCACCCCCGAGCGAAAGGCTATTTTAGATGCCCTACGTAATAACCTTCGCCAGCGGGGTTATCTGCCTATCATATTCGATTTTGATAAACCATCCACCCGCAACCTCACCGAGACAGTTTCCACCCTTGCCCATATGGCGCGATTCGTTATCGCGGACATCACCGACCCGAAGAGCATCCCCCAGGAGCTACAGCGGATTGTTCCTGACTTGCCCTCGGTGCCCATACAACCGCTGGTACATTCCTCTTCTACTGAATACGCGATGTTCCAAGATTATTCCGATTATCAAACGGTACTCCCGCTGCATCGGTATGACGGTCTTGATGAGTTACTAGAATCTCTTGAAGGGAAAGTAATTCTGCCGGCAGAGAATATGGCAAAAGCTATAGAGGCAAGGCGCAAAGCGTTTGAGCAGGGTGGCAAATGAGATCATAAGACCTGTCCGCACTTGATGTCTTACCGACACGCCACACAGATCGTAGCCTGGCATTTGTGATATGATGAGTCCGCTATGACCACGACGCACAAAGCAACCATCGAAGATTTGTATCGCGTCAGGGGCAAGGCAGAGCTTGTCAACGGAGAGATTAAACAGATGCCGCCGACTGGATATTTGCCCGGCTATGCAGCATCACGAATTCTCTTTAGCTTGATCACACCCGAGCAGGAACACAAAGCGGCCACGCTATAGGTGACAATGTTGGCTTCAGAGTCAATCTTCCCAACCGGCAATCATTCAGCCCGGATGCGGCCTGGCACACCGGACAGCCCACAGGCATGAAATTCTTAGAAGGTGCGCCGGTCTTTGCGGTTGAAGTAAGAAGCGAAGGCGATTATGGGCCAATAGCCGAGCGAGAGATGGCCGAAAAGCGTCGTGACTATTTTGCGGCTGGGACACGATGTATCTGGGATGTGGATATGCAGAGTCCCGATGTAATCAGAGCCTACCATGTCAACGACACGGAAAATCCAACTGTTTTCCATCGCGGTGAAACTGCGGATGCCGGCCAAGCTGTGCCTGGATGGTCCATTCCGGTTGATTATTTATTCCCATAACTTTCTTGAAAATATGAAGTGTCTGAGAGCCTGAAATATCTAGACAGAGGCGCGTGGCCGTGTGAGATTATTGGCGTTGGAATGCTGATAGCACTAAAATCCGTAGATTCTGAATTTGATATGGTGGCCAGGGACGGAATCGAACCGCCGACACGCGGATTTTACAGCTGGTTTCGCATATGCATCTTAGCAATGTGCAGCTATTTCCCTCAAGTGTTAAGCTTTGCGGAACCACCAAATTTCTTAGCGCGGGCACGTTTAAGTTATCCTGGTTCAGTCCCTTGACACACCAGACCCTGTCATAATTCTGTTTACTGGATAAGCTCCTCTATAGGGCACTTTCTCCTACTATTCAGCGTATTCAATCGTTCGAAATAAGTGTCAATACCGCTACAGGACAACGCGACTTAATTCGCTGCCAGTTAGAACTAGATTGTCATCAGTCTCTCTGCTTCCCTCATTCGGAGCCTAGCGTTCCACGGTATCCTGACAAGTTGCTTGAAGAAAGTGTCTTTGACATTGTCGTCTGCGCGTATATCTTTCCATCTCCAATCGGTGGGAATTCAATCCAGCGAGAATAAAAACCGCTATTTCTGCCAGGCGACTTCGGCCCGAAAGCTCGCTCTTGCTTCACTTCATTAGAGAGTGCTTCCTCGATCTCATCAGTCCGCTGCTTACGCCCGGCTATTCCGTCTCTATCCACAAAGAGAACAAAAAGGTGTACCATCTGTAAAGTGCTATTACTTCTCGGAGTGCGCCTATATTCAACGCTGTTTGTTTACCTTGTAAGCATTCATTCCTGCACACCGGTACCTTTGCACTTCTACCTCAATCTTGAAGATATGCTCCGCTAACGGCTTAAAAATCTGTTCATCCTTCGTGAAGTCTTCTGTAATAACCAACACGTTGAAGCTCATTGCACATTCTCTGCATCAAGAAACGCCACTACATCTTCAAACCACCCTGAACCCAAGAGGTCACCAGCACGAGTTCCTAACTGGATCTGCGATAGAGCCTTAATATCTGAAGGTGCGGATTTTCTGACCTAACTGGCCCAGCCGATAGCTAGCGATTCTTCCTTCAGCATTGCTCATCCAGATATTTTACCAACGCGGACGGTTGCGTGGTACCTACAATCTGTATGTCCCCACTGCCAGTGACGTCTGCCACATGTTCATCAGTAGGTTTGCGCGCTTGTGATGAATCCCGTTTTCGATTTCTTCCGAAGAAGTAGCATCGAGCAGGGTTGGTTCCTAGAACAGAATCGTCAAAAGCCTGTTTACCTGTGCGTGCCATACGCTCACTCTTTAGGCAGATAATCGCGTCGGACCTGTTCGACCAACTGCGTTGGCTCTGCCCTATAGCTAACCTCTGGGACGTTCAAGTCCGCTACGTCTAGCGGAGTCAGTTCCCTTATACATTCGATAAGCAAATCCTATGCCGAAGCATCGTCACAAACTGTTTGAGCACTGATGAAGATACTCGTCCTTATCGCCTAGGTGGTCTGACCAGGTATCGCTGGTCGCCCAATCGTATCGCGGTCGAGATTGAGGACCGGACGGAAGAGATGGTACGGAGAAAGGCCCTGCAGTCCTTTCGGACGTCCTCTAAACACTCGCGATGATCTTGAAGTTGTGTAATAGCAGGCTGGTCTCTTCGTCAGGTCAAGGCAGGGCCGAGAGTCTTTATCGCAGTCTTTCTTCTAATGTACACATCTACCTGTCCAGGCCCGAGCGGTCTTTTCATCTTAATTATTCTTTATCTCGTCTCGTCCGTTTAAGTTACTCATAAATGATCTTGTGAGCTCGCGCTTTGTCTCCCACTTTTACAGTGATAGTGTAGTTCTCTTTGCCTCCCCCTTCTTCATTAGCTAGTTTGGTCCGCACGACAATACTAACTTGTTTCAGAGGTGCCACTTGTGAGTTACCGCACTCAGTCCGCCTTTTACTATTCCTTTCCTATATTGGGAAACTCCTGCCTTCAAGAAATCTAGCAAATGAATTGCCTTTCTCGCTTCGCTAAATTCCTTGGATGAATCGTAGTCCTTCTACGAATGTTGCTCTTTCCACTGGCATTCGTTCCGATGATCAGGCTCAATCCGCCTAAGGAGATGGTGGAGGGGCTCAAAACCCAGCCTGAATCGCCCCACACCCAATGATTATCAACAGAGACCACTCTGGCCTTTCGCAAGTGAAGCTCTTGAATTATTGAGTTAGTAACTCAATCATCGTTGATCTCCTTCTCCTCCAGAGACATTTATCTTCGCTGCTCTCATCAGTAATTGCAGCAAAATCTGAATTTTCGATTCGCTCTTCTAAGCTCCATGAGACTTGTATAAAGTGCCACCCATCTGAACTTAGCAGTGTATTCCCCCAAAGCATCCCAACCTTAATCTTTTCTTTAATCAGGCTTCTTCGCTTTTTGCTTTCTGTATCCATTTTGTTACCTCCAGGGCGCAAAGATAATATCTGCTTCACAGCAATGTCAATTATTTCCTGCTACCATTCTTGAGCTCATATTAGCACAATGATGTTCAGCTTGCTAATGAGTAGTAGAGTACTTCTTGAGTCTTTGTTCCATAGTCAAGAAGTGACTCTTCATCGTGAATCATTCAATGCTGTGTCCACCTCCCTTCCCTGTATTCTTGCCTTTACTTGCTTAACCTCTTCTAGACATATACTTTCTCTCCTTTTCTTTTTAGCAAACTGGTGCTGGGGCAAAAGACCTTAGTTGTGTATATTGATAACCTCAGTCGCGCTAATCGCCAATATTTACTATTCTGATCTGCTCACGCAAATGCTGTCACTCCAATTCCTGTATTTTACACATGACGTGCTGAAAGAAACCTCAGTTGTCGGCTTTCTTTTTGCGCTGTCCTAGACTCCTTCATCATCCATCGGAAGGATAGTTTTTTCCCTTATAAGCTCGTCATTCATTGAGGGATATTAGGAAGCGCCGCCATTTTGACGGCCTCCGCGCCTTCCCTTTAGTCTTTATGTTCAGCCTATCCTTGACCGTAGATTCCCTCATCACATCGGAGTACTTCAAGGGTCTTCCCACTCGATTATCTAGGGGTCGATGATGAGTTGTTGCTCCCTCCGGCCTTTACCATTTGTCTTCACTAGCTTGAGGAAATTCCTGTCCCTCATATGAATCTAATGTATAATTTGGTAGCTCGTTTTTCGTTTCTCATAATTTTTCCTCCTTGCGGCAAAGATAGTATGTGTTCTTAATGTAGTGTCAATTACTTTTTGACAAATTGGTGGTAGGGTGATAGGGAGTAAGGGGGGAATACTCCCCCCTATCTAAGTTTTGTTAGCTACCGTCCTGCATCCTCAGAATCTGAAGGGAACTTCAGGGTCGTAGGGACCTCATCATTATCAGAGGATTTTTGGGATGTGTGACCGGCTTTGATGCCTGTTTTCACGTCAGGGAACATTTGTCCCTCTAGGTATCTAGCAAAGAATGGCTGCTCCTTGTCCGGTGTTTTATTTTGGGTACTCATATTAACCTCCTTATCCACCGCATCATTGCGATTTCAATAACATAAATATGCAAGTAGGGTGCCAATGCAAAAGAGGGATGGACAACTGTTTTAGAGGTGGTTAGAGACGTGTTTCTGAACTGCTGTATTCAAAAAGTTCAGTATCACCAGACACTCCTCGCCTTCGTGGAATGTCAACCACTTAACATCTGCAAAAGTTATTCGGCATAACTGCGTCTGTATAGATGAGGTTATTATTACAAAGGAGAAATATTATGATTGTGAAACTTTGTCGGGTAAACGACCCAGCCACCAGCCGCCGCCGAGCCAAAGTAGGAGAATGAATGTGAGCCTCTTTCACTGCCGAAGATTGACATTAAGCTTGACCCTGATCCTGTATATGCAAAATTTGCTGTAGAACCGAGTTTGGCACAGGACCTTCAGATCATATCCGTTATGGACGAATTGGCTAAAAGGTTAAGCCCAAACATTAGTAGGTTTTTACAGGATACAATTAGGGGGGCAGCGAAGGATGACCTAAGATTTGAAAAGGGCGCATATGTCGAATTTGAATAGCTACGTCTAGCTAGTAGATGGTTCTCGACTGGGCTGTGTTAGAATTTGCGGCCAGGAGGTACGTATTATATGCAACGTCTAAGAATCGGATTGCTTATGCTGCTTACTGGTGCGCTCCTGTTTGCCGCTGAATCGCCAACTCAATCTCAATCCTGTGCTCAGGCGTGCCAGCAGCAATATGTTCAATGTTTGAGAAGCGCAGGTGGCAATAATCACCATGCATTGCTTTGCGATAACAACTACGATGCGTGCATAGAAGGTTGTTTGGGCCGGGAGTGACAAGCTAGGGATCGTAACGCTCGGCTTTGAGGAAGTATTTAAGCGACCTTATAAGTTCGATCATCAGTTCTCGTGTGTCTCTAGCCTCTCGTTTGGCTACATACTCCGGTGAAGTCTTGGCCAGTATCTTTGCCCGGTTTGCTTTCTCCTCCTTCTCGAAACACTCAAGAAGTTTGACGTTGTACTCTACGTCTCGTTTCCTGATTTCATCGTTCACTACTCCCAGTAAGGAGGTAAGCTCTACCAGGATTTCAGCCGCACGCTCGGGCTGTAGCGTCTTGGCATTGCCTACCTCCTTTTGTAGTTGTAGTACCTTTTCTCTGAGGGTCATTAGAATTGAGTGTCTTCTAGTTCTTCACCGGAGGATGCCGCAGTTCCCTCTTTAACGATGATTGCGTAACCGTTCTCGTCATCCATCTTCTCGTAGCCTTCAGGGATCAGGTAGAGTGCGGTAACGCTCTTTCCGGCAACACGCATTTTCTCTGTCTCGACTCTGAGGTAGTGGTTCTGCCAGTCCGCGGAGTCTTCACCAAAAGCGTCAACAAAGGCGTTGATAGTTGCGCGGTTTAACGAGACGTTCATAGGCGGGCCTTGGTGTAAGTTGAGGTGTAAGTAGATAGGAAAGCCATCCTTTGCGGATGGCTAAAAGAGTGCAGTTTATTGGGGAATTTTGGTGGCCAGGGACGGAATCGAACCGCCGACACGCGGATTTTCAGTCCGCTGCTCTACCAGCTGAGCTACCTGGCCACTACGGTTGACTTTCTACCTCTCAAAGTCAAGATGTCATCTTAAACAATCGCTTCCAAAACTGTCAACTTCGCTCTCGATTTTCACGCGTCACTTCCCCGCCCTGCGCACATACAGGAGGTAAAAAAGTGCCCAGCCTACGAACCCCGCTACACAGAGTATCGCGACCGCCAGGAACATTGTCCGGCCGCTGCGGTAATACATGTAGAAGTTGAACCCGGCTAGCAGCCCGATTAACAACCAGAACTCAAGGAATATCTTTAATCCCCTCTTTTCAGTATCGCTCATCGGTTTACCCTCGCTGTTGACACTCGCGGTGACGCTCTATACTATCGTTCGCCTGCCGAAAACTGAAAGCATGGGAGACTCACTCAATAATGTCAATTCTTCAGGCGGTACTCCTCGGGATCATTCAGGGCCTTACCGAGTTCATCCCCATAAGCAGCACGGCGCACCTGACAATTGCCGGCAGGGCTTTCGGCCTCATCGACCCCAATAACCCGCAACAGTGGACCGCGTTTATCGCCGTCATTCAACTCGGCACCCTTGTCGCCGTGATCGCCTTTTTTTGGACGGACATCATAAAGATCATCACCGGTTTCGTCTCTTCCAACCTCGCATACTTACAAAAAAGACGCCTTGACCGGAGAGCAACAAAGCTACGCGAAATTAGGCTGGCTCATCATCATCGGCACAATACCGATCGCGATCGTCGGGCTGCTACTGAAGGACGTAATTGAGGGCTCGCTCACGAAGGACCTGCGAGTAATCGCCGGCAGCTTGATCGGGCTCGCGATCATCCTGACCATCGCAGAGGTGACGGGGCGACAGAAAAGAGGTATGGAAGACCTGCGGGTTTCGGACGCGATAACGGTCGGCGTCGCCCAGGTCTTTGCCCTTATCCCGGGCTCTTCCCGGTCGGGGACCACGATCACAGGCGGGCTCTTCGCCGGGTTGAACCGCGAGGCCGCTGCAAGGTTCTCGTTTCTTCTCTCAATCCCCGCGATTGCCGCAAGCGGCCTGCTTGAGCTGCCCGAGGCCGTGCGCGCTGTTCAAGAGTCGGCGGGCGCGGCTATACAGATTGGGTGGGCCCAGATCATCATTGCGGCGCTCGCCGCGGCGGTCTCCGGCTATGCCTCAATCGCATTCCTGCTGAGGTTTCTCCAGCGGCATACGACTTACCTTTTCGTGGGTTATAGAATTGCGCTCGGGGCGGTATCTGATCGCCCTGATAATCGCGGGTCTGGTTTAGATCGATTACCAGAATTTGAATCGCTGGAGCCAGACGGAGAACTGGTTGATCAGGCTCTTTTTTGGGCGGACCATTTTTATCTGCTCGCCGGCGCGCTCGATCAGTTTTACGCGCCCGAGCACGCGATGAATCGGGACCGGAACGTCGTTTTGCGCGGAGGCGTCGCCGCGAGTCAATACCGAGCGCTCTGTCTGCGTGCGCTCCATTCGGACAACGCGGTGGATGACCGCCGTGTCGAAGCGGCTATGGTACAGGACAATGTCGCCCTGTTTTACCGGCGCGTCGCTGATCGGTTCTATGGTGATAACATCCCCGTCCTCGATAGTCGGACGCATGCTGCTGCCGCTCATTCTTAGTTCTACGGGAATGTTTCTGGAAAGTAACTGACGGGCCTGATCCAGGAAATCGGGTGTCTCTAAAGTGGCTTCGCGCCCTCGCTCCGCCTTTATACTATCATAGGCGCGCATTTCTAAATCTCCCGGTAAACGATACGGCTATCGAGCATCAGATTACAACCAACTCCCCACCTCGCACTTGAGGGGATCGACGGCTATTCGAAATAATACCCCAACCTCACCTTGTCGCAAAGTCTAAATCCATTCTACGCGCGACGCGAATTAAAATGTAATACGATGATCGCGGTCACTTCTTGACTGCTTCCTGGTTCCTGCGGAATACGCCTATGCTCCCATCCTCGTTTCTCAACCTGAGTTCGTTGCCGTCTTCCGAAAGCGTAAATGAGAGCGGCTTTCTGGTCGGGGGATTATGTACCCCTTTTTCCGTCGAACGTCTGAATCACCAGCACAAGTTTATCCGGCTCTTCGATGCTATATGACTCCCGAATCGCGACGGTACATCTGCCCGCCCTTCGTGGCTATCCGCACGTAGCTCCCGTCCGGCGTCAGTCCAAGTACGGTCTTTAGCTCGGGGGTGATCATCGTGACGACGCCGCCTTTATGGACCTCGCCGAGAGTATATAAACCCGCTATTCGTTTGCCAACAGGCGCGGTCCCCGCATTGCGATTTTCGTTTGACGGGTTCTGGGCCTGAGCGGGTTCCGCGTTATTCGAGTTGGGTGTGGCGGCGGGTCCGGTCTCCGAGGCATTGCCTCCACCACACCCGGTCAGCCACGCCAGGACCAAAAATAAGATCAGATGTTTCGATATGAGTTTTACCATAATAGCTTCAGCGAGAATACGTGGCCTTAAAGATTATGAGACCATCAGGGCCTCTTGGCCCTGAGCCTTATTCTTTCAACGGCCTGGACGGCGGCGGCGCGGACATCCGGGCTTGCGTCCTTGTCCGCGACATCCTCCAGCCTGGGTAGAACCCTGGCGTCGCCCATCTCTCCGAGCCCGGAAGCAGCCGCCTGACGAACCTCCTCGTTCGGATCGGCGAGCGAGCCGACCAGCGCGTCAATCGCCCGAAGGTCCGCAATCCGCGACAGCGCGCCAATCGCTTTCTTTCTTACGGCCACCGACCCGCCGCGCATTGCGCCAAGAATAGCCTCGACCGCCGCGGGGTCGCCGAGCTTTCCGAGCGCTTCGATGGCTTCGGGCCGTCCGGCGGCGGAATTGGCCTTCACAAAACGGACGAGCGGATCGACCGCTTCCCGTTCGCCCGTGTTTCCCTAGCGCCTCGGCCGCGAACTGGCGGACGGCGGGCTTACTGTCGTCAAGCGCGGCGACAAGCGCCGGCAATGCCACCTTTCCCAGACGGGCAAGCGCGGTCGATGCCTGGGACCGAAGCGAGGTCGAATCATCTCGCAGGATTGATACCAGATAAGATACCGCCCGGCGGTCGCCGGTCTCGCCGAGCGCTTTGACCGCGGCGGCGCGGACATTCTGATTCTGGTCCGACAACGCGGCTATCAGCGCATCGATGGAGCCGGAAGACCTGATGTTGCCGAGCGCTTCTATGGCGGCCTCTCTCGTCGCCGGCGCTGATGAACGGGCCATCTCAACCACGTTGACGACCGCGGATTCGCCCATCTGGCCGAGCGCCCAGGCGGCTTGCTGCCGGACGAAATATCGTTCGTCTCTCAGCAGCGCGAGCAAAGGCTTTGTCGCCCTCTTATCGGCAATCACGCCGAGCGCATGGGCGGCCGAAGCGCGTGTCTCCGAAGCCATGCCGCTGTCGTGGACGACAGCAATCAAGGGCTCTACGGCCGGAGCGCCAATTCGCCAGAGGACGCGCGCGGCCCGCTGGCGCTCGCTTTCACGCGGACTTTTCAAGAATTCGATCACCGCCGGCACGGACCTGTCGGCCATCGCGATGAGCGCCTCTGACGCATAATACCTCACAACCGGGTCCTTATCCGCGAGGCACGAGGCAAGTGGTTTTATTGTCTGGTCGAGAGGCCGGTCGGTTACGACGCGAGCCAGAACCTGTGTCGAACGCGAGCGGACCCTCCAATCGGGGCTCTTTAATTGATCGATGAGCAGGCCGAGGGCGCGCGCGTCCTCCAATCTCGCGAGTGACTCGGCCGCGGCAAAGCTGACTCGCATGTCGCGTTCGTTTAACAATCTCGCAAGCGCCGGAAGCACCCGGCTATCTTTTAATTGCCCAAGCGCAAGCGTTGCTTCAACGCGCACCTCCGAGTTTGCGTCTTCAAGCAGACCGATAAGCCCGCTTACCGCCCGGCCGTCACCAAATCTACCGAGGCTGCGGGCAGTCTCGATTCGCACCCTGCTATCTTCATCGCGCAATGCGCCTATTAGAGCGGGCACCGAGCCGCTATCGCCCAGCCGCCCAAGCATCGACGCGGCGGCCACCCGTACCTGCCACTTATTACTTGCAAGGTCCGCCGTAAGCCTATCGGCGGAGACGCCTATTCTGGCGAGCGCCTTTAACGCGGCATCTCTCACGTCCGCGCGTTCGTCTCTCGCCGCCGCAAACAGCGCGTCGGATGCGGAATGATCCGCAATCGATCCCAGCGACTCAACCGCCGCTACTCTCAAATCACCATCTTTCGACGCGGAGAGAATTATCAGCGCTTCGACCGCGCGCTTGTCTTTAAGAAGCCCTAGCGACTTTGCGGCGTTCAATTTGACCGCGGGGTCCAGGTCGCCCGACAGCGACGCGACCAGCGGGTCAACCGCTACCGCGTCGCCGAGCTGGCCTAGTCGATACGCCGCGACCGAACGCTCCTTTGGCGTGCCGGTCTTTAGACTGGTGATCATTCGTTCCGGCGTGATCCGCACCGCTTCAAGCGCCTTGCTCAGATTCTCGTTGGAGACTGGTTTGCCACGCGTTGTGGAGAGTAGAGCGTCGGCCACTCTGGCGGAATCATAAAGCGCAAGAACCTCGATGAAAGCATCGGCCACAGCCGGGTGTTTTTCTTTCGAGAGAGCAGCGATTATTATTTCGATCTCTCTCCCGCCAGCGCTTGCATCATCGACCCCGCCCAATCGCTTCAACGATTCCGCCGCCGCCGCTCTCACCTCTTGCGACGGATCGTCGATAAGAGTCAACGCCGCCTCGCGCGCCGGGTTGCCGGTAAACCGGGAGAGGTTTCGCGCGAGCATCAATCTAAGTGACAACGATTCGCCGTCGGCTCGGCCATTTCCCGCATTAACTTTTGAGGCGTCAAGAAGCGAAGGCAGAGCGCGGGCTTCACCAAGACCGACGAGCGATTCAAACGCGCCCTTGCGATGATCGCCGTACTCGCTTTTGAGCGCGTCAACAATCGGCTGGTAATAATCCCTGTTGCCGAGTCTGTAAAGCGCTGCTGCATATTCCCAGGAGACTCCCTCGCCCTCTCGTGCGGCCGCAAGTACCGCGTCGGCCGCCCGCCGGTCTCCTATAAGACCGAGCGATACGACGGCGCTGCGGCGCACGCCCGGATCGGCATCTTTTAACAGGGGGATAAGCGCGGCGCTCGCGCTCGATTCTCTTAATACGCCGAGCGCGAGCGCCGCGCTGCGCCGTACGTGGTCGTCTTCGTCCGCAAGCATTCTTATCAGCGACGAAGCAGCGCCCTCCTGTTTGAGAGCGCCAAGCGTAGAAGCCGCGCGCGCGCGAACGTAAGGGTCCGTCGACGAAAGTAGCGGCTTGATTGAGTCGGCCGCGCCCCTGAAACCAAGGGCCGAAAGGGCCTCCATCGCGCACTCTCGAACATACCAGTGCTGGTCTTCAAGAAGCGGGAGAAGTAAATGGGCGGAATCCGCGACGGCAAGACTCCCCAAAACCCTGGCCGTTTCGCCCCGCACGTACCAGCTCTCATCCGACAGCCCCTTCTTGATCTTCGAAAGCTTATCGGCGTCGGAGGAACTTATTAATGAGTGCAGCTCGCGCGCCCTGGCAAGCGCATCGTTGGACGACTTGCTACCGGATGCCGGACTCTGGGCAGCAACGGAATGACCAGAAGCAAGCGCCGACGACACAATAAGGACTGAGACGATATGCGAAATGAGACTCTTCATCTTTTCAGGGGAATTCTACAGTACCGGGAAACGGTTTAGGAAGGGGGGCATTCACGGGGTAAAATGCCGCCTGTCCGGGCTGCTCTACGACTGACCATCCGCAGACCGACAGGCGGCATTTTATGATTCGACCTCTACTACTTTCCCGACGCGGTGCTTTCGCGCTGCTGGCCGGCCAGCTCGTTGAACATGTTCAGGTAATCCATAAGGTGACGCGTTGAAAGAAAGTGCTTTCGCACGTGCTCGCGGGCGCGCTCGCCCATCTCTTTCGCGCGCTCAGGGTGCTGGAGTAGGAAGAGGCTAGACCTCGCGCACCCCTCCGAGTCCGTTACCAGAAACCCGGTTTCGCCGTCGATGACCTGCAACGGAATGCCGCCGACTTTTCCGCCTATCACCGGCTTGCCTTTCCATAAACCTTCGGTGACGACCAGGCCGAAGCCTTCGCGGGTCGATTTCTGTATAAGCACGTCGCAGGCGGCCTGGAATGCATTGACCTCGCGATTATGAACTCCGTCGAGGTTCGAGAGTACGTGGATGTCGAAGTCTTCGCCCGCCCGTCTCAGGGTCTTAGCGTAATAGACCATGCCTTCGGGGTCGTCCGTCGCCATGGAACCGACCAGTGCCAGCTGCACCTCGGGCAGGTGCTCCTTGACTTGCTTGTAGGCATCGATGACTCCGAGCGGGTCTTTCCACGGATCAAATCGTGATACCTGTACGAGCAATGGCCGGGATGTATCGATCCCGAACCGTCCGATGATTCGCTTCGCCTCCTCGGGTTCCATCGGCCGGTTCTTTTCGGCGAGCGGATCGATAGAAGGTGGAATCAGATATACTTTGGGAAAGGTCATTCCGCTCCCGACATAATCGTGAAGCGTGTAGATAGCGGCGTCATACTCCAGAAGGTAAGGCTTTAGAAAGTCCCTGACCGGCAGGTAGGGTGTTGAAGTATCTATGTGACAGCGCCAGATCCAGTTTTTGCCGCCTTCACGGCCGTGGTAATGAAGCAAGGCCGCGGGCTGCGGGTCGTGGACGATCACGTAATCGTACTCGCCTTCAAAGAGCTTTGCGTTTGTCTCGTTGTTTCGAAGGAATATGTCCTTTACATCGTCGGTGAGCTCGATTGAATGGCCCTGCAGCGCGTTGTGAAACGACTTTGTCACGACGAAGAACTCGTTTTCGCCGACGATTACCTGCCACTCCGCCTTCAGTCCTACGTCATTCATCAGCGGGACGAGGGTTTGAAGGATTTCGGCGACCCCGCCTCCATAAGAAGTGGCGTTGATATGAACCACGCGCGCCCCTTTGAGTGGCCGCGCGGCTTCGCGTATCTGTTCGATGACATCGGCCCCAACTACAGACTCATAGTCCCTTAAGTTTTTTGGCTGAACCTCTACAGTTTGTAGCATGTTTATCTTCCTTGTCTTAGATTGGAGAGCCGAGCCTTTCGCACATCCTTATGAGCGGCCCGGCTCAAGGTTACTTGCTTCGAATTGGCCGCAAAGCGTAAGAATAGCAATCGAAATGCCAGGGGTGAGACGACGAATGCGGGCGTTTTAGCGCGCGGCTGTTCGCAAGATAGACATAAAGTGTAGTAAAAGAATGTCGCTACGTTGCGTGGCGCGCCGGAGGATTTGAAACCGGCATAAGCGGAGATGCCCGCCCGACAGAGTGTCGAGCGGGCATCTGTTCTGCGTTAAAGTTTTTCCGGACTTTAGGCGGCGAGGCGGTCACCGTGAGCCGACTTCTCAGCAAATACGCCGTAGCGCGACATGACTCGTCCAACAACCGACATCGCCTGGGGAACATTTATCTTCAGGAACCTTATCAAATGACCCACCTCGGTGGGGGTCAAATCTTCCGGGCTCCGGGCAGGAATTCCGAGGGGCACCAGATACGCCCGCATGTTGATGCTTATGCGCTTAAGCTCTGCCCCAAGTGCCTGTATAAACTCCTCGCGCTCTGCCATTGTCATTGAAACCAGTCCATCCCGAACGGTGTTCTTCAGCTCGTTGGGATCCATCTCTACCCGCCCTGGTCTGCTTGTTTGTGTTCTACTCTGAATGCTTCTTGTGTTTATGTTCTTCGCCATTTTCTTCCACCCTTTGTCACAGCCTAGAGTCTTTCTGTCATCCTTAGAATGTATGCCCCACAGAATCCTGCACGGCATTTCCCCCCTTTTAACGCCCCTCTCGACCTTTTGTTTCAAGAACTTTTTAGCCCCGCTCCGGCGGGCGTCACCCTGTACTTCTAACCCTTCAACCACCTTTTCAACTATTCATTTGTGCAACTCATATGCCAATGGGTTGCCTCTATTCTTCCCGACGGTTTTGCCCCCTGAACTCGCGTTCGACCCCTTCAAAAGGTACAAGTTCCTCAGCGGCCGGATAGAGACCGGGTTGTAACCTTACTTGTTCTATATAGATTCACCTCGCCCTGTTCTACTTTGATGCAAATCAGGCAGGTCAGATCGTTGAAGCAGCCTTCATTTAGCGGAGGGGGCGATTGGTAGTCAATGTCTCATCGCGCGAGAAAGTGGAGACCGCGGAATCCTGGGCGACAGGCATTTTTCACGCGATTAATGCTTGCTAATTACAACCCGGAGAGTAATGGGTTAAAGGACATGTTCCGGGGCCCTTTTTCTTTCGGCCATCGCCTAGAAATCGTTTAGGTGCATCAAGTTCGGTGTGGTATAATTTGCCTTTAAAACCACCCTTAAGAGAAAGGAAGTACCACTAAAAACATGGCAGACGAACGCAACGAGCGAAACCGCGCTATTGACATAGCTATCGCGGGAATCGAAAAACAGTTTGGTAAAGGCTCGATTATGCGGCTGGGGGAGAAGAAGGTTGTGGATGTGCCGGCCATCTCGACCTCCTGCCTGAGCCTTGACGCAGCAATCGGGATCGGCGGCGTCCCGCGCGGCCGAATCGTCGAGATTTACGGGCCGGAATCGGGGGGCAAAACAACGCTTGCCCTGCATATCGTGTCGCAAGCGCAAAAGAATGGAGGTGTTGCGGCCTATATAGACGCCGAGCACGCCCTCGACGCGCAGTACGCCGAAAAGCTCGGCGTTAATGTTAACGACCTCTTTATTTCTCAGCCGGATTCCGGCGAGCAGGCGCTCGAAATCGCCGAAGCGCTCGTCAGATCGGGCGGCGTCGATATCGTTGTCATCGATTCCGTTGCGGCGCTCGTTCCCCGCGCGGAGCTGGACGGCGATATGGGCGATTCGCTCCCCGGATTGCAGGCGCGCTTGATGTCTCAGGCGCTCAGAAAGCTGACCGCCGTGGTCGCGCGCTCGAACACCTGCCTGCTTTTCATCAACCAGATTCGCGAGAAGATTGGCGTTATGTTCGGCAGCCCGGAGACGACGACCGGCGGCCGGGCGCTTAAGTTCTATTCATCGGTCAGACTCGACATTCGCCGGACCAGCTCCATAAAAGACGGGGACACGGTGGTCGGCAACCGGACAAGGGTCAAGGTAGTCAAAAACAAAGTCGCCCCGCCGTTCAGGGAGTCCGAGTTTGACATCATGTACGGCAAGGGCATCTCTAAGGAAGGCGACATGCTGGACCTGGCCGTCGAGCACAAGATCGTAGATAAGAGCGGCGCGTGGTTTAGCTTCAAGGGCGAGCGGCTGGCTCAAGGACGCGAGAATACCAAGAACCTGCTTCTTCAGGAGCGAGAGATCGCTTCAAGGATTGAAGCAGAAGTCCGCAATGCGCTCGGGCTGCCCAGCGCGTCGGACGAAGAACCCGAATCGAGCGCCCCGGCGGCTACCACAGGCTCGTCGCGAAAGGCCGCTCCCAAGGAGTAGCAAATCTCTAGATCAACTTTCCAAAGCGTGGGCCCTCTTCTTGAGGGCCCACGCTTTCCTTTTTGATAACGCCGGCGCTCTCCTCAACCATCACTCATGTGTCCATGCTGCCGTATATGTTGTGCTGGAAAGTTTCGCTAGCGCAACATTTGGGTTGACCAGAAAGTTTACATTCTGGTACTATGCGGCCCTGATCGCCAGGATGCCCCCAAAATGAAGAGGTGCTTCTACAATGAAATGTCAGGGGTGCGGCCACGACTTTCCTGATACCATTTCCCGCTGTCCCAGGTGTCATCGTTTATCAGATATCAGAAGGTTTCGATCGACAGAATCACGATTAATTGAATTCCCCAGGAAGCCGCGCACGGTAAAGCAGCCGGAACCTGCCGAGAGCACGCTCCCGGCCTGGCGGCGCGAGCTAAACGCGAAGGTCCGTGAAGTGCGCGCCCGGCGCAGCGGGCCCGGTACTGCCGACGACGCGCCGGCTGCCGATCTGAGGACCACGGTCGCGGAAAGACCGCATACAGCATTAAACGGCGAAGGCGGCGAAGTGACAGCCCGTCGTCATTCTCAACCCGCTCGCGAAACCGCGCAGGTAATGGCGTCGAAGTCGCCTGCCAGGGAACAACAGCCGTCACACCAGCGGCCCGCCACGAATAATGCCATCGTTGAAAAGGCGCTGACCCGCGTGCGCCGGGCGACAGAGAATGCCCACCGCGCCGCGCTTCCAAAGATAGAGCCTGTCCGGCCCGCTCAGCGGCCGACGGCTTCTCTGGGGCTTGATCGCGAAGCCACGGCGCGACAGTTGACGCCCGAAGTCGATCTCTCACCGCGTCGCACGGCCGAGCTTGACCCCATCGCCGATCTGCTGGAATCGCCGCGGCAATCGACCGAGGTTGTCGAGCCCACGCAAGCCTATAAACCGACTTCCCCGCTTCAGGCGGAGGCAAAGTTGACATCTTTTGTTGAAGCGGAAGACCATGTCGCATCCGCCAGATTTATACCCGACGAGATTGAGCCGCGCGATTACCTTGAGGCCGAAATCCGTAAAGTTGATAAGGAGTTGAACGCCGAGTTCGCTCGAAACGAAAGCCCTTCCATCGTTATACACGCTATCTTAAACCTGACGGACTTCATCGCCATATCGGTGAGCGCCGCACCGTTTCTTGCTGTGATCGAGTTTATGAACGGCGATTTTTCCGCCCCGCACACGCAGTTTGCCGCGGGCACGATGGTCGTAATGATCGCCTTTCTATACCTGGTCCTGACGCAATCACTCGGCGGTAAAACGTTCGGGATGATGTTTACAAACACGCGCGTCGTCAACGCATTTACCTTCGAGCAGCCATCTCCCGGACAGATTATCCTGCGCAGCCTTGGCTATGTCATCGCCTTTGCGCCTCTGCTCCTGGGGTTCTTCATCGCCGTCATCCACCACAAGCGCAGGGGTCTGCACGACCTGATTTCCGGTACGCAGGTGGCAAGAGACTTCTAGCTTCTCGCTATAATTCATGTCGATATTTGAGGCCGGTTGATTTTCACTATGACCGGCCTTCTCATTTAGCGTATGGATAACTTTTTCCTCTCAGCCATGGTGCGGGAGATCGGCGAGGATATACTGGGGCAGGTCGTCGCGAGGCTTTTTCTTTCCGGGCAATCTATATTGATCGATTTCAGACTCGCGGATAGCCGGCTGCTTCACGCCTCGCTCAGCCCGGCGAGCCCCGCGCTGCACCTTTCCAGGAAGAACGCTTCTGGCAGCAAGACCGATCAAAGCGCTACGCATTCGTTTGGCCAACTGCTTCGCAAACACCTGTCAGGCGCGAAACTTGTCTCCTTATCGAAAGAACCGCTCGAGAGGATAATCAATCTTGGCTTTGAACAGTACGACTCAAGCGGGAGCCGCGTAGGAATCCTGCTAAGGCTCAAGCTCACCGGCCGTTCGTCGAACGCATACCTGCTCGACGGTAACGGCAACCTCTTAGGCTCGCTTGCCGCGCGACCTGACACGATGACTCGTCAAGAGACTGCTCACGAAAGCGAGCAGGAATGGCTTGAAGCGATTGTTTCTCGTATTGCCGTCTCCGCCACGATTGAAGATGTGCTAGCCGAGGCGTTCGGCCCCGGCTCCGTTTTCAGCCCCCTGATGAAGACAGAGTTCTTGCTCCGGTCAAAAGGGATGTCGCCTCGTGACGCGATTGCTTCATTGCTGACTGATCTGAAGAAGCCGCCGACGCCGGTACTCTATTCTCGACAGACGCTGGAAGAGGTCGGGGAGCGAATAAACGATGAGAAGCCGGATATGATTCTGTCCCACATAGAACTGGTGGCAGGGCGCGGGCTTAATCGGTACGAGTTCGAGACGCTCTCTGAGGCGGCAGACGAGTTTTATCGCGCCAAGAGAATGGCTGATAATCTGCGAGGCGAGTTTAACGCGGCCCGGCACGCGCTCTTGCAGGAGCTTCGCAAAAAAGAGAAGGCTTCGAAGGCGATTGAAGCTGACCGCGACCGGTTCGATGACCCCGATCATTTTAAGCGATACGGAGACCTGCTACTTGCAAACCTGTCGACCGCGCGACAGGACGGGGTGAATGTAACCCTGATTGATTACTACGACCCCGATCAGCAAACTATCTCTATAGAGATTCCGGCGGGCAGGTCGCTAAAAGAAGCGGCCGCCGAATACTTTTCGCTTTACCAGAAGGCGAGGCGCGCAAAGGCAACAATCGCCCTTCGAGAAGCGGCTGTTCAAAAAGATATCGCGGCCCTTCGCTCTTTGATTGCCAGGCTCGAATCGGAACCCGAACGCCGCCGGATTGCGGAGGTCCGAGAACAGGCCGCGCGACTTTTAAAGATTCCCGGCATCGCCGGCCGGGCGAAGGGCGCAAAAGGCGCGGCGTCGAGCTTGCCCGCAATCGGAAGAAAATTTATCTCAAGCGACGGTTATGAAATCTTTGTCGGCCGTAACGACCGCGAAAACGACCAGATGACATTCAAACTGGCGCGGCCTTCGGATCTATGGCTTCACGCGGCCGATTATCCCGGCTCGCACGTCGTCGTGCGCAACCCCGCCCGCGGCGAAATACCGATGCGCACAATCGTCGAAGCGGCCGAGCTTGCCGCCTTCTATTCGCAGGCGAAAAGTGAATCGAAGGCGGCGGTCCACTACACACAGCGAAAGTTCATCTCAAAACCGCCGCGCGCGAAACCCGGCCTTGTCAGGTTATCGTCCTTTAAATCGGTGCTGGTCGAGCCGCGATGCAGGGCACAACGAATCGAGTAGATCTATTATCTCATCCGCTATCTCGCCGGGCGCGCGGCTGCCCGAGTCAACACGGTAATCGGATTCTTCGTATGACCCTCGCCGTGATTCGAGAAGCGTCGACATTTCCCCGTGTGAACCAAGCAGCGGGCGCTTTTCATCTCGACCCGTTCTTTCGAGACAGATTTCAAGCGGGCACTCTAGCCATATAGATACTCCAAGCTCGCGCACAATCTTTCGGTTATTCTCAAAAGCGAATGCGCCGCCTCCGAGCGCGACTACCGCGCTTTCGTTGTTGCCGAGCGATGCTATCAAATCGCTTTCGACGCGGCGGAATTCGGACTCTCCAAGCTTCTCGAAAATATCCCGCACCGCCATGCCCGCGCGGGATTCGATCATCTCGTCAAGATCCGTGAATCGGCAAGAGAGTTTTTCGGCCAGCGCCCGCCCGACGGTCGTCTTCCCCGCCCCCATGAATCCGACGAGGAAGATTATCCGCGACCTCTCCGTGACCGGCGATTCAGTCTTCATCCGTGGATCCTGTCGTCACCCGCGAGTCGTCTGAGCACGTCGTAGAATTCGGGGAAAGAGACGGCCGCCGCATCGGCATCCAGTATCTCAGTCTCTCCTTCGGCCAACAGCCCCGCGATACTAAAAGCCATCGCTATGCGGTGATCGCCTTCGGTCGAGACGCGCCCGCCTTCGAGCTTTTGCGGGCCTTCTATCCTGAATCCATCATCAAACTCTTCGGCGCGCCCGCCGAGCGATTTGATTGCTTCGACGACCGTGTGAATGCGGTCGCTCTCCTTAAAACGTAGCTCCCTGGCTTCCCTGACCTCGAACGCGCCGTCGTATTGCGTGGCCGCGACGGCAAGAATCGGTATCTCGTCAATAATGTTTGCGATGATCTCGCCGCGCAAAAAAAGATCGCCCTGTTTCCCGGATGAACCGACGTGCTCAACATAGAGGTCGCCGATGCTCTCGCCGTGCATGACGCGAAGGTTTCTGCGTTCTATTCTCGCGCCGAGCATCTCCAGCACTCGCAGGAATGCGGTCCTCGTCGGGTTCAGGCAAACATCCTTGACCGTCAACCGCGAGCCGGGCAATGAGGCCGCGCCCGCAATAAAAAACGCCGCGGACGAGACGTCCCCCGCCACACGGTAGTCGACCGGTCGCAGGGATCGGCAATTGCTGATGGCAACGTCGCGTTCGGAGAGCAACTCGACCGGCGCGCCGAATTCTTTGAGCATCAATTCAGTGTGATTGCGCGACGGCGCAGGCTCGTGCAGCGTAGTGCGCCCGCGGGCGTACAACCCGGCCAGCAACACCGCGGTCTTCACCTGCGCGCTCGCCACCGGGCTCCGGTAATCAATCGCCTCAAGCGAGCCGCCTCTTATGGTGATCGGCGCGAAGTTGTCTTCTCTCGCCTTGATCTCGGCCCCCATTTTAGACAGCGGTTCAATCACGCGCTTCATCGGTCGACGTCGTATGCTTTCATCGCCATCAATCTCGGCGGTAAACGGCTGCGCGGCCAACAGTCCGGCAATCATCCTGATGGTTGAGCCGGAATTTCCGGCATAGAGTCTTACCGCGCCCTGTTCAGACCTGTACCCGCGCAACCCTTCGCCGTGTATGCGCAAGAGGTCGCCCTCGCGCTCGACCTTGATCCCAAGCCGACCGATACAGTCGAGCGTTGACCGGCAATCCGCGCTCGAAGCGAACCCGCGGATTGTGGAGACGCCCTCGGCAATTGAGGCGAGCAGCGCGACCCGGTGCGAGATAGATTTATCGCCCGGCATGACCGCTTCGCCTACGAGCGCGCCGGGCCCCTTGATTGCTAATAACCTTGACATGGCAACTTCCGGCATGTTACACAATGACGCGCCTTGTGACTACCTTGATAGCTTGAGCGCGCAACTGGTTAAAGTTTAGACGGGCAATAAGAAAGGCATCATTGAGGCCGATGACGGAAACCATCGAGCTTTCGATTCACAGCAAGCTAGAGTTCGTTGACATGGTCGGCTCAGTGACCAAGAGCGTCACGGCCAAGATGGGCTTTGACGAGGACGACGCGAGCTGGATCGAGCTTGCGGTGCACGAGGCGGTCATCAACGCCATCACCCACGGGAACAAGAACTCTCCCGACAAACAGGTTGACGTTCGCTATATAATTGAGGCGGATGCGTTGACGATATACGTGCGGGATCGCGGCGAGGGATTTGATCCCGAGAAGCTGCCTGACCCTACCAATTCTGATAACCTGCTCAACCCTACCGGACGGGGTATATTTTATATGCGCACATTTATGGATGAAGTTGAGCATACGATCCATCCCGAGGGCGGCAGCATCGTGCGCATGAACAAAAAGAAGCGCCAAATAAATAGTCAATCCTAAACAGCAAAAGGAGATGTACGATGGCTCAACTCAACATAAAGGAACGTGAGGCTGGGGACGTAACCATACTCGACCTATCTGGCAAGATAACCATCGGCGAAGGGAGCGTTCAGCTACGCGAGGCGGTGAAAAGACTCCTCGACCAGGACAAGAAGAAGATCCTCCTCAACCTCGGCGACGTCTCATATGTGGATAGCTCCGGCATCGGCGAGCTGGTTAGCTCTTATACGACTACGAGCAACAAAGGGGGGCATTTGAAGCTCCTTAACCTGACCAAGAAGATTCAGGACCTGTTGATGATAACCAAGCTGCTGACCGTTTTCGAGACCCACGAAAAAGAGGATACTGCGGTCGCGAGCTTTCACTGATACGCCTGCCCGAGCTGAGTCCTAAATCTATTGAACCGATTGAGGGCGCATCTTCTACCGCGTGTAGAGTATGCGCCCTTTTCATCTGAGTAAGACCATGAAGAAGAATCACATGCCTGGCCCTCGCTCTCGCGCACCTGCTTTTTGCCTGCGCCCTCTCCTCTTTCGCGCAAACAACATCGCCCGCTTCGCGCACGTGGGCAATTGTCGTCGGCGTGTCTCGTTACCCGAAACTGCCGGGCGGGCTCCAGCTACAGTTCGCCGAGCGTGACGCGGGCCTGTTTGTCGAATCGCTTTCTCGCTCGGGCGTGTCGAAGGAACGGGTTCAATTATTGACCGGGGCCAACGCCACTATGGCCGCGATTAAATCGGCAATCGGCAATTGGGCCGCGCGCGGCGCGACTGCTTCTGACACGGTTGTCTTCTTCTTCTCGGGTCACGGCATCTACGAGAGCGCTTACGGCGAATCCTATCTGCTTGCATACGACTCTGATGACGACTCTCCGTATTCTACTGCCATCTCCGTCTCTGAAATAACACAGGCGCTGTCGCGCAGGGTCAAAGCCGGGCGCGTGCTGATTGTGGCCGACGCCATGCGAAAAGATTTTTTCGACCCGGAAACCAATAATGATGCTTCGCGCAACTTCGCTCAGGCGTTCAGCCTCCTGGCCTCCTCGCGCGAAGGGGCGTCGGTGATACTCGCGAACGGGCCGGGCGAGTTTTCGCGAGAAGGACAGCGATGGGGCGGTTACGGCGTCTTCACAAAACATATTGCCGAAGCCATAGGCGGGGCGGGCGACAGCAACGGCGACGGGAGCCTGAGCGCCCTCGAATTATTCAACTACGCAAACTCACACGTCGCCGCCGACACGGCAAACCGCCAGACGCCGTGGTCGGACTCGGGCGTGCTCGCGCAAATCGCGGTCCCGTTTGCGCAAACCGCCACGTCGCAGACCGCGTCTGCTGCCGGAACCACCGACGCGGCAACCTGCTGAGATTGCCGCGTCCCAGCCGTCCGTAAAAAAAGAGACCGTCACGCCCGTGAGCGCAACACCCGAACAGGCCGAACAGACACGGACGACCCAGCAAGCGCCGGCTGATCTGATAAAACCACAACAGACGGACCGGGCTGCTTCCCAAACGACACAGCCAGCTTCGGGTAAATCCGCTCAACCTGTTGCCGCCGATAAAACCCGGAAGGCTACCCCGTCGCGGGTCGAGCCATCCGCACAAGTGCCGCGAGATAGCACGCCCGCGCAAAATGCCGCTGCCGGGCAGAGGGTTGAGCCGCGGCGACCGCCCGAGATTGCGAGGGTCAACTCCCCTCAGACTTCCGCCTCTGTCTCGGACCTACCGGCGGGCGGGCCTGAAGCAACCACGGGGGCTGAACCGCTCTCGCCCACCAGCCCGCCGCCAAAGATCAACCCGATCGCGGGAAGGTCGGATGTGAATCAACAGACATCTCTCGTCGTGGCGACCCCCGTCACACGCGCCGAAATCGCGCCGACGCCGCTTCTGCTAGAGCTGGAGGCCGCAATCGCCTCTCGCAGGCTCGTCGAGCCGCGAAGCTCAAACGCATGGGATCTATTTCAAAAGCTGAACGGCGACCCATCGCACTCGGCCGATGTCGCAAGATTGAAGCCTATTCTGGCCGAAGCGCTTTTGGTAGAGGGTCGCGCGCTGATTGCGGGCGATGTCCGCGCGGACAATATCCCGGACAAGGTGGGGGAGTTCAAGCGCGCCGGCCAGATTTTGAGTCGCGCCCGGTCGCTCGTCTCGGATAACCAGGAGATTGCACTGCTCGATAAGCTGACCGCTGCCGGGGCGCTCATCGCGTTGCAGTTTTATGATGAGGCTGAGAGGGCGCTCGGGCAGCTTCAAGGCGTAAAACACGCGGCGCTGGAGAACGCTTTCGGGCTCATACATCATGGCAGGCTCGATTCGTTCCGCGCTGAAAGGGCCTTCAAGCGCGCCATCGAGCTCGATCCGAAATGGGCCGCGCCTCATTACAACCTTGCCCTGGTCTATAAGGGGGCGCGGAATGAAGACGCGGTAAAAGAGTTTGAAGCGGCCGCCTCGCTCGACCAGCAGAACTGGGCGTTGCTCGCCGCGCTCGGCGATGAGTATTTCACCAGGCAGGAGTGGCAGCGCGCGGCCGATCAATTCCGAAAAGCCATTTCCGTAAAACCTGCCGATGACGGGCTCTACACAAAACTCGGGCACGCGCTCTTTAGCCAGGGACTACAAGAAGAGGCGAACCGCGCTTATCAAAAAGCACGCGAGCTGCGCGATAAACAATGATTGCTAAAACCTGTTGCGTAATAAGTGAGCCGAAGGCAAAGTTTCCAACGACTATGGACTTGTACAACAAACTCAAACGCAACCCGAAGCAATTTCTCGCGTTCACCGGGATGCACTTGCACACATTTGAAGATTTGCTGCCTCAGTTCGAGCAAGCCTTTCTTAAACTCGAACAAGATCGCAAAGCCAAAACCGTGCGCTCGCAAAGCGACCGCCAACGCCAGATTGGCGGCGGTAATGCCTTTCAAAACGATCTGCCCAACCGTCTGTTGATGCTCTTGCTTTACTACCGCCTTTATCTTACGCAAGAGTTTCTGACGCTGTTTTTCAATGCTGCCAACAAGAGCTTGATCTCTCGCAACATCGCCTCGATGCGACCCGTCTTTGAAGCCGTCTTGCCGATCCCTGAACGCGCCAGAGAGCGCCTTCTGAATGTCGCCAAAGGCCGAAGGCGAGCGCCGCCAAAAACGCATCTCAAGCATCGAAGAATTCCGTGAGGCTTATCCAGAGTTGACCTTTATCATTGATGGCGTCGAGCAACCCAAACGCAAGCCGAAGGATAAGCAAAAGCGCAAATCGGACTACTCCGGCAAGAAGAAACGTCACACCCGCAAGCAACTGATGACCACAACCCCTAATGGTATTATTGTTGATCAAAGTCCGAGTGTCGGCGGGCGGACACATGACTTTCAAGCCTTCAAAGACGACCACCAGCAGCGCGGCATCCTCAACGAGTTGGCCGAGGTGCGAGCGACCTTCTATGGCGACAGCGGCTTTCAAGGGATGCAGAAGATGGGTTTGCCCGTCGAGGTGCGGTTGCAGGAGCGCGGAAGGCGCAATCATCCGTTGACGCGCGACCAGAAGAAGATCAACGCCCTGCGGTCAAGTCTGCGAGTGAGAGTTGAGCATACGATCTCGCGGCGCAAGAAGTATCGCATCGCCTCGGAAGAGTATCGCAATCGAGATAGCGATTACGACCAGACGATGAATATTGTCGGCGGCTTAGTCAATCTGCGAGCCTATGAAAGAGTCTTTCAAAGAACCGGAGTTCGTCTGTAAAAACGAACTCTTGAGAAGAAGAGCGTGATGGTATTTTCACGCCTTATTACGCAACAGGTTTAATGATTGCTATCGAGTCTCGATAGAGTTCATAGGGTGAAAGCGGTGATTAGAGTAGGTCCGGCGGGATGGTCATACGACGATTGGAAAGGCATTGTCTATCCGGAAAACGCCGGCTCAAGTGAGATAAAATCCAATCTCGAAGATCAAAAGGTATCTGGCCCCGCTTCCCTGCTCGTCGAATACCCGCACGCGAAAGAGTCTATCGAGCCGAAGTGGTTTTTCTCTCAGACGCCGCTACTTTTTCTGCTCTACCTGCGGCGCGGCGAGATTCACATAATAGATTTCATTCGCTCCATCGCGGTTAGAGCCGAAGATGATTTCGGTGTTAGATATGAAAGCCGGAGTGAATGTGTTGCCCGGCTTCAGGGTTAGCTCCGTGATCAGCCCCGTTGTTGAATCATAAACGTAAAGCTGCACGCCTTTATCCGATGGGCCGATGAACGCGATGTATCTCCCGTCGGCCGAGACCGTGGGGTTCCGTTTCGGGAGGTCGGGCTCCGGCAGGTCGCGTATCGCGCCGCTCTTCATATCGAAAACATAAACCGTGTCTTGCTGTTCGGGCTCCTCCTGCCCCCAGATGATGATCGAATCGCCCGACGAAGCCGGTTTATAGCCGTTTATCCTGGCGAACTTCCTCTTTGTTAAATCGCGCTTCTGTTTTCCATCGAACCCATACTCCCAGAGCGAATGCCTGCCGCTATGCTCATCCACTTTTATGAGCAGGACGCTTTGATTGTTCGGAGATATATTCGGGTGTATTGAAGAGCCTTCGTCTTCCGTAAAGTATTCGACCTTTCCGCCGCCGGCCGGCGCGATTGCGACGTGTAGTATGCCGAATGCCGCGTCGGGCAGCGGGCTTGCGTCTGACGTAAAGAGCACCTGCTTCCCATCGGGTGTATAGACCGGGTGCCGGTCGCTAAAACCGTTTGTAGTAATCTGGCGGACTTTTCCGGTCTTGAGTTCAATCGTGTAGACTTCCGGGAGCGAGCTTGTTTCGCTCGTACCCGAGAATGTCACGCTGAGTCCGTCGGGCGACCATTTCGGGTCTTCAATTCCCCATTTGAAACTGCTCAGCGGCGGCCTTATGGAACGGTCTTCCAGATTCATGACGTAGAGGTTCGGCGCCTGCTCCGGCTTATGCGCGAGCAGCAGTATCGACCGCCGGTCTGGCGAAACCGGGCCGATCGTGTAAAGCCCCATCCCCTGTGTCAGTTTTTCGACCTTGAAGGGCTCGGGCTTCTTCTTCTTCTCGTCCTTCTTCTCTTCCTTCTGTCCGTGTGCGACGGTCATCAGCGAAATCTGAATCAATATCGCGGTAATCATGCGAAGCGCGCTGGCTCTGTTTTTCATACCGTAGCAAGTTCCAATGGGAATTTATTTGACGGGCACCGGAATCCTAGCACGGGCCGGCGGTGATCGACCAGCATGCTACTAGATTCCGCTGGAAGTTCGCACGCCCGATGGTATTATTAAGCTAGAGAGGCCAGACACTCGATGAGTCGTTTAATGTTCGTCTTCCTCACCGGGAGCGAAAAAGGTAAGACAAGAATATTCGCACAGGACCGGATTTTGATCGGGACCTCGGACGGGTGCGACCTGAAGATCGTGCCGGAAGAAGGAGGCGTGTTGCCCGAAGCCGAGCTGGCCGAGGTGTGCGGCAACGGCAATGGAATGAACCTGATTCCGCTCAATGACAATAAAATAGATATAACCGTCAACGGCGTGCCGGTCTTAAATGATCTTGCCGAAGACGGTCATCCGATTCAGGACGGCGACACGATACATTTTGGTCAGGGCCTATCGAGCGCGAGCCTGCTCTTTCATGTCATGCCGGAGACCTTCTCGACCGGCGGCCTGGTGCGGCGCGACGCGGGCGAGATAGAGCAAGTCGCGGAGCGGCCTGTTCACCCGCTGACGGCCACGCTCTTTGTTAAGGAGCTGACGGCGAGCCTCTGGGCCGAGATCCCCGGACGGGCGAAATGGCTGGCAATCACGGCCGTAACATTGATGGTCTTTATGATCATCGGGCTGATGGCGTTCGGGCTTCTCACGCTAATTCGCAACGCGAACAAGACGGAGAGACTCAGCCAGCAAATAGATTCCATACAGGCGCGCGCGGCGCAGGACCAGGACTTCATAAAGAAGCAGCAGGAAGAGATCGAGCGGCTTCGCGAAGCAAACGAGCAGACCAAAAGGTTCACCCAGAAGATAGCCGAGCTTTACAGCCCGGGCGTCTGCCTCATAGTCGGGACGTATTCGTTCGTGGAGCGCGGGAGCGGCCGCCCGCTCAGGTATGAATCGGCCGACACTTCCTTCGATATCCCCGTTGACCAGAACGGCAACTTGCAAGCGTCACCGGAGGGCGCGGGCCCGGTCGTTCGCTTCGAGTATACCGGCACCGGCTTCGCTATAGAGAAGGGCCTGATCGCGACCAATAAGCACGTGGTGCAGGCGTGGACATCCGACCGCGTGGCCCAGCTCATCATGCAATCCGGCGCGGGCTTCCAGCCGAAGGTAGAAACGCTCGAAGCCTTCTTCCCTTCCATACAGACTCCGTTCCCGCTTTCGGTCGCCGGGACTTCTTCGCGTTACGACGTGGCGCTGTGCAAATTCGATCAAGGAGAAGCCGCGATCCCGATAATACCTCTCAGCAACGACGACCCGAAGTCGAGCATCGGCGAGCCGGTCGTACTGCTAGGCTATCCGACGGGCGTTGACGGGCTGCTTCAACGAATCGAGGAGAACGAAAGAGGCGAGATAATGAGGCAGAATGGTCAGTCGGTCGTCGACGTGGCGATGGGGCTCGCGGAGCGAGGGCTTGTGCGACCCCTGACTACCACGGGAACGATAAGCGACGCGCTCCCCGGAAAAATCGTTCACAGCGCTCAGACGACCGAAGGCGGGTCGGGGAGTCCGATGTTTGCTCCCGACGGGCGGGTAATGGCTATAAACTCGGCCGTTCTCGCCACCATTGATGGGAACCAGAGCTTCGGGGGCTCGAATTTCGGCGTGCCCGTCAAGGCCGTCTCTGACCTGCTCCCACTATACATGAAGACCGCGAAGAATGATTAATCTCGCGCTCGTCAGGCGCGGCGGTCGTTGCTGCCGAACTCGACACCGTGAAATCTTATTAACTCGTCCTCTTTCGTCGGCGGCGGAATTACCTCGAAGAGAATATTATCGAATTTGCCTTGTCCTCTATAAAAAGCGGTCTTGTAGCCGCGCCCGTTGGTGAACTCGATCATCTGCACGCCCCATTTTCCGAGCGCGGCGTTTTCGGGAATCTCTATGTTGACCTCGTAAATCGACTTCTGAAATGATTCCTCGGTTGAAACCCTTACCTCGCCCGTGGCGAGCTTTATCTTGTTCGATGTGGCCATACTGAACTGGTAGCATTGGACGAAAATCCGGTTGATGCCGTTAGGGTCATAGGCGCTCACGCGAAGCAAGAGGGTTCTCCCCGCCACGACCTGAACATCTAATGAACCGTTCGCTGCCAGATTAACAGACATATCTATTTACCTCTCGCATTAAGCCATTAATCTTGTGAGGATTGCTATTAAAAGAATGGGCAGTTACGGATGGCTGTTCCCCAGCTCTATTCGGCCACGATAATAGCTGTCAGGCTGTTTGCAGTCAAGAGTTGATTACCGCGACCTATGACGGCATCGTAAAAAAGGCGCTAACAGGCTCCCCATAAGGGCCTTGTCGCGCCCGTGGTCCCTTATAGCGGGCTCTTTAGGCTCATTTTCTAACATAAGGGCGCTGCTTACCCTCGACAGCCTCCTTGTAAGCGCCGTTCGGTATGTCGCCAAGCGCGATGGCCCGGTCGTATTCGGCTATCGCGTCGGCCCGGAACTCCTGAAAATCGAGTATTCTGCCTACGTAAACGTGGCTCCACTGCATGAGCCAGGCTTCGCGCTCCCTTGAGGCATACTCTATAGCTTTCCTGTAGAGTCTTATCGCGCTTTCGAGCCGGTCGTATTGAGCTTGAATCTTGTCGTCTTCGTCGGCTTTCGGGTCAAGCTCGGCAGGCGATGGCGAATTGCTTATGACCTGCGCCATGCCGAATAGCGCCCGCGAGTTGCCCGGCTCGTTCTTTAGCACCTCATCGAGAAGCGCGCGCGCTTCGACAAACTTTCGCTCTCGGATCAGGTCATCCGACATCAAGATTTTGCTGGCCGTCGGAGAGAGGGCTTCGCCCGCGGCAGGTTTTGAAATGCGCGCTCGGCGTGCGGCAAGGACCTGTGCGACCGTTGCTTCGAATTCCGCGGGGCGCTGCTGTTCGCGCTCAAACTTCGCGCTGGCGATAAGCTGATCGAAGACGCTCTCAAGATCGACGCCCACCTGTTCGAACCCTTTTAGCGCGTCATAAAAATGGAAAGCGAGCGCCGCGCCGCGCAAATATGCCTGCGCCAGATCAAAGACGGCATCCTGTTCGCTGTACCCCGATCCGATACGCGCAGCCTCTATCCTCCGCATGCGCGCCTCGGCCGCCTGTGCCAGGGATTCGCGAAGCGTGAGATAAACGCTCACCTTGAACTCTACAGCCGCGGTCGGGATTGTCGAAACGAGATTCGTTATAGAGTCCTTATACTCAAGCGCGTCCTTCAGGTGACGTTCCAGTATCGGGTCCAGCACGAACCTGATGAGCGCCTGCCTGACGGCCGCCGTATTAATCCTTCGCGAAGGCCCGACGATCACGAGATAATCGTCGCCCACCCGCCGAGCCAGTTGATCCTCTTTCTGGTTGAGTATGTCGGCCCTGACCGCCGCCGTGTCGATTGGCGCGAGCGATTCAGGGACGATATAGACCTGGCGCGTGCGATTGCGCGCGACCAGGGTCGTTTTCTCCTTCTTCTGCCTGCGCGCGGCCTCGGTCTCGACAACAAGCGGTTTCATCGAAACGACCGTTTCCGGTCTTGCATGAAAGTATTCGAGGACGTTGTGGATCAGCTCGCCGACCGGCCTTCGATATGCCGCCACATATGATTCGTTGACCTTCATGTATTTCGGCAGCAGCTCTTCATGCCGCTGCTGATGTAAAACTTGCTTACGAGCTTCCCAAAACCTCGCAGCGGCCTTAAATCGGGCGGGACGGCCTCTTCGTCGCCATCCACGGAAAAACTTGGCGGAGCAGTCATCATGAAGCTGAGCATGGCGTAGCGCATGGCATCAGAGGCTTCGTCGACGCCGGCTCGGCGGTGGGCTTTGTAGAACGCGACAAGCTCGGCCCTCACCTCCGGGCTGAGCTTCTCCATGTCCTTTCTGAGCGCCACTCGCGCCGGCGAGAGTGTTTCGCCGGTCGGTTCGGTGTCGAAGCCCGCGACGTTGAGCGCCGCCATTACGACGAGCATCCTCTCGTCGGGCTCGATGCGAACGTTCACATCCGCGGGGGCGATAAACCCGGATTCCTGCGACGCGGGCTGCGCGGTCTGCTTGCGCGGTTCGGCCGCCTTCTGCTGGCCTGATGCGGGCGCAAGAAGGGCCAGCAAGACGAGAAAAGTTACTGCTGATTTACGCATATGAAAAAGGATAGCCGCGCCTGTCGGTCACGGTCAATAATTTCGATTTAAGGCCAATATCGGTGGCCCGCACGGGCAATTAAAGACTAAAGCCATGCGGGCCGAAAAATCAAAGCTTTTCGGATACGGACTTGGCCTGCATGAAAAGTTGCAGGTAATCGCGTCCGCCGGCTTTAGAGTCGGTGCCCGACATGTTGAACCCGCCGAACGGATGAACATCGACGAACGCCCCGGTGCATTTGCGGTTTAGGTATAGATTCCCGACGTGGAAATCCGAACGCGCCTGCTCGAGGCGAGCGCGGTCCCGGCTGAAGACCGCCCCCGTGAGTCCGAACTGCGTGTTATTCGCAATGTCGAGCGCTTCGTCGTAGTCCTTGGCCCTGAAGGCGGCAAGCACCGGCCCGAATATCTCTTCCTGCGATATGCGCGCCATCGGATCGACGTCGCCTATAACGGTCGGCTTTATAAAATGGCCGCGCTGGTCTTCGCTCAACGGGCCGCCGCCCGCAAGCACACGGCCTTCCCCTTTGCCGATCTCGATATAGTTTGTGATCGACTCATAAGCGCTCTTGCTCGATACCGGGCCCATCCAGTTCTCCTGGTCTTTTGTCGGCCCGACCTTGATCTTGCTCGCCCGCTCGGCTACGCGCTCTACTACCTCGTTATAGACTTGCTCGGTCACGACGACGCGCGAACAGGCCGAGCACTTCTGCCCCGAAAACCCGAACGCCGACGCGACGACTCCATCCACGGCCGCGTCCAGGTCTGCCGTTTCGTCCACTATGATGGTGTCCTTGCCGCCCATCTCCGCCACCACCCGCTTGATCCACATCTGCCCCTCGGCCGTTTTAGCGGCAAGCTCGTTGATGTGGAGTCCGACTTCTTTAGACCCGGTGAACGATATGAACCGGGTGCGCGCGTTGCCGACAAGGTAGTCGCCGATGCGGCTGCCGCTGCCCGGAAGAAAGTTGACCACGCCGGGCGGGAGCGAAGCCTCTTCGAGGATTTCTATAAAGCGCGCGGCGATCACGGGGCTATCGCTCGACGGCTTGAGCACAACCGTGTTCCCGGTCACGACCGATGCGAGCGTCATCCCCGCCATGATCGCGAGCGGAAAATTCCAGGGCGGTATGACAATGCCGACGCCGAGCGGTATATAGTAAAGCTCGTTCTGCTCTCCCGCGAGCGGCGTCAGCGGATGATCGCCGCTGTAACGAAGCATCTCTCGCCCGTAAAAATCCGCGAAATCTATGGCCTCCGCGACATCTCCATCGGCCTCGGCCCATGACTTTCCGACTTCGAGCACCATCAGCGCGGTCAGCTCTGCTTTCCTCTTCCGCATCAGCGCCGCCACCTTGAAGAGGTAGCGCGCCCGGACTTCGGGCCGCACCCGCTTCCAATCCTGGAATGCGGTGGTCGCGGCGTCGAGCGCCTTGTCGGCAAGCTCCGGCGTCGCCTTGTGGACGAGCCCGACGATCTCCTCATAATTCGACGGGTTCGGCGATGAGAGAAAATCGCCTGTCGTAAACCGTTTACCCCCTATGACGAGCGGGTACTCGGTGCCAAACCTCGCCTCTTCATTAGCAATCGCCTCCCTGATCTGGGCGGCGGCGCGCTCGTTATTAAAATCAGTAAGAGCTTCGTTCTGAAATGGGGGTAACATAATTTTTTCCTTTCACTTTTGGTGCGGTTTCAAACAAATAAAAGTATCAACCGGCACAGGCGGAGTCAATTGATTTGGCCCGCCGTCGGGCGGGGCGAACGCCGGGCGTGAATCGTTCTTATGGTATCTCGCGACAACGCTCTGTTATCATAAAGCAGGCCCGATTAATTGTGTGGCGTCGCGGGCGGCGCGCCGCAGTTCGAGCATAAGGAGCTGGCAAGCTTGTCGTTCACAAAATCACCCTCTTTGCGTTTAGCTTCAATATTCATTCTTTTTTTATCGCTCACCCTCGCGCCGAGCGCCGGGGCAAGTTTTCAAGAGTCGGCCGCGTCGCGAGGCGATACCAGGGACCACTCACCCGCGGAATCGTTAAGCCCTAAAGACAGGGTCGAGGTATTCGAAGAAGTATGGGAGACGGTTGACGAGAAGTATTATGACTCGTCCTTTAACGGCGTGAACTGGGGCGCGGTGCGCGGCAGGTACAGGCCCATGATCGAATCAGTCGCGAACGACGATGAATTCTACGCGCTGCTCAAGCGCATGGTGGGCGAGCTTAAGGACGCGCATACACGCTTTCACACGCCGCGCGAGCGCCGCGAGCGCGAGCACTTGCAGGCCGTCTCGGCGGGCGTGTCTATAAGTGAAGTCGAGGGCCAGATTGTGATACTTGGGGTCGAGCCCGATTCCGAGGCCGCGCATGCAGGAGTAAAGAGCGGGATGATTGTCCGCACGATTGACGATAAACCGGTGTCCGAGCGAATCGCTTCGGCGCAGGTTCGAGTCAGCGGGTCCTCTTCGTCGCGCGCCGAACGATTGAGGCTCTTCAGAAAGTTGACCGAAGGCGAGCCCGGCACCACGCTAAAGCTCGGCCTTGAAAAAGCGGACGGCAAACCGCTGGAGGTTTCGCTCGGTCGTCGCACTGTTTCTGACTCGCCGCGCGTGACATCGCGCAAACTCGATTCCGGGATCGGCTATATAAAACTCAACCTGTGGAAGGCCCCGGTGCATAAACAGTTCAAGGCCGCGCTCGAACAGGTAAAAGACGCGCCGGCAATAATCGTCGATCTGCGCGGCAATCCCGGAGGCGAGGCCGCCGAAGTGGTAAAGATAGCGGGCTTCTTCTTTAACACCCGCACTTCTTTCGGGAAATTCATTTCGAGGTCGGGCCGGTCGATAGAACTCAATACCGGAAGCGACGAGCAGATATATAAAGGCCCGGTCGCGATACTGGTCAACGAAGCCTCGGGCAGCGGCTCGGAGCTTTTTTCAGGCGTTATGCAGGAGAACGGCCGCGCCACTATTGTCGGTCGCCAGAGTTGCGGCTGCGTGCTCGGCATATCGAAATTCAGAAAGCTGAAAGGCGGGGGCGAGCTTGCGGTGAGCGAGCTTGGGTACCTGTCGCCTCGCGGGCGGAGGCTGGAGGGCGAAGGGGTATTACCCAATCGCGCCGTCGCGTTAACCATCGCGGACCTTCAGCGCGAACGCGACATCGCTATCCTGGAAGCAGAAAACGCCCTGCGCATGCCAAAGGCCGCGATGAATAATTGAGCAATAATGCCCGGTCGAAAGCCTTATCTCCTCCGATTGTTTGGAGGCGCTTTTGACAGGCTGACCAGGTTCGCTATAAGCCTGTACGCGCCCGGCACTCCGTTCGGTAATTGTCTGAACCACGCATACGCCGTATAGATGTAGCGGCCCGCGCCGTACTCGACAATCAATTCCCCGCCGCGCTTTTCCTCCTCACCTTCGTCGCGTGACGACATCAGCGGTCGGAATTGATTGTCCCATTGAGAGAGAAAGTACGCGCCGCGCTCCTGGACCCATCCCTCAAAATCGCGCCCCGTTATTCTATTCGGGAAATTAAACCGAGGGTGTTCGGGGTCGAGCACGCTCACGGCGGCCTTTTCGTCCGTGACCCTGTAGGGCCGGGTGTCGATTCGCGGGTAAGCCGGGAAATCGCCCGAGCGGTATTGATCGGCGTTATATAAAAGAACGAGGCTGCCCCGACGAGAGTAATCGATCAACCTCTCATTGTTTTGAACAATGTCCGGCCGCGATCTCGATGCGTCTGTCCCGGTGACGATCATATCGAAGCTCTGAAGGTCGCCGCTCGCAAGCGTCGGCGGGTCGATCAACTCTACGCGCGCACCCGTGCGCAATAGCACCTCGGTGTACTCGTCGCCCTGTCTGCCGATGAAACCAATCCTCGGCGCTCGCTCCCCCGGCTTGATCATTTGAGGAAGCTGTTTGTCTTCGATAAAGAGCAGGCGAGGCGGCCTTTCTGCCTCCATTGCGCGTGTCGTCTGGATGGATGCAAGCGGCTGTCTTTCGCTCATCGCTATTTTGTATGGGGCAAACTGATCGCGGGCATACTCGTTCTTATTGTATTGAACTACGAGAGTACCGCCGCGCTTTACGTAATCGAGTAGCCGCGCGTTATAGGCCATGACATCGGGCCTGACTTCGTACACGCGTATCCCCAGGACTATCGTGTCGTACTTGCTTAGATCACCCGAGGCGAGAGTGCGCGCGTCGATCACCTCTGCATCCGCGCCAATGCGGCGGAGCGCGTTCATAAAGTCATCGCCCGCGCCTTCGACGTAACCGATCTTTAGTCCCGGCGCGACCTTTACATCGACGACTTCGGCCGTCGCTCTCGCCTCGCGCGCGAGAAGTCGCGGCTCGATGTGCGGGTATGAGATCACCTGATAGCCTTCGCGAAAATCGCGCCCGTTTACCGTCGCTCGCGCGGCCACTTGATGACGCGATTCGGCGGCGTTTGCGGGAGCGGTGATTTTGAAAGTGTAGCTCGCCGTTTCTCCTTCCCGCTTTAGATCGAATTGTTGAGGCGCGGGTGAGATCGTCCAGCCCTGCACCGGGTCGAGCGCGACCGACCCCTGCGTGACGCTCTTCCGGTTATTCGTGACTGTGATAATCACCTCGCGCTCAACCGGCGTCGAGGATTTCGGATATATCAACACGTTCGGCGAGAGCGAAACCGAGACGGCCGGCACGAGCTTCAATTCGCGCCTGATCTCTCCGAGCGCTTTGTCGGCATACCTGAACCGCGCGGGGACAATCGTTTGCGCGCTCTCGCCGAGTATCTCGAACTCAACGGCGACCGCGATAGGGTCTTTGGCAAACGGCTCGATTCCCGACCCGCCCGAGCCGGGCACAAACATGTCGCTTGTCCTGGGGCGTCCCAGCCAGTAGGCCGCCGCAAGGTCCACGCCGTCGGGGACCGTCAGCTTGTATTCAGCCTGCGCGGTCCTTCTCGCTCCTTCAGCGGTGTTCGTCTTTTTCCCCTCTTCCACCTTCCAGGCCAGAGGCGCGGAGTAATGTTTGCCATCCCATGCCGATACGGCAATACTCTTCAACTTTGCGTCGCTATTACCGTATGCCGCGACGTTTAAATTGAAAGGTCTGCCCCGGCGTCAGCATTTCGTCATCGGCGAGTGCATCTATTACCACTCCTTGCGACAGCAAGAGCGCGTTTTGAAACTCCGATTCTTTCCGGGCCAAAAGATCGCTCATTTCTTTGACCTCTTCCAACCCCTGATCGAGCAATCTAAGCATAGACCTGATCTCGCGGAGGCGTTTCAGCCCTCTCGCAATCGCCGGGGTGACCGAAGAAGGATTGAACGGGTTGAACTTCGTGATTGCTTCTTCGACATCGCGCTGGACTTCCGCAAGAGGCATTCTGAATTGACTACCCGCACTACCCGCATCACTTACTATGCCGGTAAGACCGATGTCGAGCCCTTCGAATATATCCTTCTCATCGAGGGAATCACCGACCTCGCTCTGGATGAGCCTGAGCCGCGACCATTGCGCGCCGCGCCGTTCGAGCGCGCCTTGATCCTGCGAGCGATGCTTGCTGCGCCCTTCCATCGCGATCTCGTAATAGCTGCGGCCAAGCACCGGGTCGAACTCGCCGGTATTGATCGAAAGCGTGTAGGGCTGTGGCTCGAAGGCCCTGCCCTGCGAAAAGCGGCCCCCCGACCGGATATATAGTTTCTTTACCTTCCACGGCCTCAAACTCTCTCGCAACTGTTCGGGATAGCGCGAAGGGTCGGCGGCCGCGCGCACGGCCTCGCGGGTCAGAAAGCCCGCGGCCTGGTGATGGCCGTGCTCGTCGTTTGGCGTGCCGCTCCAGGCCGAGACGACTACGAGTGGTCTGAAGGTGCGAATCACGCGCACCATGTCGCCGATGACCTGTGTCGGCGTCCCATTTCGATAGAGCCTCTTTGCGCGATTTGCTGAAACCGAAATCGTAAGCGCGCGTGAAGTATTGCTGCGCGCCGTCAAGGCTGCGCGCGGCAAGCAGCTCCTCTGTTCTGATGACGCCGAGCGCATCATAAAGCTCTGGGCCGATGATGTTCTGCCCGCCGTCCCCGCGCGTGAGCGACAGGTAGGCCGTCCGCGCCTGCCGGCCGCGAGCGAGATACGCCAGCAACCCGCTGTCTTCATCATCCGGGTGCGCGCCCGTGTGCAGCACGCTCGCGACGACGCCGAGCCGCTTGATCGCCTCCGCGAGCCTGACCGCGCCGGCATCCTTCGCAACCCCGCTGGCAAGAGCAGCCCGCCCCGGCAATACTGCCGCGCGCAGCGGCCGCGTGGTCGCGATTGTTTGAAAGAGCAGCAGCAGCGTTATAGCGGACGCCGTCACTTCGCGACGCCGTCGGGGTGAAAATGCGGCGTATGAAAAGAGGCTCAGAGCAGGTCTCATATCAACTTTCCCTTCTGTCACACGGTTTCAGCCATATCAAGAATCGTTTGAAAACAGTTTAGACGAAAAACGGCGTTGAGCGAAGTTCGCGAGGCGGAGAGTAGTAGGGTAATAAGATGTTGAAGGTAGTAATTTGGAGTGCTGCGACAAGTCGCAGCTTTTTGAAGCGGTGACTTGTCGCCGCTCGTGTATCGCCGACAAGTCGGCTCTAGCAAAGCGGTGACAAGTCACCGCACTCCATATCTCCTCATTCAACTCTCTATTACCTCACTACCAGGCGGAGAGGTTAATTTGAAAAGGCTCCCCGCAGTCTTGTAGAAGGCGTCTCCGGAGCCGAAGTTGCTGCTCGTCAGTGTCATTAGAAGCCTGGAGCAGAGTGAGCGAGGGTTGCTGGAATAGACCCGTTTCTTGTAACCTGTTTTTGCCCGTCAAAAGCTACGCTCAGGCGATAAGAATTGGAGTAGGGACCATGATCTCTCAGATTAGCCCGAAAAAGCTGCTCTTTGTTTTAATAACTCTTTGTCTCATCCTTCCCTCGTTTTCATGCGGCAATAACAACTCATCATCTCGTCGGCTGGTTATATACACGCCGCATGGGAAAGATTTGTTAGGCGATTTTGTAGCTTTGTATAAGCAAGCTAATCCAGACGTTGATGTGCAGTTTCTCGACATGGGATCCCGCGAGATATTAGAGAGGTTGCGCGCGGAACGTAATCGCCCGCAGGCTGATTTGTGGTGGGGCGCGTCCCACATTACGTTTCAAACCGCGGCCGAGGAGAATCTCCTCGCCCCATACAGACCTAGCTGGGCCGACAAGGTTGCCGAAGAGTCTCGCGATAGCGGGGACCTATGGTTTGGAACTTACGAGACGCCCGAGGTCATTGTTTACAACAGCACGTCAGTCAGCCCCGAACGAGGCGCCGAAAGATTGGGACGAAGTGCTTGACCCAAAATGGCGTAATAAGATATTGATTCGCAACCCGAACCCCTCAGACACGATGCGCGTAATATTTGGCGCCCAGATACTCCGCTTCTACAACGAGACCAACTCATTTGATAAGGGCTACGACTGGCTCCGCCGACTTGACGCCAATGTCAAAGAGTACACGGCGGATGGGACACTGCTGATGGAAAAATTGGCGCGCAATGAAGGCTCCATCAGCCTGTGGAATATGCCTGACGTCTTCCTCTACCGCGATCAAAAAGGCTTTCCGCAACTGTCTCACGTCATCCCCGCAAGCGGCACGCCTGTGATCACGGACGGAATTGCCATAGTGCGGGGTGCGGCAAATGAGGAAGAGGCAAAGCGCTTCTATGAGTTCGTCACCACTCCGGAGAATTTGATCTATGCGGCAAAGAAGTATTATCGCTTCCCCGCGCGGGCGGACCTGGACCGCACTCAACTGCCTGTCTGGATGCAAGAGCCTTTCAAGCGGATTTCGCTGGATTGGAATTTATTGCGGCGCGAAAGTAATAACTGGCTTCGTTATTGGGACACGGAGATCAAAGGGCGCAGCAATTCCTGAGCGCAATAACATGATGAAAATCTCTTTGGACGGGATCAGGCTATAGAGGGAACCAACGATTCATGTTATTAGCCCTACGAAATCTGACAAAACATTACGGGGGAACCGCCGCCGTTTCGAACCTCTCTATTGAGGTTCAACAGGGGGAGTTCTATGGGCTGTTAGGTCCGTCCGGTTGCGGCAAGACGACGGTGCTCCGAATGATCGCTGGCCTGATTCTACCCGACGCAGGCGTCATAGAACTCAACAATCAAGAGATTACACGCTTGCCTTCGGAACGGCGCGGGTTCGGGATGGTCTTCCAGAATTACGCGCTCTTCCCGCATATGAATATTTTCGAGAACGTAGCTTTCGGACTGCGGGCGAGGCACTTACCCAAGGAGAGGATTGCAGAGCGTGTTGTCGAGGCGTTGAGCCTGGTTAATCTCGGCGGGTACGAGCAGCGGCGCGTCGATGAGCTTTCGGGCGGGCAGCAACAGCGTGTTGCGATTGCGCGAGCGATCGCTATTCAACCGATGTTGCTGCTGTTTGACGAGCCCCTCTCGAACCTTGATGCGGCGTTGCGCGAAAGGACGCGGAAAGAGTTGCGCGACCTGATACTCAGACTCGGGTTGACCGCGATATACGTCACTCACGATCAGGAAGAGGCTTTTGCGTTGTGTGACCGCATAAGCGTGATGAACGCCGGCACATTGCTTCAGACAGGAACTCCTCGCCAGTTATACGAGGAGCCCGGCCAGCTTGGCGTAGCCAGTTTCATTGGCCGCAACAACCTTTTTGAGGCAAGGCGATTGAATGAAGAAGGTGGCATCTGTCTGGTGGAAACATTAAAAGGCAGCCACCAGGTCAATATTGCCGCGGAGCGATTCCCTAAAGAAGTCAACGGCAATTCCTTAACTCTTGCCATTCGCCCGGAACACTTGCGCATAACGAGGCACGGGGGCGGCGAAGAAAATCTAATGGCTGCGCAGGTAAAAGAGATAAATTATTCCGGCGCGACTGTCACTCTCAAACTCGACGCGGCGGGACTCGACCTCGAGCTTCTATTAATTGATGCGGATGGTTTCGCGGTCGGCGATTCGTGCTTCGTCGAGCTGCCGCGAGATCGCATAATGCCTCTGGGGAAATAACGCCCTCCTTCTAAATCTATGAAGCCCAGTTTGAAAGCAACGGTCAGTAAAGCTTCGCTCCCACCCCGGCCCACGTCGTCTAGAAAACTATCAGCCTGGCGGGCGGCCAATTACGTGCCGCTGGCGATTGTCGGCCTAGTGTTGTTTTACGGCGTGATTTATCCTTGTATAAATCTCTTCGTCGCCACATTGCGTGTTGATGGCGCGTGGTCCTTGAAGAACTACACGGGACTTCTTTTTGAAAAGACCGTGCTCGAAGCCATATGGTCAACCATTAGCCTATCACTGGCTACGGTGGCCGGCTCCGCTCTGGTGGGAGTCCCGCTGGCTTTCGTGATGGACCGCTACGAATTCCCCGGACGACGTTTTTTCGCGGCGCTTGTGACAATGCCCATCGTGCTGCCGCCGCTTGTCGGCACATTAGCTTTTTACTATTTGTGCGGCGATTCGGGGATATTGTCGCGGCTCGCCCAGAACATTTTCGGATTGACAGAGTCGCCCTGGACTTTCGGCGGATGGGGCGCGGTTTTGCTCTTTCATGTTTATACGATGTATCCGTTCTTCTATGTGCTGACGCGAGCAGGTCTGCAACGTATTGACGCTGACCTGTCGGACGCCGCGCGTAGCCTCGGCGCGGGCAGGTACTATGTGCTCAGGCGAGTCTTACTACCGCAACTGACCCCATCGCTCATAGCCGCGGCGCTGATGACGTTCATGACTTCAATGGCGTCATTCAGCGCGCCGTTTTGGTTCGGCAAAAACCTGCGCGTGCTTACGACGGAGATCGTCTTTGCAAGACAACGAAACGATACATCCGGCGCTCTAACTCTGACCGTTGTGCTGGCTATAATTTCACTAGGCGCCCTGGTTCTTTTTCAGCGGTATGAAGGCACGCGTCGCTTCGCGGCTTCAGCGATGAAAGGAGCGACGCGCACCCGCAAGGTGATCACAAGCGGCCCCGCGCGCGCCTTTGCCGTCGGCAGCATTACGGTATTTAGCATTGTGCTGATGTTGCCCGTAGCAACGCTCGTAATCCTGAGCTTCGCACGGCAAGGGAGTTGGACAACTCAGCTCCTGCCGGCCGCTTACACGGTCGAGAATTATGTTCAGATCTTTTCTGAAAGCCAAACATCACGGTCTCTTATCAATAGCGGGCTTATGTCGGGCGTGGCCGCTCTAGCGGCGCTTTTCTATAGCTTTTGCATTACGGCCGTAGTATTAGGGCCTAGAACACTCTGGCGGCGTTTAATCTCTTTTCTAGTTCTTATCCCCTGGGCGCTGCCCGGAACCGTTGTCGCGCTAGCTATCGCCGAAAGCTATGGCCAGCCGGATCCTGCTTGCCGCCAACATTATTCTTGTGGGCACATTCTGGATTCTACCCGTAATCTATTTTTTGCGTTTCATGCCGCTCGTCGTGCGCGCAGTGCAGGCAAGCATGGAGCAACTAGATCGCGGGTTAGAAGAGGCCGCCAGCTCGCTGGGCGCAGGGTGGTTCAGGAGGATAACTCGCATTCGCTTGCCGTTGATACTTCCCGGCATTATGGCTGGGACACTGCTAGCCTTCATCATAGGGCTTGGTGAGTATGTCGCTTCGGTGCTGGTTTTTGTTACGGGCAATGAACCTATCTCGATAGCAATCGCACGTGAATGGCGCGACCTGAATCTCGGAAGAGCCACAGCTTATGGCGTCGTCCTGATTGCTGCCGTGGCGCTTAGCCTGATCGTCGGCGGAAGGTTCGGGCAAAAATCTGAACGTCTAGGTGATTAATCGCTCATTTGCTTCGAATTATTGCCCTGTGCGAGGCCGCTGGTTGCCCGGCTGATTGTCAGCCGGATTGCGCGGACGGCTGCCGGGGACGTTCACGTTGGGCAGCGGAACGTATATGAACACCCAGTCTTCGTAGTTTTCAAGATACCCATAAAGCGGCTTTATGGCCTTCCCTTTTACGCGCGGGGCAACGCCGATGATCGGAACATTGCTGCGACCGGGGCTGCCGCCGCTCCCGAAGATGTGAGCGAGCGGGTCATTCCCCTCTAGGTCCTCATCATCTTCATCATCATCATCGTCGTCATCATCGTCGTCGTCGTCAGAGTCCGTGGGCGGCCTGACCACAATCTGTCCCGGCTGATTCGGAGTTCCGGGCGTGCCCGGAGTCCCCGGCGCTCCCGGCGTGCCCGGTGTTCCGGGGGCGATAGGCGACGGCTTGGTCGAAGGGTTGTCGGATTCCTCTGAGGGGTTTATCCGAACAAGTTTTTCCGGCACCCTCGCGAGCAGCCAGTATGATTGAGGAATCGGCTGGTTGGTGGACATCGCCTGCAACGCATTATAGATTCTCGGGTCGCGCGCCCGCACCGGCTCCCATTCGATCCCGCTCATCGGATCAATCATCGCCGACCCTCTGACAAACCTTATCTCGCGAATTCCGAGCGTCACGCCCTCGCTCAGCTTATCGAGCTCCGTCAAATACCCGTAAGCGGGCGGCACAAGCAGTTGAATCGACCGGAGAAAGCCGTTGCCGTAGTAGCGCGCGATGGCTTCGGCCATCTGCTCGCCGCGAAAGTAAAGCTCCTCTTCCTTATCGCGCTGCACCTGTTTGGTGACGTTCGGCACTATGGCCGACGCCATCACGACGCTCAAGATTGTGAGCGCGAGTATGAGCCCGAGCATGGCCCAGCCTCTCTCGCCATCCCGTTCGCTCTGTGAGCCTTCAATAGGTTTATCGGAAAGCATATGGGTCACCTCGCGACGTTCTAGAGCGCGCTCAAGAGCGCGGTCGCTCCAGCATGGCCACTCGTTTCTTTATCTCGTGCTGAAGATGTGTTATCTCCAAGGCCTGATCGGTGATCGAATCGATCTGCCATACGTTCATTATCTTGTCGCCGCGCTTGTATCGCTTCACTTCCCTCTGCGCGGGGATTTCGACTACTGCCACGTCGCCGATCCTGCCAATGTATTTAAACTGCGGCTCGGGCGAAGGCTGCACGATAAACGGGACCGTAGTCGAGTTGTACTTGGGGTCGCTTTGCGAGACCACGCCTATCTGGAAATTACCCTGCGAGCTGTACTCTCCCGGCGCAAGCTCCATCGACAACTGTGACTCGTTCACGCGTTTCGTGGGGCGCGCCGAGCCGTTATAAAGGATGACCGGGTCGGCCGGCAGCTTTTGCGCGGTCACCATGAGCGTCACCTTTTTCGGGGTCCCGGCGACGACGCTCGACGGTTGAACATACTGCACCGTGATCGGCGGCGGCGGCGGAGCGGGTACAGGCTTGGGCGGCGGCTCCTTGTAATAGTCGAAGATGTTGCCGCGCGGACCGACCTGCGCGCTGCTCGACGCTTGCATTATGAGCCTTAAATCGAGCGGCGTCGTATCGGTCGGCACATCGCCTTCCGAAGCGCGCCGAGCGGTCTGAGGCGATGACGGTGAGGCGGTAGGTTGCTGCGGTGTCCGCGGGGCTCGACGACGCGGGCGGCGCGCTCGCGGCCGTTTCGGTATCCGTGCGCGGGGCGCGCGGCGGCGTGCTCGGCCCGCCCATAAATTGGGTTATAACGACCACTATCATCACCAGGAATAAGACCGCGGCGATGATCTTTTTTCTCTTCTCAGATTGTGCGCTGCCTTGTGCCATCAGCTTTACTCTCGAAAGTGCGATTCTATTGCAGGGAAGACTGGTAATAAGCCGCCATGTCAATGGTGAGGACGAGCCCGCCTGTGGCTTTGCGACGAGCCCCTTCCGACTCGTCCGTCTGCTGGCTGTCCAGACCTACAGATCTAAGGACTACAAAGTGCTTGCTCTTTTCAAGCTGGCTGATGAAAGCCCGCAGGTTTTCGTAAGAGCCCGCCACGCCGAACGTGACGTTGAGCTGGCAAAAGACTCCGGCCTTACTGCTCTCTTCCTGTCCGGGCTTCGGTCTGTCGCCGCATAGCTGGCCGTCTTCGGGCTCCATCTTTATGTCGCCGACAAGCGAGAGCGAGTTCTTCTTTGCGATCTCGTTTATCTCTTTATGCAGCAACGTGCGGCCGGGCGAAAACGGTCTGAGGTAATCGCCCTTAAAAGCATCAAGCGTTTCAAGCGCCTGCTTATTGGAATCAACCGGCGCGGCCTGCGTCTGATTCTGCGGCTGGCTTCGCTCCTGCTGTGCGCGCAGGTCAGCCCTCGCCTTTTGAAGCTTCGCCTCTTCCGGTTGCAGCGCGTTGAAATAATAAAAGATCACGAAGGCCAGAAAGAGCAAAACCAGAACTGCCGATATTAGCTCAAGAGGCGTGAGCCCAAAGGGGAGGCGCGAAGTGCGTACCGTTCGCACTTGAGCGCCGGCTACACGCTCGGTCACCTGTGTGCTCATTGCGCCCCACCTCTCGCCGGCGAATATATAAGGTTGAGCGTGAACGGCGTCTCGCCCGTCTCGTCAATAGTGTTCTGTACGGCCGTCCCCGCGATCTTGAACAGCCCCGAAGACTCTTCAATCCGCGACATCATCTCGTTCATCTCGGAGTATCCCTTGCCCGCCGCCTTTAGCTCGATGTTGGCCGACACCCCGTCTCCCAGGTCAACTATCTCAGTGACCCTGACGCCGGTTATGCGGGCCTGCTTGGGGACGAACCTCTCAAGGTCGCCAAGCAGCCGGTTCCACGAGAAGGATTTTTGACCGATCAGCGTCCTCGCCCCCGCGAGCTGTCTGAGCTGCGACTCGTCGATGCACGGTAACGGGCTGCTGCTGTTTGGCCGCCTGGTTGGCCTCCAGAATGATGTCGTTTCGCTTGCGAATCGAATCGGCGTCGCTCTGAATTTCAACCGCCTGAGCGCTGACGCGACTGCGCTCGGCGTCAATCCAGAGGAAGAGCCACAGGCTAACAAAAAAGAGCGCCAACGCGCCGACCCAGAAGAGTCTGTGGTTATAGAAGGGCTTGCTTGCCAGGTTTAATTGTGTCCGCATCACATTACAGGATAACTGATAATAACCAAGGGTTGCCAGCAATTTGTAATCTGCAAAAACAAAGGGCGTTAATCGAAGTCCTTAGACTCTTCCCTTTCGTGAGCGCAAACGCGCGCGGCTAGAATAAGTTCCGATTGTTTGCCGTGCGGGGCGCGGTAAAGGATTCCCCGCTAAGGGTCAACTGGCAAAACCGCTCCCCGGCATCTATAGTCTTCATTTGGCATATTAAAGAGCGGGAGATGACATGGCAGACCATAAGCACACAAATCGATTGATCAACGAAACGAGCCCTTACCTCGTCCAGCACGCGCATAACCCGGTCGACTGGTACCCGTGGGGGCCGGAGGCGCTGGAACACTCGCGCAAAGAGGATAAACCGATACTCCTCTCCATAGGGTATTCGGCCTGTCACTGGTGCCATGTCATGGAGCGGGAGTCATTCGAGGATGAAGAGATTGCTCGGCTGATGAACGAAAACTTCGTCTGCATCAAGGTTGACCGCGAGGAGCGGCCCTGACCTCGATTCGATCTATATGAATGCCGTGCAGATGATGACCGGCCACGGCGGGTGGCCGATGACCGTCTTTTTGACCCCGGACCTCAAACCCTTTTACGGGGGAACATATTATCCGCCTGAAGACCGGCACGGCATGCCGGGCTTTCCGAAGATTCTCGCCGCTATCGCGGATGCTTATCGCACCCGGCGCGCGGATGTGACAGAGAGCGCGGAGACCATCACCGGCGAGCTTCAAAAGACGAACCGCTTTCCGGCCTCGCAAGAGATGCTCACGACCGAGATACTGAACCTGGCTTATGCCCGCATGCTTACTAACTTCGACACCACGAACGGCGGGTTCGGCGCGGCCCCGAAATTCCCCCCCTCGATGAACCTGATGTTTCTGCTCAGGCAACACCACCGCACCGGCTCCGAAGAGGCGCTTCTCGCCGTAGAGCACACGCTATGGAAGATGGCCAGCGGCGGCATGTACGATCAGGTGGGCGGCGGATTTGCGCGCTACTCGGTTGACGCGAAATGGCTGATACCGCATTTTGAAAAAATGCTCTATGATAACGCGCTTCTGACGCGCACATACCTCTACGCTTACCAGCAGACCCGCAACCCATTCTATAAGCAGATTGCCGAAGAGACGCTCGAATATGTCATACGCGATATGACAAACAGGAAAGGCGGATTCTATTCGTCGGAGGACGCCGACAGCGAAGGCGAGGAAGGCAAATTCTATGCGTGGACGCGGAGCGAGATCGGCGAACTGCTAGGCGACGAGGCGCTGCTTTTCACCGAGTATTTCAACATAACCGCTGAGGGTAATTTCGAGCATGGCAAGAGCGTGCTAAACCCCGTCGCGCCCCTCGAAGAGTTCGCCGAGTCGAAAGGAATGGCGGTCGAAGAGTTGAGGCGCAGGATGAACGCCGGCAAGGCCAGGCTCTTCGAGGCCCGCGAGCAAAGGGTAAGACCGGGGCGGGATGAGAAATCGCTCGCCGCCTGGAACGGGATGATGCTTACGGCCTTCGCCGAAGCCGCGAACATACTGGGCCGGGACGATTACAGGCAGGTCGCCATAAGAAACGCGGAGTTCATCATATCGAATCTTATGCGTGACGGGCGGCTGCTGCGCACCTACAAGGATGGGCAGGCGAAGCTGAACGGATACCTCGAAGATTATGCCTATGTAGCCGAGGGGATGCTTGCGCTGTACGAGGCGACGTTCGACTTGAAGTACTTCGAGCAGGCGCGATCGCTTGACCCAGACGATGATCGAAAAGTTCTGGGACGAGCGCGAGGGCGGATTCTTTTTCACCTCAAGCGATCACGAAGAGCTGATCACGAGATCGAAGGAGTACTTTGACAATGCGACGCCTTCGGGCAATTCAGTGGCGACGCTGACGATGTTGAAGCTAGGCCACCTGACGGCCGACCCTGAATACTCGCGGCACTCCGTGACGATTCTCAGGACCATGCACCAGGTGATGAGCAAGTATCCGACCGCGGTCGGGTACCTGCTTTGCGCGCTCGATTTTTACCTGTCGGAGCCGAAAGAGATTGCCATCATCGGGGATGCGGCTTCGCACGAAGCGAGGCTTTTTGTCGAAGAGACATACTCGCGCTATCTTCCGAATAAGGTTCTAGCCGCAAGCAAGCCGGGTGATGAAGAGGCGACTGGCGCCATCAGCCTTTTGAGCAATCGCGAGATGGTTGACGGAAAGGTAACGGCTTACGTCTGCCGCAACTATACCTGTCTCCAGCCGGCGACCACGGTTGAGGAGTTTATCGAAAGGCTCAACCAATAGCGCGAGCTATTTTATCCTTATCTCGAAGACGGCGGGCCATCGCTTTCCGCTGACGAAGATGCGTTTGGCTGCCGGGTCATAGGCGATGCCGTTGAGGACGGCCTCGGAATCTCGCATCGTCTCGCGAGGTCGTAGCCCGCGCATGTCGATCGTAGAAGTGACCGCGCCCGACGATGGATCGATGCGAAGTATTACTTCCTCGTGCCAGACGTTCGCCCATATCTCGCCCTCGACAAACTCCAGCTCGTTTATCTTACTCACCGGCCCGCCGTTGAGCGTCACGTTTAACTTTTGCACGGGCTTATATGTTTGAGGGTCGAAAAAAGTCAGCGCATTGCTGCCGTCCGATAGGATGAGGTTTTTGCCGTCATAGGTAAGCCCCCAGCCTTCCATCGTGTATGTGAACGCTCGGAGTTTTTGAAATGTGGCGCGGTCATAGACGTAGCCCTGGCCGGATTGCCATGTCAATTGCACGAGCTTATCGCCTACCAGGGCAAGCCCTTCGCCAAAGTCTTCTTCCGGCAGATTGACTTTTTTTACTACCCGGCCTGTCTCCAGCTCGACGCGGCGCAGACTCGACTGCCCGTTCCCGCCGGTGCTCTCGTAAAACCCGTTGTCGTGCCAGACAAGCCCCTGAAGAAAAGCGTCCGGGTCATGAGGGTATTTATTGACCACCTCGTAAGAGTAGGTCTTCGGCCCGGCGCGGTTTTCGGCGGGCTTGTTTGCCGCCGCCGCCGTCGGGCCGTTGGCGGCCGGTTCCCTGGCGGCCTGCGAGCAGGAGACCGCGCCAAATATGACCACCAGCGCCACGAGTCGCGCGATTCCCGCCGTTCTTATCTTCATATTGTCAGACTCCAGGCTGAACTATTAGTCGCGGCAAATCTATTTTTAACATGAAAGCGCGCGAGCTAAAACCACCACGCGCCAGCGGCACGGCCAGGGGCATCCGTGCGTAGGTATCACTACAGATCCTTATCAGAATTGGAAAACTCATCGAGGTGGTTTATACTCGTCTCGCCTTACAAAGTTACTCCTCACAATAAAGAGATATGGAAGGATACTCGACAATGAGAAGAATCGGTATGGCGGCGCTTTGCTCGTCTCTTTTAATCGTACTGATGGCAGCCCAATCAAAGGCATCTCCTATGTCCGACCCTTCAGCGCAGCGCGAGATCCGGGTCGCGATGAAGAAGTTCGAATTCTCTCCCAAGCAGATCACGGTGCGCAAAGGCGAGAGCGTCAGGCTCGTCGTGACTTCGGTTAACGTTGACCACGGCATCGCAATCGAGGAGTTTGGGATCGACCAGGCAGTGAAAGCGGGCCAGACAAAAACGATTGAGTTCACCGCGGCGCGCGAGGGAAAGTTTCGCATGTTTTGCTCGGTCTTCTGCGGCGACGGCCACCCGGATATGGAAGGCGAGGTCATAGTAACGGGCGGCAGCCAGGACGCATCATCAATGCAGGTAAAATTCGAGCAATCGGAGCCTGACGTCGTCTATGTCTCGTCAGGGTCCGAGACGCTGAAGATCAATACGAAGACGAAGCAGGTAGTAAAGGTTGAGTCGTCAGTCGCGACGGCCAGCCCAACCGATTCAACGTCGACCCCGGCGCGAGACGAAGATAGCGGGAGCGCGCGGCCCTCGCAGCCGTATGATTACCAGGTTGTGAATGTCCCGACCCCGAAACGCGTTCCGCGCGGCAGTCTCAATATTCTGTTTACGCATCGATTTCGGCAGCCGATAAAGCCGCTCGCGGAATCCGATGACGACCTTTTCGGGCTCGACAGCTCATCGGTTTCGTCCATCGGGTTGAGCTACGGCATCACCGACCGGCTTTACGCCAGATTCTACCGATCCCCCATCGCGCAGGAAGGGCTCTTTAAGACGATTGAGCTAGGCTTCGGCTACCACCTTCTTGACGAAGCCGGGCGCTCGCCAATCGCGCTTTCGGGTTACGCCAGCGTGGAAGGCGATAACAATTTCAAGGACGATTTCACATACAACTTGCAGGCGATGTTGTCGCGAAGCGTCACCGAGTACGTGACGCTATTCTTCTCGCCCGCCGTCCACATTAATTCCAACAAGGACGGGCGGCGGTTCTTGCGGCACCTGCAAGGAGCGTTTTCCGAAGACCTTCTCGCCACGCTCAATGATTTTGACGAGCACGGGGCCTCCTTCGGGTTCGGCGTGAATGCGCGTATTCGACCCACCACCTCCCTCCTCTTTGAATATGTGCCGCGCACGGGTTTTAAGCTCGGCTCGATCAATGCCATCATCGACGAAGATACCGGGGAGGTCATCAGCTTAGAGAATATCACCGAGGCATCGCTCGGATTCGGCATTGAAAAAAGGCTCGGCCGCCACTCGTTCTCTCTCACTTTCTCAAACACCCAGGCCACCACGACCAGCCGCTATAACTCAAGCAACCTCGGGCGACCGCTGAAAAGATTCAGCATAGGCTTTAATCTATTCAGGCGTCTGTTTTGATGAGGCAGTGCCGTGGCCGTAGCGTGTTCTGCGCGCGGTCGAGGTGGTAGAATGCTTGCCGCCGCGAACAATTGTGCCGGAGAAGGTGAACGGTGAAACAGATACGACCGATTATATCGATAGCGATAGCTTTCTTGTTTGCTTCGTGCGGCCAGGGCTCGGAGGGCACGGGGAATTCAAATCCAAATAGTGGAAACCCGCTCAATCCCATCGCACAGCAATCCGTGAGGGGCGACATAGAGCGGGCAAACTTCGCGGTTTTGACGGCTTCAAACTACATCAGGGATAAAAGGTGGGGAGAGGCGCTCACAAGCCTCGAAGGGGCGCGCAATGACATCAATTCCGCGCTGACGAAGCGCGCCGCGGGCGACCGGCTGCTACACCTGCGCCCGATGCTCGAAGAGCTTCAGCGAGCAATCAATCAGACCGTTGAAGCCGTTCAAAACCGCAGCCCTGAGGCCGAAAGCCTGATCACGCAATTGCAGGTACACGCGAATTCCGTCAGGTCTCAGGCGCAAACGTCCGATTCGAGCGCCCAGCCCGAGCAGCCTAAACAATAACTGAGGTTCGAGTCCTGTTAATTCGGATTCAATAGATCGAGATTCATCAAGAGCGTCGCGATGCCCAGGAAAGAGAAGAAGCCCGCGACATCCGTGGCCGTCGTGACGAATACGGATGATGCTACGGCAGGGTCAATACCCATCTTCTTTAACACGACGGGGATTATTGTGCCGGCAATGGCCGCGACAAACATGTTTATAATCATCGCCATCGCGATGACTACGCCGAGCCAGACGCTATTGTAAAAAGTCGCCACCACGCAGGCGCAGACAATCCCGTTAAGCAAACCATTGCCAAGCCCGACGAGAGCCTGCTTCATCGTCACGCGGGCCGGCCCTATGAGCTCGTTCAGCGCAAGCCCCCTGATGATTACCGTCAGCGTTTGAGTCGCCGCATTGCCCCCCATGCCCGCAACTATGGGCATCAGAGCGGCAAGCGCGGGCAACCTGCTTATCGAGCCTTCAAACTTTGACACGACGTAAGAGGCCAGAAAGGCCGTCCCAAGGTTTATCAATAGCCAGGGGGCGCGCAGCCTTAGAGACCTCGACGCTTTCGTATCAATGTGCTCTTCGGCCGTGACGCCCGCCAGCGCGAGAAGGTCTTCGGCAACCTCCTCCTGCAAAACGTCGATCACGTCGTTGACGGTTACGATGCCTACGAGCTTGCCCTCGTCATCGACTATCGGGATAGCGAGCACATTGTATTCGGCGACCAGGCGGGCCACTTCCTGTTGATCGGCATCGGTCCGCGCGCTTATGACATCGTGTACCATCACGCGCTTTAACTGGGTGGATGGGGGCGTCGTGAGTAGTTTTCTCAAGCTCACTACGCCTACAAGATGGTCCCGCTTGTCGATTACATAGACATAAAAGACCATGTCGTAATCGGCTGAGCGTTTTTGGAGAGCGGTCACGGCCTCGGCGATGGTCACATCCTCTTCGAGCGCGAAGTAGTCGCGAGTCATTATGCGCCCCGCCGTCCGCTCTTCGTGTTCGAGCAATTCGCGAACATCCGCGGCGGGCTCCGCCTCCATAAGGCGAAGAATCCGGGCCTTGAGCGGATCCGGCAACCGCGAGGCAAGAAACGTCGCGTCGTCGTCGGCCATGGAGCTCAGGAAGGCGGCGACTGTTTCGGGTTTGACCGATTCGAGTAAAGCGATGCTGTCGGCGGGCGGCATCTCGCTGAGCACGCCCGCGACATGAGCGGGATCGCACTCCCGCATCAGCAGGTCGAAGGTTTGGAGCCGCTCGTTGCCTCTCAGCGTTGATAGCAACCGCGCGACATCGACGGGGTACGCCTTGGCGAGTATCCTCGCTAGCCGCGGCCCGGCGCCCCGATGAAGCAGTTTGCGAACTACCGAAACAGTCAGCGCGGAGCGCACCGCCAGGGTCTTTCCTGTTTCCATCATAGGCCCTTCCATAGTCCTGGTCGTTTTTTCGGAAGCCCTCCATCTTAGTGTACACGCCCCAATGACGCAATAAATTCACTCCCTGCCCCCTTCTATCCAACCCTTTTATCCCGATTGAACATCTATAGAGATAAGGACGTATTGCCATTACGACAGATCTTGTAAGGAGGATAATCGAAGATGTTTAACGAAAGAGATTCGGCGGGTGACGTAATCATAGAAGAGAAAGGACCCGATGACGAGATCATCGTGACGAAGATGGCGGGCGAGTCGGGGAAACAGACTACCGGGTTAAACGTAAACGACCTGGCTTCCTCGGTTAAGGAAGTAGCGCAGAAGACCGGCGACGTCATCAACAGGGCTACCGAGTCAATCGGCAAGGCAATCGAGTCGGCATTGTCGGCGCGTGACCACGTGGTAATGGTACGGGTCAACGACGAATCGCTAAAGAGGCTCGATGATCTTGTTCAATCAGGCATCTTCAAGAGCAGAAGCGAGGCGGCGGCCTTCCTGATTGGCGAGGGCGTAAAGACCCAGGCCCCGCTTTTCAATCGTATTTCGGAAAAGATTACCGAGATCGAGCGCTTGAGATCAGAGTTAAAGAGCATAATCAGGACCGATGAGTCCGATTCGTAAAGGGCTGAGGCGCTGGTGAGTCGCCTGGTTGCGAACCCGTGCGGCTTTCTGGTATACCCGGAGCCGGATGTCAGAGCAACAGGCGACTCGACCAGACAAGAAGACACATCGCTATCCCTGTCCGGGATGTGGGGGCGATCTGGTATTTGAGCCCCAGGACAATTCGCTCACCTGCCCTTATTGCGGCCGTAAAGAGACGCTTCCTACCACAATCGAGCAGGTCGAGGAACGATCTTACGAAGAATATCTTCAGCCGCGCTCGGACCAGCTCACGCAGATTGCGGAGGGCGCTTTAGAGGTGAGCTGCCAAACCTGCGGGGCGACAGTCGAGTTTACCCCTCCGGAGGTGGCCGGAGAATGCCCGTTTTGCGGAAGCACGATCATAGCCCAGCCTAAATCCGCCGACCCGCTCGTAGCGCCGGAGGCAGTCCTTCCCTTTCGCGTAACAAGCAAAGAAGGCCGCGAAGCCATAAAGACGTGGATCTCATCCCTATGGTTTGCGCCCAATGCGTTAAAGAAGCTGGCTTATCAGGAATCATTGAGTGGCGTCTATCTGCCTTACTGGACCTATGATGCCCACACCACGACTTTTTACGAAGGGCAGCGCGGCGAGTACTATTACGAAACCCAAACCTATACTGAGAGGGACGCGCAGGGGAATATGGTTACCAAGACCCGGCAGGTGCGCCACACGCAGTGGTATCCCGCATCGGGCGAAGTAGCCCGCTGGTTCGACGATATACTTGTTCCCGGAACAAGCTCGGTAGCGAACAATCGACTCGCCCAACTGGAGCCCTGGCCCGTAAACGACCTCAAGCCGTATGAACCGGCTTTTCTGGCCGGCTTTAAGGCTCAGCGCTATGTTGTAAAGCTTGAAGCGGGGTTTGATCGGGCGAAGCAGTTGATGGCGCCGGTGATAGAAGGAGACATTCGGCAAGCCATAGGAGGAGACGAACAGAGTATAAGCCAGGTCGCGACATCATACTCTGCGATAACTTTTAAGCATATTCTTTTGCCCGTCTATATTGCGGCCTACAGGTTCAACAATAAGGTTTATCAGGTGCTGGTAAACGCCTGTACGGCTGAGGTTCAGGGCGAGCGGCCCTACAGCATATGGAAGATAGCGGGCCTCATTCTTGCAATCCTGCTCTTAATCTTATTTATCTATTTCGTAAGAGGGCGATGAACGGAACGGCTCGACGGATACGAGTCATTTGGCTCGCCCCCGGCTTGTTTGTATAATCGGATTGGTTCACGCGACATATTTCTAAGGTCTTGGAGAGAGTCATGGCAATTGAGCTTATACCCGACGAACTGAGATTAATCGGCGAGAAGGTGCTCGGTGGTGAGCGGCTTTCCTTTGAAGATGGATTGCGATTGTTCGAGAGCCATGACGCGCTGGCCGTGGGCGCGCTTGCCAATCTCGTGCGCGAGCGAATAAACGGCGACAAGACTTTTTACAACGTCAATCGACACATGAACTATACGAACATCTGCATTTCGGATTGCGCCTTTTGCAGTTTCTATAAAAGGGTTCGCGACCCGGAAGGTTACGAATGGTCAGTTCAAGAATGTCTTGAGATCGCAAGAAAGGCTTATCAGGAGGGCGCACGCGAGTTGCACATCGTCGGCGGGCTCCACCCCAGGCTCCAGTTTGATTACTACAGTTCGCTTCTCGAAGAGTTAAAGAAGAGCTTCCCTGATATGCACCTCAAGGCATTCACCATGGTTGAGATCGATCACCTGACGCGCATATGCCGCATGAGCGATGAGGAAGTGATCGATGGTTTGATCGAGGCCGGTCTTGATAGCTGCCCCGGCGGGGGCGCGGAGATTTTTCGCGAGCCAACTCGCAGCCGAATCTGCGCGCACAAAACCTCGGGCGAGCGGTGGCTAGAGCTTGCGGAAAAGGTACACCGGCGCGGGGTCCCGACAAACGCGACAATGCTTTATGGGCACGTAGAATCCTACGAAGACCGCGTCGATCATATGATAAGACTGCGCGAGCTACAGGATCGAACAGGCGGGCTGATGTGCTTCATCCCTCTTGCCTTCAACCCGCGCGACACCGCTCTGTCGGAGCTGCCCGGGCCGTCCGGGATCGATAGCCTGAAGACAATCGCCATTTCTCGGCTTATGCTCGACAACATAACCCATATAAAAGCCTACTGGGTTATGCTGGGAAAGAACCTTGCGCAGGTCGCGCTGAGGTTCGGCGCGGACGATCTGGATGGAACGATAAACGACGGCGGGTCATTGATGGAGTCGTACCTGGTCGAAGGGAACGAAAACCAGTTGACCAGGAGCGGAATAGAGGAATTGATTCGAGGCGCGGGGCGAGAACCCGTAGAGCGAGACACGATATATAACCCCATGCAGCGGCCGGCCCCCGCAAACGACTCGAAAACGGGCGCGTCGCTTCCCGTACTGAACACCTAAATAAAATCATTACAGCAAAAAGCAGGCGGGGGCTAATCTTATTCATTAGCCCCCGCCGATCAAACTTAGTCTTTATAAGACCGATCAATCAATCTTGATTGCCGTCTTCATACCCTTCCACTCTATGCGGCTGACGGCCAGCCCGCCATCGGCCGCGGCACGATAGACGACGGCGTTTTCGGAAGCCGACTTGCTCAGCTCAACAAGCTTGTATGATGCCTTTGTGATCTCTTCCCCGTCTTTGAGGACAGTTAGCTCACCCTCTTTTTTCTCGTCGAAGGTTATCGTGTACTTGCCCTGTGACACGGCCTTACCGGCCAGTTTTGCTTCACGCGTGATGGTGATGCTCCGGCTGGTTTCCTGCCCAAAGACCGTTCCGGAAGCAGTGAATGCGATTACCGCCATAAGCAATAAAGCAACCACCCCCAACCTCTTACCTCGCATAACCTGATCTCCTTTCTGAATCTCCGTATGAGCTACCGCTGACGCTGCTCTTTAATACGCTGAAGTTGAATTCAAGTTCGATTAAAATATATTGAGGTCAACCTCAGTTTGTCCAGAATTATTTTGAATAAAAACTCACAGATTGTTATAATGCCGGGCAACCCAAAAAAGTCGGCAATAAAGCCCAGGAGGTAAAATGGCAGATACAGTGGTGACGACCGTCCCGGCCGACCCCAAACAAGCCAGGAGCAAACAGACGAAAGAGAAGATCATTCTGGCGGCGATAGAGCTGTTTCAGGAGCGCGGGTACGAGAAGACTACTTCCAATGACATAGCGGCGGCGGCCGGCGTGAGCGTCGGCTCGTTTTACGTCTATTTCACCGACAAGCGAAATCTACTCCTTACGATTTTCGACCGGCTGGCCGAAGAACTTTTTAAGAACATATTCGACTCCCTGAAACCTGAGCACCTATTTGACGACGAATTAAGGCCGAGGATAAGACAGGCCGTCGCCAACGCGGTTGTCGATAAGCAGACTCACGCGGGGCTGCACAGGGTCATATGCGAGCTGGTGTTGAAGGATGCTGAATTCGCGGCAAAGCAAAAGGCGATGATGAATCGCTCTATTGCCCGTCTGCAAGAAATGATATCGCTATCGAAAAAGGCGGGCATTAGCTGGGATATTGATGTCGAGGCCGCGGCCTTTGTCGTCCACCGCGTCGTCTTTGATATTTCGCAAGATTATGTAACTGGCTGCTGCGAGTTCGATCAGAACCGTGCGATCGACGCGCTCTCGGATATGATCTATCGCTTTCTTTTCAAACCGCGAAACTAAAGAGGGGTTAATCGTTCAAGTCGGATTTCAAGGTCTCGCTAAGCCCGGTTATCACCATACCCGGTTTTACATAGAGCCGGCAGGCCAGCGCAGATTTCACTTCCCCGGCCCCGTCCCTGTACCAGACCTGGCAATTCACACAGTCGCCGTTCCAGCAATAGTCCCCGAGGGATATCGTCTCAGTTTTTATGTATTGAAAGCACCGGAGCAGTTTGTTATTCTCCGGCACTTTCGCCCGAGAGGCGCATATCTCTATCTCAATCAGATCATTAAAGCCCTCGAACAGACCTTCTCTCCAGTTTGATTCGTTCACTTGAGCTCTCCGATGTGACGTGACTTTTTGGGGGATGGTTGATTCTACATGATAAGCGCTTTTTAGCAAAGCCCCTCACCCGCCATGCGTTTAGGACTTCGTTTCCTGCACCTCTACGCGGTCCTCGTGGCCAACGATGAGAAAATCGACCAGCGATACAAAGAGGCCGCTCTCTATGACCCCCGGCAGGAGCTTTATCTCTCTCTCTAATCGCGCCGGGTCCCCTATCTGGTCGAATCGACAATCAAGGATATAGTTGTCATTATCGGTCTTGAAAGGCTGATCGCCGATCAATCTCAAGCTAACGCGGCTTTCGAGACCTTCAAGCCTTCGGGCCGCGTGTGACCATCCGAATGGAAGGACCTCCACAGGCAGCGCGAAGGTGCTTCCCAGTTGTTTAACCAGTTTTGAGTCGTCGACGACTATTATCCGAGTTTTGGAAGCGAGAGCGACCAGCTTCTCTCTTGTCAGCGCGCCCCCTCCCCCCTTTATCAAATTGTATTGCGGATCAACTTCGTCGGCGCCGTCGATCACTACGTCTATCGCGCTCGCTTCGTTGAGCGCCAATAGAGATATGCCCGCCTCTCTTGCGAGTCTTTCAGTCTCATTCGACGTTGGGACGCCTTTTATAGAAAGCCCTTCTTTGACCCGGCGGCCGAGAGCCTCTATCGCGAACCTGGCGGTGGAGCCGGTTCCCAGGCCCACTATCTGGTCCTGGTTTACAAATTCAACGGCGCGCTCGGCCGCGCGTCTTTTTGCATCAGCCATATTATCTTTTGACACTCTTTATCCCCTCGCGCTGCGGTCGTCATAACTGCGCCGCAAAAGATAACACCAGCCGTCGAGCAGTTCAACTTTGCCGCGGCGCTACTTGGCAGCCCTAACCAGCTTTGGTACACTAGCGCCAACGCGTGAGTTTCGATCTATTTTTCACAAGGAGCACACAAGAATTGGCCCTGATAATTTATACAAAGCCGGGGTGCCCACACTGCGCAAAGGCCAAGGAGCATTACCGCGGCAAAGGTGTGGATTTTGACGAGCGAAACGCTCAGGATAATCTAAAATTCCGCGCCGAGATGCTTGCCTACAGCGACGGGGACCCGACAGTTCCGGTGATCGTCGAGGATGGCGCGCTCAAGCAGATAGGATGGGAAGGGCGTGGCTGAACGGTGCATTGACGCGGGCGGTCGCCCGCAATCGTTTTCAAAAGCAGTAGCGAGTCAAAGAAAAAAGGAATAATTATGTCAACTGCGACGTCAGGACCGAAGTTTTCGGGACCCTTCAAAGATTTGCTCGCCGAGCTGGCTGAATTGATAGACTGGCTCTGGTCAGAGCACGGCGTCTCTTTCGTAAAGGCGGGAGACGATAAGGTCTTTGCCTTCGGCGGGAACGGAAACGTGCTCGTGTTCGACGAATCGAAATGGGAGGGACTGATTGAGTTTGTAACCCCGAAGGGCGGGCTATCGATAAAGCCAGGCGATGATGGAAAAGTGACCGTTGACGCGGGCGGCAAGGACGATAAGACCGTCAAGGCAATATTCCGAGAGGGCATTGAGGCGATAAGAGCCTACTATACTAATCGTTACTGGGTAACTCCTAACGTAGAATGAAAGGGTTCATCTAATCGGACGACCGTCTAAGGTTGAAGATAGACAGGCACCTGTCAATCAAAGCCTCAACATTGGCATCCGAGATTATCTCCGCGGTCGTGGCCTTCGCGGCAAAGCCAACTATCTCATCTATATGATCGGCAACTCCCCCCGAGCCGGGCAATACCCCGATCACCTTTCCCTCGTCATAGGCGATTGTAAACTCGTTGAGCGTGCCCATCCCCCCGCCGAAGATTATCACGATGTCTGACGCCCTTATATTCACGACATTGCGCCCTTTGAGCCCAAAGCCGGTATATATGATCAAATCTACTCCGTCGTCCGGTAATCCGTATCGCCCGGTGTGCTCCCGGTGGTTTATAGCCGGCGATATGCCTATCGTCGCCGCGCCTGCCTGCCGGGCCGACCTTGCGACAAGGTCCGGTAGCCCGGTTGTCGCGCCGGTGATCAAAATGCAATCTCTATCGGCGATGACTCGGCCCAGCCGCGCGGCGGTTTCGGCCAGCCGCTCTCTCTCCTCCAAAGAAAAATCACCCCTCGCGGAGCCCATCACACCTATCTTGGGGGAGCCTGGTCTTATTTCCATTTACGCCTCCAATGATGTCGCTATCTTCAATTCGCTTCTCTAAGGTAGTATATTTAACCTTCGATCAGCATGAATGCAAAAGTACACATAGGAACTCAAGGGTGGAATTATGACGGATGGGTCGGCCCGTTCTACCCCTCCGGCACACGTAAAAAAGAGATGCTGGAGTTGTACTCTAAGATATTCAACACGGTCGAGATCGACTCCACGTTTTATGCGGTTCCCCCGGCGGCCTCGGTGCGAGGGTGGGCAGAGCGCACACCCGGCGATTTTGTATTCTCTTTAAAACTCCCCTCTGAGATAACACATAAGGCTCGGCTTCGCGATAGTGAGGAATTGCTTTTACAGTTTGTCGAGAGGGTTCGCATCCTAAAGGAGAAACTAGGGTGCGTCCTGATACAGATGCCGCCGGACTTTTCTCCGGACGAGCGCGCCCTGTTAAAGCCTTTCCTGAAGCTGCTGCCGGATGATGTCAGGTTCTCAATCGAATTCAGAGATGAAGCATGGCTTACGCCCGAGACGCTGGCCACTCTGGCCGAGCATAGAGTGGCGCTGGCGCTCACCGACAGTCGTTGGATCAGACGCAAGGAGAGCATACGCCTGATTGAGACCCCGACCGCGCCCTTCGCATACGTGCGATGGCTCGGGCCGCGCGATCTGACCGACTATAGTCGCATCCAGATTAATAGGGAGAAGGAACTCCAGGAGTGGGAGGGAGGGTTCAGGTCATTAATGGAGAGAGTTCCTCTTATTTTCGGATACTTCAATAATCACTTTCAGGGCCATTCCCCCGCGAGTTCAAACGAGTTTAAGAGAAGGCTGGGCCTGGAAGTAGTCTCTCCTTCAAGCCTTATAATCCAGCCGTCGCTTTTTTAGGTTTCAAAGTAGAACTTTAGATAATCCCCCTAATTCGTTTTATAAAAAGGGAGTTCTACTACCCGCGCGGAAGTAGCCTGCCCTTCGACCTCTACTTCAAGCTCGGTCCCGACCTCGAAGAAACCGTATTTTAGATAAGCAAGGGCGATTGTCGAGCCGACACGCCTTGAACTCAAGCCGCTGGTTATTCGGCCTATCTCTTTACCGGCTTTCAGAACCTTTTCGCCGCCGGAAAGAGCGATAGATGATTCAAGGATTAACCCCGAGAGTCTCTTGCTCACGTGCCCACGGTATGTCGCCATTGCGACGGCTTCCTGCCCGGTATAACACCCCTTGGTAAAGCTGACCGCATCGGATAGACCCGTCTCCAACATCATGTTGCTTTCATCTACATCTATTCCGTAAAGAGGTTTCCCGGCTTCTACTCTTAAGATTTCAAGCGCGCCGAGACCGAAAGGAGCAAGCGAATGGTATCCGCCTTTCAAAAGCAAGAAATCCCAGATGTCGCTCAGGCCGTTTGCGGGGCAGAGTATGTCGAACCCGGCTTCCCCGGTATGCGAATGCTTGACGACGAGAACCTTATGGCCGCCCATGATCGTCTCGATCCAATCGTTCTCGCCAAGCTCTGGCACAGGCTCGAAGCAGGTCTCCTTCATAACCAGAAGAGAGTTTGGCCCCTGGACGGAGAGCATTCTATATTCCTCGGATACGTCTTCTACTTTGAAGTCGCCGGCATAAGAGAACGGGAAGACATATTTGAAGACCTTTTCGTGGGTCTGAGGATCGGTGAGAATCAAATACTCTTCTCCGAGGTTTAGGACTCTACAAAGCGCCCTCACCTTTCCGTGCCCGGTCAGAAACGCGGCGCTCATCCCCTTCCCCTTTTCGAGGGTCTTAACATCGTTTGTAACAAGACCGTTTAAGAATTGTATCGCCTCTTTGCCACCGACTCTTATCGCCCCGTGAGAAGAAAGGTCAATCAGGCCGGCCGCGCTTCGCACCCCGTCCGCCTCATCTTCGGGGCTGCCAAAGGACCAGGCCATCTCCGCGCCGAATCTCTCCTCAAAAGTGGCCCCGTGCTCTCTGAGCTTATCCTTTAGCGGGGTCTGTCTTATTAATCGCGCGCTCTCTTCGCTCATCATTATTTCTCCTTCTGATCGGTCTAGGATTATTACTCAATTTGGAGGAATGCACAAACAATCCGCCTATTCAGAAGATTGTTTAACTGTCGCCGTGCCGACCGTTAACAAATCACTTTATATAAGCTGGCGGATGAAACTAATCGGGGATAGCTGGCGAAACGCTTTTGGATTAAAGAATTAGGCAAGAAAACTTAAAGTTGGGAGAGGCTGAGGGGAGCGGACAAACATTCTCCGCTCCCCTGATAATTCAACCGGCCCGACGCCTACGATCCGAAGAGAGGAAAATGGCCCGAAGCTCCCATAAAGAAGAGCATAGGAATCGATAGCCAGGTGTTTGTCCGCGACGCGAGAAATGCCGCGCGGGCCAGTTTCGCGGACTCGGGCGGAATGGCCGTCCCGTTTTCGGCATTATCGGCGGTCCACGAGATTATGCGTTTCTGGTTTGGCCAGATAATGCCCCATACATTGAACATCATCAATATTCCCAGCCCGCCGCCTATGCCGATTGAATAGACCTTATTGTCAGCCGTAGACCGGCCGTTGGGTGGAAGGTCAGGGTTAAAGAGTGAACTGTTGAACCACAAGATTAAGGCAATCGCGAGAACCATAGCCAGCACCGTTACAACCACGGCCAGGGTCCACCCGTTATTTATGTTCTTAAGCGCAAACATCTCGGCGCCAAATACGGCGGCAATAATCAACAGCCAGACCAACAGGACCGGCCAGGGGCTCGTTCTAGCCTCTCCGGCCCGCGGCGCGAGCATAAACATAGCGTAGTACATAAGTCCGACAAAAACCGTCACAACAGCGCCCCAACGAAACCACCAGAGAGCGCGCGGCATCAAGTGAGGAATCACCTTCCCCTTGGTCGGACCATCAAGCTTAGCCATAAGGTTGACGTTGACCAGGTTGAAGAAGTATAGATGACCTATCCAGACTATGCCCGCGATCAAGTGTATCCACCTGAGCAGCATATCGAAGTATGGTCTGGTCCCATCCAATAGACTGAAGACTTCTCTATCCTGGAGCAAGAAACCCGGCAACATGTGGGGCAACAGAGCAGAAAGCTCAACGCCTGACAATGGAAACATAGTTCCTCCTTTAGTACTACATTCCTGACAGAAGCGGCCTGTACTCTACTACTTGAGAAAATAGGGATGAAACTCGAATGAGTTACCCAATATAATTTTTGAGACTTACAGTGTCAACCTGAAAAGCCGGATCGACTCAAGGCCAAGGCGGATTCAAGCGAGATGAGGGTCGAGACGGCGGGCAAGCACAAGAGCGGGCCGTGAGCCTGTGGTGAAACATCTCTTCGGCCCGCTCATTCGTTTCTCAACAAGGGTCGATCTTCAGCGCTAGACAGAAAACGAGCTGCCGCACCCGCAGCTTCCGGTCGCGTTCGGGTTGCTGAAGGTAAAGCCCGACCCCATGACAGTATTCACGTAATCGACCTGCACGCCTTCGAGGTACTGCTTCGAGAACATGTCGACGAAGACCCTCAGCCCGTCGTGCGTCAATATCTCATCCCCCTGGCGCGGTGCTTCTTCTATCTGCATAGAATAGGAAAACCCGCTGCACCCTCCGGGCACGACGCGGATGCGCAGCCCAGATTCAGGCCCGGCATTCTCCGTCTCTATGAATTTCTTTACTTCACTAACGGCGTTTTCAGTCAGTGTAATCATTACAAGCTTCCCCTCTAAAAGTTGTCCTTAGCTTAGCGCTAATCTTGTTAGCGCGCCCAAGAGCGGCCAACAATCTCTTCCGCCAATAACAGTCTGTTCCATTATAACCTAACTCGCGAATACTCGGCCATCAGAGCCTCTCTATTAAACCACAAACTTATCGCCGCGGCTATCGCTCATGTCTATTATCGGCAAACCGGCGCCCCTGCGCGCAAGCAATCCGATTTGAGAAGCCACCCCGTCGGCGATACTAAAGAAGACCTGGGATTGCGGACTATCTGGCGCGGCCACGACAATCGGGAGCCCCCGGTCGCCCCCTTCTCGCACCTCGACCGAGAGGGGAACCTGCCCCAGCAGCATGGTCTTAAACTTGTCGGCAAGCTCCTGTCCCCCGCCTGTCCCGAAAATGGCGTGGCGCTCCGAGCAGTTGCCGCAAATAAAATAGCTCATATTCTCCACTATCCCGAGCGTGGGTATATGGACCTGCTCAAACATGTTGAAGGCTTTGCGCACGTCACCCATCGCCACTTCCTGCGGCGTGGTAACGAGGACCGCCCCCTGTACCGGGACCAACTGCGCGAGGCTGAGCTGGGCATCGCCCGTGCCCGGAGGCATGTCCGACGATCAGGTAATCGATCTCGCCCCACTCGACATCGTATAAAAACTGCCTGATGGCTGTATGAAGCATTGGTCCGCGCCAGATAACCGGGCGGTCCCCGCGATTGAGAAACCCTAGCGACATAACTTTTATGCCGTATGCTTCGTGTGGAATGAGCTTCTGCCCGCGAACGACAGGCTCTTTATCTATACCGACCATTATAGGGACATTTGGGCCATACACGTCTGTATCGAGCAGGCCGACTTTTGCTCCGAAATGCGCAAGCGCTATCGCAAGGTTTACGGCCACGGTCGATTTTCCTACCCCGCCTTTGCCCGAGCTTACGGCAATAATATTTGCGACGCCGGGCACCGACTGTTTCCCTTCGATTGACGGCGCGCGCGGTATCTCGGATTCAACTCTTATCTCGACTGAGCTGACCCCTCCGACACTGAGCGCGGCCTCGCGCGCCGCCTGCTCAAGTTTAGCCTTGGGCGGAGAGACCGGGGTTTGGAAGACAAGCCTGAACTGAACGCCGCTCCCTTTTACCTCCAGGTCTCTTACAATATTGAGGCTCACAATATCTTTATTCACCGCGGGGTCTTTTACGGTCTGAAGGGCGGCCAGGACAGCTTCTTTATCAATGCTCATCTGCAAACCTTTCTTTTGATCTCGTCGCTGTTACGCTCATCTCTACAATTCAATGCTAGGGACCACGGTTATACCATGTCAATGACAGGGGCATAAAACAAGCTATATATTTGAAGTTGCAAAACGCGGCTTAAGCTGTGCGCGACATTTAGCTATAATGGCGAGCCTGTGAGGGAATTCATCCATACAGGCGATGCGCTTACGCCCGCCGAAGATGAGCATTTAAACCGCGTTGTCAAAGCGGTAGGCGATGCCACGGTCGCGCGCCGGTTTATCGATATTACCGGGCCGCTCGGGGCAGGCGTACAGACAGTGCCTACGGACAAGCTCGTCGGAATCACCGAAGGGTATAGAAGCAATCTAGGCTCTGGCGGAAAGGCCGTCAAAACCGAGAGCCGGGATAGCGCGATCATTCCTATTATCTCGAAGGATTTTATTCTCCACTGGCGGGACGTGGCGGAGGCGAGGCTTGCCCATCAGGTCTTCCCCACGTCAAAGGCGGCGGCGGCGGCCTCGATGGTCGCAAGAAGCGAAGATAAGCTCGTGCTGTTTGGCCATCAGCCGTACGGGTATATCGGCTTGATGACGGTCGAGGGCAGAACTATAGCGACGGGGCTGAAATGGACAAATCCGGGAGATGCTTTTGAGAACTTTATATTCATGACAAAGCTTCTCAAACAGAACGGGCACAGCGGTCCTTTCGCGGCAGTAATTCACCCGCGGATATATGCGGATATGCATAGGGTACTCAAGGGCTCTTCGCTTCTTGAGATAGCGCACGTCCGAGCGGTATTGACGGGAGGCATATTCCGCTCGCCGCTTCTCGCCCCGCGCGCGGGTGTGGTCGTCTCAACCGGCAGGCAGAACCTTGAGTTGCTGGTCTCAATCGATACTTCAGTCGCCTATTTAGGCCGGCGGAACATGAACCTGATGTTCAGGGTGCTAAAGGGCGTCTATTTGCGCATCCATCGCCCGGATGCGATTTGTACATTTTAAATTCAACAGTCGCTAGGAGCGCATACATGGATGAGACCGGCGAAGAGATAATAATCCTACGTGATATCCTGGTAAGGGAAATAGAGACGATAAACGTATATCAGCGCATGGCAGCCGAGACCAACAGCCCCGACGTTGCGGGCTTTCTGCGCCATATTATCGAAGAGGAGAAGGAGCACGTTGCCGAAGCGCTTGAGCTTATAAAGCGCTATGACCCTTCGCAGGCCGGGCTGCTGGCATCAGGACGCGATTGGCGGCATTCAAGCGAAACCGTAGCGAAGCATTCAGCCGCCCCTCAAGAGGATGCTTCATTAACCCGACAGACTTTTACCGTCGGACCGCTACGCTCTCGCGGCAAAGTTTAGTAAGAGTGAGGTGACCAATTGAGCGAGCCGGAATCTCTCAAAGAGACTGAGTACCTGCAAAAGGTCGAAGCGGAGCTATCGAGGTATGAGCATCCTCTTTTTGCGTGGACGGTTCGTTCGAAGGACCGGGGAGTTGAGGTGACCGTGAGATTAAAGATCGAAGGTCTCCACGATGACCCTTACAGGTATTTCCTCACGCCCAGGGAGATAGAATCACGAGCTTTTCCGTGGGATTTTCAGAGGCAGCTTTATAACTACCTGCACGATTACCTCATAGAGATGTTCACACGCAGCCCGCAGATCATCGAATATTGATGACTTGCTACCCTCTTTCACGCGCGCGGATGAAACTTCTTATAAATCTCTCTTAAACGCTCATTGGTTACGTGGGTATAAATCTGCGTTGTGCTTAAATCGCTGTGGCCGAGCATCATTTGCACGGACCGCAGATCGGCTCCATTTTCGAGCAGGTGCGTGGCAAAGCTATGCCTGAGCAGGTGAGGGGTTATATGACCGATCCTGGCTTTCTCTCCGTAGGACACGATCAAGCTCCAGAAGGCTTGTCTTGTGAGCGGCTTCCCTCGCGGGCTGACAAAGAGAAAAGGGCTGCTCTTACCGCCCAACAAAACATGGCGTATGCCGAGATACCGCCGAGTCCAGTTGATTGCGCTTTTCCCCAGGGGGACGCTGCGCTCTTTGCTTCCCTTCCCGAGCGTAGTTAATAGGCCGAGGTCTAAATTGACATCAACCAGCTTGAGACCGACAAGCTCAGAGACTCGGAGCCCGGTGGCATACAGGACTTCGAGCATTGCTTTATCTCTGACGCCGACATCCGTATCCAGATCGGGGCTTGCGAGCAATCGCTCGACCTCTTCGGATAAAAGGAATTTTGGAAGCGATTGCCAGGACTTGGGGGATTCGAGGTTTGCCGTCGGGTCTCGTTTTAAGAACCCGTCGAGCACCAGGAACTTGAAGAAACTCCTGACGGTGACAAGCGCCCGGGCGATGCTCTTAGGGTCGAGTTTTAAATGGTTCAGGTGTTGTATGTAGGCCAGCAGGTCATCTCGCTCAAGCGAAAGGTAATCCTTCTTGAGTGAGTCGGCGAACCCCGCAAGCTTCTTCATGTCGTGCTGATAGGCGATGATTGTGTTTGAAGAGAGCCCTCTTTCAACGCGAAGATAATTGAAGAAGGCTTCTTCTATTCGCTTATTCATCTTTTACTCCGTCGAGACCTACCGGAAGAGGTACTTCAGACTTTCCGTAAGAGCCTGGCTACGCTAGAATCTCTACTTACGATTAACGGCCCGATGGGAGTCTATAGCACGCTTTTTTTCCTTTTCAAGTTCTACAGGCTCCGGCACCCGCGTTTATAGCGGGCGGGCATAAGCTTGGCGCATCGAGTGTAACAGTAAATGAGGCTAAATGAGATCGCAGAGCAGCTATCCTGCATCCTTGAAGGCGACGGGGATGTCGTCATTACCGGCGTCGCCACGCTTGAGGAAGCGGCTGAAGGAGATTTGAGTTTTTTAACAAACGCTAAATACTATTCGCTTGCAAAAAAGAGCCGCGCCTCCGCTCTTATAGTGGGGCCAGACAGCCCCCCTCTTCAATCTAATCTCCTTAAGAATAAGAATCCTTACCTGACTTTCGCAAAGGCTATAGAACTATTCTTCACGCGCCCGGTGAAGTCACGCGGGATTCACCCTACGGCCTTCGTGTCGGATACGGCGCGGATCGGTAATGGGGTCTCGATAGGCGCATTCACATACGTTGGTGACCGGGCGATTATCGAGGATAATACGATCATCCAGGAGAACTGCACAATTCATGATCAGGCCGTTGTTGGCGCCGGAACCCTGATACACTCAGGCTCAAGAATACGCGAGCAGGTGCAAATCGGGAGCAGGTGCATAATCCATAATAACGTGGTCATCGGGTCCGACGGGTTCGGCTTTGCAAAGGATAATGAAGGCCGCTGGTTTAAGATTCCGCAAGTGGGGACAGTCGTAATCGAAGACGATGTCGAAATTGGCGCAGGGACAACTATTGATCGCGCCACGCTGGGAGCTACGCGGGTTGCCAGGGGCGCAAAGATCGACAACCTCGTCCAGATCGGTCATGGCAGTACGGTGGGGGAAGACAGCCTGATCTGCGCCCAGGTTGGGCTCGCCGGTTCAACAAGAGTCGGTAAGCGAGTGGTACTGGCCGGACAGGTGGGAGCGGCCGGACACCTGTCAATCGAAGACGATGCGGTAGTAACCGCCCAAAGCGGTGTCGGTGAGAACATAAGCCCCGGCTCGGTTGTCTCCGGATCTCCTGCCTTTAATAACCGCATATGGTTAAAATCCCAGGCAATCTTTACGCGACTTCCTGGTTTGCAAAAGAGCATAAGAAATCTAGAGAATAGAGTACAAGAACTAGAAACCACATTAAAAGAAAAACCTTAAGGAGATCATACAAGTCGAATTAATAAAATAATTTAAAAGGAGCTTGTGAAAGTGAAACTTGAGACACACACGTCCATCTCGGTAAAGAACCTGCAACAACAGGCTGAAAAGGTGCTTGATATCATCCCGGCCGAGCACCTCCGGGGATTAAGTAAGATCATGTTCGTCGACTTGATAACCGAGCCGAGGATTCCTCCCTCGCAACGCGCTACCCTTCCGGCTCTATACCACCCTAAAATGCCGGGCGCTTTGGCCTGGGGCGAGGTTGCAGTCTCCGTTCTACAGCCAAATGAAAAATTCTTAAAAAGGCTCGTGAGCCGTATGGCCTTTAAGTCAAATCTCGCGCAGGTTTTGCTTTCAATTGCCGCGCAGCATTACCACATGACGCTCTCGAAGGGGATAAAAAAGAACCAGCTAGAACCGGCCTGCAGACAGTATATAGAGAAGTATTTTGAGGTATGGAGGGAGCAGCAGGGGGGTCTGAGAGTAAAGCTATTAAAGCCTTTTAAGCCCGCCCTTGACAGGCTGGCCAAACGGCTCGCCAAGAGGTATCAGAAGGAACTCGCAAAGAAGGCAAAATAGAAAAAGTGCGGGACTAATCGATAAGAGAGAGCGCTTCGCGCAAGGCCTCTTTTACTTCCTCTTTTGACACCTGTGCCTTGCGAAAACTCAACGTGAGGGCCCACGCCTGGTTCTTCGGATTACTTCTGTATGTAAAACTCTTCACCCTTGCCGTCTTTCCCTGGCGGACTTTCCGCGCGTCATCCCTCGTAAGCCCTCCGTCCTTTATTTTCTCAACGAGACGGACCATTTCCTCCTCTGTCGGCTGTCTAACCACCTGTAACAGCATTGATTTAGAGGCTATGTCGGCGCGCCGACATAGCTCCCTTACGGGGGCCGGGATGTTTGTCAAAGAGAGCGATTCGGTGATCGAGGTTCTGGATTTACCTATCTTTTTTGCGATCTCTTCGTGGGTATAGCCGAACCTCTGGGCGAGGGCCTGCAGCCCGTCGGCCTCCTCAAACGCGGTGAGGTCCTTTCGCTGGAGGTTTTCGATCAAGGAGATTTCCGCCACGGCGCGGTCGTCAACATCCATCTCAATGCAGGGCATCTCCTTGAGCCCGACTTCGAGGCTCGCACGATACCGGCGCTCGCCGCTTATGATCATAAACCGGCCGCCCACGTCGCTCGGTCTGACCAGTATCGGCTCAAGCACCCCTTTCTCTCTTATCGAGGAGACAAGGTCGCCAAGGTCGCCGATCTCTACCCTCGGCTGGCCAGGGTTTGGAGCGAGCTTATCGATTGGGATCATGCGCCCCACCGGAGCGCCGGCGCTGCGGCTAGTCAACTGTTCGACATAATGCGCATCGTGGCGCAGCTTGAAATTTGTCGGCAGACCTCGTTTAGACACGGCTCATCACCTCTTGGCATAGACTCGAATACTCTGACGCGCCGCTCGATGCCGGCGCAAAAGTAAATATGGTTTCCTTATAAGCCGGGCTCTCTTCGAGACGAACCGACTTGCTGATCACGGTCCCAAAGACCTTTTCGCCAAAGACCTGTCTGATCTGCTGTTGAATATCTTTGGCCAGCGTAGTCCTCTTATCCAGCATCGTGATAACCACCCCGAGAACCTGTAGATTGGGGTTGGGTCTGGCTTTGACCTTCTCGACCGTCTCGAGCAGATCATCCGTGCCTTCAAGGGCGAAGTAAGAGGGTTGAATGGGAACGATCAGATAGTTCGAAGCCACAAGCGCATTGACCGTAATCAATCCGAGTGTCGGCGGAGTATCGATAACGGTGTAATCGTAAGTCTTGATGAGCCCTTCGATTCTGTCCTTGAGCCTGAAGGGCGCGTCAAATTCGCCAATCAACTTGCTCTCGAACTTCGCGAGGCTGATTCTTGATGGAAGAACATCGAGGCCGGGCACTTTTGAGGGGCGGACCACATCCTCATAGCGCACTTCCGGCTCGGTCAGCATCTCATAGATCGATCTCTCGAAGCTGAAAGGGTCAAGAAAGGTCAAAGTTGAATTCGCCTGCGGGTCAAGGTCGATGAGAAGGACTCGCTTTCCCGAAAGGGCGAGCGCAGCCGATAGATTTATGGCCGTTGTTGTCTTCCCTACCCCGCCTTTCTGATTAGCGATTGCTATGACCATTCCTACGAGGGCTCCAGTTGTTAAGAACGCTTGCATCCTAATGCTATCGTTCAACACTGTCAAGCTTGATTGATTTTGAGTCCATCGTTCAAGCATTGCGCGCAGTCAAACGTCTTCGGAAACGGGCTTCAATGCGTTCGGAAGCTCTATTGGACTTTGAATCTCTTGTGTGGTTTAATTGACGCCACGTGGATCGAAGTGACAGCAGGTTGTGAAGATCAGCGAGGAAAATAATGATGGAAATAGAGATGAAGATTCGTGGCTTAATGATGGATCCCACGGCAAATACTCCCATCATAATTTTGAAAGATGTCAACGGCGAGGCGATGTTGCCGATCTGGGTCGGCGCTTTTGAAGCCAATGCGATAGCGGTCGAAATAGAAAAACTTGCCACCCAGAGACCGATGACACACGACCTGCTAAAGAACATCATCTGGGAGCTGGGGGCCACGGTCAGAAGAATAGTCATCACCGATTTGATCGATAATACTTTCTTTGCCGTGATCGAGATGGTGCGCGATGGAGAAGTTTTAACTATAGATTCGAGGCCGAGCGATGCAATCGCCCTTGCCCTGAGAGTGGATTGTCCGATCTATGTTAACGACGAGGTGATAAAGAACTCCAGCGCGTCGATAAGCGAAGAACCTAGCTCGTCGCAAGATGATTGGCCGGAAGACCTGATCGACGATGCCAGTGAATACAAGATGTGAATCCTGTCGAACGATTCCCGACCGGCAAGATTCCTATGCTATAATCGCGCCGCCAACAGCGACAGATACCTGGATCAGCGGGAATATCAAAACTCTAAGAGGAGAATATTAATGGCTTCTTTCAATAAAATTATCTTAGTGGGCCATCTTGGACGCGATCCGGAAGTGCGCTATACCCCCCAGGGGACGGCCGTCTGTAACTTTTCAGTAGCCACTTCGGAGCGAAGAAAAGATAAATCTGGCGAGTATCAGGACATCACCACGTGGTTCAACGTGAGCCTCTGGGGCAACAGGGCGGAGACGACCAGCCAGTACCTCTCCAAAGGGAAGCTCGTCTATATCGAAGGCCGATTGACCCAGCGGGAGTATCAGGATAGGGACGGCAATACGAGAACAAGCCTGGATGTAAACGCCAGCGACCTGCAATTTATAGGGCCTCGGGGCGATGAGGCTCCGGTCTCTCGTGAAGAACGAAGCGCCCGTCAGGCGCCCGAGGAAGATCATTCGCCAGCCATCAGCGATGATGATATTCCTTTCTAGGTGCGACCCGTTTCCTCTAAATTATTTATTTTCAGTAATTTAAATGCTGAAACATAAAGTAATAGACGAGGAGCGAGGATGATAGCAAATCCACTTGTTATCGTTCTTTGACAACTTGATAATCGAGTAGGTGAAACCCCTACCCCTGTAGTGAACAGGTGAAAGCGTAGCCCACGTGGATGAGACTGACCATCAACTTCTGCGCGCAGCATGGGCTAAAAGCAGGACACCCATAAACCCGACATTGGGACATCTGCCAGCAGGTGACTCATGGATAGGCGACAAATGCATGTGACACCGCCGCTAGAATGAACAAGCCAAAGCGGGTTGATAGGCTTGCCCAAAACGGGAAAGGATACAAGAGGTCAGCGGCTTTAGAACCGACTGACATTCACTCTCAATAAACCCGGCGGGAAGTGCAATCCTAAAGTCACGCAAAACGATTATCAGGAACGGGGTAACCCTCAATGATTCTCTCCCCTCTCACAGTAGCATCGTGAAAGAAGGAGCAGGCAGTCAGCCGCAAGTTCATTGAGGGCAGGATTGCCTAAGAAGCCAACGCCTCCGGGAAAGCCGGAGGATATGCTGACGTGGGCACGGTAATTTGGAAGGTAGAGTTACAAGTCGGAGTATACAGTCTATGAACACGGCTGCACAGCCGATGTATGAATGGAAAGACCTCCCCTGGAAAGAGCATCGAGAACGGAGGTCTTCAAGCTCCAAAAACGAATCTACCAAGCTTCGACAACGTGGCAACGTCAAGTATCAGTCCACAAACTCCAACGACTCCTGATGAAATCCTGGTCGGCAAATGCCTCGCGGTCCGCCGGGTCACGCAAGACAATCAGGGCAAGAAAACGGCGGGCGTGGACGGACTCAAGCAACTCAGTCCTAACGCAAAGGACGAGACTTGTTATCCCTCAGATAAAGAACCCGCCGAAACCCAAACCTGTCAGAAGGGTCTGGATTCCCAAACCCGGAAAGACGGAACAAAGACCGCTAGGCATTCCCACGATCGAGAGACAGAGCTTATCAAGCATTGGTCAAACTAGCCCTGGAACCCGAATGGGAAGCCAAGTTTGAACCAAACAGCTACGGTTTCCGACCAGGACGTTCCTGTCACGATGCGATCGAAGCGATCTTCGCCAACCTCAAGTACGTGCCGCGGTACGTGCTGGATGCTGACATAAAGGGGTGCTTCCATAACATCAATCAGGAAAAGCTCCTTGAGAAGCTGACAGACCTTCCCCTCGCTGCGGCAGAGTCATCAAGAAGTGGCTCAAAGCAGGAGTGTTGGAAGACTCTAACCTCCAACCCACTGAGACTGGCACGCCGCAGGGCGGGGTCATCTCTCCATTACTTGCCAACATCGCCCTTCACGGACTTGAGGAAAGAATCAGTCAAATCCTTTCCATACTCGAAAGTCGTAAACGGGGTGAAGAAACACATCTATCGCCCGAAAGTCATCAGATATGCGGACGACTTCGTGATTCTGCACGAGGAGTTGGCGGTAATAGAGAAGTGCAAAGAGATAGCCAACGAGTGGCTGGCAGAGATAGGGTTAGAACTAAAAGAAAACAAAACCAGAATTACGCACACTCTTCATAAGCAGGGAAAGGGTGTAGGGTTTGACTTTCTTGGATTTAACATCCGGCAGTTCCCCGTCGGCAAAAACCACTACGGTAAAAGTGGCGGTGCGGCCAAACGAGAGACGGAGGGGAAAGTCCCGTTCAAGACCATCATCAAGCCTAGCAAAGAAGCCGTACAAAGGCATTATCGAGCAATAGCCAACACCATAGGGCGAACACAAGCTCAATCAAGCAAGCAAGTCTTGATTATGTTGCTAAACCCGATAATCAGAGGGTGGAGCAACTATTACTCGACTGTAGTCTCGAAGAAAGCCTTCAACAAACTGGATCATCTGGTTTGTATGAGGCTGTTCAGATGGGGCAGGAGACATCACGGACACCACAAAGGTAGGAGATGGGTCGCGGACAGGTACTTCAATACCCAACGCAACAAAGGCTCGCTCAGACCTTGGGACTTCATAGCCAATAACCGGACCACGTTACACTAGGTATGCCGATACCCCAATAACGAGCGACACGTTATGGTTAACATGGAGAAGTAGCCCTTATGACGGTGACCTTGTTTATTGGACAACCCGAATCGGGCAGCATCCAGAAGATGCTCGACGCGGGTCAGCCAAACTGCTCAAGAGACAACAAGGGCAGGTGCTTTGAGTGTGGACTGTACTTTCGAGCACGGGGATGCACATGGAAGTTGACCATATCAATCCCGAAAGAGCTTGGCGGAAGAGATGCGTATTACAACTGGCAACTTCTCCACAGGCATTGCCACGATAACAAGACTAGAAGAGACGGTCTTGACAAATCGCCAGTGCCAATGACAAGAGTCAAGCTATTGAGGAGCCGTGTGAGGACGAAAGACTCACGCACGGTTTTGAAGACAAGTTGTTCTGGGCGACCAGACAGCTTAGTTTAACCCTGGCCCGATTCTATTCTTCGGCTACAAACTTTTTCGAAAGCCCCAGCTCTTTGATCTTATGCTGAAGGCTCTGGCGGTGCATCCCCAGCATACCCGCGGCCTGAGTTATATTACCGCCAGTTCTTTCAAGACATTTCTCAATGTATTTACGCTCGAATTCCCTTTTCGCCTCTCGAAACTCAAGTTCAGGTGATACTACTATCCCATCTCCTGATTCATTTAAAGTCTTATTTTCTCTCTTCTTAGATGTAATTTCTTCAGGTAATACATCTAAAGCGATCTCTCCGCTTTCAGAGAGAACAACGGCTCGCTCGACCGAATTCCTGAGTTCTCTTACGTTACCGGGCCAATCGTAATCGAGAAACGCTTTAACGGTCTCTTTACTGAGCCGTGGGGACTCTCGCCGGTACGCGATGGCGAAACGATCGGAGTAGGACTGTGCGATGGCGACGATGTCGGATTTGCGGTCGCGGAGCGGCGGCAGATGAATTGTCATGACCGACAGCCTGTAATAAAGGTCCTCCCGGAATCTCTTCTCTTCGACCTCTTCTTTGAGGTTCTTGTTTGTAGCGCTGATGATCCGCGCATCGCTACTGATAGTCTCGTTGCTGCCGAGCCGCTGAAAACTCTTATCCTCAAGGACCCGGAGAACCTTAGCCTGCGTGTTCAGACTCATATCGCCAATCTCATCCAGGAAGAGAGTGCCCCGGTCAGCGGCTTCGAATTTTCCGATTCTCTTCCCTGCCGCGCCGGTGAACGCGCCCTTCTCGTGACCAAAAAGCTCTGACTCTATCAACTCCGCGGGCATTGCGGCGCAGTTGATAGCGATAAACGGGCCGTTGCCCACCCGGCTCCGCCGATGAATCTCCCTGGCAACCACCTCTTTGCCGGTTCCGGACTCTCCCATGATCAGGACATTGATGTTTGTCTGCGCCACCTTTTCTATCAGTGAATAGACCTGATTCATCGCGGGAGAGGACCCGATGAGCTGGCCGAAGTTCCCGCGGCCGGTCAATTCGCCGCGGAGCCTCTCGTTTTCCTCCTGAAGGTGGTGCGCTTCAAGCGCATTTCTTACGAGTATCCTCAGCTCGTCAACGTCGAAGGGCTTTGCCAGATAATCGTATGCGCCCATCTTTATGGCCTCAACCGCCATGCGCTCGGACCCATGCGCGGTCACGATGATCACCCTCGGCGGGTCCTTTCTGGAAACAAGAGACGGCAGGTAGTCCAGGCCCGACTCGGCTGCGAGCTTGACATCAAGCAGAACCACGTTCGGGGTATTTGCCTCTACAATTCTCTCCGCCTCGTCCGTATTCTCGGCTTCGTGGACCTGGTAATTCTCCTTCTCCAGTGCCCTTCTCATTCCGTAACGGGCGGCGGCCTCGTCATCTACGATCAAGACTACAGGGCCCATCGCTTGCCCCCTTTCCTCAAGGTATTCAACGCGGCATTATCGGGCTAAGAGTATTCTAATATCTCTCAGGTTATTGCCGGTCGGGCCTGTCATAATCTGGCCCCCAAGCCTGTTTATAAAAGAACCTGAATCGCTGATCGAAAGCGAGCCTGCTTCGTCAAACCCCAACTCTTTTGATCTTGCCATGGAAACTGAATCCAGGACCGCGCCAGACGCATTGCTGTTGCCATCAATGCCATCGGTCCCGCACGAAAGGACCGCCCAGTCATTGAACCTCTCAACCATCTTCGTCGCCGCATAGACCGCGAATTCCTGATTACGCCCTCCGAACCCGGCGCCCCGAACAGCACAAGAAGCTTCGCCCCCTGAAATAAGACAGACCGTCTCGCCTTTATGACTCGATAGTTTCTGGGCAAGCCTATCAATTAAGAACGCGGCAATCGACTTGTAATCACCTTCCACGTTTCCGGTTTCGGTCTCAACTACACACTCAAATTCACCCGCCAGCTTCGCGCCCGCGCGAACAACGTCCTGGTTATCAGCGAGCAATACGATTGAGTTGCCGCCCGCGTCATTCCAGGACCGTGGCAAAGAGCTTAATGCTTTGATTGAGACTATCTCGTTGAGAGGAGCATTAAGAGCAGAGCCTATGTCATACCTCTCAAGTACCTCTAAAAGCTCTTTCTCTGAGAGTGTCTCTGGAAGGATTGGATTTGATGAGATTGATTCTAGATCGCCGGGATTAACATCTGATGCAAATAACGTTATCTTCCTCATGTTTCGCGCTAAGTATCCGAGCCTTCCGCCTTTTATTCCTGAGAGCGACTTGCGAACAATATTTATTTCACCGATTGTTGCTCCAC
>CAWHTK010000002.1:0-71477 GCA_963832205.1 Blastocatellia bacterium | reverse complement strand
TTACGCAGATGGCCTCAAGCCATAACGCCAAGGTCGTCTTTATGCCGGTTGAAACAAGCTCTGTGCTGTCGTCGGTCGGGGCGCTGAAGGAAGTCTTCGGTGATATTGGCGGCGGCTCGGACGACCGGCGCGATTCGGGCGATTATCCGCCGTCGGCGCTTCCCGCGGGGCGGATGCCGCGTTAACGGATTATTCTTCCGCGAGGTAATCGATCTCTTCGTCGCTTTCAAAGTATGCTTTGTCGAGCGCGCTTGCGAATTGCAATTGCTCGTCGGCCACCATCACCCGCAGCCCTCCATTAAAGGCGAGCGTGGGCATAACCGAGATCGAGTGGCCGCCTTGAATCAAAACGTTCACGCCAGGTGTTGCTCAAGCGTCTGTTTGATCAGCATTGCGACCGGGTGAATTCGGGGCCGGCGGGTATCTACCGAATTCTATTTTTCTCGTCTCAAGCGCGGCTATCTCGCTAGCCGTCCGCCTGGTAGAGCGTGCAGGCGACCATCGGAAACTCGCAGGCCGGACAAGTGTCAGAGTCCTGCTGATACTCTACTCCCGCGTACCTCTTGGAACAAATCATTAACATTGATTAATTGGTAATCCCGAAGTCCGCGAGTATAGATGCAGCGGCCGTGGCCGGCATCAATCAAAGTATCACACAGCCGCCTTGAAAAAGGCTAGACACACAAAAATATACCATCACGGTCAACTCGACGGCCGCGTCTCTCATTTTTTATTCAAACTTGTCTCTGGCCTCTCCAGGCCGGGCCGGGCGTCGGCTCGTCGGGCGTTGGGATCGGCTCGTGTGGCATCGGGTCGCGGCTTTTCGGGTTCCGGAATCGGGTTCGGGTCAATCCGAGGGTTTAGCGCGCGTTTCATAATACTCCTCCGGTCCTGTTAATAATCCTCTTATGGTTGCTAGTTTTGACCCGGCCTCTCCAGGTCTATCGCCTTCATCCCGTCTTCGGGAACGAGTCGCGCCGTATTCGATCAGCCAGTCAACTCGTTCTTGACGCGGCGCGCCCACCCATGTGACCAGCGGGTGCTGGCTTCCTGCTGGTCTGGCGTCAGCAGGGCCGTATGAGCCTTGCTCTAGGAACTCGGCTATGCCCAGCACCGATTGCAGTGACGCCTCGATCTCACGGCCAGCGCCAACTATGAAATCGCTCTTCATCCTGTTGACTTCAAGTAACTGCTTTGCCGACGCCTGAACTCGCTCAAGGTCTTCGCGCAACCGCTCGCGCTCCTGGTGCGTATCGCCCTCGGCGTGTCTAAGCACATCCGCCTCGGCTCGCGCCTTCGCCTCGGCCGCCGAAGCCTTGGCGAGCAGCGAGCGCGCCTGATTCTCCGAGTTTCTTGCTTCAGAGACCGCCCGTGCCATCTTCGGCAAGCTGTTGCTCTAGCTCGCGGATCTCGCCATCCACCCCGGCGCCAGGCCCCGCCGCCTCGTCTCCCTCAGCAATAAGCACGAGGTGGCCGGCTATGTCGCCCCTGTTGGTTCGGAGCGGCGAGGCCGTTATGCGAAGCGGCACCATCGCGGGCGAGCCCTGTGCGGCAAGCTCGGCTTGTGTCTTCGGCGCCCGCAGTCGACTGGCACTAGAATAGGGCGGGGCCGCTGCCGCCGATGACCTGTCCCCACTGCGTCTCGCCAGAAAGCGTGAGCGCTTCGAGGCTCCGACACTTGAGCGCCGAGATGCTCTAGTCCCTAAACCGAAGCGGTCACGCGCGGCAGCATTATAGAAGGTCAGCCTGCCCTGGCGATCTATACCGAGCAAGGCTTCGGGCAAGGCGGTTACAATCGCTTGCGCCCGCCCCCCCGCCTCGGTGGCGCGCCGAGCTCCTCTCTCACCGTTTGCGCGTCGCGCGTCGCGCTGTCGAGCGACCGGACATTCGATAGCGAGGTCGATAGCTGCCGGGCGACCCTGTCCAAACTCCACCTCGTCCGGTCGCCACTCTTCTGCCGGTCGCACTGGTGCAGATAAATTATGCCAACCGCGCTCTCTTCGACCCTTATGGGAACCGCCATCTCGGAGAGAATATGCATGGAAGATGCGGCTTCCGCGCCCAGAGAGAGCCCCTGGACGAATCGTTTATCGCGACAGGCTCGCCTTCACTTGGGCGGCCCGCTCGACTATGTTGCGGCTGAAAGCGGCTCCGGAAGCCGATTCCGTGTCTTTGTCGAGAAACTCGTAGCGCACCGGCTGCGGGTTTCCTTCTTCGTCGAGCGGGACGATCAGCGCGCGAGAAACACCAAGCACATGGCCAAGGACTTCGACCGCCGCTTCCATAACTTCATCGGGTGAACGAAGACGCTGGAGGGCTTCCGATAACCCCAGGTACGAGCTTTCAACGCGGAGCCGGTCGCCTCGCGTGTCGGTGCTCCGAAAGACCTCCGCCATTATGGCAGCCGCAGATTGAAGGGTCCTCCGCTCGCCCTCGCTCCAGGTGCGCCGTTCGGACGAGTGTACTTCGGCCACTCCTAACACCTGACCGTCTTTGACGACCGGTACGCCCAGGTAAGAAGTGATGCCGCTTTCGCGGGCCTCTCTCGGAAAGATACAACGAGGGTCCGAGGGAGCGTCTTCAAGCGCAAGCGGCGAGCCGCTTTCCGCGACGCTACCCGCAAGTCCCTGCCCCACAGGCAGCGGCAGAAGTCCGTCGGATCGAGGCCGTGCGCGGCCACCATCCTTACCATCGAGCCGTCCGGCTCTACGCGCCACAGGGCGGCGCTATCGGTATTAAGAAGGGTCGCAAGCTCGCTCGAGATGGAGCCCATCGGCGCGGGGTCTTCGAGGCTTGCGATAAGCGAGCGCGAAAACTCGGCGGCGCGAGATGCCCGTTCGTCGAGGGCGAACAGCTCGCCTCGCTCGGATTGAAATTCGAGCGCGATGGCAAGCCGGTTCATCAGCCTTGAGAGTATGTCGTAAAAACGCGGCGCGAGGTCCCAGGCGCTCTTGTCCGGGTCGCGCCCGACTATCAACCCGCGCCACTCGAACGCTCCTCGCCACGGCAACACGAGCAAGTCTTCGGTCTTGGCAGGGCTTTGTTCACCTTTGTTGCGCATCGGGCGCGGTCGCCCCCGGTGCGCTTTCCTCCGGAGCCGCCGCGTCGATGCTGGTTTCGAGCGGCCCTGTCGTAAGCGAGCGGTCGGCCGCAAATGCCGCTTGTTTCTCGAACCATATCTTGGCGTTTTCGCGTATCAGCGAGGAAGGTACGGAATCAGACAGCGGCGGCAGGCCCTCGCCTGGTAATTGCTCGGACTCCTTCGCGCGAGCTTCCAGCGTGTTTGTCAGATGGTCGGCGCCTGCCCGCCCCGCATAGATTGCCACGACCGGCACGGACAGGTCTTCTTGGAATAGCTTGGCAATTTCGCTAGCAATCTGGGCGGCGTCCTTTTGATAAGGCGTATGGTCGGCGGCTGAAGAGAAATGGGCTTCGCGCTCCATGGAGGCGAACTGCTGCTGATTGCGCTCGCCCCTCGCGCGCTTTTTGCGGGCGCGCCGCGCAAGAAACAATACGATCAAAACCATCAGCATCACCGCTACGGCCGCGGCAATCCCAAGCGCGATAGGATCATTCAAGTATCTTTGCATTAGTTCTGGCATAGCCCATCCAGGTCCCTATATTCAACACACCAGATTGTTGCAATCTTGGTCCGCTCGATGCGGCTGGCGGCCGTCCACTAGTGTCTGCTCAGTTGGAGAAGTCTATTCGCAAATACCGAGAATCCGCAACTGGAAAGATAGTCTGCCGCGCAGGCCGGGCACCACCGCTGCTTGCGCGTCCCCGTGGCAGACTGTAAAATGCCGCCAGACCACGGCAGGCGTATAAGCTAAAGACAACCATCAAATGACGCGGGCTGTCTGAGCCACAGCGCTTGGCCTCATTATTCGCTCCAGATACTCAGGAGGGTCAGAGATGACATATCAAGCGCTCACTGTAGGACCTCTTTCTACCATCACTCGCGGATCAAAGGGACTTTTCTTAAAGATGATGCTTTCGACAATCGTATTGTCGCTGGCGTCGTCAGGGCTAGCCCAGACCAGACAGGTAAACGACACGGCGCGGCTTGAAAAGATAGCCCGCGCTGTGACGATCTACAGGGACAATTACGGCGTGCCCCACATCTACGGGCCGACCGATGCCTCCTGCGCATTCGGCTATATGTACGCTCAGGCCGAAGACAATTTCTGGCAGATCGAGGATAACTACATAAGGGCGCTTGGGCGTGCGTCGGAAGTATATGGCGAGCGCACCTTCAATGATGACCTCCTGAATCGCGCGCTTGAGATCACGAAGCTGGCCCGCAATGAATACGACAGGTCGAGCCCTCGCGTGCGGGAGCTGGCAAACGCGCTTGCCGACGGGCTGAATTATTTCCTCGCCACGAATCAGCAGGTGAAACCGCGGTTGATAACTAAATTCGAGCCGTGGCATGTCTTCGCGTTCAATCGGTTCGCTATATATCAACTTTTCGTCTTCGGCAAATCGGGGCTAAAGGTCGAAGAGATTCGTACGGCCGCGCAAGAAGTAAACGCGGACGGCGCGCCCGCCTCGACCGCCACCTCTTCAGGGCTGGCTATGAATTACTCGGCGCGCGACGATGACCCGCTAGAACCCGCTGTCGGGTCTAATATGTGGGCCATCACCCCGCAGAAGAGCGAGAGCGGCCACGCGATGCTCTTAATAAACCCGCACCAGCCGTTCTTCGGGCCGGGCCAGTGGTGGGAAGGGCACGTCGTCAGCCAGGAAGGCTGGAATATGAGCGGCGCGTCGTTTTTCGGCTCGTCCTTTCCGACCATAGGCCATAACGAGCACCTCGGATGGAGCCACACGGTCAACGACCCCGACATTGTCGATCTATTCATCGAAAAGTTCGACGACCAGAAGAACCCGCTCGCATATCGTCACGGCGGCGCGTATCGAAACGCCACCGAATGGACCGATGTGATAAAGGTGAAGACGGATAAAGGCGCGGACGCGCGGACGTACAAATTCCGAAAGACCCATCATGGCCCGATAGTCTCGGTGCGCGAGGGCAAACCGCTCGCGATAAAGCTCTCGAAGATTGAAGAGGGCGGGATGATCGAGCAGTGGTATCAGATGAGCAAATCGCGCACGCTCGCCGAATTCAAAAAAGCAGTATCGCGCGGCTCGGTCCCGATGTTCAACGCCATGTACGCGGACCGCGAAGGGAACATCTTTTATATTTATAACGGCGCGGTGCCTCGCCGCTCCACAAAGTTCGATTGGGCAAAGCCGGTCGACGGCAGCGACCCGGAAACCGACTGGCAGGGCTATCACTCCATGGAAGAGCTGCCGCAGTTGACCAACCCGGCCACGGGATATACGCAGAACTGCAACCAGACACCCTTCACGACCACGACCGATGGCAATCCGCAAAAGGAGAAGTTTCCGCCCTACATGGTGCGCGAGCAGGACAACGCGCGCGCGCGAATATCGCGGCGATTACTCGAAAAAGAAGCAAGGTTTACTTTTGACGAGTGGACCCGCGCCTCGCTCGATACGACGATCATAGAAGCCGAGACGCAGATACCGGAGCTTGCGAAAGAAGTGGAGCGACTGAGGCAGACGGACGCGGCCCGCGCCGACAAGCTGGCTCCGGCCATAGCTGACCTCAAAGCATGGGACGGCGTGAGCACTATTGACTCGAAGCCGATGACGCTCTTCGCGCTCGCCTACGAGCGGGCCACGCGGCTCGCCCGGCAGAACCCAACTGGCAAGTGGCTGAGGGCGCAGGCGCTTGAAGAGATAATGAAAGAGCTAGAGCGAGATTTCGGGACCTGGCGAGTGGCGTGGGGCGAGGTGAATCGGCTCCAGCGCATACAGTCAGGCGGCGAGCTTGAGACCTTCAGCGACGAAAAGATGAGCCTGCCGATACCGGGCGCGCCGGGCTGGCTGGGCGTCGTCTATAACTTCTACACGAGACCCGAGAAGGGACAGAAGCGCCGCTACGGGGTCGCGGGCAATTCGTTTGTGAGCGTCATAGAGTTCGGCCCACAGGTGCGCGCGCGCTCGCACCTGGTCTTCGGCCAGAATTCGGATGCGAGCTCGGCGAACCATTTAGACCAGTCGCACCTTTACTCGAAGAAGGAGTATAAGCCGGCATGGTTTTCGAAAGCGGAGGTAAAAGCCAATAGCAAACTCGTCTATAGCCCCGGCCAGAAAAAGCAGCGCAAGGGCGCATGACTTTAGAGAAGGTAGAGGCAGGACCGGGTCCTGCCTCTACAAAGTTTTCGTAAAGAGATTATCTAAACGTCCGGAGCTGCGGCCTCAGGTGTTGAATCGAGTTGAAGGTGAAGAGCCGCAGCGCATCGTCCCACACCCGCATCACAGTCACGCTCGTGTTCTGTATAACTCCGAGAATGCTTATCAGGTTGGCGTCGGGAATTCCAAGCGACGCGGCGGCGGTTATCGCAATCGGCGTGGCTGATGTGAAGACCGCCATCGCTTTTTCCTTCTCTTCATGACGGGGCAGGCACGAAGCGCAATCACGTATCCGCGATTTGAAATCCGCCCATTTTTCCCCATCATAATCAGGATAACGGTCGTCCATCCATGCGCGAATGACGGCGATGTCGCACCGGCCAGTCGCGCCGCCCGTCGTGTGAGGGTCGCGGCGAATGGCTTCCGACATCTCCTTGTAGTCGCGCGCGAACTCCTCGCTGTCTTCCACCAGCCTGTGCATGATTGCGCGATAAACCGAAAGAAGGCTGAATTCGTTCCACCGCTCGTCAACTGTGGGTTCGGGCGTCGCGATTCCTCGGCGGGACATGGCGTCGCAGGCGATCCGGGCCGTAAGCTGCTGCCGGCGCATGCTGCCGGAATAGATCGCCGCGAATTCAATCCCCTGCTCCGCGAAGCTCTCTCCGAGCAGTCGCCGCCTGTTGCTGCCCGAGGTCGGACAACACGTCATAATTATCGCGCGTGCCCGCCTGCGCGTGGCGTATGAAGTATATATAGCTCATATCAATTTTGGATTTTGGATTTTAGATTTTGGATTGCCGGATACTGAGCCACTGTCTGGTCTAATCCAAAATCCAAAATCTAAAATCCAAAATACTTAAATGCCCGACCGCTCGGCCAGATCGAGCGCGGCGCGGGCGAGTCCTTTCACCCGGCGGTCAAAATCTTTGAACCTTTCATCTTTCGTTTGCCCGCGGACGTAGCGGAAATAGATCTGCTGTAGCACGACTGCGACTTTAAAGAGGGCGAAAGTCTCATAAAAAGCGATGCCAGAAACATTGCGGCCGGTCTTCTCGGAATAGCGCTCGATTATCTCGGCGCGAGTCATCCACCCCGGCTCCGTGGTCACAGGGCTGATCGATTCGCGGCGCGCTTCGGGGTCGCCTTTCTGCGCCCAGTAACAGAGGAATATTCCGAGATCGATGAGCGGGTCCCCGACGGTACACATCTCCCAGTCGAGCACCGCGACGACGCGTGAGGGGTCCGACGGGTCGAGCATGGTGTTATCGAGCTTCATGTCGTTGTGGACGAGCGTCGCCGGGCGGCCCGCTTCCGGGTCCGGTTCCGGCGGTATGCGGTCCGCGAGCCAGTTGACTACGTCTTCTACTTCAGTCACCTCGCTGGTTTTCGAGCGGTGCCATCTTTCCGTCCAACCCTTCACCTGCCGCGTGACAAAACCGACCGGCTTGCCTATGCCTACAACTCCGGTCGAATAAATGTCAACCGAATGGAGCGAGGCGAGCGTGTCAACGAGCGCCTCACTAATGCGGCTCCGCACTTCAAGACTGTCGGCTATCTCGTCGGGCATCTCGCGTCGTATGACGACCCCGCGACGCCGTTCCATCAGGTAAAAGGGCACGCCTATGACGGCCAATTCTTCGCATAAAAGGAACGGTCGCGGCGCGAGATTGAAGACCGGGTGAATCGCGGAAAGCAGCCTGTACTCGCGTGGCATGTCGTGAGCAGTTGGGGCGACCGGCCCGACCGGCGGGCGGCGCAGGACGAATTCATGACCGCCGAGCCTTACGAGATAAGTAAGATTCGAATGGCCGCCGGGGAACTGCTCAAGCTCGATCCGGCCGTCGTCGAGTGGCTGGCCGGGTAATAGCTCTGCCAGATGTTCTCTGAGATAAGCCTCCAGGGCCGCGAGGTCCAATTCCTCGCCGGGGCGGACTGGCGCGGTATCGCCTCCGGGCGACATAGACTTGCGTTGCATATCATTTTTATCGCTCATTGATTTTGCGAAAAGCGATATTACAATCACGGATGGTCGTTTGTCATTCGCCATACGTAAACGTCGCGCGACCCGGCATCGGCTTGATGCGCAAGCTATTTGCGTGTTATCTTCGCGCGCCTAGAGCTTTCATTACATGGGGATGCTCTGATCAGAAGGGGTGTCGAGCATGGTAACCCTTGCGCGGCTCAGGTTGATTAACTAGTAATTGGCGACAAGAGTGATAAAATGCCTGTGAGGATAACCGACGACCCTCTCAACAGCTTGCGACTCAGGCGCGAGTGGTGAAGCAGTCAGCGACGAGGCGCTGGGCAATTATGTCAAATACCATTTTACTGGCCGATGACGATGAGAATGGGCGAAAGATTTTCCGCCGCGTCCTCGAATATGAAGGCTTTAACGTCATTGACGCGAGCGACGGCAAGGCCGCGCTCGAAGTGCTCCAGAATAATTCTATAGATCTTTTGCTGACCGATGTTGTCATGCCGGGGATTGACGGCATAGAGCTTCTTGAGCGCGCCCGCGCGCTTCAGCCCGAAATACGCGCCGTAGTGATGACCGGCTACCTTACTGACGACCATGTGATTGCCGCATTCCGCAACCAGGCATGCGATTTTTTATCAAAGCCGTTTCACGTAAACGATCTGCTGGAAACCGTGAGGTCGGCGCTCAGCCGCGGCCCCGGATGCAATATCGAGATAATCTCGGATGCGCCTGAGTGGATAGAGCTGCGCGTCCCGTGTGATCTGAACGCGGTCGAGCCCATTCAAAAATTCCTCGCCGAGCTTCAAGGGAGCCTCGCGCCGGAGACTCGTGAGGCTATAGGACACGTCTTTCGCGAGATGCTCAATAATGCGATAGAGCACGGCGGCAAATGCGACCTGTCAAAGCGCGTCGAGGTGAAGTATATAAGACTCAAGCGGGCGATTCTTTATTCGATCAAAGACCCCGGAGAAGGCTTCGACCTTCAGGCTATTCAGCACGCCGCTTTCGCCAATCCTGATGATGACCCGTTCCGGCACATGCGAGTCCGCCAGGAAAAAGGGCTGCGGCCCGGCGGGTTCGGGATTGTGCTCGCCTCGCATGTGGTTAACGAACTTATATATAACAAGCAACACAACGAGCTGATCTTTGTTAAGTACCTTGACGAGCCGAAGCAGGAAAAGAAGGATGAATGATTAATCATCCGGCGCTGTTCGGCTACTCCTTCTCAGGCCCACCTTCTTGCATGCTGATTTTGACCCGGGACAATCTGCGATCCTTGATCTCGATGCGCGATTGCATCCTGGCCGTCGAAGCCGCCTTTCGCTTAACGGCACACGGCGAGGCAATCGTGCCCGGAGCGGTTGCAGATGCGACCTGCCCGACGAGGCGGGTGTGCTGCTCGAAATGCCGGCGTATTTGAATCCCGGCGCGCTCGGAACAAAAATCGTTTCCGTCTTCCCCGGCAATTCAAACCAGGGCACTTGAGCCGGTACAGGCGGCCTACCTGCTATTGAGCGCGACGACGGGTGAGCCGCTCGCGCTTATGGAAGGGCGGTTTATAACCGCGATCCGCACGGCGGCGACAAGCGCGGCGGCGACAAAACATCTCGCTCCACCCGGCAGGAAGCGGCTCGCAGTCTTCGGCGCGGGCGTCCAGGCAAAATACCATATCGAAGCGATGATGGAGGTTGTCGAAGTAGAGCAGATTCTTATTTCGTCGCGCACAAAAGCGAAGGCCGTCGAGCTTGCCGAGTGGGCCGCGGCGAAATACGCGATTGATTGCCGGGAATCGGAGGCAGGCGACGCAGCCGCGCAAGCGGACTTGATATGCACCTGCACTAGCTCGCGCGAGCCGCTATTCGACGGAAAGCTCATAAAGCAGGGGGCTCACATAAACGCGGTCGGGGCCTTTACGCCCGACACGCGCGAGCTGGACGGCGAGTTGATAAGACGGGCGAGGGTAATAATTGATAGCGACTCGGCGGCCGGGCGCGAGGCCGGAGATGTTTTGATACCTATTTCTGAAGGTATGATTGAGCCGTCGCACATCGTAGGCGCCCTTTGCGATGTAGTCTCAGGCAGTGTGCGCGGGCGAGATTCGGCGGACGATATCACGATCTTTAAATCCTGCGGTCTGGCTATAGAAGACCTGGCGACGGCGAGCCTCGCATACCGCAGAGCCCTGGAGCGGGGGGTCGGCGTGAATATTGATCTCTAGCTAAAGCGCGAGCCTCTAAGTAACACGTTTACCGAGCCAGTCTGAAACTCGCACGAAAACATCACGCTTTTCCGGTTCGTTGAAAAGCTCGTGATAAAACTCAGGATAAATGCCAAGTTCTTTGTCTTCCGAGCCGATGCGGTTGAAGACCTCGCGCGTCGCGTCGAGGCTGGCAATCTTGTCTCCGGTTCCATGCAAAATAAGAATCGGAAGCTTGATCCGCGGGGCTGACTCCCCGGCCTCTTCCATCGCGCGCCTGGCTTCCCAGTACCAGCGCACGCTCACCTGCCTGGTAACAAGCGGGTCGGTCGAATAAGCGCGCCCCACTTCAGGGTCACGGCTGAGGGCCGCGGGGTCGATCTCATTTCCCACGCGGAGCCGGGGGGCCATGCGCGATCCGACGCGGGCTATCATCATCTTGTGAACAGGTACGGACGCCGCGATGCCAAGCAGCGGTGCAGTAACAACAGCGCCCGACAGGTCGCCTGCATTGCGAGAAACATATCTCAACACGACAAGTCCGCCCATGCTGTGACCGATGAGAAAAATCTTCTTATCGGAGGAAGCGCGTGCGGAGAGAGACTTGATTACCGCGGCGAGGTCCTCATCATACTCGGAGAATCCCTCGACATGGCCCGGCAGCCCGTCCGACAGACCGTGGCCTCGATGATCGTATGCGGTTACCGAGAAGCCTTCGCGCGTGAGGTGGTCCGTGAGCGGGCCGTATCGGCCGCTGTGCTCCCCAAAGCCGTGGACCAGGATGACGTCAGCTCGCGCGTTATCAATCTCGCTGCGGCGCGCGAATAACCTGAGACCGTCGTGAGCAGGAATGGTGTGTTCAAAGTAATTGACGCGGGCCATAGATGTCTGGGCCTCCTATAGAAAACAGCATCTTCTACGGACCGCCTCAGATCCCGCCAACACGTTAAATGCTCCGGGGTAGATTTGCAACCCGGAGCTACCGATCAAACGCGCCATCAAGAGCTAAGTTCGATTCATTTTCGAATGCGCATTATAATCTAGCCCGGAGCTTGCATATGAAAAAGACGGCGGATGTTGTAATAATCGGAGGCGGGTGCATGGGCGCGAGCGCCGCATACCATCTGGCGAAGGAAGGCATTACCGATGTCGTGATAGTCGAGCGCGAGCCGTTCCTCGCGATGGGCTCTACGGGGCGCAATGCGGGCGGCGTTCGACACCAGTTCTCGACGGAGGCGAACATCAAGCTATCAATCGAGTCGATAAGGCTTTTCGAGAGCTTCGCCGAAGCGGTCGGCTACGAAATCGACTTCTACCAGGACGGCTACCTGTTCTTGCTGTCCAATGAGAAGGACCTTGAAGGGTTCGAAAGGAACGTCGACCTTCAACGGCGGCTTGGAGTAGAAGTCGATTTGATAAGACCGGAAGAGGCAGCCGAGCTTGCTCCAGGTCTGAATGTAGAAGGTATTGTTGGAGCCACTTTCTGCGCACGCGACGGTATCGCCGACCCGAACGGTGTGACCATGGGATTTGCAAAGGCCGCGCAAGCGGCCGGCGCTCAAATCTATCGCGAGACGGAAGCCACCGGTATTCGTTTAGAAGCGGGACGCGTCACGGGTCTGGAGACAACGAGAGGGTTTATCTCGACCGGCGCGGTTGTGAATGCCGCAGGCCCCCACGCGCAGCACATCGCCGACCTGGCGGGCGTCAGTATCCCGGTGCTTCCCTTTCGAACGTCACATTTTTATTACCGACCCCGTAACGGATCGTTATGGTTCCCACTGTCGCGGATCATGGTCATTGATTTCGAGACGACGTTCTATTTTCACAGGGAGGGCGCGGGCATACTATTCGGCATGTCTGACCCGGACGAGTTATCAAGCTTTGACACGACCGTGAACTGGGAGTTCCTGGAAGAAGTAACGCGCGTGGCAACGCGGAGATTGCCCGCGCTCGCGGAATCAGGAATCGCTCATGCGCTGGGCGGGCCTCTATGAGATGACTCCCGATGCAATGCCAATAATCGGGCCGACAACCGTGGAAGGGCTCTATATTATTGCGGGCTTCAGCGGGCACGGCTTTCAACATTCGCCCGCGGCGGGGCGAATACTCGCGCAACTGATTTCGGGCCGAGAGATTTTAGAGATTGACATCTCCGCTTTCGCACACGACAGGTTTTTAACCGGCCACGCGGAGATAGAGAGTAACGTCGTCTGACTTGCCGGATAAAGTGTGACCTCTCCAGGCGCGCAGTGTCGGGTTTAGAACTGCGCGCCTGGCAATTAAGAGGCGAAGGGCGGTTAAACTAAGCTGTCTGGTCGCCCAAACAACTCGTCTTCAGAACCGGACGTGAGAGTTTCCCCTCATCCGGCTCCTCACCAATATGGTTGTTGTCAACGATACTACCACCAGTTGACGTTTTCAGGTCGTGGCAATGTCGATGTAGAAGCTGCCAGTTATAATACGCATCCCTCCCACCTACTTCTCTTGGGATGATATGATCAACTTCCATAAGGTCGCCCGTCCTAAAGTAGAGGCCACACCAGAAGCATTTTCCCTTCTGTCTCTTGAGCAGGTTGGCGATTCGTGTTGAGGTCTGAGGATGTCTGCCCATCCTACTTCACCCAATACACGTAATCTCCGTCATAGGGTGTCTTCACCGTATTTACCAGAACGTGTCTGACTATGTTGTGGTCAGCGTGGCGTTTTAACATATCGCCTTCCGGGGCTATGAAGTCCCACGGGCGAAGATTGCCTTTGTCCCGGTTCGGGTTGAAGTATTTCTCAACCACTTTACGGCTTCCCCACTTCGGATGTCGCCTGTATCCCCATCTCAAGAGTCGCCTGACCAACAGGTGGTCTAGTTTGTTGAAGGTGTCGGTTGACACTACAGTCGAGTAGTAGTTGCACCATCCCGTTATCACCGGATTGAGATAACGTATCAGGTAGGCTTGCTTCTGTTGCCCGTGCCTGATGACCGCATCTGACACTTTCCTGTAATGCCTCTCGATTGCCTCTTTGCTTGGTTTGATGATTGTCTTGAAGGGGTTCCTTCCCTGTATTTTCCTGCCGATACGCCGAGCATTGGTCTTGCCGACCTTGTGCTGGCGTATGTGGAACCCAAGGAAGTCAAAGCCAGCTTCACCGTCAGGCATCTGAGCCGTGTGGGTTATTCTGGTCTTGCTCTCCTTCAACTCCAATCCAACTGACTTGAGCCAGTCAACCACTATACTTTTGCATTGCTCTATCACTTGCAGGTCGTGATGTAACACCACAAAGTCGTCCGCATAGCGAATGACGTGTGGCCTTACACTTCTGCCCTTGTTGTCCCATTTTGGAAACTTCGATTTTATCTCTGTCTCCAATCCGTGAAGGGCCACGTTTGCAAGTAACGGAGAGATGACCCCTCCCTGCGGAGTCCCTTGCTCTGTTGGAATCAGATTCAGGTCTTCCATCACTCCGGCTTTTAACCATTGCCTGATTATTCGCCGCAGCTTCGGGTAGGTGTTCACCTTTTCGAGCAGAGCATCGTGGCTGATGTTATCGAAGCAGCCTTTTATGTCGGCATCAAGCACGTACCTTGGTTTGTGTTTGATTGCCGTGAAGATTGCTTCTATGGCGTCGTGACAGCTTCTTGCTGGTCTGAAACCGTAGCTGTTCGGCTCAAACTTAGCTTCCCATTCCGGTTCGAGGGCAAGTTTGACCAATGCCTGATGCGCCCTGTCTCTGATCGTGGGTATCCCTAGCGGGCGATTCTCATCCTTGCCCGGTTTGGGAATCCACACCCGTCTGACAGGCTTCGGCTTCGCAATCTTTTTGAGAGAGTTGACAAGTTGCAGCCTTTCGGTGTCTCTGAGCCGTTTCTTGCCGTCAACACCTGCTGTGTTCTTGCCCTGATTGTCTTGCGTGACCTTGCGGACTGCAAGACATCTCCCGCTGAAAGAGTTGACCAGTAACCGTTGTAGCTTGTGGACCTCTGCGGTGTCATCCTGTTGAGTAGCTCGGTAAATCCGTCTTTGGAGCTTAAAGACATCCCTTTCGATTCTCTTCCAAGGGAGTGCCTTCCAGTCATACATCGGTTGAGAGACCGTGTTCATAACTTATGAACTCCTACTGGCAGCTTTACCATCCATATTGCCGTACCCACGTCAGCATATCCTCTGGCTTTCCCGGAGGCGTTGGCTTCTTGGGTAATCCTGCCCTCGCCCGACTTGCGGCTGACTACCTGCTCAATAAAGGGATGAACTCCATTGAGAGTACAAGCGAGGGTTACTCCGTTCCCAATAACCGTTTTGCGTGTCTTTAGGATTGTGCTGCTCCGCCGGGTTTGTAGAGTGTGGATGCTGGTCGCTTCTAAAGACGCCAGTCTCATATATCCTGTCCCTTTTGGGCAAGCCTGATAACCCACGTAGGCTTGTTCATTCTAACGACGGTTATGCACATTTGCTTACGCTATCCATAGAGCACTTGCTGGCAGGTTGGCCGCGTTGGGTTCGCGGTTGCTCCTGCTTTTAACCCGTGCTTTACATCGCTTTGATAGTCAGTCTCACGATGCGGGCTATGCTGTCACCTGACCACAACAGGGGAGAGGGTTGGCTATCGCCTCACTCTCACGGCTATTGAGTTGTCAAAGAGATATCTTTACCATCGAACAGTAGGTTTAGAAACTTCGCTGATTCTCTCAGCATTTTCAATGCGATCTGTACCCACGACAAAACTCTTTGCTTCTTTTTCCGAGCGCAATATTTATCTCTGTAGCCGAGCTTATTTGCCCGCAAGCCTATCACTGACACTATCAATAGCACTATCGCCAGGGCTAGCAGCAAGTTCTCTAATCTACAGGCTTGCTTTACTCTCACTGCCTCCAACTCGAACTCCTGCTTCTGATCTCGGAAACTCTCTTCACACCAAAACCTCCGCTCATATATCTTTACTACCTGGCCTGCTGCCAGCCCCAGGTCTGTCGCAATCAACCAGCTACAGGGTTTACCTTTGATCTTTTCGCAGTTGAGCACCACCTTCATCTCCACTCGCTTGGTCTTATGGTAAATCACTTGCGGAAGCTTAAAGCGCTGCCCCGTCGCAAGCGGGTAGTCTCGAAGTTTGCCTTCAAACCGCCCGCTCTTTATCCACGCGTCGCCTTTCACACGGATGACAAAACTAAAGCCCAGCCCACGCAAGTATCGCAACAACTCAGTGCGTTGAAATCCTCGATCAGCCACAATAACGACTCGCCAGGGCTTCGGGAGGCAACGCCGAAGTGAGGCTAAAAACTCCATTTCAAAGCTGTTCTGGCGGCAACTGAGAGAACCTCTCCTTACGGCCCAGCTAAGAACAGGCACAGCCCGACCATCTATTGGGATAAGCGCTTCGAGCACCACGTAAGGCCAAACAGTTGTCCAGTCAATGATGATTTCAAGGTAGTGCTTAGGCTTAATCTCTAGCCTGTGATGGAGTTGTCGAATCAATCGGCGAGCAACAACTTCTTTGGCAGTGCGATCATTGATTCGCTCATTAGAGACAAATCGCCAAACGCGTTTTAGATTATGGCGGAAATCGGTAGTGGATTGAATGCAGCGAGCCAGTTCAGCCAAGCACAGCGAGCGGCAGACAAGCATTGAGCAGACGATATGAGAGAGGGTGGCTTGTTGGGTTGTGAGTAGTCCTTTAGTCACGGATGAAGTAAACTTCTCTACGCGTTTAAAGCGCATAAGGGGCCTCCTTTGTGGAAACTGGTTTTCGTCAACCGAATTTCTATCACAAAGGAGGCTCTATTCTTCACTGGGCATGACTCAGAGCATCAGATGTATTGCATTTGTCGGCAGTATGTGTCACCGTCTCGGGCACTTCCAGTGAGAACAGGTGTGGGGCTTGTAGGTTTTGCACCTGTTGCCATCAGCAGTGTTGTTACTCCGTTACGATGATTTCTGAAGCATATGACAGTAATCTCGAGGGGATTACCAAGTGCTATAATGTTTTCCCATAGTGGCTGACCTCTATCCAACCAACATACCTTGCTCCTCGTCTATTCCTTTATATTTTACGCGATTAAATGCTGAAATTAAAGAATTTAGAGGAAACGGATCGCACTCAAAAAGGTATATCTTCTTCTTCGACCCGCACCGGTTTTTGGCGCGAGGTGGCTCGCTTAGAAGGTTCTCCGGCGCTTGCCGCCGTCGCTTTCGCGGCAACCGGCTGCGCCTGGTCGCCTTCCGACATCGGCGAAAGGAACTGTATATCGGAGCCGCGCACTTCAAGACTCGTGCGCGTCGCGCCTTCCTTGTCCGTCCATTCGCGCTGCGAAAGCTGACCCTCGACATAGACCTGACGGCCCTTTGTCAAATACTGGCTGGCAATCTCGGCCTGGCGCCCAAACAGGCTGACCCTGAACCAGGTGGTGACTTCCTGCATATCACCCGATTTATCCTTGCGCCGCTCGGTCGTCGCTACCGAGAAGTCGCATACGGGCGTCCCCGACGTTGTGTACCTTAATTCGGGGTCCCGCCCTAGATAGCCAACTATTATGATCTTGTTGAAACTCGCCATCTCTTTACTCCTTTCAGGAAGCGACTGTATCATACTTGCAACAGCGTTTCAAGATGATTTTTCGGTATGATTTGAGGTATTGAGGTGGATACGGACTAAGAAAGCTTAGGGCCTCTTTTTAAAAGCTTTTTTGAGCGCAAAGCATCCAAAGAGGCAAAACCGGCTTCTAATAATTGACCATGAAAAGTGTTGCACAGAGAATCAAGAAAGACATTGAGTACTTTTCGGCCCTCGGCGAGATATACGAGCAGAAGGGCGAAGAGGCCGCGCATCTGGCGGCGCAGGAGACGATTGCCGCGCTTGAGAAACTGCTCCAGGCGCTCCGCGGTCGAGATCATGCCGGCCAGGGCGATTTTCCGCTGGCCGCGTAAACGACAACGGGCTTTTAAGCCCCTTCCCTTTTAAGGAAACTCGGCGAACTCTCGCCTGCCGCGCCTCTCATTTCAGCGATTCGCCACGCGATTACGGCAAGCAACGCGCCCGCCAGCAGATCGATAACATAGTGCTGGTTTAGCATCACCGTTGCGGTCCACATCGAGGCGCAATAAACCGATATGAATGCCAGTAAACGACGGTTCCGGCCGCGCCAGGCCAGGAGCAGGGCCAGGACCGGGTAGGCGCCGTGCAACGATGGAACCGCGGCAAACCAGTGAGCCGCATTCTTTATCATCCCGCGGACAAGCGTGCCGTCCATTGCAGCCGCCATGTCTACTTGCGAGACCAAGCCTTGAGTCGGCTGTTGTATTCCATTGATCGACACCCACCAGGGCGGGGCGACTGGCAGCAACAGGTATACAGCCAGGCTGAGAAAATTCAGCGCGGTAAATGCGCGAATGTAGCGCGTGAAATCGTTTCTCTTCGATTCGCGAAATTCGCCGCGCGCCCAGAGATAGAAAAGAAAGAGCGGGATGGCGAAGATATGACTGAAGTATATAAGCTGCAAGAACCAGCTGATTATGAGGTGGTGGTGTGACCCCGCCTGCGCCGCCAGCCATGCGCGCCCCGCGTGCGCGGGCACTTCGCCGTTAGAAAGCCAGCCGAAGGCCCATTGCTCTAAACTGTAGGGCCATTCTACCGCCACTCGGTGCAAAGTAAGCGGCTGAACGAGGCGGAGGCGGTCATAAATCAGCCAGAAGGCGATCATCGGGGCCCAGTCGAGGAAGAATTGCCGCCCTCGTTTATCCGCCCTCAGCGCTACCGGGATGACCAGCAACATAAACCAGTGATAAGTGCGAAAGCTCCCCGTAAAAGCGCCCAGCGCCATGTAGGCGAATATGCTCGCGGATAAGACTATCTGCCAGGGCTGCACGCGGTACTTTGTTAACGATATGGACGACAATCTTTAATTCTCCGTCTGAAAGCTCCTGAAGTATATCAGTCCCAGGATAGAGCGAGCGGTGTGCCATAAAAAAACGGGTAAAAAGGCCCGTATAAAGACTGCTCCCTTGATGAATTGTCTGCTCAATTCGACAAATGGCGGCGCTATACTGCACCCGCGAGTCTTCCGCAATAAAGACCTGCTTCTCATGCGCGGGGCCTATTGCATATAATTCTCTTCTCGGAGGGGAGAATGATTTACGATTCGGATAACCTGGACCTGCCGGGCCATACGTTGACGACCGGCGAGATATACGTGGAGATGAAGAAGCGCATCGACCTTGGGATGCGCGCCGCGATGGCGACGATCATCAAGACGAGCGGCTCGACGCCTCAGCGCGCGGGCGCAAAGATGGTGATTTTCGACGATGGCACGTTCATAGGAACCGTGGGCGGCGGATGTATCGAGGCGGACATCTGGGCCGAGGCGCAGGAAGTGCTGCGCACGGGTCAAACCGGGCTATTCCACTTCAATCTCAATGACGATTATGAAGACGCCGAAGGAATGGTTTGCGGCGGTCAGATGGACGTACTCATCGAACGGTGGTCGCAAGATGATTAAGCCGCCCGGCGAGTTTGTTGGCCAATCTTAACCCGGCGGCGGGTTCTTACCCTTCAGCTAACCGTTAGCCCCCCTTTTTACGCCGTCTAATCTGAAAATCGAGTCATCACGCAGATACAGTGTGTTAAACTTTCCCCCTATGTCCGAGTACCGAGTGCTCATTGTTGACGACGAAGAGCCCGCGCGCCAAGGTCTCAGCGAAGTAGTATCAAGCTGGGGCTACACGACCGATATAGCCGCCGACGGTCGCGAGGCGATAAGCAAAGTCGGGGAGTTCGCGCCAACCGTCGTTATCACCGATGTGGTGATGCCCAATCTGGACGGCTTCGGGTTGCTGGCCCACGTGCGGGCGAATCACCCGGAGACGGCCGTCATCCTGCTCACCGGGCAAGGCTCGGTTGAAGCGGCGATACGCTCGGTCAAGGACGAGGGCGCGTTCTATTATTTCGAGAAGCCCATAAACGTGCGCAAGCTCCAGCTCGTGCTCAAGAAGGCGGCCGAATACAGCAGCGCGCGCCGCGAAAACGAATTGCTGCGCCGGCAGCTCAGACAGTACGGAGCTTTCGGCGAAATGATCGGCAGCAGCGAGGTGATGCGCGAGATTTATACGCTGATCGAGCAGGTCGCCCCGAGCGCCGTTTCGGTGCTTGTGACGGGTGAGAGCGGGACCGGCAAAGAGATGGTCGCCCGCACCATACACAAGCTGAGCCCGCGCACAAACCAGCCTTTTGTCGCGATCAACTGCGCGGCGGTGCCCGAGACGCTGATGGAATCCGAGTTGTTCGGGCATGAAAAAGGGGCGTTTACGGGGGCCGCCGACCGCCGCATCGGCTGCTTCGAGCTTGCACACAACGGGACTCTGCTCTTAGACGAGATTGCCGAGATGCCTTTCGTGCTTCAGGCCAAGCTCTTGCGCGTGCTTGAAGACAGGAAGGTCCGGCGGCTTGGGTCAACGCGTGAAGTCGGCATCGACGTAAGGGTGATCGCCGCGACGAACAAGGACCCGAGCAAAGCGGTACAGGAGGGCACCCTTCGCGAAGACTTGCTCTACAGGTTGAACGTAATTACAATCAAGCTGCCCCCGCTGCGCGAACACCGTGACGATGTCGGATTGCTCGTGCAGCACATGATTGAAGAGATGAGCCGCCGGCACAATAAGACCGCGGGAATTATCTCTGTAGAAGCGATGGACGCGTTGCTCGATTACCATTGGCCCGGCAATATACGCGAGCTAAGGAACGTTATTGAGCGCGCGGTCGTTATTTGCGAAGGCGAACAGATTGAGAAGCGCCATCTGCCTTTGCACATCACCGGCCAGAGACCCTCACCTACTGCCGACGCCGTGATGATCCCGATCGGGATGCCGCTCGATGAAGTGGAACGGCGGGTGATTTTGAGCACGCTTGCGCGCACGGACTATAACAAGACAAGGACAGCCGAAACGTTGCGCATAAGCCTGAAGACGCTGCACAATAAATTGAAGGCATATCGCGAGGCGGGGCTTGAAAAAGAAGAAGGCTGAACCGATTCGGGCATCCGTCATCAGTTTGCCATCCGAAGTTTAGTTCGCTCAGGATTACCGTATTAGATTCTCGGCCTCACCCCTTGACGCTCAAACAGTATGGCGACGACTATCACAGCCGAAAAAGAGCTAGGAAAACAGCGGACCGCGGACGCCGTCTCCGACAGCGCGCGCGAGCAGACACAGAGGGCTCGACTCGGGCTGAGGGCGCGGCAGATTGCGCTCATAACGCTGCTTGTCGCCGTCGTCGTCGCGGTGGCGACCGTCATAAACATCGCGCACCTGACCGGCGTCATCGTCAACCGCGCCGAAAAAGAGGCCATGCAGGTCGCCAACCAGATCGGCTATGCCATAAAGCAGGAGCTTGTTCATAGAACCATCGAGCATCTAAACCCGCAGACCGCGCTTTCCAATGAGCATTCGGGCGTGCGCGGGCTTATGGAGTTGACCATAGCAACGCCGGGTGCTATCTCGTACCTGTTGCTCACCGACGGTCAGGGTCAGTTGGTAACAGACGAGCACGGCAAAAACGCGCTCGCGTTTAATCGGCACGTGCTCGACGATTATGGGCTGGCCCCGCAGAGTCTCGATGCGCTTACAAAAGCCAACGCTTACCTGCAGTTGGTGAGGGTGCTGTTTGGCGAGCCTATTTATGAATACAAGGACGACGTAGACGATAATGAGATATTCGCCGGCCATCTGCATGTCGGTATATCGGCCGGGTCGCTTCGGCGCGAGCTTGTACCTCCGATCGTGACCAACCTTGTCATCGGGCTTTTGGCCATCATCGGCGCGGCCCTTGTCGCCATAAGCTCGGCCAACCTTCTGCTCAAACCACTCGAAGCCATATCGTCGAGCATTGATCGTTTGAGCGGCGGGAGCGAGACTGCCGCAATCACGGGCGCGGACCTCCCGCGCGACGAGATGGTCACCGGCGTCACCTCAAGATTGCGGCAACTGGGCGAGCGGCTCGCGGGAGAGCGCAGCGAGTTGGAGATCATGCGGGGCCGGCTGCGGCAGGTAATAAGCCATCTCGAAGAGCGGTTGCTGCTGATAAACCGCGAAGGCCGGGTGATCCTGGCGAGCCCGGACGCCGAGCAGGTGCTGGGCGTAGAAGGGATCGAGCTGACCGGCCTGCCCGTGGACGAAAGCCTCGGCTATGACCACCCGCTCGTCCAGACCGTCGAGAGGGCCTTCAGCGAGAGAAAATCGATAGCCCGCGCGACGCTTGAGGTGCCCAACCACGGCGGCACGCGCCAGTTGCTCACCTCGGTCCAGTATATCGAAGATGCGGGAGAGCCGGTCGGCGCGCTTGTCAGCCTGCGCGACTACGAATCATTTCAGAAATACGAATCGCAATGGGATCTGTCGAAGAAGCTGGCCGATCTCGGACGCATCACGTCGGGCATCGCGCACGAAGTCAAGAACCCGCTCAACGCCATGGTCATTCACCTTGAGATTCTAAGATCCAAGATGGAGTCCGGCACCGGGAACCCGGCGCCGCAGATTGAGATTCTCGACTCCGAGATAAAAAGGCTCGACCGGGTGGTCCAGACATTCTTGAACTTCACACGCCCGGTCGAAGTGAGACTAGAGCCGCTCGACCTGAACCGTATTGTCAATCAGGTCATCGCTGTCGCCTCGACCGAGGCGAACGGCCGCGGCGTCACCATTCATCGTCACCTGGCGAGCGAGCGGCTTTTGATGAAAGGCGATGCCGACCTGCTCACACAGGCGCTGTTGAACGTGATTATTAACGGCTGCCAGGCGATGCCCGAAGGCGGCCCGCTAAAAGTCACGACGCTGGACGCGGATGACGGCACCGTGCGAGTGGCCGTCGTCGACCGGGGCATAGGCATCCCCGAAGATGTGCGCGATAGGATTTTCAACCTCTACTACACGACCAAGAAGGGGGGCACAGGGATCGGGCTCGCCCAGGCGTTCCGAGCAATACAGCTCCATAATGGCAGCATTCGTTTTGAGAGCGAAGTCGGCGTAGGCACTACTTTCGAGATAATTCTTCCCGCTTTAACCTGACCTCTTTTCAAGCTCCAAAGAAAAAAAAGATCGTTGTAAACCTAAAGACCCGCTCATTCATCAGAATCTTGAGGATACTGCATTAGAACAGAGGGGTTTCCAAAGGAGATTTATGTTGAAGCGATCTTTTAACCGTATTATGACCGGAGCGCTCCTCGCGATGCTCCTATCGACAAGTATTGTATTTGCACAGAACGTTGAGCCGCCTCTTAATATAAAGAGATCCGTATACACCGCGAAGCAGAAGAACAAGACAACGCCCACCGCCAAGATTGGCCGGCAAGACGCTCGCGCGAGGTTAAGCGGGATCGTGAGTGCAAACGGCAGGGCAATGGCCTCGGAAAAACGCACCCTTAAAAGAGAGAGAGACCTTTCGGTTCGCGCGGCCGCCGCGCCGGCATATAAGGCTGCCGCCGCGCCCAGCGCCCAAAGTTTAGGGACGGGAGGCGGCGATGTCGTAGAGGATGAGCCGAACGATACCGTGGCCCAGGCAGTCTCGCTGCCCGTGAATATTTTCGGCAGCATCCGATTTGACGACGACGTAGATTTCTTCGCGTTTCAGGGATTGGCCGGCGAGCAGGTCACCGTTGAAGCCTTTGCCGCGCGTCTGGCCGGGTCCGAGCTTGTCGCAGAGATAGCGATATTCGACTCCACGGGCGATCTGCTCGGTTTTTCCATCGGCGATGAAGTCAACGACCCGATAATCAGGTATGTGCCCCCGAGCAACGAGGTGTTGATCGTCGGCATAACGGATGCGGACGATTTCGGCGGGTTTGACTTCGAGTATCTGCTCAACATCACGCGCGGCCTGGACGTTGAAGAGGATGAGCCGAATGACCGCAACGCCCAGCCGGTAGTCGAGCCGGGATTTACGATCTTTGGCGAGATTTCGAACCGCACGGATGTCGATTTTTACAGCTTTGTGGCGAGCGCCGGGCAGACTCTGATAGTTGACGTGGACGCAGAAGTCCTCGGATCGCGCCTGGACCCCGAAATCAATCTATCGGACCCGCAAACTGGCGCGGAGTTCTTCTATAACGATCAGTATGACGACGACGATTCCAGATTCAATATAGTGCTGCCATATACGGGTCGCTACGTAATCGGAATTGGCGCGTTTGCGAGTAATTCAACCGGGTTCTACCGCCTGAACGCTTCTTTAGTACCTGGTTCGGGGGCTCCGATTATAACGAGCGTGACGAAGCTTGCGAAAAAACTGATCGAGGTCCAGGGTACCGGCTTTGGGTCCGGGGCCCGAGTAGAAGTCAACGGTAAGGCTCGGAAAACGACCAGGATCAGCTCCGGCACGCTTCGTGCAAAAGTAAAAATCAAGGTCGGAGATTCGGTTACCGTATCGAATCCGCCCGATGACAGGCGATCAAATCCTTTAATAGTGCAGTGAAAGCAGATCGCTTGAGTCTGATGTTGAACAGGCGCATGTTTATTGAAGCAGGTGATCGCGGTTGGCTGCCTGATATGGGGGAGTCTGTACCCTATATCGTAGGCTTCAAGCCCAAAAGCGAGTGATTTTGAATGGGACTAAATGTAAAAAATGCACAGTTCTGCATCACGATTGCCTGCCATCGAACCATTTTGAAAATGGGAGGGGAGTGAGAGATGTCAACTAAGTTTATCGCAGTCGTGCTGGCCGCACTGCTAACGGCCGCGGGCGTTCTGAGCTTTAGCGGTAATCGCAGCTCGAGCGATAGGAAGACGGACCGGGTGGGGGTGGTTCCGGTCGCCAATTCGTCCTCGCTTGCGGCGGAGGCGAACCCAAACACAGATGCATATTTGAATGATTTTAAAGCCGGTTATGGTGATGGCTTTAACACCGGTGTATCGGGCGCAAGCTACCCGGACGAAGCCTCTATGACGAGCAATGCTAACGGCTATGTGGACGGCTTCAGCCAGGGCTTTACGGATGGTCAGGGACAGCAGGCGGCGCTGCGTAGCAAGCTTTGCCGCACGGGCGAGGTCGCAAGCTACAACCAGGGCTACGGCCGTAGCGGCGTTGCCGCTAACAGGTATGCTTCAAGCAGCCGGCGTTCTTCGGCGGTGCTTGGCGACAGAGCCAGCTACGATGACTACCGCTACTCCGATAGAGAAGTCGACCGCGGCATAGGCTCGACGGCGCGTAAAGCGTTACTGATCGCGGGCGGCGCTGCTGCCGGCGCGGGTCTCGGCGGAGCTTTCGGCGGTAAGAAAGGTGCCCTCATCGGCGCGCTCGTCGGCGGTGGCACAGGCACGGTCCTGGCCGTCAAGAAAGCGCCCTCCAGAGCCTTCAACAGGCGAGTGTCGAAGAAGAGCCTGCTGACGAAGACTCTTATCGGCGCGGGCGCGGGCGCGGCAATCGGAGCGCTCGCCGGTGGCAAGAGAGGCGCGCTTGCGGGCGTGGCACTGGGCGGCGGCGGCGGCGCAATCTGGTCTTTGATGACCGGTAAGCGCAGGTCCCGTTAATGATCGAAGTACCATGGTCCCAAGTAATTTCAAGGGGCGACAAAATTGCCCCTTGAAATTACCCCCCGGTTTTCAGTATTCTTACAACCTCACATTAGAACCGATTCGCCCTTTTCGTGGGAAGGTAGATGCCCTTCGGATGTGTTAGGAGGCCCCCTGACGCGATCTAGACGGCATTATTTTAGATTGCAACACAGCCGAAACGGCAAGATTATTGACACAGCCAATGGCCTGTGGTTCAATGCGCTAGGATCGGTGTTCGAAGCTTCAATTCAGCCTCAGGATATTCGTCCCCCTAAAATAATAAGTATTCATCTTTTGCTGAGGCGCAATTGACTGCTCGACCGAACCTGAAGCTCTGATGCCCCCAATCTGCTGCTTCGAAAGCGCAACAAAAACAGGGTCGGAAAGCTTGAGGTTCGTCTGGGCTATCCATATGTCGGCGTAGCCTGCGGCCCGATCCTTCAAGCCTCTAGGTGAGGAACAGGATGAATTACTTCTGTCGGAAGCTTTTCACAGTTACACTCCCCGTTCTTATAATCTGTGCCGCCTCGGTCAAATCTGAAGCGACGACTGTAATCATGCTCTCTGATAAAGAGCTGATTGTAAGCTCGCGAGCGATAGTCACAGGCCAGGTGAGCTCCGTATTCAGCGCCTGGGACGACGCCCGCGAAACGATCTGGACTTATATAGAAATCAGACCCGACCGGGTGCTTAAGGGGCAGGTCTCTTCGGAAAGGATCGTCCTCAAGCAGCTAGGAGGAACGGTCGGACTGTCAGGCATACACGTATTCGGCCAACCACATTTCTTGCCGAGCCAGCAAGTTCTGCTCTACTTAAACACATCGCCCGACGGCACGCTCCGGATAGCCCATTCTTTTATGGGTATGTTCTCTATCACGGAGGACTCCGCGAGCGGTCAGATGTATGTTTCGCGTCCCATCCAAACCTCTGAAGTCCAGGTGCTGGCACGTGGCGACGGCGAAACGGTTACCGACCACGCACCGCTTAACAGCTACCTCCAAAAGCTCGAAGAAACCTTGAGAAGCGAGGCGGACCAGATCGCGAGGATCGAAACCGAGCGCGCTCACCTGCCTATACAGTCGGTGCCATCCGAGTTTTCGAGAAAGCGGGCGGGCAGTTATTCGCCGCAGTTTGTGTTGATCGGCGGCGGCGTCAGGTGGATGCAGGTCAGTTCGGGACAGGCCGTCAATTTCGCGCTCAACCAGAATCAATCGCCTGTTTCCGGAGGTGGCACGACCGAGATTGGCCGCGCAATGGGGGCGTGGGCTTCGCAGGGCGGAGCAGGTATTACCCTGAACATCGCCGGTCAGGCTAGCAGTTGCGGCCTTGTATCGGATGGCGTGAATACAATTTCGTTTGCCGACTGCTTGAGCCAGCTTGACACCCCGATCAATTGCTCGGGCGTCGTAGCGCTTACGCGTATTAGCTGGTCCAACCAGTCGCAGGTAATCGGTGGAAGAAGCTTTAAGACGTTATCGGAGGCTGACATAGTCTTCAATAAGGGGATGAACTGCTTCCTGAGCACTTCGGCTAACCTGGCCGAGGTAGCCTGCCACGAGCTGGGGCACGCTGTTGGATTGGATCACTCAAACGATAGCAGCGCCTTGATGTGGCCAAGCGCCCACGGCCGTGGGCGCGATGCGGTACTCGGCAATGATGACATAACCGGCATACAGACGATCTATCCTTCGTCCGGCGGCGGTGGCGGCGGCGGGGGTGGTGGCGGCGGCGGTGGCGGCGGCGGGAGCCCTCAGCCTATAACCCCCGTAAGCATTATAAGCATCAGCGCGCCTGACGGGGTGGTCGGCCGTACCTATAAACAGCCACTGATTGCGACCGGCGGCAGCCAGCCTTATAGATGGTCTCAAATCGGGGGATCGCTCCCGCCCGGCTTGACCCTTTCTTCAACGGGTATCATCGAAGGGATACCGGCCGTTATAGGCTCATACTCAATTACGGTGCAGGTAGCAGATTCGGGCAGCAACGTCACGGTCGATTCGGAGCGCGTCTCAATAAAGATAGTCAACGCAAACAGCATCCCGTCTGTTTTTCCGGTGATCCGGCGGGTGAAGATAAAGAACTCGAAAAAGCTCTGGGTATATGGCGACAATTTCAGCCCGGGGGCGATTATAATCCTGAACGGGTTTCTGCTTACGCCGAAGGAATTCGAGCAAGTCGATTCGACGGGCAGGCTCTTTTTCAAAGGCAGATTGCCGTTGGGGGCCAGCGGAAGCAACGTGCTCTACATCCAGAACCCTGACAACAGGTCATCGGCCTACAACTTCTGATTCTCTATCCCACCCGCCGCTGTTATCAAGGAGCGGCGGGTGGAAATCTCTTAACCCATCTGCTACTCTATGACTGCCTTAAAGGGCGCTTAGCTCAGTCGGTAGAGCACTGTCTTCACACGGCAGGGGTCACTGGTTCGAGTCCAGTAGCGCCCACCAACTTTGATCCCGTATTCAACCGTATTCCGGTGATAATGAGAGCGACCCGCTATTTGATGATCTTGTTTAGTGAGGGGTCTTGATGTAGTATGAATGGCCGGTCTCGAAGGTGCGGGCCCTTTTAATCTTGATATGCAAGAAGTATAAATCCGCGATCTGATTTTCACGTAGAGAGTTTGCTTGAATTAGCCCAGGCCGCGGTCCCGCCCGCGGAGGAATTCAGGTAAGAGAAGACCCTTATGATGAGACGTCCTACGAAAGTTATAAGCCGAAAAGTCGACTCGGTTCGTGTCATTAAAGTAAACGGGCGATTGGACCCCGGTGACGGCCCGGATCAGCTTGCTGATATGGTTCAGGGCTTTGTCGAAGAAGAAGAGATTAATTTCTTGATTGATCTGAGGGGCGTGACTTATATCAGCAGCACCGGTGTCGGCAGCCTCATAAAATCCTACCGCGCGGCGATGAAGAAAAAGGGCGCGGTCAAACTGCTCTCGCCTTCGCAATCTGTTAGGAACATTCTGGCGATCTCAAAGCTGGATGGGGTATTCGATATCCATTCGGATGAGAAGGAAGCGCTGGATAGTTTTGAAAAAGCGGAGACCAAGAAGAAAGAGAAGAAGTCGGAAGAGTCGTAATTGGTTTAATCTTCCGGCCTCTTGCCTTTCTTATCCGGTGGCGGCTTGGGCTTGTCTTCCCTGCCCTTATCCCTGACCACAGGCGGACCCGGGGGGTCCTTCTTCTTGTTCTCGTTCTTCTTCTGCGCGTAAACGAGCGAAGAAGAACGTCGGCAACTCACCTACCCCAAGGATGCCGATCATACTGATTATTATTGCTAAGACTAACTTCCTTATCATTTCGCCCTTCCTGAAATTACTACTGTGACTTATTTCGGTCTTCAGGGCGCTGCTTCTGCGATTGCCCATTGCCGCCCTGCCGGTCACCGTTCTTCTTATCAACCACTACAACCTGCAACTTCTCCTTCTTCTGCGGCTGTCCATTCGGGCCAGTTTGGGCCAGTGCGCTGAAGGAAAATATTGCGATTAGGATAGCACTTAAAAACCACTTAAAAAACTCTTTTTTCATATTCCCTCGCTTGAGGGCAGCCCGCGTCCATTGTTATGTATCGCAATGCCCGTTCCAAAGCCTTTCAGGCCGTAATCCCTTAATTATCAACACTTAGAAACGCTGGCGATATGACCCTTTTCCTTATCTCGCACCCTTTCCGGTTGTGCGCGCACCTTTTAGTGCATCCGTAAGATGTTCAGGGGAACAATAAAGTTGTAGATTGCGGGGCATCGACCGCGAGCGGAGGGGTGCTTTCCGGCCAGGAAAAATGGGTGGAGGTTTGCGCGAGCCGCGAATAAAAGGCTATTTCTTCCTCTTATTGACAGCCTCTTTGAGCTGTTTGCCGGCCGTAAAGCGCACGGCCTTCGTGGCAGGAATCTTTATCGGCTCGCTCGTGAACGGGTTATGCCCGCGCCTGGATTTTCGGGGCGAGACGGCGAACGTCCCGAACCCCACCAGGGTCACTTTATTGTTCTTGCGCAGGCTGTCGGTGATGGCTTCCTTCACCGCGTTTATCGCTCTCTCGGCCTCTGCTTTCGTGATCGAGGCGGCGCCTGCCACTTTCTCAATTAAATCACCCTGATTCATCAGACCTCCAAATATCGTATATCAAGTCGCGACATACTCTATATATAGTAGCCGCTTTGGCGGCTTTATAACATTTGAAGCCCACCATGTCAATCAATTTGTTTTCGGGGATGGCTTGAAAGTGGTTCTGGGAGCCTGATTCAAGGTCCGGGGGATCCGAGAAGGCGACCGCGCGCCTCATTTTATCTCAAGAAGGACTTTGAGAGAATCGCGCGCGGCGGCCTTATCAAACGCGGCGATCCCTTCTTTTAGCGGAAATCTCGTTGAAATCAGAGGATCGACATCAATATGTCCGCCCGCGAGCAATTCAATCGCCGGGCCGAAACGCCCGCATCGAGAGCCGACTAAAGTTATCTCGTTGACCACTATCTCGGACATGGCAAGAGAAGTCTCGCTGTGGTGAGTCGTCTTGAGCACAACCGTGCCGCGCGGTCTAACCAGGTTGATCGCGAGAGGCAGACCCGACGGCGAGCCGCTCGCCTCTACGACGACTTCATACTGATGGTGATGATCCGCGCGGACCTCATCGACTCTTAGCGTGTTTACGCCCGCGCGTGATGCGAGATCGAGCTTGTCCTCATGTTTTCCGATGACGGTTATATCCGCCCCGGTGCGCGCAAGCACGCGCGCGATCAATTGCGCGAGCTTCCCGTCGCCTAGGACTGCGGCTCTGTCCGTCTTGCGAAACTCGATCTGCTCGACAATATTGCACGCCGCCGCGAGGGGCTCTACGAATACCGCTTCTTCGTCCTTTAACGATTCCGGTATCGCAGAAAGGTTGCGTGTGGGGAGTGAAAGGAATTCCGCGAAGGCCCCGTCGCGTCCATGGATGCCGAGCACTGTTCTTTGCGCGCAGTGCCTTGAGTCCCGAGCAAGACACAAATCGCAGCGGCCGCACCCGGCGTTGATCTCGCCCACGACTCTACTGCCGACGAGCTTAGAATCCGGCGATTGCACCACGCGGCCGACAAACTCGTGACCGAGCGTTCCGCGAAAGCCCGCATACCCTTTTACGATCTCAAGGTCCGTATTGCATATGCCCGCCAATAACACTTCCACGAGCGCTTCGCCCTCGCGTTCCGGGCCGGGGGCATCGGTTGTGAATTGCAGCTTTCCGTCAAATCGGAGAGCCTTCATCGCTCACCTTGTAAATGAATAGGTATTCGAGAATCGGCCGCTTCCCGGAGGGCTTTCCACCTGGACGAGCACCGTCCTGCCGCTCTTTACAAGCTTCTTAAGCTTGGACCGGGTCGCAAAAATCTCAGCCACGCTCCCATCGCCTTGCTGCGCTCCCGTGTAAAAGATCGACGTCATCTCGTTATCGCCGCCGTCGAACCGGACTACTACTCGCGAGTTGTTTAACGCAAAGCCCGCGCCGGTGATCTTCAGCGATTTGTTTCCGTCGGGTCCTTTCTTAAACTCGACGTTCGAGATCGTCGGATGCCCTACGCGCGCGCGCACCTGGCCCCCGGCGTTTTTGCCGCCGACGACAAGAAAATAGGTCGTCCCCGCGCGCGCCTGAAACGTCAGTAGAGAGCCCGCGCCTGTGCCGGTCGCGTTCGGCGCATTATCATTGCAGGCCACACGCGTGAGCGCGCCGCAGGAACCAGTGTAGACGCTAAGCACCGTATCGTAATCGCCGATGGCTTCCGCGCCCAACACGGTGTCGGCGGTCGGAGTGATTGAGTACCAGACGGTGCTAGAGTCGCTACCGCTACAGGATTGCGGGTCACTCGCTCCCGGTGTTGCCGCGCGGGTGTCGGCTTCACTCTGGAAAGGAAGCGTCGATATAGGCGTGCTCGACTGACATTCATCATTACCCGGCTCGCCGCCCCCACCGCCCCCGCCGATGTCGAAGACCAACCGCGCGTAAAGGATCTCCTGTTTATTTCTGCGGGTGTCGGTCCAAAGCAGGTGCGCTTTGCCGCGCGCCGCCGTGATTCCGATATAATCGCCGATACCTATACCCGTCCCGAGCGTGTTCACCACATCAGCCTGCACGCGCGGGTCCGAGGGAGTATTGCTGACTTTGATGTTCGGGCCGAAGCTCGCGGCGCCATCGGTAGAACGCGCCATAAAAGTGTGCATGAAGAAATTCGACGGGTCTTCTCTGCGGTCGTAAAAGGCGACATTGACCGCGCCCGACGACGAGTTGAACGCTTAACCACGGAAAGAACTGATCGGCCCCGCCCGCGTCGTCATTTACCCTCACGGTTGGCCCTACTATCGGATCATCGTTCGTTTGCGGAGTTATCTTTTTGATGAATATCTCCGCCCCCGCGGTCCCGGCGGCTTCGGCCCACGCGATATAGACGGACCCGCGGTTTGGCCCCGCGCTGCGGTCGACGTCTATTACGGGAAAGCTATTCATGCGCCTGATCGGGAATACCGAATGCGCCGCATTCGGCCCCGAAAGAGAGCCGGTGAAGTTATGCACGTTATAGTCGATTGACGGCGCGACAAACGGCGGCAGGAATGTTTCTCCTCCGTCTGTAGAGGCGTTAAACAATAAGGTCTTGGGGTTGCCAATTCCCTCCCAGGCCGCGTACAACTCGCCGTTCGGTCCCGTAGTCACCGAAGGCCCGCGCATGTCACCCGGATGGCTTATCGTCTTTGGTATTGAAAAGCCCGCCTCAAGCGGCCTCCGACGGGATGTAAGGATGACGGTCCGATTCGGCTCTATGCTCACCCATACGGCATAGATCGTATTCTTGAAAGGGCTCGTGTCCGAAGTATCAATCGTGATCCATGGCTTATCGGCTATTTTGGGCAGGTTGCCGCCGCCGATATCTACGACTATGGGAGTCGGGCTGGTAAAGGTGCGCCCGTTATCGGTTGATCTGTAAAGATAGACCCCCGAGTCGAAATTCTGGTTATCGAGCACAAGCACCGAGAGGTAGAAGACTCCGTCAGCGTCGACTATGACGGCCGGGTCGGTCATCCTTCCCCATGTCTTCTGCGGAGTCTCAAGTCCGACGAGCGCGCTGCCCCAGGTCTGCCCGCCATCGGATGAATAGTAATAGCCGACGCGGGTTGTCCCCCGGTTGCCGGGGCCCCCGCCGCCCAGTATCACTCTTGATGCGCCCACAATTATCTGGTCGTTTTTCGGGCTGACGGCAATCGTTGTTTCGTTTCGAGGGTCCGGGTCCGCGTCCGGACTCGATAATGTTTCGGACGAGACTCCGGGCATAAAGACCGTTGTCGCTCGCTGCTGTGTGGATGATGCCGTAATTATGGAGACGGAGAATAAGAGGACGGCGGTAATACCTGAGCGTATGAACATAAACTTCCCTCTTGAAAACTGATAACAGAGACGTTGTGAATCGAGTAAGAGATTCTTTCACAGCCGCGGTAGTGGCGCAAGACTACAGGCCCAATCTTTTCAAAGAAATGCCGCGCCGCTATACTGGAGCATTAATATTATGGCGGGGAGGAGATTTGGATAAGAAGCACTACCACCTTATAGGCATTTGCGGCACCGCGATGGCCTCGCTCGCCGGTATGCTTGTCGAGCAAGGGCACAGGGTCACGGGCTCGGACGAGAACGTTTATCCGCCAATGTCGCTCGAACTCGAACGGCTCGGCATACCCGTAAGCGAGGGATACCGGCCGGAGAATCTTCCCACCCGGCCCGACGTAGTTGTCGTCGGCAACGCAATCACGCGCGGCAACCCGGAGCTTGAATACGTCCTTAACGAAAAACTCTATTACACTTCAATGTCGGCGGTCGTAAAGGAGAGTTTTATAAGAGGCCATCACTCGATAGTCGTCGCCGGCACGCACGGCAAGACCACGACGACTTCTATCATGGCCTGGGCAATGGAGCGAGCCGGGGCCGACCCTTCATTCCTCATAGGCGGCGTCGCGGAGAATTTCGGATCATCTTTCCGCGTGACCGAGGGCCGCTACTTCGTTGTCGAGGGGGATGAGTACGACACGGCCTATTTTGATAAGGGGCCGAAATTCATGCACTATCTGCCCGATACAGTCATCCTCAACAATGTCGAGTTCGACCATGCCGACATATACCGCGACATAGAGGCGGTGAAATTCGCCTTCAGCCGGTTGATCAACCTCATCCCTACGCGCGGCCACTTGATCGCGGGCTGGGACTCGCCCCTGGTCCGCGAGCTTTCCCCGCGCGCCCTTTGCCGGGTCGAGACGTTTGGCCTTGAAGAGGGCGCGAGCTGGCGTGCAACCGATATTAAGTTCGCGGCCGAAATGACCACATTCAATGTGGCGCGCGAGGGGGTAGAGTTCGGCAAGTATCGCACGCCCATTGCCGGGACCTTTAATGTACGCAACTGCCTGGCCGTTATTGCCGCCTGCGAGGTATTGGGGCTGGATAGAGCGCGCGTTGCGGACTCGCTGGAAGGATTCAAGAGCGTGAAGCGGCGCATGCAGGTTCGAGGCGAGATCGGCGGCGTCACAATTATAGATGACTTCGCTCATCACCCCACGGCGGTGCGCGAAACGCTCTCTGCCGCCCGCGATAAGTATCCCGGCGGGCGGATAGTCGCCGTGTTCGAGCCCCGCTCATACACCGCGCAGATAAAATCGTTTCAACAGCCTTTCACCGAAGGGCTCGCGCAGGCGGACGTTGTAATAATAGCGAACCTATTCCACCCTGAACGCTACAGCGCGGACACGGCCATATCTCCCCGCGAGATGATCGAGCATCTCCGATCTATCGGCCGCGAGGCAGAGTTTATTCCAAAGGTCGATGAGATAGTCGAGCGGCTGGCGCCCACGTTGCGGCGGGGCGATGTTGTAGTAATTATGTCAAACGGCTCTTTTGGCGGGCTGCACGACCGCCTCCTCGCGCGGCTGAACGAGGCCGAGCTGAAGCGTTAGCCTCGGCGCGCGAGCTCTGCTCGCCTTAAGACGGCTCGTCGGTTATTACCGTCAAACGGCCCTTCGGCTCTATGCGGCCCCTGAGGACATTTTTCATCTTTTGCGGAAGGAAGTATTCGGCGATTGATGCGACGTTAGTGATTAATTCTTTTATGTCCCGCTTCCCGTTCCAGTGCTCCAGCACCACTTCGCGATCGGTGCGGTTGAGCAGCCTCATAATCGAAATGGCGAGCAGATAGGAATCGTCGATCTGCCCGATGAACGGAATAAAGTCGGGGATGATATTGAGCGGGACGACGGCATACATTATGACGCCGGTCAAAATAGCCTTGTCGGCCTGCGAAACGCGGGGGTCGCGAAGCAGGTCGAGCAGCAGCTTTACAAAATTTGGGACGAAGAGCAAAAGCTCCCGCATCCGGGATTTCATCTTCTTGCGTTCTAGTCTTTGTTCCTTCTTGCTTTCCGACATCGACCCTCCCGAATCCTTTCATTGTCCGGCAGTATTTTAGGTGGACCGCTTTTCCACGTCAAACTCGCGTACGGGAATCGGAAGGCACAAACAAAAAACGCGACTCCGCACTTCCGAAGAAGTAAGGAGCCGCGGTTAGCAGCCAAGTGCATTCTGAAAGCGGACTAGAACTCGGTATTTTCAGGTCCCCACGGGGCCATGTCGGCGATGCTTATCGCCGCGGCGCGCACGCGTAAGGCGTCGCGCTGCTCCGGGGTAAGCGCCGGTCGCGCCTTGCAAGGCGCAACCTTTGGCGTGGCCGCAGCCGGCACCTTGAACTTAAAGTTAATGTCGGAACTCTTGAGCACCTTTAGCGCTTTTAGAGTTTCGCCCAGCTCAATTCTCTGTTCCTCAAGCTGCTCGCTGATCACCTTGACGATCAGATCAGCCTTAGTCGTCGTGGAAACCCTGAAAGATCTCACCTCCGATGTTGCCGCGGAAAAAGTCGTAACGGGCAACATTACCGGCTCGACGCGTTTCTTAAGGTTTACGACCGGCTTGCTCTTCTCACTCTCGCACCGCGCGGGCTTTTGGTCGGCCACCCTGTCCTCATCGATTTCAGAGTCGCGATTCTCTATCAAGCTCGCAACCAGGCTCTGTTCGCACACGCTCTCATCGGTGCCAGGATCGGCGGCGGGCGCGCTTTGCACATCGCCGTTAAGCGCGGACAACTCAACCGCGTCGACCGGCTGATAGGTCGCGCCGAAAACATTTGCGACCTGCTTCCAGGTCTGGGCCGCTCCCGAAAGGGTCGAAACGAGGCCGGTCACCTTGAGCGAAGCAGGGGCGATAGCAATGCCAAAGAATACGAAAACTACCCCAAGATGTGCGCTGGTGAGTTTTAATGCTTTATACATCTTCTTCTCCCTACTTCGCCTCATCCACTAAATGCTTTATTGGCACTGTTTGTATGCTAAACGGCGTGCCGAGCGCAAAGTTCATTTTTTTGTCCGATCTTAATTTCAATCTCTCTCTTCCTCATTACGCTTAGTTGGTGTCGGGAGGAGGCGAAAAGTTGCGCAGGGGACAAAGATAATTTTAAAAAGTGATTCGAATAAAAAGCGGTTACAGTTCGAGCTTAGATTCTATTTCGCGGACGCGAGTGACAAGTTTTAGCAGTTCTCCATCCATGACCTTCTGGCCCGAGGCAACTTCCTGGCAACGGTCCAGAAGCGTATTAAGCTCGGCTTCGTCCATCCCCGCCCGCCTGGCTGTCGTGGCCGCAAGCCTTCCGTTATCCGCTTTCGGGGGCAACCCGTTATAGCGGCAAAGCCGTTTGCGAAACTCGGAATATATGTTCTGCATAGCAAGGTCGCTTGCCTGCGCGAGCCGAGTGATGTTGGCCATCGAAGATACGAACTCAAGATTGGTCGTCCGCCGTTCGCGTCGGAGGGGAATCGGTCTTGTGAACCTCCGGCCAAAGCTGTAGATGATGACCGCGGCGATAAAGGTCGCCTGGGCGATCATCCAGGGCACCGGCGTTCCGCTGAAGTATGAGATCAGCCCGCCCTGTGGGGTCGCGGCCTGCGCGCGCCCGTGGTGGTACTCGTCGAATGCGATGACGCCCGCCGGCCGCTCTGATACGAGATTTAAGGCGAGCACGGCGTTGTCGGCTTTGGTTATTCCGTTATTGGCGATTACATGCTGGTCGGTGAGCATGACGACGCGCCCTTTGCCGATCTTTGCGTCCGCGAGCACCGCGCCGTAATCGTCGCCCAGGTGGTAGGTGACTTCGTGGCTGTTGACCGTTATTCGCGACGCGTATTGCGAAAGCGTGATGCGCTCGACGCCGCGCGTGTACTGGGTGGGCTGAAGCGGTCGTATGACGCCGCGCGAAAGCAGGCCGAAGGATGACTCGGTCCTGGCCCTCGCGTCTCCGAAGTCGACGATGATCTCGCGATCTACCAGTATCAGCAGCCCGCCGGCTTCTACCCATTCAAGCAGGCGGGTCAACTCTTCCGCGCTGGGGTTGTTCTCTTCGGGCGGGGCTATAATTACCAGCGCGCCTATCTCCGGGTCCTGATTAAGATCGGTAAACGGTCTCTCGTACCTCTTAACCTTGAACCCGCTCTCTTCGAGCAGGGTATAGAAGCCGAGCGTCCCGAACGGGGTGGCGAGGTAGGATGAGCGGCTGGCCCCCAGTTCGTTCTCTTGCTCGGCGCGCGGCTCGACAAAGAAAATAAAGTTGAGCAGGACCAGCAGAAAAAATAGGCCCAGCACAAGCAGTATTCCCTTGGCGTTAAGTTTAGACATCCTCAGTGCTGGTGACGCAAGATCGACTTTCCTGATCTGCCGGGGTTTGCCATCTTCTCTAAACTCACGAGGCTGTCGTGGCTGCCGATGACCACGAGGGCGTCGCCCGATTTGATCAGCGTGTCGGCCGACGGGTTAAAGATCATCCCGCGCTCCTCGCGCTTTATGGCGATCACCATAACGTCGTGGTCCGCCCGAATCCCGGTATCCTTTAGCGCGATGCCGGAAAAGGGAGAATCCTTGCCTATGCTGATCTGTTCCATCTCCAGGTCGAGCCCTTCGGTCATCGTGGCAAGCTCGATGAAGTCGGCCACCGCCGGCCTGAGAAGCATTTGAGCCATCTGGTTCGACCCGGTTATCGCCGGCGATACTACCTTGTTTGCCCCGGCCTTCATTAAACGGTTCACCGCCGATTCGTCGTTCGCTCGCGCGACGATCATCAAATCTTTGTTCAGGTCGCGGGCCGTCAGCGTCACATACAGGTTATCCGGGTCCGACGATAAGGCGCAGACGAGCCCGCTTGCCCGCTCTACGCCGGCCGCCATCAGGATATCGTCATCAGTAGCGTCGCCCATCAGCACCAGGTGCCCTTCCCTCAAAAGCTTATCCGCGTTCGCCTCGTCGCTTTCGATGACCACGAAATCGTGGCCGCTCCGGGCGACCTCGCGAATGACGCGCGAGCCGATGCGGCCCGCGCCGCAGAGAATATAGTGGGCGTTAAGCTGGTTTATGTCTTTATACATCCTTCTTCTTCCAAAGGTTGAGAGCAGGCCGGACTCGACCACCGCCTGAGCCGCGGCCGAAAGGGCGTAGCCTATCGTGCCGAGGCTGAGCAAGATGAGCACGACGGTGAAATACCTCGCCTCCTGCGTCATGTTCAGGAGTTCGCCGTAGCCGATCGTGGTGACGGTGATAATAGTAAAGTAGAAGCACTCAAAAAGTGGGGCGCCAAGGATGAGCTTATAACCCATCGTGCCGAATGCTATAAGTCCGGCAATTGCTCCCAGGGCCATCTGTAGTTTTCTTTGAGGTGACATATCAGATTCAATCTCGCTGTATGTTAAACGCGAGTCGGGGCCATTGCAAGAAGTGGGGAAAAAACAAAAGAGGGGAGGCCGCGACCTCCCCTCATTAGAGATGAAAGAAAAAGGAGCTTTTTATACGGTCATGGTAAAACTCTTAAACACCTGCGCGCGGGGCTTGCCCGCGGGAGGCGTCTTCTGCTCTTCCAGTTGCACGGTGATAGTCTGCTCGGCGCGGTTGCGGACGATTCGCAAATTCATGGGCCCCTGCCTCTTGGCCGACACCTCCGTGACGAGCGTTCCGACATTATCAATCTTCTTGTCGTCGACGGCGATTATCACATCCCCGGCCTTCAGACCCGCTTTTGCGGCAGGCCCGTCCGCGTCTACGCGGGAGACAAGAACGCCGCCGCCTTCCTTAACGCCGAAATACTCGGATAGCTGGTCGGTCAAGGATTCTACGCTTATGCCGATCCTCGTTCCGCGGAAGAAGCCGAATTCGCCCGGCGTTACGAAAGAGTAATTCCCGAAATCGCGCGGCATGGACTTCAGAGCGTCGTCGTGAGATTTCAAAGAGTCTTCAAGCTCTTGGAACGACTTCCTATTCTGGTCGAAGAATTTCTCGCCGAACCCCGGCGTCAGCATGCCGAACTCCTGCGACCGCTTGCTCAGCGTTGCCGACAGGGTCTCACGACTCCCGCCGCGCACGACTTCTATGTTGACTTTGCGCTCAGCCGGTGTCTCGCTCAATAGCCTCTGCATCTCCTTAACGCTGTTAACGCGTCGCCCGTTGAACGCGACTATAACGTCATTCTCCTTGAGGCCGGCTTTTTGAGCGGGGCTGTTGTTGAACGACTTTCATGACGACGGCACCGCGCTCTTCGCCGAGCCCAAGCTCTTTCATCCGCTCGGAGGTCACTTCTTCAAGGTAAACGCCCAGGTATCCGCCCACGCCCGATATTGCCTGATATGCGAACGTGCTCGGGTATTCGCCCGCGACGGTCAGCTTATTCTTAAGCTCTTTTTCAGCCTTCTCGGCCTTCTCTTTTTCCTTCTCCTTTTGCGCGCTAACGCTTGAGGAGGCCCACAGTCCAACCGTGACAATCAGGGCCGTTACCAGCACCGGGTATAAACGCTTAATCATCAAATTACCTCCAGTGGATACTTATTCCAGCTTCCCTTGCCTCACTGCACGCCTGTCAGGGTCAAAAGTTCCCAAAAAACCTGGTCGAATTCAAGCCTTCTTAAAGGTTGCGGCCCTGCTCCTGCCGCTTCTGGTGGCCTTAAGCACCCGCTCGGCCAGGCCCGGCGCGCGCGCAAGAAGCCTGGCCGCCAAATCCGTAAGCCTCGGCGAGAATGCCGCGACGCGCAATAGAGCCGCCACCTTCATCCGCTTTCCGAACTCCTCGTCGTAGGCAGTGGAGTACCGCGCCAGCACATCGCCAAAAAGGTCGTCCTGGTGACGGCCGGCGCCCATACGCTCGCAGATGACGCGGGCGGCGAGCTCGCCCGTGCGCAGCGCAATCTGTATCCCCGTCCCGGTAAAAGGGTCTATCATCCCCGACGCGTCGCCTACGGCGAGCACGCCTCCCCGCGACAGGCTACGGGTTCCAAAGGAGAGCGGCCCGGTGCTGTGCCATTCTCCAACGACCTCGGCGTGACTCAATCGCTTACGAGCGAGTTTGTTCTTTTTGACAGTCTCTTCAACAATCTTCAACGGGTCGCCCCCGTTGCGCCGGAACGCGCTCTCGCTCGCGATGAAGCAGAGGTTCGCCAGTCCGTCTTCGACCAGCGACAGCCCGCCGTACCCTTTTGGGAAAAAGTATAACTCAACCTGATCGCCCAGCCCCTCGACGTTCGCAAGGTGCGCCTTCAAGCCGTACAACCTCGATCCTCGGCGGCCGGCGGCCCTCTCATCGCGGCTAACCATCAAGCGCGAATTACGACCCGACGCGTCGATCACTATCGGAGCGCGAAAGATCACATTCGTGCCCTCGGGCAAAAGCATTGCTTCAACCCCGCCGGCCGCCCCCGCGCCGTTGATGGTCCCGGTGACGACAACTCCTTCGCGACAATCCGCGCCAAGCTCGCGCGCGCGTTCAAAGAGAACATGGTCGAACTTCGACCGGCTCAGGCTTAAAGCCCACGACTCGACATCTGACACATTCGATATTTCCGCCCCGACCTTGCGCCCGCTTGAAGCGATCAGGCTCAGACGCTTTATTCTTTGAGCGCCCTCCGCAAGCATGCGATCAAGCACGCCAGCGCGGTCGAGCGTCGGAAAACACTCGGGCGTTATGAACTCGCCACAAAGTTTTCCGCGCGGCATGTGTTTTTCTTCGAGCAAGAGCACGCGGATGCCGCTTGCGGCGCAGCGGATCGCCGCGGAGGAACCGGCGGGGCCGCCCCCGATTATGATGACGTCGTACTGATTCATTCGAGCGTCGCGACCATGGATAGACGATAGGGAAACCTTCGCTTCAGATCGAGCCGCCCGAGACCGGCCCGCTCGGCAAGCCCTCTTAGCTCGCCCGCGGTAAAACCGCGAAGCACGGAAACCGGCCCGTCGTTGCGCGTCAGATAGCTGGTCGTGATGACCGGCCCGGCTATTCGCATGAAATAGTACGGGACAAGGTTACGGACAAGGTCGTTTATGATTACCGCGCGCCGCGCAACGCGCCCGAAATCCTGAAGCATTCGCACCACGTCATCCTCGGCGAAGTGATGCAGAAAAAGCGACGCGGTTATTACGTCGAAGGACGCCCGCGCGAACGGAAGATGGAGAGAATCCGCGCGAATAAGCTCTATGTCCGGGCTGACCGTGAGGCGAGAGCGCGCCACGCGCAGGTTGCGCTCGCTGATGTCGAGCGCGACCACCTCCGGGTTGATCCCCCGCGAACGGCACCACTCGATTACCGCGCCCGGTATGTCGGCCGACCCCGTGCCCACGTCGAGCAGCGAAAACTCTTTCGGCCGCTCCTCACCTAATATTCTACTTAGCGACTTGAGGACAACGCCGGTGCCCCCGAGGTATCGATTGATTCGCCTGAGGTCTGAAAGGTTTTCCGCGACGTTGTCGTCCGTGCCCGCGCCGGCGTCGAGCAACTCCTCATCATATATTCGCTTTGGCGTGAGCATCGCTTAGTCGCCCTTTATTCCGTATCCGACGTAGCTTATCGATTGGTCGCGGGTAATGCCGAAGGGGCCGGGATTGTGAGTCCTGATCAATCGGGCAAGCGCCCGCAGGCTCCCGCCGGTCGGCCCTACCCCGTATGTTTCGACGTTCTTTATACGGCTTCGCGCCATCAGCTCGTGTAGCTCATCGGGCTTGATAAACATGCTCGGATCGTGCGTGTTGCGCGGGATGATTCGCAAGACCCGTTCGAGTAACCATATGCCGACCACGCGCGACCTGAAAGTGCGGTTGATCGTTTCGTACAAAAAGAATCCCGAAGGCTTTAGCACTCTTGAGCATTCCTTTACCGTCGCTTCAAGGTCGGCGACGTGTTCGAGGAAATCAGAGCTTACGACCACGTCGAACGAAGAGCCAGAGAACGGGAGGCGGCTGCCGTCGCAGTTTATGTAATCGATCTTCAAACCGCCGGCAAGACAGTGGCGGCGCGCGGCCATTAGCGAAGCGCCGGACATGTCCGCCCCGGTAACTATCGCGCCCGCGCGGGCGAATTCTTCGGAGAGTATCCCGCCTCCGCAGCCGAGGTCGAGGACCGTCTTGCCGTAAAGCTCGCCGAGCACGCGTTGAAAATAGGCGAATCGAGCGGGATTCAACTGGTGCAGCGGTGCGACCGGCCCCGCTTCGTCCCACCACGAATCACCAAGGCGGTCATACCAGCGGTTATCGATTGATGCCATCGCAAGGAATTCTACCGTATCCGGTGGATAACTTATAACCAGAGGCGGCGCGACTGCCGATCACCCGTAACGGTGTACCAGGTATATCCCCACCATCGCCGCACCCAGCCCGAGTATGTTGGAGACGGCAAAGACCCACGAGCCAATGCTCAGGCTGTAGATGGCAAAGCAGAGTGAGGCAATTGCCTGCCCGTAATAGAGCAATGGGTTTACGCCCTTTAGCCGCTTCTCTTCCCAGTTCTTTCTCACCTGCGCGAAGAGAGTGACAACCAGTATGCTTGCCGCTATCCAACCGACCCACTCCACGATTCGGTTTCCTCCATATTCCGCACAGACGATACTTCGCTATACGGTACGCTCGCGCAGTTGCTTGAGCAGTTTCGTCCTGGCTTCCCTGGCCTTGTTGGCCGCGGTTATATATTCGTCAAGGGCCTTCTCGTGCTGACGGTTATAGTCTTTACCCGCCGCCTCTTTCAGCTTCTGCTCGATAGACCGAAGCCGCTCGCGCGCCCGCTGGAGTCGATCGCGCGCTTCGACCGCCGCGCGCATCAGCCCTGTTAACTCGCCGTGATTCTCTTTTTTGTTCTTATGATGCCTCGGCATAATAATCACCTCCGCATAAGCTACGGCTCGCGGGCCGGCACTTCTGATTAACTTATATAAGGTTGAGAATGAAGTGGCGACTGATGGTCTGATTCGACCTGCTCGCACCGTTTACGATGGCCAGAGGCGCGCTCGCGAGCGCGCCCCTGGCCGGATAGTTTATGCCGCCCGCCGCTCGCCGCTGGAGCCTTGCACGGTCGCAATCTCAGTGATGGCCGAGGTGATTAAGCGCTCGACCCCTCTATTCGCTCCCAGAAAAAAGAGAGCGCGTGTTCCGGTCTTTAGCGTGTTGGCTTCCGCCGCATCAATGTAGTTGCCGTCGGGCAAGGTACCTATAAGGACGGCCTCGCGCTTGGCATTGCCCAGCGATCCGCCGGTAAGCAACCCGCGCCGCTCGTCCGGGTTTATCACGCGAAAACGGTACTCGCTGTTTTTCGTGCGTATCAACACGCTCTCATCAGGCTTTAAATCTTTGACGGTGATTTCCATGATTAACCTCGCAAAGGCACATGCTGTTTGGCCGGCGGAGTCTGGTCATTGCGGCGGAATAACCCTTCGCCGCCTCTTAACACAAGCCGTACAATCATTGCCCCTACTACCGCTACGTAGGCTAGCAGAAACGCTATGAGAATAAAGAACCAGATAATTTCCATATGCCCCCTTTGCTCCTATCAAGAAGCTCGCATCCGAGCCTCGCGCTATAAGGGTGCAAAGCGTATGCCAGTTGATGAGCGTGAGCCAGAGCTTAAAAACAGCCCGAAAAAGAGGCAAATTGACGGGGCTGAATTGTATTGATTCACGATTGGGTGAAGTCTGATGGCTGCGATTGATACGCTTGACATAGCCCTGTTCTATTAATAGAATCGCTTTGGTTTTTTGGGGAATTAGCTGGCTCACTTAATCGCATCATTATGAATTCCTACCGGCTGTTGCGGGCGTGGGGATTCCACTTTACTGTCCTGGCTCCAAAGGTCTGCCATGTCGAGTAGAGGCATACTTGTCAATCAACGGATTCAGGATGCCGTTGAGGCGGGACAAGCCGCATTTGAAGAGGGTCGATTCGTCGAGGCATCTAACCTCTTCGCGGATGCGTTGCGCCTTGGGCCAAGGAGCAGCGAAGAGGAAGCGATTATCCGCTGCCAGTTGAGCGAGGCGCTGGAAAAACAGGCGCTCAATCGCGAGCAGCTCGAAGCGGTCGCCAAGTACGAAAAGCTCGCCGAATACACGCGACTTCCGGAAGCCCTGCAGATGCGCGTGCTGACTCGTCTGGGCTGGGGCTACTCCTTTAACAATGACATCGCCCGCGCCATAGCGCTCTTCAACCAGGCCCTGCAGATTGCGCGCAAGCTCGACGACCCGGCCGGCCTCGGAGCATGTTATTTCGGGCTCGGCCGCGCTTACCGCTTTATATCCGAGATTCGCATCGCGCGAGACTATTACATATCGGCGCTCGAGTTTTTCCGAAAGGTCGGTAACTGGCGGCACCTGGCCGAATCCTATTTCAGTATCGGGAGCATCAACGGTCGCCTGGGAGATTTTCGCAACGCGGCCAACGCCATAAAGCAGAGCCTCGCCATTATAGGCGACCGCAACGAGCACGAGCTCTTAGGCCGCTGCTACATGGACCTGGCACTCGTTTACGATAACCTCGAAGCGCCCAAAGACCAGGTAATAGGCTGTCACGAAAAATCCATCGAGCACCTCCGCCTCGCGGGCAACAGTTACGTCCTGGCATTCAATTACAACAATCTTGCCATGAAGCTCATCTCGCTCGGCGATTGGCAGCGCGCCGAGGAGCTGGCTATGCTGGCGATAAACCTTCTAAAAGGGATCGAGCGGATAGCCCACCTCTACAGCATCGCGCTCGACACGCTGGCGCTGTTGTACCTGCTCCAGGGCCGCATAGCCGAAGCCGACGAGCTTGATCGAGGAATCGCTTTACGTCTTTACAAGCAACGGGCACCCGAACGAATCAGAGACGCACATAACGATGGGGCGCAGCCATCTGGCCAAGGGCGAGATCGAGCAGGCGACGCATTGCTTTGAGCACGCGGTCGATATATGCACGAGACTGGGCGACAGCCAGTTTATCGCCGACGCGCGGCTCTGGTTCGCCGAGGCATTGCTATTGACGGGACGCACGGAGGACGCCCGAAAGCAGATAGAGATTACCCGCGAGTTTCTCAAGGAGTGGCCGGAGCTTTACGGGTGGGCGCTTATGATGAGAGTCACCGCGAAAGCAAACAATGCCGAAGGCCACGTGGCGGCGGCTATCCAGGCGCTCAGCCAGAGCACGTCGGTCTATGAGATCAAAGAGGCTGTCTATGACTGCGCGATGAACCGCATGGTCATGACCAACCTGATGGAGAGGCAGGGGCGAATAAGCGAGGCGCTACGCGAGGCCGAGTCGGCGGCAGTCGTTTTTGAAAAGCTCGGGGCCACGTTTGATCTAACGAACGCCAGGCAATACGCCGATTCGCTAAGGGCGCGCGTCGCAAACATGTCCGGCGCGTCCGAGGCCTCGCCCGTCCTGCCTGATCTCGTCTCGGCGCTCGACGGATTTCTCGCACAGCGGATTGTAAACGCGGCCGTATCGCGCGACCTGCTGCTCCGAGAGATTGTCTCGGTGGCGCGCGAGCAGTCCGACAGCCGCGCCGTTTTACTTGTCGAAGCCATCGGCGAAGAACAGGTCAGGGATAACACATCACGATTCAAGGTCGTCTCTTCCGTGGGGCTGGGCGAAACCGAGATGGGGGCGGAGCTTGAGCGGCTCTCAAAGGTGGACGAAGAAGAGTATCCCACCAGCTTCATATATAGACTTGGCGATAATCACGGCACGAGCTACCTGTTGCGCCTGTTCGACCCGAAGGCGCGCCGATTTGTGACGGGTACTGTAAACATTCAACCGCTGCTGTCACTGATAGAACAATCGCTTGAGACGCTCGCCTTCCGAAGCAAGATGCGCCGGACGCAGGTATTCGACCCTGCGCGGCTGCTCGCCCAGGTGGAGCTGCCGGGCTTTATCTGCGCGAGCCGCGCCATGAGCCAGGTGCTGGAACAGATTCATAAGATCAGATCGTCAGACGTGACGGTCCTTATTACCGGCGAATCCGGCACGGGCAAGGAGCTCATCGCGCGCGCGGTCCACGCGGGCAGCTCGCGCCGATTCAACACCTTTCTTCCGTTCAACTGTTCGGCCGCGCCTAAAGACATGATAGAGAGCCAGCTTTTCGGTTATCGAAAAGGGGCCTTCACGGGCGCGGTGGCCGACAATGAAGGAATCATCCGCGCGGCCGAGCGCGGCACGCTCTTCCTGGATGAGATCGGGGACCTGCCGCTCGAATTACAGCCGAAGCTTTTGAGGTTTCTGCAAGAAGGCGAGATACATCCGCTCGGCGCGAACCAGCCGCACAGGGTAGATGTGCGCGTGGTCGCGGCGACCAACTCCGACCTCGAACGCGGTGTGAAGGAAGGCCGGTTCCGCGAAGACCTTTTCCACCGCCTGAACGTAATCAGGATCCAGGTGCCCGCGCTCAGGCAGCGCCGCGAAGAGATACCGGCGCTGGTGAACCACTACCTCACCCAGTACCAGGAAGAATCGACCAAGCGCGACATACAGATGTCGGAAGAGGCGCTCGATTTGATGCTGGTCTATGATTGGCCGGGGAATGTTCGTCAGTTGTGCAACGAAGTCAGGAGGATTGTCGCCTATAGCGAGTTGACGACCGTTATAAACCCGGAGCACCTATCGCCCGAGATTCTCCAGGCCAACCGCACGGGCGAGGCCATAGAAACCATACCGAAGAAAAACAGCCCGCTGCTTGCCGCGCCCGTCGGGACGACCCTGGCCGAAGCGGTCGAAGAGCTCGAACGTCAGATGATTCAGGACGCATTGCGCCGTTGCCAGGGCAACATCGCTCGCGCCGCCAAGGATCTCGGACTCTCGCGCAAGGGCCTGTACCTGAAAATGGACCGGCTCAATTTCAATAGCTGACCCGTGTCTTTGTTCCAGATTACCGCGACCACGTTACAGGCCGCCGTCTTTATCAGATTCTTCCGTACCCTGTCGCCTGTCCGATGTAACCATCCTTCTGTAGTCTGGTTGAGTTATCGCATGATAAAAAGGTATTCTTCTGCTTCACTGTTTTATCGTCCTTTTAATGACGGCTCATCGCGGGCAAGCTGCACCGGCACCGGCGAACACTTTACTCGGGAGCAACAATCGCCCTAAGAATGGCTGCCAACTCAAGAGCAACTTCATTAAACAGGGTCCGGCGGCTGCCGCTCTGGCAGCCGCTTGCGCAGAGAGATTTTCGCCTGCTGCTCCTCGGCCAGAGCGTGTCGCGTTTCGGCGACTATTTTTATTTTGTCGCGCTCCCCTGGCTGACGCTCAAGCTGACGGGTTCGGAGATCGCGCTCGGAGCGGTGCTTATGGTAGGAGGGCTGACCCAGGCGGCGTTTCAACTGATCGGGGGCGCGGTAAGCGACCGCCTCTCGCCAAAGCTGATCATGCTGACCTCCGACCTTTTCCGCGCCTTCATCGTCGGGGCGCTCGCCCTGCTCGTTATGCTTAATGCTATAGAGATCTGGCATCTTTACGCATTCGCGGCTCTATTCGGAGCGGTCGACGCCTTCTTCTTCCCGGCCTACATGTCGGCGGTGCCGATGATAGTACGCGAGGACCAGTTGAGGGCGAGCAACGCGCTGCTGCGCGGAACGAACCGATTGATGGGGTTTGTCGGCCCGGCGGTCGCGGGGTTCGTAATCAGTGCGGTGGGCGAGGGGCCGGCGTTCGCCTTCGACAGTTCCACATTCCTGGTGGCGGCCATAGCCGCGTGGCTGATGACGCTCTCGAAGGGAGAACGCGCCATAAGCCAGGCCACCGCGAACGCCGAGAATCGTAAAGGAATTTTTGAGAGCATCGGCGAAGGGCTCCGTTACACGTTCAAAGACCCGCTCGTTTGAAACCTCCTTTCGCTTGTGGCCGCAATCGAGTTTGCATTCGCCGGGCCCGCGCGCATAGGGATACCCGCGCTCGCCAACGGTCCTTTCAAAGAGTATGGGGTAACCGCTCTCGGCTGGATGTTCGGCGCGCTCGGCGGCGGGATGCTCATAGGCATGCTCGTGGCGGGCTCGATTGACATACCCAGGCGGAGAGGCAAGCTCGTCATCTTTGTGACCTTCCTGCTTGGCATCGGCATGGGGCTGCTGGGTTTCTCCACACACATCATCTGGGCCTGCTTCGTGCTGGCGGCCATAGGGTTGGGCGGCGGGCTTGCAAACATTATTCTCGCCGCCTGGATTCAATCGACCCCCGACCGCAGCATGCTCGGCCGGGTTGTGGGGCTGTGGATGTTTACAGTAACCCTTCTTGAACCTATCTCGTTCGGCCTCTCGGGACTGCTCGCGGAATGGAACCTGCACGCGCTTTTCGTGGGGGGTGGCGGGGTTATGATATTAGCCGGCTGCCTTTCACTCTTTAATCGTAATCTGCGTATGAGCGATTAGCCGGCTCGACTTTCCTTCCTGTTGACAAACCATCCTCTACTGAGAGATAAATTGCCCTGCCTGGGTACCTCGGTAAATGTAAAAGGGGATGCTTAACGGCCGTTGAAACTGAGGCCCGCTTAACCTCTCCGGTCATCAGTCTTAATCGAACAAGTGATATAGGCCGTAACAAGAGAAAGCCATATGGAAGACATTCTTCAGGACGTGAGACTCGCTGTTAGAACACTCACAAAAAACCCGACATTCACGATAGTCTCAATAATAACGCTTGCGCTCGGCATCGGCGCAAACACGGCTATCTTTAGCGTCGTCAACGGCGTGCTCCTTGGCAGCCTGCCTTACGGGGAGCCTGACAACCTCGTCTTGTTCTGGACCCAGAATACCAAGAGCGTCAGTCGCACGGGGCAGGACCCTTTCTCGATCCCGGATTTTGTGAGTTACAAAGAGCAGAACAGCGTTTTCGAGGACATGGCTTTTTTCACCAACAACGACTTTAACATCAGCACGGGCGACGAGCCCGAGCGGGTCAAGGGGCTTATAACCTCCACAAACTTTTTCAAGGTCCTGCGGGCGACCCCCGCGCACGGCAGGCTCTTTCAGCCCGACGAAGAGCAAGCTACCGGGGGCCGCATAGTCGTGATAAGCGACGGTTTGTGGAAACGCCGCTTTGGCTCGGATATGAATTTGCTCAACCAGCCGCTTCGTCTGGAAGGCGAGAGCTTTACGATAATTGGGATCATGCCGCCCGGCTTTCAATCGCCCCGGCCCGGCGACGAGCTCTGGATACCTATGTCTTCTGACGGGGACGACACGGTGCGCATGCCGGCGCAGGCGAGCAAGGAAGACCTGGAGAACAGGGCGGGGCGGTTTCTCGAAGGCATAGCCAGGCTCAAACCCGGCGCGTCCGTGTCGCTCGCGCGAAGCGACTTGCAGGCAATCTCCGGCAGATTGCAGGAACAGTTCCCAAAGGAGAACGAGGGGTCGGTGGCCTACATAGTCCCGCTGCGCGAATTCGTCGTCGGAAAGGTTGAGAGGCCGCTGCTGATCATGCTAGCCGCCGTGGGACTCGTTCTTTTGATCGCCTGCGCCAACGTGGCGAACCTGTTTCTGGCGCGCGCCACTGCGCGCGAAAAGGAGATGGCTATAAGGTCGGCGCTGGGGGCCACTCGCGGGCGTATCATAAGACAGTTGCTCACCGAGAGCATACTGCTCGGCCTTATTGGCGGGGTCGTAGGTATACTGCTGGCCTTGGGCGGGATAAGGCTTTTGCACGCTATCAACCCGCCGAACATACCGCGTCTTGATGAGGTGGGTCTGGATATCAGAGTGCTCGCCTTCACGCTCCTGATCTCCGTGCTGACCGGCATAATCTTCGGTCTCGTCCCGGCGATCCAGACCTCAAAGCCAAACCTCAACGAAACCCTCAAGGAGGGGGCGCGCGGGTTGAACCGGCAGCGGGCGCAGCCAGTTAATTCGCAGCCTGCTTGTTATATCGGAAGTCGCGCTTACGGTCCTGCTGCTCGTGGGCGCGGGCCTGCTCTTGAAAAGCTTCTGGTCGTTGCAACAGCTTCGGGGAGGATTCACGCCCGAAAACGTACTGACGATGCAGTTCAACCTCCCCGAAACGAAATACGCCAAAGAGCAGAGGGTACTCTATTTTGACCGCGCGCTTGAAAAAATATCGGCGATTCCTGGCGTGACGTCGGTCGGCGCAATCACGTCAATACCTCTCACCGACGCGACGCGCATAGAGCTTCGGTATAGGATTGTCGGCCGCGTCCCGGCGACCGAAGACGAACAGCTTCGGGCAAGGATAAACCTCGTCAGCCCTGGCATCTTCTCTACCCTGGGGGTCCCACTGGTTGACGGACGCAACTTCGATAGCTCCGATAACGCCGAGGCCGCGCCCGTCGTGATAGTCGGCCAGCGAATGGCAAAAACATTTTTTGAGAACAGTGCGCGCGCAATCGGCCAGCGGGTGATAATCCCCAGGGTCGGTCCTCAAGAACGAACTATCGTCGGGGTGGTCGGCGATGTGAATTTCGAAAGGCTCACCGACGACGATAATAAAGAGGTCCCTCCGGAGATGGCGATCTACCTGCCCATTGCAAGTTTCCCGCAAGGCTTCACGGGGGTTGCGGCAAAGACCAGCGTCCCGCCAGAATCGCTCGCGCCGGCCGTGCGGAAAGCGGTACTCGAAATCGACCCGAATCAGCCCACGTTTGAATTGATGAGCCTCGAGCGGATAGTCGGCGACAAGATGGCGCAGTCGCGACTCAACGCGCTGCTGCTCACTATTTTTGCGGGGGTCGCGCTGCTGCTGGCGGCGGTCGGGATTTACGGCGTGCTCAGCTATTCGATTACTCAGCGCAGACACGAGATAGGAATCCGCCTCGCGCTCGGGGCGCAGACATCCGACATCTTAAAGATGGTCTTTCGCCAGGCCGCGCTCTTAACACTCGTGGGGCTGTCGGTCGGGCTCATCGCCGCCTACGCTCTTACGCGCATTATGGAGAGCATGCTGTTCGCCGTCGGGGCCCGCGACACGACAATCTTTATTGTAATCCCGCTCATACTTGTCCTTGTAGCTTTGATCTCAAGCTTTATCCCGGCCCGCCGGGCTACGCGCGTCGATCCGATGGTGGCATTAAGGTATGAATGATACGAGAGCGCGCGCTGGACCGGCCCCACCCGCTTTTAAGTGTGTAGCTGCTTCACACCTGTGAACCTGCTACACACACACATTAACCCTTTTATTATTAATAGCTTAAAACATAATAGCCGAATTGTGTGTAGCTGCTTCACACTAAGGGTGGATACTCGGGGAAGAATCTTTTATTACTAAGTCTATGATTTCAAAGAGAGCATTTGTGGAGCGAGATCGGTTCGAGTAGAGGCACGAACGTTGCTCTAGTCAATGGGGCAATGAGCGGAAGGGGCCGAAGCAATAAAACAAGTGGGCTTCGGAACCTGAGAAGCACAGACCCAAAAAGGAGATAGCCATGCATAGAACTAAAACCAACGACATCAGGCTTTGGATCGAGTAAGAAACAGGAACAGACAATGAGCCCCGCTGTCGCAATCAGCCGGGGCCTAAGCCACCGGCCGCAAAAGGAGGCGAAGTTGTGAATGGAAGAGCCGAACACTGCCGGGGCGTGATCTTCGATGAGTTTGGAGTTGAAGAGGTGATCGCCCCACTCGCTTAAATGATGAAGCTCACGGGCACAGGCAAGGACCTGATCGAGTCGAGCGCTCCTGAGCACACGGCGCTGAACAACCACAAAAAGTCGAACCCTGGAACCGAAATAAGTTAGTTCGCGCCGCTCGCCGATTTACACAATTAGTGGTCAGACCTTAGCCCCTTTCCTTCAGCTGATCCCAGTCGCTATTCTCTGGCCACTTTTAACAACCCACTTAAGAGCTTATAGCGATTCTTTGAGGATAAGAGGGCCGGTTGCGCGCCTTCACATCATCCTTCGTCCGGTACATCCGCTTATCGGCCTGCATCATCAGCTCCTCGAACGTATGACCGTCCGCGGGGACCGTTGCGGCGCCGATGCTCGCCGTAATTCTTACCGTCTCGCCTTCCGAGCTTAGAAACGCATAATCGCCAATGGCGGCCTGTATGCGGTTTATGACGAAGCTGGCCTGGTCCTGATCGGTCATCGGCAGCAGCGCCACAAACTCGTCGCCCGCGTACCGGGCGACGAGGTCGATGTCCCTCACCTGCCCGCGTATGGTCCGGCCTATCTGCACCAGAACCCTGTCGCCTACCATGTGGCCGTGTGTGTCGTTGACCTTCTTGAAATCATTCAGATCGATTACGAGTATTGATAATGGATGATGCGAGCGGCTAGCCGCGCTCAGCTCGCGGTCGAAGTGAACCCCGAAGGCGCGCATGTTCGGGAGCCCGGTCAACAGGTCCGTGAGCGCCGTCTGCCGGGCGTTCTCAAAAAGCAGCGCGTTATGAAGCGCGTCAGAGACGGGCTGCATTATCATTTCGAGCAGCCGCAGATGCTCCTCGGAGTAGGAGGCGAGATCCATCGAATAGAGCCCCACCGCTCCTATAGTCTCGCCCCCTCTGATCGCGGGGAATACGACAACGGCCCTGTAGCTTTCCGCGATCTCTACCCCTAAAAAGGAGAGGTCGAGCAGCGGTGACGTGTTATACATCGGCCGGTGATTGGCGACGACCCACCCAGTTATCCCTTCACCGACGCGGAAAGTGCGTCGCCTGAACATCTCTTTATGAAGCCCGCTCGCGTACTCCGCCCTGACACTCGTCTTACCGGCATCGAGCAGGTATATGACGCACGTGGAATAAGGCACGAGGTTAGCGATACGGCTCGTTACGATTGCGACGGTATCTTGAAGGCTGAGCGAGCTTGATAGAACGCGCGCGATGTCATGGAGCGTCAACACCTCCTGATGCGCGGCAGCTATGCGATAAAGCGCGACCTGGGTGAGCGGGCCGCGCTCTTCGGCATACCCGGCCGCGGGCGCGGAAGAGTTCTCTTCAACACGTCCTGGCGACGAGTTGACGTCAGGCTCATCGGCGACAGTCAGTCCTATCTCTGCATCCATTCCACCGAGGCGTTCGAGAAAGAGTCTCACGAGGGCCGGGTCGAAAAACGTGCCGCTTAATGACTTGATATGCCCTATGGCCTCGTGCCTGGTGAGCGCCTTTCGGTAGGGCCTTTCCGAGTGTAGCGCGTCAAAGTGATCGACGAGCGCGAGTATCCTCGCCCCGAGCGGTATCTCTTCCCCTTTTAAGCCATCCGGGTAGCCGCGCCCGTCCCACCTTTCGTGGTGAGACCTGACATAGGCGGCGACCGGAAAACCGAACTTCACGTTCGATAATATCTCGGCCCCGACAACCGGGTGGATCTTCATCTTTTCGAATTCAAACTCGGTCAGTTTTCCGGGCTTATTCAGGATGTAGTCGGGCACGCCGAGCTTGCCGATGTCGTGCAGCAGCGAGGCGGCTTCGAGCGCCTTCTGCTCCTTCTCGCTCAGGCCCAGCCTCTCTCCAAGCCGCCGGGCATATATCTGGACGCGACGTATGTGAGAATGCGTGGTCTGGTCTTTGGCGTCAATCGCCATGGCGAGCGCTTCGAGCGTCGAGCGGTGTATCTCGTTGACCTCTTCCAGATGGCGGCGCTCGTCTTCGATCTTCGCGTTGTAGGTCTTAAAGGTGAAATAGATGATCAGAGGCACGGGCACCACGAGCATCACCACGAGCAACGTCGCCATTACGGTGAAGGTCGAAAACGCATAACCGACTATCCCGGACGCGCCCGCGCTCGCAAGATACGTGACCGGTATCCACGGGTAGGTCTCACGCCAGGCCGCGGTAAACCCCAACCCCATCCCGACGTTCGTAAAGATGGCTGTCAGTCCTATGTTCGAGACGTAGTGGGCAATCGCCATCATCACGAGCGGGAGCACGACCATTTCAAACTCGCGCCCCTGCGGTTTCGAAGACGAGATTACCCGCGAGGTAACCCGACGTCCATTTGTAGACCGTGGCGGATATGAATGCCGAAAGGGCCAGTATTGCCCCGTCCGTTACTACGTATATGCGCTTTTTTGCGATCTTATGAGAAGCGACGACGCCGTCTATTGCCCCGAGAATAGCGGCGTGGAACGGCCCCTGCAGTATCGCCGAAAGGAATATGACTGCCTCCGAAGCCGAAGCATACGCTTTTATGCCGGGCAACTGGACGGGGCGTGCCGCGGTGCCGGCCCAGATTATAAGCGCGAACGCGACAAGCATCACCAGCTCTCTGCGCGGTCCCATAATGGCGCGACCCGACGCCACGACCAGAAGCGGTATGGCGATCAGAACGAGACTGAGCAGAACTGCTCTGATCTTCCGATCGGCAGATAGCCATTCTCGAAGCAGGCGTTGCATTAAACCTCCTGGTCGCGTCTGTTTGAGCGCGATACTTGATCGGGGCAGATATATACCCTGTTGCCGAGCTGGCAAGGAGGGCCGTTAGTTATCAATTCATAGACGCCCCCGGTTCTCGTGAGCGTCGTGTGCCGCTTAGCCGGTGATGACGACGCCGCCGGCCTTTACGTTTGACCTGACTTGCATGGCTGTTTTCTCCTTTTTGAGTTTTACCCTGGCCGTTGACAATCTTCGCGCCGTAGAGCCGTTGCGCGTCCTAATAGACGCGCGTCTGGGCGCTTTCACAAGAATCAAAAGGCGAAAGTGCTTGTTCGAGTGAGGCGAAGAAAGCACTGGCTTCATCCGATTCGCTATAGCCGGGGACAGGCGGCATACCGGCAATGCCGGAGCGTCGGAGAGCCTCGCCCGGCAGACAGGTGTCTGCCGGGCGAGGTCCAGGAACTCTTTTCCGGGCCTTCAAGACGCGTTACTCCAGTTGAAGGAAAACCTTCGGGCAGTTGTGAGGCGAAAGTTTCCTGCTAAAAGAGAAGCCTGCACACCGGGAGTGCCCTTCCAGCCGTGCAGGCTTGATCATGCATCCAGCCTTCACTTCGGCAACCGCCGGCCCTGAAATCTGGAACAGAGGCGACAGCTTTGCATCTGCCCTTCTTAAGGGCAGTAGCCTTTATCGGTGAAGATCGCTAAAAAACTGACGAATCAAAAGAAACGGATTTTTGCATTTCCCCTGAGAAGTAGAACCTTCAGGCTTACTTCGCAGCGATTTTATGCATGGCGATAAGTGGTGTCAATAACTAAATTACTTGCGGTCTTTACCCCTATCCGGGTAGCTCGGGCGTAAAGGGCGAAAAAAAATCGGCTCGCGCGCCGTCTAGAGTTCGGCTATCGAGGTTTCGGCCACGTAGCCGCGCACGTCAATTGGCCAGATAGCAATAAAAGTAGAACCGGCGACGGGCGCGCTAATCACCTTTATTCGTCCGCCCATAAGCTCCACCAGTCGCTTACTTATCGGCAGCCCCAGCCCCGTTCCCCCGGTGTGGTGCGGGCTCGATATGTTGACCTGCCTGAATTCCTCGAAGATCAAAGGGACCTGCTCTTCGGTCATGCCGATGCCGGTATCGATGACCTCGATGCGCCACATCCCGCCCGCGTCTTTTGCGGCGCGAATCGTGACCGCGCCGCCCGCCGGCGTAAATTTTATGGCATTTGACGCGAAGTTGGTTATCACCTGGGCAACTTTCGTCGGGTCGCTCATGATTCGCCCCAAACCGGGGTTGACTTCGTAGGTGAAGCTCAAGCCTTTATCGATTGCGGTCTGTCTGAGCGCGATGTGGATGGAATCTATAATCTCGGCGGCGTCGAACTCCTGAAGCTTTATAAGCATCTTGCGCGCTTGCAGGCGCGACAGATCGAGCAGATCGTTTACGAGCCTCACGAGCATGGTGGAAGATTTTTCAAGCCGCTCGACGGTCTCGCGCTGCCGGGTCGTCAGCGGGTCCTTGCGGTCGCGCGCGAGCACGCTGACGAGGCCCCGGACGGCGTTTATGGGGGTGCGGATCTCGTGGGCGATTGTAGAGATGAAGCGCGATTTCATCTCGTTGACCTGTTTCAATTTTTCGTTCGCGTCCTGAAGGTCACGGTTGGCCTGCTCGACTTTTCGGCGACTCTCGGTCAGCTCGGCGAGCACCCTCACCAGTTCTTTATTCTGCGCCTTCAACTCCTCGACCATGCTCGATTCGCTCGCCGAGAAGAATAGGTTGCGTATCTCGTCGAGGGTCTTGAGCATGTGCTGTTCGTGATCAAACCACTTGACGCCTTCGACGCGAGTTCCCTGCCCCGGCTCGGACTCGACGATGAACTCGTCGAGCAGCCTGCGCGACCCGGCGAGCCCTTTGCCGAGCCCGGATTTCGATTGGAACCGGCCGGTCATTATCTCGTCCAGATTCTTTATCCCAGGGCCGTTATCCTCGCAAACTATCTTTATCCCCTTCGAGCCATCTCTCTCCACGAAAAGCAGAGTGATGCTCCCCGTCCCCGCATACTCGTATATGTTGCGCGTAAGCTCGGAGACCGCGGTCGTCAGCTTTATCTGCGTAACGTAATCGAAGCCCATCTCGCGCGCGGCCAGCCGAACGCGGTCGCGCACGCGGGTTATGTCCGATTCGTTGCGGATCAGGATGGACCCGATCTTATCCTGGTTTTCGCCGCTGCCGTCGGACGGGTAGAAGAGTTCCGCAGTCAAGAGACCAACCTCCCGCATATTATCGTAGCGTCATCCGCGGGACGTCCGTAGTCACGCAGGATGACCGCGCATAGTAGTTGTGGGTGAAGCCCCAGAAGCTCCGGGTAATATTCCAGGTCCCACCTTTCCGATATGCCGTCGGTTGACATGACAAGCGTCGCGACCTTCGGCAGTTGCTCCTTAAAAACGCGGACACGGTCGAGGCGCGACCCGAGCGTCCCGTTGAGCGATATGAACCGCGTCTGCCCGGCCGCGCTTATCACGCGGCAATCGGTGTTGCCTATGCCGACATATTCAATAGTCCCGGCCTGACGGTCCAGGGCCGCGATACCGGCGACCGCGCCGCGCGTCATCTTCAGCTCTTCGTGCGTGGCCCTCAAGATGTTTTCGACCGGCGAATACTCGTGCCTTTCGATTGCCGCCTTGGCTTCGCGCGCCGCCTCGCGCGCGGCCAAACCATGCCCGAGGCCATCAATGATCGCCACAAGCAGGCGATTCTCCTGTTGCCTTATCACGTATGCGTCGCCGTTAGCATCCGACCTCATAAGGGGCCTGGAGAATCCGCCCCAGACTTCGCGGCTATGTTGCCGTGGGTGCTTCTCGCCGGAAAGGTGTTTTCGAAAGACTATCGCGGTGCCGGTGGTCGTGCGGCCATAAAGCGATAAGCGCCGGGTCTGGCGCTCGACGGATGAGTACATATAAAACTCATCCGACATCCTTTTTATCGCCCCGAGCCCGGCCCCCATGGTGCCCGCCGTCGTAAACCCGTCTTCGATTGCGGTGCTTATATCTTCTATGCCCGGCCCCTTATCGAGGTAAATCAGCTCGATCCCGTCCTCCTCGATTGTTTCTTCCGCGCGCGCGAAATAGAGATGGCCGGTGCCGCGGGCAAACTTGACGGCGTTCGTCCCGATCTCCTTTATGGCGATGTCTATCTCAGCAAGCTGTCGCTCATTGAATCCGATGCCGGCCGCACAGCGGCGAACAGACCTCTTCGCCTGTCCGATGTCGCCTTCGTCGGCAAGATCAAGTACGTCGAACCGCTTCATCTCTTTATCCCGCCCCTGCTCGCTAAAGCCACTTGGTGATAATGACGATCGTGCCCTTGCCGACTTCGGATTCAATCTCGAACTCATCGACAAGGCGACGCGCCCCCGGCAACCCTTTGCCCATGCCCCGGCTCGTCGTGTAACCGTCGGTCATCGCAAGCGACAGGTCTTCAATTCCCGGCCCGCTGTCTTCAAAGCGAATCCTCAAACCGCGGTCGCCACGATCCCTGACTCGCGCTATCTCGACGAATCCCCTCCCCGCATAACGCATTATGTTGCGCGCCAGCTCGCTCGTGGCCGTCACGATGCGGACCTGGTCCGTGTGTGTGAACCCCATCTCCAGGGCCGCGTCACGCACGCTGGCGCGCACTCTGATGAGGTCATCGCCGTGCTCGATCTCGATCCGACTAGCTTCCTGCGGCGGCATGGCGGTCGTTCCGGGCGCGCAGGCCGCGCTGTTTCTGGCTTATCCTCTCCCTGAGAATTCTCAACCCCTCGTCAACATCGAGCGCCGTCGAGACCCCTTTCAGCTCAAGGCCAAGCTCGACAAGCGTTATCGCGACGGCGGGCTGCATGCCGACGACCACCGTCTCCGCGTCCATAATCGACGACATCGATGCGATGTCGGAAAGCATTCGGCCGGTGAATGAATCGACCATCTCCAGCAGCGATATGTCGATGAGGACGGCGTGTGCGTTCGTCCGCTCTATCTGTTCAAGAACTCTCTGCTGCAACTCTAGAACGGTCCTGTCATCGATGTCAGATTGGATCGAGACAATAAGCACTTCGCCGACTTTAAGAATAGGCACCTTGAACGCGCTCATCCGGTCCTCCCTCCTGATTCGTCTCGTCTTCGTCCGCGCCCGAGGTAGGCACGACCTTCTGCCTCGTCATTTCAAAAGCGAGGCGAATTCCATCCGAGAGCTGGTTGCGGGTAGTAATCCCGGCCAGGTCGATCCCCAGGTGAACTATGGTCTGCGCTATGGCCGGCCCGACGCCCGTGATTATACAGGTCGAGCCGAGCAGCCTCACCGCGGTGACCGTCTTTATGAGGTAGTTGGCGACCTGTGTGTTGACCGTGGGGACGCCGGTGATGTCGAGTATCGCGACCTCGGCGCGTGTCCGCACGATCCGCTCAAGCAGCCGCTCCATCATTAACTGAGTCCGCCGGCTGTCGAGCGCTCCTATCAACGGCAGGCAGATGATTCGGTCCCATATCTGGACCACGGGCGTTGATAGCTCCAGCATATCCTGCTGCTGCTGGCGTATCACGCGCTCGCGATTCTTTATGGTCGAGACGAATATGAACGAGCCGAGCTTGTCGAGCGTCTTCGATATCTTATTGACCTCGTCTATCAACAAGGAAGGGTCGTCGCTGAACGCGTCCCTGAAAAACGGCAACAGCGTCTCCTTGAGGCTGAAGACGTAGAACGCGGTCTCGGACGGGCTGAATGCCTGCGCCGCGCGCGCCTCGGAGATCTCAAGCAAGAGCCTGCGTATGGCGTTGAACTCCTTGCCGCGCATCTCTTCGACGTTCGAGTCCGCTATGGCCGTTATGAACGCGCGCAGAAACGATTGCGAGTCGGAGCGCAACTCTTCGCCCGATATCAGGGTCTCGCGGAAATCCGACGAGTTGACGCGATTTTCGATCCAGGCTTCGAGTATTTCGTTCTCGCGCTCGGCGAGCATGTGCGTCGTGCGCGGGTTCGCGGCGTTGTTGGGTGTGGCGTTATCCGATGGCAAGATGCGGCCTCCTTTTTATATGAGGGTAGAGCAGAGCCGTATTTGACTCTGATTGCCGCTCATCATTAATTCTTCAGCTTCTTTCGCGAGATGAATATTCAGAATAATAAGCCTGTGAGATGAGAAATGATCGCGGCCGTCCACGGCGGGCGCGACGCTTATAATCGGTACAAGGACTGAATAAGGCATGTACTGAAACGGTCCTCGTCGCACGCGATAATTCTACCAAAATACCTCCGGCTAAAAAAATGGCTTTGCGCAAAGGCGTGCAAGAGTGGCTGGGGGCGCTGGCACGCGAGTTGATCTATTAATAATTGCACGTATTATGTGTGCGATTTATGAGCGGCCGGATGGCCGGTCAGGATTCCAGTCTCATCGTTTATTGATGAGCGTAACTCATAGGAGGTTGACACAATGGGTATTCCCAACAAGCAGGAGATGGAAGGCAAATTTGACAAGGCTAAAGGCGCGGTCAAGGAGAATGTTGGCCGGGCGCTAAATGACGAAGAGATGGAGACTGAAGGCAAGTTCGATCGCGCCAAAGGCAACGTAAAGGAAGGCGTAGGCAATGTCAGGCGTAACGTCGGCGAGACGATAGAAGACATCGGCGAAGACCTGAAGAGATAACCGCGCGGCGGGATTTCTCGCCACGCAAGCCAAGGAGCCGGGCGCGCGAGTGCGCCCGGCTCTTCTTTTAAAGCTCAAGGCTTCTCCGCTTCATCTTTTTCTTCCTTCGAACGTCTCGAGCTTGTTATATCCGAAAAGAAATCCTTAAGGCTTCTCCCGATAGTCTGCGGTTCCTGCTCGCCGCGAACGACGAGCACCGGACACTGGGCGCGATTTACAATCTCGCGAGTGATGTTGCCCATTATGTATGTGCGCAGCGTCCCCCCGGCCGGCGATGAACCGGTCACTACAAGATCATAATCGCCCTGGCTTATCTCTTTGAACACCTCGCTGACTACGAGCCCATGTCTCAGCCGCACCTGCGATTGGACGCCCATCATCTCCAGTTGCTCTTTCTCGCGTCGAAGATTCTGACCCGCCGGGAGGTTTGAATGCAGGAGCAAGTTCACGTCTTCTTCCATCTTTACCAGGTCGGAAAAGATCGGCGGCGGCTCTGCCATGACATGCAATAGCGTAACCTTCGCACTGGCCGCTCTCGCGACTTTGCCCGCAAAGTCGACGGCCTTGTCTATATACTTTTCGCCGCCGCTGCAAACGAGGACCTGGTTGAGACTCTCGCGCTCGCCTATAACGACGAGCACGGGCGGGGCGACTGCCTTTATGATTTTATAAGCCTTGGCCGACATAAGAAACGGCCCCCGCGTTCCCTTGCGCGTTGCGCCTATGACGACCAGATCGTAAGCGACCTCTTCGGTCCGCTTCACGATCTCTTCTATGGGCTCGCCCGCTTTGCTGATTACTTCGGCGTTGACGCCGCGCTCGCGCAGAAGGTGTTGCGCCCGGCGCAGCGATTCGAATACGGCGTCTTCTTGCGCCAGCTTTTCGGTTATACCGAGTATCGTAGTCTCCGCGCCTGTCTTTTCCGAGATGAGCCCGCCAAAGCTGACGGCATTCTGGGCCTGGCTCGACCCATCGCTACATATCAGTATTTTCATATCGACTATGATCTTCACCCGCTGAAAAACTGTCGCCCGTTTCGCCCGGTGAGCGGGCAAAGGATAGTTTTCTGATTGTCGTCTCGTTTAGGGCCGATGTATCTCCTTGATCGCCGGCGGCTCGACAGAGCTGCTCGTGTTGCCGTTCTTATTGCCCTGCGGGGCCGGCTTTATGGGCTTGAGATTCGGCGGCTCGGGGCGGCGCTGTCGGTTCGCGTTTATGTTTTGGGGCGGCAGCGGCTCCTCTTCCACCGGTTCCGGCGCGGGCGGCTCCTTCTCTTCCTCTTTGGCCGGCTGAGGCTGGGCTGGGCAGGCAATGCCCCCTCGGCTTCTTTACTGCCTTCGGTTCCGGATGGCGGAGATGAGTTTACGTTCAAGGGCATAGAAGTAATGGGAGTATTCGTCGGCACTTCACGCCCGAGCGAGGTCAGCGCGGCGCGCGCCTGTTCGGCTATATTCTCTGCTTCACGCCCATACCGCTGAGCTTTTTCGAGCGCCTGCGGTCCCGGGTCCGCTACCTCACGATATGCTTTCAGCTCTCCTTGCCATTGAAGCAATCTTGGCAGATATGTCCTGAGCGGATGTCCTTCGGGTAACGAATCGACCCTGCCGTAAGCCATAGAGATGGAGTTTTGCGCCTCGACAAGTTCATCACCGGCCGATGCGCCGCCAAAGAGCTTCTGTCCCACTACGAGGTAAGCGACGGCGCCCGCCGCAATCAAAAGCAGGACTATCCCTATAATCCATCCCGCGTTGCTGCCGCGCGTTCCATACCCGGGCGCGCCCGCGACATAAGTGGTTCCCTGCGGCGGCGTCGAATAAGGCGCGCCGTCCTGGGCGAGATTATAAGGCGTGTCCGTTTGACGCGGGGGCGGCGTATTGGTCACCGGCGCCGCGGCTGTTGGTCTCGGGCGAACTAAAGTCGCGTCATCGTCGAGCGCACCCGACCCGTCTGCGCCGGCCTGTTTCGCGGGTTCATTCTGATTGCCCAGAGGAACATTGATGCGCGAGAAAGCGCCGCCCCGAACCGTGCCTGCGCGCTCGCGCTCGCCCAGTCCTGCCGCTTGCTCGAACCGCCGCGAGAATTCTCCCGCGCTCTCCGGGCGGCCGGCGGGGTCCTTCGAGAGCGCGCTCATGACCACTTCTTCCACTTGCGGAGAGATGTCAGGGCGCTTGGTCCTCAAGGGCGCGGGCGGCTCCGACGCGTGCGCCACAAGAAGGCGTGTCGAAGAATCCCCCTGGAAAGGGGCTTCTCCGGAAAGCATCTCGTAAACGACCACGCCCAGCGAATAGATGTCGCTGCGCGCGTTGACTTCGCTTTCGTTGCACTGCTCGGGCGACATATAGCGCGGAGTGCCGACGATTATATTCGCGCCCGTAAGCGAGCCCCGGCGGTTCAGGTCTTCCTGAACCTTCGCCACTCCGAAATCGACTACCTCTATCCAGTCGCGGCCGTCGTATTCGCCGACGATTATATTATCCGGCTTGATGTCGCGGTGGACGACGCCGACGCTGTGCGCCACATCAAGCGCGCCGCATATCTGCCGGAGCACGTTAGCGGTTCGCTCTACCGAAAAGGCGCCCTCGGTGCGGAGCAGCTCGCCAAGCGTCTTGCCGTTTACAAGCTCCATCACGATAAATGGAACGTGGCCGTCGGCCTGGCCATAATCGGTAACGCTTATCGCGTGCGGGTGATGTATGCGGCTGGCGGCCATGGCTTCCTGCTCGAATCGCCGAGCCACAATCGGGTCGGCGGCGATCTCAGGTTTCAGCAGCTTGATGGCGACCAGCTTACCCATGGCTATGTGCCTCGCGCGATAAACGTCGCACATGCCGCCTGAGCCGAGGTGTTCTTCGATTACATATTTTCCGGCAATTTGCGACCCGATGAGGCTATCGCCGGTGACCTGCCAGCGAGGCCCCGCAGGCTGGACAGTCCGTGTCGGAATCCGACACGGCCCGGCGACATTTAGGACAGTGATTCATACGAAGCCTTTCCGTCAGTGATCCGCGGACCACTTATGATGCGAAACAACGGTCAGCGCCTGCGCTCCATCCCACTCCTCCGGGCGCAACGGGCATCCAAGTAAATGATTACTGCATACCGTGTACCACTCCGCGCCCTACATGAAATCGGTGAGGTTATATTTCCTGATCTTGCTGTAGAGCCGCGGCCGATATATCCCGAGGGCCGTAGCGGCGGCCTGTTTATTCCCTTTTGTCCGCTGGAGCGTCTGGAATATGACCTCCCGCTCGATGTCTTCAAGCTTCATGTTGGCCGGGACGTGGAACTCGTGATTATTCGTCGCCTGTGGCGTTTCGGTCGCCGAAAAAGGGAGGTCGCTTGCCTCGATACGGTCGCCCTTCGACAGCAGCACCGCCCGCTCGATTGCCGACTCCAGCTCGCGCACATTTCCCGGCCAGTGATAGTTAAACATGACCTGCGTGGCCGTTTGAGAAAAACCCAGGAGGGGGCGGGTGTATTTCTGGGCAAAACTCTTCAGGAAGTGATCGGCGAGCACCTGTATGTCTTCGGCGCGCTCCCTGAGCGGCGGGACCTCGATTGTGATAGTTGAGATTCGATAATAGAGATCTTCTCTGAGCATGCCGCTGCGGACCGCTTCGGGCGGGTTGCGGTTGGTCGAGCATATGAGTCGAAAATCGACCTCGACAGGTTTTTCGCTGCCCAGTCGATAATAGATCCTCTCCTGTAGGGCGCGCAGCAGCTTTGGCTGTAGCTCGAGCGGCATCTCGGCTATCTCATCGAGAAGCAACGACCCGCCGTTGGCGCGCGCGATCAACCCTTCCTTATCGCGCGCCGCGCCGGTGAACGCGCCCTTCGTGTGACCGAACAGCTCCGACTCGATCAGCTCTTTGGGCAGCGCGGCGCAGTTGACTTTTACAAAGGGGCCCTTCGCCCGGTGCGAGTTATAATGGATGGCGTTAGCGATTAGCTCTTTGCCGGTCCCGGATTCCCCGACGATCAGTATGTTAGCATCGCTTTTAGCGACCGCTTCGATCATCTCGAAAATGTTCTGCATCTGCTTGGAGCGGCCAATAATCGAGCCGTAGGTTGACCGCTGGCGCAGAGTCTGGCGCAGTCCTTCGCTCTCTTCGATGAGCGCCTTGCGTTCGAGCGCGCGCTCTATCATCACCTGAAGCGAGTCGAACTCGAATGGTTTTTCGACGAAGTGGAAAGCGCCGGCCTTCGTTGCCTCGACCGCATCCGAGACCGAGCCGTAGGCTGTTATGATGATCACTTCTATCGATGAGCTCTTTTCTTTGAGTCTGCGCAGCACTTCGTTTCCTGACATGTCGGGCAATTGAAGATCGCTCAGCACGAGGTCATACTCTCCGTTCTCGAAAAGGATCAGACCTTCCTGGCCGAGCTTCGCCGTCGTAACAGAATACCCGGCCTGCTCCAGATTGAGCCGAAGGGCGTCAAGTATCGGCTCTTCGTCATCAATAACAAGAATGTTTCCCTTTCTTTTCACTGCATTTCTCCTCTGCGGATTTTCGCTATGTAGTCAATAAGCAAGTTGATGCCGTTGAGCATCTTTTCGACGGTCTGTCGCTCATCGCCCTCTTCCATTCTTCGCGTCAGAAATGTGGCGTACAGCTTGAGCGCGCCGATGTAGTTCTTTACCTCGTGCCACTGCTTTTGAGTAACTATCGAGTCGCCCTCTTTTGAGGCGACCGAGGCAGGCTTTTGAACGGCCGGCCGGGCCTGAAAGACGAAGCCGTAGGACTCTCCGTCGCGCTCAAGGCTGTCGAGGCGGACAAGCACGCTCGCGCCCCCGTCATTAATGGTCGTCTCCGAAGAATACCCCTTCTGTCGGGTCACCCCGGCAATCTCTGCGCTGACCCAGCGGGTGATCGCGGAAGACTCGCCGAACAGATCGGCTATATGTTTTTGCGTGACGCGGTCGGCCGATGAATCTTTCGTCCGGCCCGGTTGCCGAAACGGCCAGCACTTTGCCGGCATTATCACAGATCACCACTACGGGGCTTTCGAGGCCCGGTCCTTCCGATACTTCGCTTGCTGTCATGGTCATAATTCCCTCAAGAGGGCAATGGGGCCAGCCCCCGCATCAGTCTCAAGTGAATCGCAGAGACTGAACCCCACTGCCATACCCCATGGATCTATCGATCTATGTCGCGTTCCAGGTCAACGTCCGTGATGTTGATCGCCCTGATTTCGGTCCGGAACAACTCCCAATCATTCGTGAATATGGATGACATGGTGAGATTGCCTCTCTTCATCATCCGGTTCGTCAGCCTTACCTGCCGCAACAACGCGTCGGCGCCACCCTTAACCGCTGCCATATCGTTCATCCTGGCATTGACGATGTCGTTATAGACATCGGCGGCTGCTCGGAGGCAATTGAGTTGGGAGAGCAGTTCGACCTCTTCAGGTCTGAGCTGGCGTCGCGTGTCGAAGACCATCTGCCCGCGGCCGGCGCGTATCCCGAGATCGCGCTGATAATCCTGCACAAGGCGCGTGGCGTAGAGAACTATCTGGCCGGTATTTCCAGGGTTTGAGCCCGATCCGGGAATGCCCCCGCCGCCGCCGCCACCACCCGGCATCAGATCAATCGCTATCTCTCTTTGGGCCCCGTGAACGACTACACGATCCACGCGGCCGACGGCGCGAAAGGTTTCGTCAAAGCGCATCTCGGTCATCGCGCGCGTCGAGGGGAATCGCGGCGGCACGCCTCGAACATAAACGTGGAGTGTGGTTCCGCTCACAAAGCGGTTTAGGGATACCTGCCATCCTCCGGAGTTTGCCCTGGCGATGCCGAAGACGCGAACCGAGTCGCGGTCGACGCGCTGGGCCTGAACGTTTTCCACATCGATTGCGGCGGTTTCAGCTCCCCTGTCGGTAACAAGACCAAGTTCACGGGCGGTGGCAAGATTAAGGTCACCGGTAACGGGAAGGTTCTGGTCTCGCTGAAACCGGCGGATCGCATCGCGAGTACCGGGGGTCATCTGGCCGTTAACAGGGCCGTTGTAATAGTTGCGATCTCTCAGAGCAATCTGCGCAGATCGTATCGATTCAAAAGATGAAAAGATTTCCTGACCCGAAGTGATTTGTGATGGCGAAACGATTGCTGGGGCAGTCGTTACGTTCATCTGATAGGCCGGGGTGGGGGTGGCAAAGCTAAGCAATACAGCAAGCGACGCTAGACGGATGCATTTAATCGTGTTCAAGGCTGAGCCCTCCTTATTAGTTTATCTCTCCGTTTGAATATAGAATCTATCCTTCGTGACAGACAAGGCATTATGTCGACATTCACAGTACCAAAAGCAACCAATATGCCAGCCGAGACAAAGCAAAAAACGAGACAAATAGAGTTCCGACGACTCGGAGTGAACTAAAACTAGACGAAAACATTATAGTCTTTGACTGAATTAGGTACAGGAGATAAAAGATGTAGAGTGTATTGAGCGAGGATATTAATGAGGTAGGCAAAAGTCTCTGAGTCATGTAAAAGCCTGTGCTCTAGCTCTGCACCAACAGGTTTAAGAATCTGGTAGATTCTCTCAGTAATTTCAATGCTACCTGCATCCACGACAGCACCCTCTGCTTCTTTTTCGTGTGCAGAATTTATCCTCCCAGCCCATATTTATTTCCTCGCAGCCCTATGACTGCCAGTATCAATAGCACTTTTGCTAATGCCAACAGTCAGCTCGATACTTTTCCTTCAATGCGGGCTCAGATGAGCACTACTTTCATGCGGCAACACTTTGTCTTGTGATAGGTGACATTCGATAGCTTGAAACACCGACCCAGATTCAGAGGATAATCCCGCAACTTGCCGCGGTATCTGCCGCGCTGCTTTAGATATTTTAAGAACTCTGTCCGATGAAAACCTCGATCTGCGCAGACGATAACTTTGAAGTATCGAGGCACAAACCGCCGAAGTGAGGCAATCAATGATTTCACAGATGTTTTGGTAAGCTTTCAGCTTTGCTTTCTCTATGACCCACCGCGTCATGGGCACGGCACGGCCTTCTACTGGGATGAGCGCAGACAATACTTGAAAAGGGTGAACGCTGATCCAATCAATGATGATTCCCAATGGCTGATTCGGCTTTATCTGTAATCTGTGCTGAAGCTGGTTAATCATACGATGAGTGACAACTTCCTTACTTTGATCAGAGTTGATTCCGTGATTAGAGACAAAACGAGCTGACCTCTTGAGGTTGTGACAGAGAGAAGTCTTCGAGTGAAAGCAGCAGGCGATTTCAGCAAAGGTCAAGCAATGGCAGAGTATAAAGCTGCCGACTACCTGGCTAATGGTCTGTTGTTGAGTGGGAAGTAGTCCTCTGGTGACGGAAGAGCCCAACTTCTGGATGCGTATAGAGCGCATAAGGGGCCTCCCTTGTGGGAGTTGGATTAAAGCGCCCAAATTTTTATCACAAAGGAGATCTGTTTTTTACTGACATGGCTCAGCGAACAGGGTCTATTCATTCTCCCGGATCAAGCCCAACAGCAGCCAAGGCCAGCGCTGGTCGAGCAGCATACCTCCGGCAAGCCGCCGCTATGTTTGTTGCTCCCATTATCCTCATCAACGAGATCGCCGCATTGCGAAACGCCGCCATCACTTGTGCTATGTGCCCGGCTCTCACTTGTGACCGGTCTTCATCAAACGTCACGTCCCTGACCCAGTGCAGCCGATTCTCTATCTGCCCAGTGCCCCCTCCACACCCCTATCAACTCTTCCGGGCTCGCTCTCTCAGGCCCTAGCGACGTGATCGCATAAGAGGTCTCTCGGCTCACTTCTCCGCTTCGCTTATTGCTGACCCTCCGCTCCATCTTCAGCACCTGTCTCAGCCCCGGCCACTTGCTGTAGCCTTCAACAATGTTGATGCTTTAAGCCTCCACTCGTGAGTTCGGTTGCCGTGCTGATCGTCAAGGCTGCCTTCTCTGATCGTGTCTCGCAGCCACCAGTAATCCATAAACGACATCTCGCATGTCATCGAGCAACTGCGGCTGATTATCTTTGACCACAAACAGGTAGTCGCCGCCTCTTTTGATGATGCTTTCGGCAGATAGAGCGTTGCGTCAGTAAAGCGTCCCCGGTCACTACTTTACCTGTGAGCACCAGCCCTTCAAGCAGGTCATCTACTTTGGTGATCTCATTGGTTTTATCCGACACCGCGACCTGCGCTAGGACTATGCCCAAGCTTTGAGAGATGCAGCTAAGCAGGTGTGCGTCCTCGGCTCCCTGCTTAGAGCTTCCGCAAAGCGTCTTGCCATCCATAGAGATGAGCCTCCAACTGCTTCGGCAGGTCAGGCAAGAGCTTCAATGACTGCTTGAGCCCATCGGCTAAGTGCACGCTCAAGCAGTTGCTGGTTAATGCCTTTGAATATGCGGTGAAGGGTTGACTGACTCGGCCCGCGGTCGCGCTTGAAGCCGAGCCTTCGCAGCCAACGAGGAGCCGTAGTTTTTGCCCCAATCAGAGATAGCAGATTCAGAGCGGCAGCCGCACAATACAGCGACGCAAGTCAAAAGCAGAACGGGTAAAAGTTCGTAGCGGCGGCCCTGAGGTTGTCTGAAGTCGGGTATAAGTGATAAAGCTTGAGCAAGAGAGGGCACGTTGGTGCTCATGGCGTTCCTCCTGGAGAAGTTGGTGTTAGCAACCTCATTCTACAGAGGAACGCCTCTTTCTTTTAGAGAATGAATAGACCCTGGCTCAGCGAAAGTAACTGTTCAGAGTGTCGGATTTTGTGCCGCCAGTAAGTTCAAGCAGCATTGATAGAAATCCGGCCCTTGCAACGCCACGTTCCAAACAACGATGCCAAGATGCTCTTGGCTTCACTACCTTGCGCTGATCTGGTCCCGCCGCTGATCTTGCGACTCACGACCATCTCCCTCACACTGCGCTCTGCCGCATTGTTATCTGATGGCACGCGCGGGTCAGCCACGAACACAAACAACTCTGGCAAGAAGCGCTCTATCCGTTGGCACACAACGACTCTGCATACGCTTCTTCTGAAGGTGCGGTCGGCACACCTTCAGTAACTCCTGCTCAAACTCGCGCTGCCGCCTCACCCGCTCGGCTTGCTGCTCACCCGCCGGCCAACCTCGCGCTTGGCCCTTTATATGCCTTTCGCTCGCTCATAGATGGCTTTGACCTTCGCCGCCCACTTGCGCAACCCTTGATCCTTCGCGTGCTTCTCTTTCAACTCATGAATGTCTCGCAGCAGATGCACCCAGCAGCGCTGATGCAGCCCCAGGTGCGTGTTGTAGCCGCCGTAGAAATCACTCACTAAGACCCCTTCAAACTCCTCGCCTAAGACTTCTTTCACGACGACGCCAGCGCGGCTCTTGCGATACACAAAGTAGCGCAAGCGGTCGGTTGAGAAACTCCAGATATAGCCGTTTTGACCATTCTCTCGCCACCCTGTCTCATCGCCGTTGACTACCGGCGAGCCCCGAATTTGCTGCCTTAGCTCTTCAACGACGGCTTTGCCGCGCTTGGCCACGCCCGCCACCAACGCCACCAATTGACCGACGCTGACGCGCAACCCAAAGCGGTGCTTGAGGTAATCTTGGATGACGCGGAACGGCAATCGGCACGCTGGCGCAAGAGCGCCACTTCTGCCTGCACGCTGATGCCGAAGCGTTGTCTGCCGACGGCAACGCAGCGAAGTCTACAGGTGGCGCCCAACGCTTTTGGCATTGCGGACAAGTGCGTTGAATCAACAGGTGCTCGATGACTTGGGCTTGCACCGGCGGCAGTTCGATGATTCGTCGAGTCTTGATCACGCGGCGGCCAGTGAGGGCGACTTGACATTGTGGGCATTGCTGAAGGGCGTGCTCAAGGCGTGCCGTCACCGGATCGAGTTTGCGGGCAAAGCCGTGCGAACGCGGCTTGCGCTTTTTCTTCTTGCGAGTTGGGCGATTGGGTTTGACCCAGAGCGGGAGGAGAAGCACTGGCTCCCCCGCCGCCGCGCGAGGAAGCTAACTCAGCCTCCAATTGCTTGACGCGCTCTTGCAAGACTTGCAATTGGGCAAGCAACTGGGCATTGAGTTGGATCAATTCCTCGCGACTGGCTTTCTCCAGATCGATCATCAGCACGAAGTTTACACCCCTTGTCAATCCGTCTAGTCTTTCGCCACCTGGAACTCTGAACAGTTACCAGCGAAAGTCTCTGAGTCATGCCCAGTAAAAAACAGACCTCCTTTGTGATAAGAATTTGGGTGCTTAAAACCAATTCACACAAAGGAGGCTGTTTATGCGCTTTAAACGCATTAGCAAGTTTACACAATCCGTGACTAAAGGACTACTTTCATCTCAACAAGCCACTATCAGCCAGATTGTCTGCGGCATCTTGGTCTGCCGCTCTCTTTGTCTGGCCGAGATTGCTCGCTGCTTTCAAACCGAGACTTCTTTCCCTCACAATCTCAAGCGCACCTGGCGATATGTCTCCAATGAGAGGATACAGCATCAGGCAAGCAAAGAACTTGTTGCTCGTAGACTGATACGTCAACTTCATCACCGCTTGCAAATCAGGCCCACGCATTTCTTTGAAATCATTATCGACTGGACAAGTGTTCATCCCTTTCAAGTCTTGAGTGCACTTGTCCCGGTAGAAGGGCGGGCTGTGCCTGTTCTTGAGTGGGCTATAGAGAAGTCCTCGCTCAAAGCCTACCAAAATACCTATGAAATGCTATTTATTGCATCACTTCGCAGGTGTCTGCCAAAGAAATGGAAGGTGGTTATTGTGGCAGATCGAGGGTTTCAGCGAGCAGACTTTCTCAATTATCTCAAGCAGCAAGGCTTTCACTTTGTAATCCGTGTAAAAGGAGATGCCTTCATCGAGTGTGGCCGTTATCAAGGCAAGCTGCGGGATTACGCTGTGAGTGTGGGTCAGTGCTTTAAGCTTCGGGATGTCACTTACCACAAGACGAAGCGTTACCCAATGAAGGTGGTGCTCAACTGTGCCCGCATTGAAGGGAAAGTATCAAGCTGGCTACTTGCAACAGACCTGGGCTTGGCGGCCCGGCAAATAGTAAACATCTATCGGCGGAGATTCTGGTGTGAAGAGAGCTTTCGGGATCAGAAACAAGAATTTGAGTTGGAAGCAGTGAGAGTGACTAAAGCTGCGAGGCTAGAGAATTTGCTGTTGGCATTGGCGATAGTGCTATTGATATTAGCCGTGATAGGAATACGTGGAAATAAGCTCGGCTACGCAGATAAATTTTGCACCCGAAAAAAGAAGCGGGTAGTTTTGTCGTGGGTGCAGGTGGCATTGAATTTACTGAGAGAATCAGTCAAATATCTAAACCTACTGTTTGATGGTACAGCTACGGGCTTTTATTTTCGCTGGGCATGACTCAGCGAAAGTCTTTCTTGACACACGGAATTAACGGAAGCTATACTAACAGTACATTTAACGCGGGGTGGAGCAGTCTGGTAGCTCGTTGGGCTCATAACCCAAAGGTCGCAGGTTCAAATCCTGCCCCCGCAACCAACTTCGAGGGCCGCAAGGCCCTCATTTCATTTTGGGTTACGCTCTAACAGTTTCGCACCGCCTGATTTCCCCTGTCCTTCAATCCCTGTCAGGTAACATCCCAGGTAACAAAACTTCAATTGACTGCATCGCTCCACTGTAGGATGCTCGATCCGGGGCTATCGCACTCAGCAACAGCCCGGTTATCGCCTCATCTATGACCGGCTCCGCGTGGTCGTAGATGTCTTCCGTGGTCGAGCGCCGCGCGTGGCCCAGCGCCCGTTGCGCCACCTCTATGTCGCCTGTCTCTCGGTGCAGGATCGTTGCCGCCGTGTGCCGCAGTATGTGGAAGCCGTGCTTCCGGTTTTCCCGCTTTATGCCAAGCTCATCCATCACCGGATACAGCACCCGCTTGCGGAAGTTGCCCGGCTCCAAAGGCCCGCCAACGCCGTTTGGGAAGATGAAATCTTCCTCCCTGTTGTACTGGGATTGAGCCTATAGACCTCTAATGCATTCACTAAAGAAACGGGAAGAACAAACCGGCGCTTGCTCCTTTTGGTCTTGAGCGTCGGCTTTCAGCCTCCCGCGCCAGATTGAATGAGTCAGTGCAAATTCGGCTATCAAAATCGAGGTTGCACCACCTCAGACCTAGCCCCTCTCCAACCCGAATCGTTAGCACCCTCATCATCACTATGAACAGCCGGTGAGCATAGGGAAGCCACGAGTATTCTGCCGACCATCTCCGGCGAGACGTCGGCTTCTCTTCCTTCTCAAACTCCGGCTTGTGCAGTTTCTTCCTGAG
>CAWHTK010000001.1:0-69354 GCA_963832205.1 Blastocatellia bacterium | reverse complement strand
CGCGCCCGACGCGTTTATAGTCGTCGAAAAGATACTGGAGCTTCGCGAGGAACTTCCGGCAAAGTGGCCGATACAGGGCACCACCGGCTATGACTTTATGAATTATGTCAACGGCCTGTTCGTCAACGGCCCGCAACGAAGAAGCATTTCAGCGCATCTACAAGGATTTCGCGGGTGATTCGCCCGATTACGACGACCTGCTCTATGAAAAGAAGCGGCTGATCATCGAGCGACACCTGACGGGCGACCTCGATAATCTCACCTCGCTGCTCAAGACTATATCAACAGAGCTTTATTCGCGACGCCATCGATTTGCCATGGGAAGGCTTTGATGGAGGCCATCGTGGAAACGGCCGCGTGGTTTCCGGTCTATAGGACGCCTGTGACGGGCGCCGGAATCGCCGACCTCGACCGGGCATTCATCGAAGAGGCCCTTGGGAAAGCGAAGGCGCACGCGCCCGAGATGGCAAGGTCGATTGATTTTCTCGGCTCCGTGTTGCTGCGGGACTATCCCGATTATCTTGACGAAGAGCACGAGCGGCTCTGGGTCACGTTCGTCATGACGGTTCAGCAGTTCACAAGCCCGCTGATGGCCAAGGGGCTCGAAGATACTACTTTTTATGTATTCAACAGGCTCATATCGTTGAACGAAGTGGGAGGCAACCCGGGCAGGTTCGGGATCTCGCCCGGCGAGTTCCATGACTTTAATCATCGGAGGTCGGTTCGCTGGCCGCATACGATCAACGCCACCGCGACGCACGATGCGAAACGCGGCGAAGACTGAGGGCGCGGATCAACGTGCTGTCGGAGATGCCCGGCGAGTGGGAGCGCCAACTGCGGCATTGGCGCGACCAGAACAGCCGCCATAAGCAAATCGTGAACGACGAGCCGGTGCCCGACCCGAACAGCGAGTATTTTCTCTACCAGACGCTCATCGGCGCGTTGCCGTTCGAGGGGGCCGGCGCGCCTGACTTTATCGAGAGAATCAAGGACTACATGCTCAAGTCGGCGCGCGAGGCCAAGACGCATACCTTCTGGCTCGACAATAACAGTGATTATGAAAAGGCGCTGCTCGGCTTCACCGAGTCGGTGCTCAAGGACGACGGCTTCATCGAGAGCCTCGCGGCATTTCAGGAGCAGATCGCGCATTACGGCGTTTTCAATTCGCTTTCGCAGTTACTGCTAAAGGTGACATCGCCCGGACTCCCGGACTTCTACCAGGGGAGCGAGCTTTGGGACCTGAATCTTGTCAACCCGGATAACCGCCGCCCCATCGACTATGAGAAGCGCGCGAGCCTTGCGGCTGAGATAAGGCGGCGCGAGCAGTCGGACCTGCCGTCGTTGATAAGAGAGTTGCTATCGGCCCCGGAGGATGGCCGCGTAAAACTCTTCGCCACGATGCGCGCCCTGGCCGCCAGGAATCGAAACCGCGAGGTCTTCGAGGGCGGCGAGTACATCCCGCTCATCGCGACCGGCGAGCGGGCCGAAAACCTGGTGGCCTTCGCGCGGCGCGGCGGCAAGCGGTGGGGGGTCACGATTGCGCCGCGATTGATGGCGAGGGTGATCGACGCGGGAGAGATGCCTTTAGGCGCGCCGGTCTGGCTCGACACGCGCATAGAGATTCCGGCCGGCGCGCCTCTGACCTGGAAGGACACATTTTTGGGCGAGGTAATCGATTCTCGCGACGGCATAAGGATCGGCGACGCGCTGAGCCTTTTCCCGCTAGGTCTGCTTATAGGGGAGAGCGGGGCATAATAATTATGTCAATAGAGATCCCGTAGGAACGCAAGGTTTATAGAAAACGGCTGAATACTATTCAGAGCTCCGTCAGGAGCGGTATGTTCACATTTCGCCCCTACAGGCTCCAGGCTTATTAGCACGTTGTTTCCTATAAACATCTCGCCCTTACGGGGCTACAGATTTCAGACTTTTTGTCAGACTTTTTGTGCAAAGCCATCGGGAGAGCGGCATAATCTCTCGGGGGCTGGAAGCCAGGCGCGCCGCGCTATATCATGCACCCGCATCGAGAGTTCAACGCAGGAGGAAATATGCTTTACGGCATCACGATGTTTGCGACCGACTACGCAATCAGGCCCGATGAGCTTGCGCGAGAGATAGAGGGGCGCGGATTTGAATCGCTCTGGCTGCCCGAGCACACCCACATACCGGCGAGCCGCCGCACCCCGTGGCCCGGAGGCGCGCCGCTCCCGCAAGAGTACTGGCACACATACGACCCCTTCGTCGCGCTTACCGCCGCGGCGGCGGCGACGACAAAGCTGCGAGTGGCGACCGGCATATGCCTGATCATTCAACGCGACCCGATCACCACCGCGAAAGAGGTGGCGAGCCTCGACGCTTTATCAAACGGCAGGTTTCTTTTCGGCATCGGCGGCGGTTGGAATGCCGAAGAGATGGAGAACCACGGGACCGACTTTAAGAAGCGATGGAAAATATTGCGCGAGCGCGTGCTTGCGATGAAAGAGATCTGGACGAAAGAAGAGGCCGAGTTTCACGGCGAGTTCGTCAACTTCGATAAGATATGGTCCTACCCTAAGCCCGCGCAAAAGCCGCACCCTCCGGTGCTGATGGGAGGGGACGGGCCAAAGACTTTTGACCGCGTTATTGAGTTTTGTGACGGGTGGATTCCGATAGGGTACAGAATTCAGGGATTGCCGGAAAAAATAGTCGAGCTTCGCCGCCGCGCCGAGGAAGCGGGACGCGACCCGCGGTCGATCTCGGTGAGCATATTCGGAGCCAAACCCGACCGCGCCGCGGTTGACTCGCTGGAAGAGATCGGTGTCGAGCGCGTGATTTTTTCGTTGCAGCCGGGCGAACGCGACGCAGTGCTTCCAAAACTCGACCAGTACGCGACGGTCATCAGGTGAGCAGAGCGTTGCAAAAAAAGTATGTCAAGGAGAGTCCCGTAGGAACGAAATGTTTATAGCAGACACCTTTCTGATAGACTCCTGAGCCCCCAGTAGGGGCGGGATGTAAACATACCGCTCCTGACGGAGCTCGAAATGTAGATTTAATCTGTTTCTATAAACATCTCGCCCCTACGGGGCTCCCGGCTTCAGACCTTCACTCTCACTTTTTGTGCAAAGCCGTGATGAATGATTATTCCCCGGCCCGGTCGAGAACTCTTCCCACAGTTTCTCGACACGCGATTTGAGCGGCGCGCTGTTGAACGCGTGCAAGTAAGGCGAGAGCGGTTTTTTTCGGGTGTTATAAAGATCGAATATTCCGACGGGCCGCTCCTGTTGCAGTATCCGTATGCGCGCAAACTGCTCGTTGAAGATTCGCTCGAACGACGCGTCGATCCCCTTAACCATCAGGAACTCGATAAAGCCTTCCGCCGCGCGGGTCGATTCCGTCATCAGCCGGTCGCCGCTTGCGACGGGATTGGCCGTGCCCGCGCCGCGCTTTGCAAGCTCATCCGCGCGGTCATTCCAACGGTCGCCTGTGTGGCTCGCGACCTTGCTCCATCTTATCCTTATTGGCGAAGAGCGGACCGCGCGGGCATATCCTTGAGTCATCGCCTGATTTGTCTTCCACGCGCCGGTCGCCCATTTCTCAATGCCGTTGTAGTCGTAAAAGATGGCGACCTCATCGACCCCGTTGCGCTCGCACCAGTTGAGCGCCTCTTCGACGGCGCGCAACTCTCCGGCCACCTGGCGCGTCTGCGTGAGGCTGGAATCGGTCACCGCGCCGCTGAACTCTTCGATCACTTCGCCATCTTTCAGAATGACTGCGCCGTACCCGGTCAACCCGTTGATGTAAGAGCCATCGACGTATATATGATATTTTGGCATTCGGGTATTGTCGCGCTCGCGCCCTGAAATGTGAAGCCGCTCATCGGCCCGACGCCGCGCCTCTTGCTTTCGCGCGCGGCGCATCTTCTTGCCGCGCGCCGGCAACGAGATGGAGCAGCGACCCGGCGAACAGAGAGACGACCGCGGGCAGGGTCAGCCATCTTTCAAGCGGCGCGGCGGCGGGCTCGGTAAAGAATGCGCCCACGAGCAGAAACGGCGCGATGATAATAAGGCTCGACCCCGCTACCTGGGCCGTTTTTCTCCATTGCCTGCTCTGCCAGGTCAGGTAGAGGCCCAGCGCGAGGTTGAGCAACCCGGCCAGCAGCACGTAGATATGCCTTGAGCGATACATCATTCTTGTTTCAAGCGGAACGCCTTCCCATTCGCCGAAATTGAAATCCATATACTGCCCCGTCAATAGAAAGGTCACGATAATAACCAGTCCGACAATCTTATGAGTTAATCTCATGGCGTCTCCTGATGGCTTCAGTCTAAAGGCAAGAGGTCGGGCTCGACCCAGCTTATGCGCGCCTCCCAAGACATCAACCGGTCGCGACTATAGTATCTGAGCGGATAATTCTTATCCGCCAATCTTTCGAGCATCGCGTTGAAAATGTCGAGCAGCGAGCCGCCCGCGCTATCTACGAGAAGGTACTTGCCCACGGCCCAGGTCCAGAAGAGCGTTATCGTTTCGTGATAGCCGCCGGTCGGCGTCGTCTCAACCCCTTTCGAGGCGTTATACCGCTTGATGCCGTTGCGTATAAGGCTGCTTGCCTGCTCGCCCGAATAATGAAACAGGTACCATAGCGCTACCGTCAAGTGAGCGGCGTGCGTCCACTTTTCGCGAGGCAGCGCGCAGGATTTGAAGCCGCGGATTATCGCCTTTATTTCATCGAGGGATTCGTAAGCACGCGGCGCATCCATGGTACATGCGCGATCAGCTTTCGATGGTTCTTCGCCTGAAAACGTGTGTGCCATAACCTATTCTCCGCGAGTACCGGATCACAAAGCGAAGGAGCGGGGCCGCCTCTGAAATCCTCAAAGGCGGCCCCGCTCCTGAATGATCCGCTAGCTATGTCTGGATTCGGGAGCGGGAGTCCCGCCCCCGCTAAATCATTGGACCTCTTTTATAACGGCGCGCTGCTGTCTCGTCCGGCAATTTGCCTGCGCGAGCGGCCCGACGCCGATGACGTTTACGTTTTGGATCAGACTATTCATCTCTTGTCTTAACGCCGTGTTTGATTAAATCGTCCGCCGTTTAAGCGGCTCGATTGATTCTAACGCGCAACGCTACCGTCTTGTTCCCTCTTTATTGAAGGCAACGGATGGAACGATGGCGATGATGGGTATAATATTCACAGACGATTGAAAGTGAGTGCTTATGAGAATAAGGATCATCGCTACGTGGTTAAGAGGAAGGTTTTTATGCAACGAGAGTTGCCCCGACTAATGCCTGTATAAAACGAGGCTGGCGTTTTGATAGCGGGAGGTTGATAAGGAGACCTTATGGACCCGGTACACGCGCATCTCATTCTCAACCACATACCTTCGATAGGTCTTGGCGCGATAGCGCTGCTGCTCGCATACGGGCTGTTTCGAAAGAGCGACGAAGTGGTGAAGGCCGCGCTCTTCGGGTTAGTCATAATCGCGCTGACTACCATAGTGGTCTTTCTGACCGGAGAGCCGGCGGAAGAGGCAGTCGAGGATCTGGCGGGAGTGGGGCACGATTATATCGAGCAGCACGAGTCGGCGGGGCTCATAGCGCTGTTTTCGGTCGAGGCAGTCGGAGCGGCCGCGGTCATCGGGTTATTGATGTCGAGGCGATGGCGCGAGATTCCGCGAAGTTTCACCATCATCGCCATCGTGCTGTCGCTGGCGGCGGCCGGCGTCGTTGCATGGACCTCGAACCTGGGCGGGCAGATCCGCCACACAGAGATCAGAGACTCGGCCGTATCCAACGAGCCGGAGCACGGCGAGCAGGAAGGCGAAAGAGGACGCGGCAGGGGCAGAAATCGTGGAGGGGAAAATCGGTGACGGGTGGATCGAACAAGGAGATGATTATGGCGAGAGCATTATTCTTATTAAATCTATCCCTGGTTTGCCTGATCTGGTCGCCGCTCGCGGGCGAGACGCGCGCGCAGGCGACGGATCAGCAATCGCAAGAGGTCAAGTGGTCAGACAGTGTTCGGGACGTTTTTATCGACGACCGGATCGACCACGACGCGCAGGTGATCTTTTCCGAGCTGACGCGCAGAATGACGGTCATATCTTCGAAGATCGACCGCGCCATGGTGCTCGATATGAATGACCAGACCGTGGGGCTTGCGCCTAAAGACTCGTTCCGGTTTTCGGCCGACCGAAACAAGGCGACATCGGGCGCGATTCAAGTGGAGCCCGCGGGCAAGTACACGGTCGTAGAAGAGACGACATTTCTTTTCAACGCCGCGGGGTCGCGCATACGAATCAGCAGACATCAGGGGCCCGCCGGTCCATTAAGCCTTGATCGGGTCTTCGAGGTAGTGCCGGTCTGGCGTACATTGATGGAGCATTACCAGCCAGGGGCGGCCGCGGTCGCCGCCATCAAGGGCTCGACTCAAAAGACGACGGTAACAGTGGCGCTCGGCACGTGGTGCCCGGATAGCAAATATCACGTCCCGCGACTGTTGAAAGCGATACGGGAAGCGGGCAACAGAAAGATCACGGTAAAATTGATCGGGATAGCGAACAAGTTCGCTGCGCCGCCGGACGTGATTGCAAGACTCAAGATCACGAAAGTCCCGACGATCATAGTCGAGCGCAGGGGGGTCGAAATCGGGCGGATTACCGAGAACCCGGTCGCCGATACAATCGAAGATGACCTCGCGGCCATCCTCACCGGAAAGATCAATCGAGCGCGAAGCGCCGCAGCCCGGTAACCGCGACCGGGCGAGGCTATCGTTTTGCATTCATCTTATGAGATTTGAGATCCGAGATTCTACTTTGCGTGGTAGTTCAGCTCGCCCGCCTCGATAGCCACCTTGAGCCGGTTCTGCCTGGGCGGGAGCGGGCAGGTGGCAAACTTCGTGAACGCGCACGGCGGGTTGACCGCCTGGTTGAAGTCGAGCGTTACTCGCCCCGACTCCGCCGCGTCCGTATAAAGAAACCTGCCGGCCGGGTAAGTAGACTTACTATTTGTCGGGTCGCTGAAAATAATGAGTAACTTCTTGCCCGAAAGCACCGGCTCAAGCCTGTACTCGCGCCCGGCCATGTTGAACACGACGTAACCCGGACTTTTCATCATCTCGACGTTTCCGACTATGTTAGGTATGGCGACCTCTTTCTCCTGCTCATATGGAAAAAACTGCGCCTCGACTCGCATGCTTTCTTTGACCGGGTACCACTTCATCCCGGCAAATTCGCGCCGCGCGCGGCTGTTCTTATCCTTCAACCTCACGGCGTACCGCCCGCCGCGCTTGATGACGAACATCGAAAGGCTTCCAATCTCAACCACGTCCGGCTCGCCCTCGGCATCCGATCTCATTTCGACGCGCTCGACCGGCGAGCCTTTATACCTGGCGGCCAGTTCGGGCCTGGCGCGCAGCATCGCTTTGCCGCCGTGAAACTCGATCACGCCCGCGCGAACGGGGGCCGTCCCTTCCGGCAGAATGATGTCGTTGCCCGACCCGGACCCGATTGTGTTCGAGCCTTCTTTGAGCCAGAAAAGCCCTACTACCGCGAGCCAGCCGCCGTCGCCCTTCAACTCGGCTTCGCGCTCGGCGCGCCATGCTTCTATCTTTTTTGTGTATGAATCCTGCGCCGGAACGGCAAAGGCCGCGAGTAGAATCCCGACCATCGCGCTTATGATCTTGCTATGAAAAACCATCTCTCAATTGTGAGGCGCGAGCGGGCGCAAATCAACTCTGATGAGGAACGGGAATTGGGCGGCCTTTTAATGAGCGGGCGGCTACCGGGCTGAAGGGTTACGCTCTTTGCCGGTAGTCATTACTTCTTTGAGCGCAAATATTGACTGCTTGAAGGTTCTGTCGGAATACCAACTCCCTGATCTCCGAGCATCTCACGCCGGCGATATAGGCGGCTTCCTCTATGGAATACCCCGTCGCCAGCAGGTTTGCCGCAAGCTCCTGGTCTTTCTCGTATTGACCGCGATTGCCGACTCTGGGCCGCCGGGGCGCCATGCTTTCCGCGTATCTTTTATCGCTCATAACTTACCCTCCGACTTATCTGCGCAGAGAGAGTTTGCAGGAGTTCGCCGACGTTGACGGGCTTTATGAAAAAACCCTGCGCGCCGGACTCTTTGATTCTTTTCAGGTACGTTTCTTGGGATACCGCCGTGTAAAAGAATATCGGTATTTTAGGATTGAACGTTCTTATCATCTCGCACAACTCGATCCCCGTCCCGTCATCGAAAAACCAGTCGAGCAATATCAGATCGAAGCTCTCATTCTTGGCGAGCCACAACGCATCCGCTATGGTCGATGCGGTCACGGAATCATAATCGGCGCTGGCAAGCAGCATGTGCATCATTTCGCACGTATCCAGGTCGTTGTCGACGAACAGGACGCGTCCCTTCTTCTCGCTCATAGACCAATCCCATGAAACAGGCATGATACAACCCCTTCTTGCTCTTACTGCCGACCTGGAAAATCGGGCACTCGAGTTTATCTACGCGGTGAGGTAGCGCCGGCCGCGTAACTCCCTGAGTTCTCTTATCTCATCCGTGAGGTGCTTTAGCAGTCTTACTTCTTCGTCAATGGCTCGCACCCTCTTCAACTCTTTCTTTGATTCTTTCTATCTGTCTCAGTCTTCTGTCTATTGATACATCCAACGTGACGGGCTCAAGTGCCTGATGCCTATTTACTGCCATACTTCCTGAAAGCCTTCCCTTCTTGTTCTGTTGATAAAATGATCGCGCGTCCACAAGCCTTGACACTGATCACCCAATCTTATGAGACACGTTATCTCGGAATTCCCAGTCTGTTACCATTCTGCTCGTTTAGTTTCCAGGAATGCTATCGGGAAGATGCGAAGCGGGTTAGGGAATTCCCTAATATAGCGGGTATTTACAAAACCGATACACGCATCAGGTCGTTATGGCTCTTTGAGCCAGCCTTGAAACAGGGCGTAGCGGACTATGTCGGTGCGGCCGCGCATGTTCAGTTTTTTCATCGAGTTCGCCTTGTGCGCCTCGACGGTCTTTATGCTTATGTCGAGCTGCGCGGCGATCTCTTTATTGCTATAGCCCCAGGCGACCTTCTTCAAGACCTCCTCTTCGCGTTCGGTGAGACCGACCTCCGGGATTGTTCCGATGTCAACGGACTTGCCGACGTAGCCTGTCATTACGCGGTTCGTGAGGGCCGGGTCGAGATAGCTGTCGCCGCGGGCGATGGCGCGGATGGCGCGGATCAGCTCTTCCGACGCGCTCTGCTTGAGCACGTAGCCCGACGCCCCGGCGCGAAAGAGCTGCTGTATAAAACCGGTATCCATGTGACGGGTGAGCGCCAGTATTTTTGTCTGCGGGCACACGCGCTTGATCCTTTCCGTGGCCTCAAGCCCGTTCATCTTCGGCATGGATATATCGATGATGACAATGTCGGGGTTCAATTCTTTCGCGCGTATAACGGCGTCCTGGCCGTTGCTTACGTCCCCGATCACATTCATGTCCGGCTGGGCGCTCACAAGCGCCTTCAGCCCCTCGCGGACTACGGCGTGATCTTCGGCAAGCAGTATTCGAAGCTTCGCTTCCATAACCACTCCAATCGGCTTTGATAAAAAAGTAAAGAACACGAGGCTTTGCACAAAAAGTGATTCGATAAGAGTCCCGTAGGGACGAAATGTTTATAGAAGACTGAAGACTCTTGAGCCCCGTAGGGGCGAAATGTGAACATACCGCTCCTGACGGAGGTCAGGTCTTATCTGCGGCGGTTGCTATAAACATCTCGCCCCTACGGGGCTCAGGATTCCAGTGTCTCAGTCAGACTTTTTGTGCAAAGTCAGAACACGATTCAATGGAGCAACGGGACGCGAACGAATATGGTCGTCCCTCGATCCGTGGACTCTATTTCAAGCGACCCGCCGACCAGCGCCGCCCGCTCGCGCATGCTGATGAGGCCCAGCCCCTTGCTGAGATTCATCTCTTCACCGGGGTCGAACCCCTTGCCGTCATCCTCGACCACCAGCACGACGTATTTCTCGCGCCGCTCCAGTATCACGTCGATGCGCGTGGCTTCGGCGTGCTTGTATACGTTATTGAGCGCCTCCTGAACTATGCGATAAAGGTTTGTTTCGGCCTCGGCCGGCAACCGGACGCCCGCGAGCCTGGCGGTGTGAAACTCTATGCCAATGCCGTAATGCTTCGACCACTCCTGTATGAAGTTGTCGAGCGCGACGACGAGCCCGAATTCATCGAGCGTCGCGGGCCGCAGCTCCCACGCCAGAAAATCGACTTCCGCGTCCAACCGCCTGGCGACCGCCTGCGCCTGCTCGACCTGCTCGCATATCTCAGCCTGACCCTCGCACTTCTCTTTTATCGTCTCAAGGTTCAGCCTCAGCGCGGTCAATTGCTGCCCGAGCATGTCGTGCAGGTCGCGCGATATGCGCCGGCGCTCGAGCTCCTGCGTGCTGACTATGCGGCGCAGCAGCTCTTTTATCTGCTCCTCGGCCCCCCGGCGCTCGACGATCTCCGACTCGAGGTCTCGCGTGCGGTCCTTGACACGCCCTTCGAGCTGCTCCCTCTCGTCTTCGATCTGGCTGATCAATTTGGCGCGCTCATGCTCCCGGAGCTGTTGCTCGGTGAGGTCGCGCGCCACCTTGACGAAGCCTCGCTCCTGGCCTTTGAGCAGCGGCGTGACCACCCCCGATGCATAAAAACGCGTCCCGTCCTTGCGAATATGCCATCGCTCGTCTTCGGCCGCGCCCTCCCTGATGGCCGTCTCTATTTCCTGCTCGGGCACGCCGCGCTCCCGGTCTTCGGGCGTGAATATTATGCGCGAGTGCTGGCCCACGGCTTCGGCCTCGCTGAAACCGAAGATGTTTTCCGCCCCGCGGTTCCACCGGGTGATGATGACCATCCTCGTCCATCGTGAATATGGCGTGGTCCTCTACACTTTCAAGCACAAGGCGGAGGCTCTCCTGCGAGCCTCGGAGGAGAGCGGGCGAGTCCCGGCTGGTCGGTGACGTCGTTGAACGACATCACCCCGGCGATCATATCCCCGTTGCGGTCGCGGATGGGCGACGAGCTTATACTGATTACGCCGCGCGAGCCGTCGCCGCGAGTCACCTCCACCACTTCGTCAATTACCGATTCGCCGGTCTTAAACGTACGCGCCATCGGCCACTCTTCCCAGGTATAAGGCCGCCCGTCGTTGTGAAGGCCGACGTACTTGCTGAACTCCTGGACGCTTTTGGGCGCGGGGTCGGGCATCCCCCATATGCGGCGCGCTTGATCGTTTGTGATTATCACGTTGCCGGTGGGGTATTCCGCGACGATGATGCCGGCGGGCATGTGCCGCACGACGCATCGAGCATCGCCCGGTCCAGACTGACTTGAGCGGCCAGGCGCTCGCGCTCTTCTTCGGCCCGTTTGCGGTCGGTGATGTCGATGAACGTGAGCACGATCCCGACAATCTTTTCCTCGGCCGTGCGGTACGGGAGCATCCGCGCCAGGTACCAGCGCCCGCCGCTGCTCTGGACCTGTCGCTCCATCCTCTCAAGTGTTTGCAGCACGCGCTCCGCGTCCTCCGAGAGATCGGGGTAATCGAGCTTGTGCGTCAGGTGCGCGAGCGGGCGGCCTACGTCGGAATTGCGGATGTTGAAATACTCGGCCAGGCGCGGCGTGAAGCGGGTGATGTTGTGATTCGCGGTCGAGGAAGATCGTGCCGATGTCGGTCGAGGCGAGCAGGTTCGACAGATCGGCGTTGGCGCGGCTGACCTCTTCGACCTTATCTTTTAGCTCGAAGTTGACAGTCTGTAGCTCCTCGTTGAGCGACTGTAGCTCCTCCTTGCTCGTCTCAAGCTCCTCGGTCGTGCTGCGCATCTCCTCGTTTATAGCCTGAAGCTCTTCGTTCGAGGCTCTCAGCTCCTCGGTCGATGTTTCGGACTGCTCCACGGTCGCGCGCAGGATGTTGCGAGTCTGTTTAAGCTCCTCCTCGAGACGGCTCACCACCTGGTCCATTCCGTCCTCGGGTGTTCCGGCCTGCTTATCAGCATCCGCCCCCTGTGCGTCGCCCTCGTCTAAGGCCTCCTTTGCCTCGTCGAAGATGATGAGCAGGAATGGCGGATAGAATTCGCTATGTTTGATCGGGCGCACGATGACTTTGACACCGCGCGGCTCGCCGCCGAGCTCCACCGCTATGGGCCGGGTCGAGACCTGGCGCCCTTCCTGCGCCGCGGAGTAAAGGGCGGCGCGCAGGTCGAGCCGCAGGTTGGGGTGTATGAGCCTGAAAAGGTTGCGAGAGGGCTCGCCGCCCGAGAAATGCAGGTAACGGCCGGCGTTCTCCGAGACGTGCACCAGGTCGTATGCCTCGTTGACAAGCACGCTCGGGGGCGCGAACTGCTCCACGAGCTTCTGGTGCAGCTCCGAATAACTCACCGACTTTCGGCCGCGGGTAGGCTCGAGTCGGGGGCTTCACGTCCCACCTGCCCGGCAGCGGCCTTACAGGGATGTGGCTGCGCGGAGGAAGCGACCGAGATGCGGCGGAATATGCGGAGCTTCTTTTCGATTGGGGTGAACATCTCACGGGAACCATCGGCAGATTCGGAAGAGCCCAGGAAGAGATAGCCGCCCGGCTTGAGCGCGAAGTGGAATACCCCCAGCACGCTGGTCCTGCGTCTCGCGATTGAGGTATATGAGCAGGTTGCGACAGCTCACCATATCGAGGCGCGAGAAGGGCGGGTCGCGGAGTATGTTATGGGAGGCAAACAGCACCATCTCGCGAATACGTTTCTTGATCCGGTAACGCTGATCTTCCAGCACGAAGAATCTCTTGAGCCTCTCCGGCTTCACGTCGGCGGAGATCGTCTCCGGGAACAACCCTTCGCGCGCCTGTGCTATCGACTCGTCGTCGAGGTCGGTGGCGAATACCTGTACGCCGGGTGGATGGTCCAGGCGCTCGGCGTATTCAGATAAGAGAATGGCGAGCGAATAAGCCTCCTCGCCCGTGGCGCACCCCGTCACCCAGACGCGCACCTGCTCGGCGGCTTCCTTGCCCTCGAAAAGCTTCGGCACGACTTCCTGCTCGAGAAAATCGAAAGCGGCGTGGTCGCGGAAGAAGTTCGTGACCGAGATCAGCAGGTCCTGCCGGAGGTCCTGCGACTCGCTCGGGTGCTCGCGCAGGAATTCGAGGTAAGACGCGAGGTCCTCCATGTTGTTCATCTGCATGCGGCGGGTGACGCGGCGCAGCAGCGTCGACTGCTTGTAGTTTGTGAAGTCGTCTCCGCTGCGGACGCGCAGCAGCGTCAAAACGTCGCGCAGGGCACGGGCCTCATTTCCACTCGGCGGCTCGTCGCCTTCGGGCGGGAGTTTTATCTTTCGCGAAACCTCGCGGATGGCGATGAGCTTTTCCGGTATGGCCGCGGTGGGGAGGACGAAGTCGGCAAGCCCTTCGATGATGGCGCTGCGCGGCATCCCGTCGTATTCGGCCTCGTGCGGGTCCTGCACTATCGAGATGCCGCCCTCTTCCTTTATGCGGCGCAGCCCGAGCGTGCCGTCGGTGCCGGTCCCCGACAACACCACCCCGATAGCGTGCTCGCGATAGACATGGCCCAGAGAGCGAAATAGCAGGTCAATCGGCACGCGGCGGCCTCGGTCATTTTCCGGCTCGGTCGGCCGGAGCATTCCGTCAGTCAACTCCAAGTGCTTGCCCGGCGGGATGACATAGACGTGGTCGGGTTCGACCTTCACGGTCTCTTGCACCTGTATGACGGGCATTGTCGTGTAGCGCTGGAGCAGGGGGGCAAGGTTGCTTTCGTGCTCCGGAGATATGTGTAGTACGACGACGAAGGCCATACCGCTGGCCGCGTCCATGTGCTGGAAAAACTCTTCGAGCGCCTTTATGCCGCCCGCCGACGCGCCGAGCCCGACCGTGAAAAAGTCGTGATTCGATTTGCGATTCGAGCGCTTTTTCCGCCCTGCCTGTTTTCGTGCCTCGCCCATTCTTCTCACCTGAGTAATAGGCATGGAAATGGAGTTCAGACCAAAAAAGAGATGGAATGTGCTCCGAAGATTTATTAACAAATAAGCAATCTGCGTGAGGCCAAGAGTTTAGTCGAATAAACCATCGCTGTACAGTCGCCGAAACTTTGCGACTCGTCACGCGTGTCGTTTATCGAAAGGTTTTATCTCTTGTCCCGCAAACGCGGCCTTAGCAGACGCAGCTTCCGTATCAATTCCTCGCGCGATGTCTCTGACATCAGGCTCAATCAGAATATCCGGCTGAAGCCCGGCGTCCGGGCGTTCCCTCAGCGGATAGTAGCCGATCAGCGGCAGGTCTATCTCGATCTTTGAGTTTGGCAGACGCAAAAAGAGTCCCGTAGGGACGAAATGTCTATAGCCTAAACGTGCTGGTAAATTCCTGAGCCCCGGAGGGGCGGCATACTTCTACATCTCGCCCCTCCGGGGCTCAGGAATCTTTAGCAGCGTGTCTTCTACAAACATTTCGTCCCTACGGGACTCTCATCAAAACACTTTTTGTGCAAAGCCATTCATTTACTCTCTTTATCATTCTTTTTGTGATGCTTCTCTTCGCGCTCAATGACGCTAATCCGTCCATTGCTTTCCATGTATGCCTCTTTCACTTTGGATAGCTCCGAAACCCCCTGCTCGCGCAACTGCTCCATCAATTCTTCCCTGGTAATTAACTCCTTCCGCATGTTCCTGCGCAACATCTCACCGTTCTTTATCAGCGGGAGTGGGGGTGATTCAATCAGCCGCCGGAAGGCCGGGAATTTAAAGCCTAGCCAGTCGAGCGCGTAGTCCCAAAAAACAATGGTAGCGACAAGCAGTATGCCGTCAGGAATCGATTTGTAGTCGCCGGCCATACCGTTCTGCGAGGCATCGGCAATAAGGGTGATCAGCAGCAGATCAGTTATCCCGAGCGTCCCGGCCTGCCGTTTTAGAACCACTCGCAGCAGGATGAAGAGCGCAAGATACATGACCGATCCGCGCACTATGATCTCGATCAAAGGAGTGTCAGGTAGAAAAATAGATTCCCAATCAATACTCAAGAGTATCCCCTTCGAGCCTGTCTTTAACTACATGCCGTATTATATTCAACATTATGCGCTGATCATCAAACCTGTTATGACCGCCGTCGCCATCGCAACTGATATTATCAATATTGTCCATGCCTTACCGCTCAAATGACCCGCTTCTTGAAAACCTTTTGTTGACTTGCGCTCATAAAAGAGATGGGCCAGCGAGAGACAGAGCGCCGCGAGCGAAAGGCAATAGACCCTGTGAGCGAGAATTTGCGGCAGACGACTGGCCCCGCCCGTCAGATCAGAAGGCGTCCATAGCCCGTAAAGCACGGGGTTATAGAGCCAGTGGTTGTAACCCAGACTGAATAGATAAAACAACCCGCCTGCTATTGCCAGGCATGCCGCGTATGCCAGGTGCTTATCTCGCAGCAGGACGTTTAAGGCGGTGGCGGCGGCGATCATGAAAGCCATGCCGGGGACCAGAATCACCGAGTATATTGTGAGGTACGTCAGGAGATCGACCGGCGTGTGGCCTCTGGTGATTTGCAGCGCAATCGCCGCCGCTCCGATCAGCACGCTCGCGGTGACCGATAGCAGAAACGTGGTCGAGAACTTCGAGAGCAGCAGAACAAAGTTAGGGACGGGCATGCCCCAGAGCACGGGCTCGACCCTCAATTCGCGGTCGCGGTGCATCGCCTCTCCCGTGAAGAAGATAGCGATTCCAATAAGAAATAAGAGAATCGAGTCTGCGGTGCGCCCCGCGTAAGCGGCGGAATACGAGGGGTCAGCCGCGACTTCATAATACGCAAGCCCCAGGACGGAGACCAGCGTGGCAACGGGTAAAAAAACGATAAGGCTGCGTTCCGCGAAAAGCAGGCGAAACTCTATATCAGAAGCGGCTATCAACTGCTTAAAACTCGCGCGCGCGCCTTCGGTTATTGCGCTGACTTTTGGGAGTGCGACCGCTCTGGGCGGCGCGGGTGCTTCGATCTCCCTGGGAGGGGCAAAGCCGAAACCCTCTAGCTCTCTGTAAAGCCGGTCCTCTCGCGTTACCAGATTAATAGTTGTGAGCCGATCATTCTCTCTGATTCTTTTGGGGCGCTCGACCGTTGAAAAGCGAGCGTGTAGGACTATCAGGAAGCGGCGGCGATGAGAATCATAACCGTGCGGTTTATTATCACGTCGGGCTCATAACTAAAAGTGAGCTGATTGATCGCTCCCGCATCGAGCAACATGCCCGTCGGCCCCCCTTGCGGCGTCGCCCCAGTTCATCAGCATAGGGTCGAGGGCAACCCGCAAGCCCGGCGGCAGACCTTTTAAGAGGAAAACCTGGTAGAGGACATAGAGCGGGTAAAAGATGACGGCCAGTGCGTAGACGGTCTTCGGGTTGCGCGTGAGCGTTCCGACGGTGAAGTAGATTGCCGCCAGCATCAGGTGCGAGACGACTACGATAACAAAGAAGTGTTTGATAAAAGGTAGAACGCGCGCCGGCTGGACAATCATCTCGGATGTGGGGAACCACTGAAGCAAGACGAGCATCAGCACGAAACCCGCCTGGCAACAGACTAGCACGAAGAAATTGCCGAAGAATTTTCCGAGTATGTATGTGGCGCGACTGACGGGCTTTGAGAAAATGAGCGGGGCAACACCCGCGCGCAAATCCCTGATCACGGGGTCGCCCATGATGAGCGCGGTGAACAGAGGCAGCGTCATAAAAGAGAAGCCCGCCGAGGTTCCTGACCGTGAAATACTCGCTATTCGCGGCCCAGCCGTAATAAGCGGCAGGCCCTTTGGCCGTCCATAGCCAGGCATTAGCGCCGAACAGGATTATCATCGCATAAGGGGCGACGCGCTTAGTATTGAGCAGCACTTCCGTCTGGAAGATCGCCGCGAAGGGAGTGCGGAAAAGGCTCATCAATTAACATTCTCCGCTCGGCCGGCGACGCTGAAGTAGTAGTCTTCGAGGGATGGGGTTGCGAGTCTGAATTCTTCGCCCGGCCGCTCGCCCTTCGAGTAGGCCCTGACGCGAGCGCGCCCCCCGAACACCTGAAGCGAGATCACTCTGAGACGCGATCTCAAGGCCGTGGCCTGTTCGCGCGACACGGTGGCTTCCCAGACAGCTCCCGAGATATGGTCTAATGCTTCTTGCGGCGTACAGGAAGCGATGATTTCGCCCTGTCGAATAATGGCCATGCGCCCGCAAAGGTTCGAGACATCAGAGACGATGTGGGTCGAGAGAATGACTGTCGTGTTCTCGCCCGCCATCTCGGAAAGCAGGTTATGGAACCGCGCGCGCTCTTCGGGATCTAATCCCGCGGTCGGCTCGTCAACGATAATCAGCCCTGGTTGTCCGACCAGGGCCTGCGCGATCCCTAGACGCTGCCGCATGCCTCCCGGAGAACCCCCCGACCTTCTGCTTACTCGCGGATGAAAGATTTACTCTTTCGAGCAGCGCACCGACCAGTGCCCCGCGGGCTTTATCGTCAATTATGCCTTTGAGCTTCGCAAAATAATTAAGAGTCTGTTCGGCGGTCAGCGTCGGGTAAAGCCCGAACTCCTGCGGCAAGTACCCGAGCATCCTGCGCGCCGCTTTTTTATTTGCGATCAGGTCCTCGCCATCAAGCTCAATCGTCCCCGAATCCGGTTCGAGCAGAGTCGCCGCTATCTTCATAAGGGTTGTTTTGCCCGAGCCATTTGGCCCAAGCAAGCCGAACATACCCGAAGGAACTTCGAGATTGATACCTTTGAGCGCCTGAACGCCGCCCGGGTATCTCTTCTTCAATTCGATGATTCTAAGCACCTATTCCCGCTCCCTCCTTGAAAGCGAGCCCGCACTCGTATGTTAGACACTGACTTTTTCAATATGTTCCTCATTGTTTTCGTCGCCCTCGATGACTGAGGGCGCAAAAGCGCCCGGCGGCGCGCATCAGCGCGTGGCGCGTCGGGTGGGGTAATAAAGTTTTTGCTGTTATGCCCCGCGGCGGCGTCTTGCCGGGCGCGGCGTCATTGAGAGGCTACATTGTAAGGGAGGAAATTCTGCCATCTCGACGGCGTATACTTATCTCTGATCAGCGTCTCCAGAAGTTCGGTGAAAATGCTCTCGCCGTTCGAGCTATTCGTCATTAACACGAGCGCGATTCCCTTCTCCGGGAAACAGACCGCGTAGTTCTCCCAGCCGTCATCGTGCCCGCCGTGGAAAAAAGCTCTGCCGAGGGGCGTTCGAAACAGACCCCAGCCGAGCCCCCACGAAAGCTGAATCTTTCTATTCTCATCGGTTGTTTCGGTGGAAGGCGTCGGGAACTGACGCTTTGAGAGGATCTGGATTTGAGGGGTCAGCATCAACTGCCTCGTCTGGGGTTTCAGCCCCTTCCCCTGCATCACCGCTTCGATAAACCTCGCATAATCTGAAATCGTCGTGTCCATAGAACCGGCGGCGCGGGAGCCTTGCTTCTTATGACCCAGAGGCTTTTCGCTCTCGTCGTACCCGATTGCGTAATCATCCTCGAAGCGGTCATCCCACGTCATGCTCGTGCGAATCATGCCAAAGGGTTTAAATACTCTCTCCCGCATCATCTCCGCAACTGACTTGCCTGTCATTACCTCGATGACAAACTGCAAGAGGTTGATTCCCTCACCGGAGTAGCCGTATTTCGAGCCCGGCGTGAACTTGATGTCGAGCTTTTCGTCCGCGTTGAACCACCGAGAGTTAGGAAACCCGCTCGTATGACTGAGCAGCATTCTGGCGGTCATCAATTTGTACCTCTCGTCCCCGGCCAGGTCCTTATACTTCTCGTACTCCGGCAACGGCTTCTCTAAATACTGATAGACCGGCTTGTCCAGATCAATCACGCCGTCATCGACCAGTTGCATGACGAGATGGGTGAAAACCACCTTTGTAAAAGACGCGCCGCGCATCACTGTTTGTTCCGTCAAAAGCTTTCGTTCTTCCTTGTTTCTAAAGCCAAAGGCTTTTACGTAAGCGATCTTCGAGTCATTAATGATGGCGACTCCCATACCTGTTACTCTCGCCGCGTTTATCAGCCTGTTTATTGCGCGCTCGATTTCACTTGAAGATATTGTGCTGCCGTCCAATCGCTTAATCCCGGCCTGGTTTGGAGACGCAAGGCATTGCCCCGCTATAGAGAGGGAGATAACGAAAGTGAGTATTGACGAGATGATTCGCACGTTTAAGCCTCCGCGGACTGAGGTTTACGGTCCGTCTCGACCCTTGTTCTCTCAATTCTGTCCATCACGAATCCACGTCGTTCAGCCAATCTTGCGATGATCGCATCAACGCACATCGTCACCCCCTCGCCGTATTTTTGTTGCCGAAACGGCTCATTCATTAAACGTCCGATTTCAAGCGCAACCTCATTCGGCAAATCTTTTTCAAGGCTTCGGCTCACTTCAATTCGCCACCGGTTATCTTTCACCGCAACCAGCAGTAATAGACCTCCGCCGTTTGCCGTATCTTTCGTGCCGATTCCCCATCCGCGAGCAACGGCCATTGAGTATTCATCGATTGGCCGTCCTTCGGTCGTGTTGACAAATACAACCGCGAATTCAATGGCGGAGCGTTCTTTTAATTGAGCAAGCGTTGACTCAAGCTGGCTCTTTTTTGTTTCATCAAGGACATTTGAGTAATCGTTTACAAATCCCGTCGGCGGCGGGAGCGGGCTTTTTGATTCTTGCTCCGCTCTGCTCGCGTTGGCATTCCGATTCAATGCTGTAGGCTGGCAGGTCACGCCTAGAGTTGCAACCGAGATGACTAGACCGATAATAAAGAGTATCGGCGGCCTGTTTCTCATAGAGTGATTTACCAATTCTACTCGCGGGGCCCTAACGTCGCGCTTCATCCGGTGTGCGCGTTACGCTCGCGGATAGATTGAAAGGTTCGCTGCGCGTGATCATTTGCATGTGATTGTTATGACCCGTCCCCGTCATACGCTTACTCTTTCTCGCCTTCTACCGCCGGCTGCGGTTCACCTATACAGTAACAGAGCCCGTCCGGGGCTACTACGAAAAAGACCTTGTATGAAGTCTCTCCGTATTTCTCAACCGAGAAGGAGTCGGCCCGCTCTTTTTCCAGGCCGTTCGACTTGAATTCCTCGAAGGCCGCTTCCGCATTATCAACCTCAAAGAAACATCCTTCTTGCGTCGGGTCGCCTCCACTTTCGGCCAGACCTATCTGAACGGCATCTCTGCCAAGCAGAGCCGTCTTATAGGGCGAATCATTTCGTGATAAAAGCTCGAACCCCATTATTGTTTCGTAGAAGGGGATGGCGGCTTCCAGGTTCTCAACCGGCAGCTTCATTTTATCTTCCTGGTACGGCCACGCCGTTTTGAACGATGCTTTCATTCGGCTCTCCTTTGTTACATCCGTGTGATTACGTGCGCAAGGTCAAGGTTGCTCATATCCCTTCGCCCGGAGCCGCAGCTCATATTGATTTGGGTCCAAGGCAAAATAAAGCCCTCCCTCCCTCTCGGAGTGTGAAGGGACGTACTCGATGGTGGTGTTGCTGGTTTCTAAACTCTCGGTTCCGTTCCTCAACTCCCCTTCAATGGTTAATCCTTCGGCGGTCGAGCCGCCTTCGTTGAGCGCTCGAAACTTGACCAGATAACCGTTCCGAGTTGGGAGAATCAAATCCACCTTCAGCGTCACGTCCGGCGGCGACGATTCACCCGCCACCGCCTCGTACAGCATAAACCCGATTGATCCCACGACCATCACCAGGCCCAGCATTGCTATGCCCCACATCCAGGGCGGGGCATCTTTGAGTTTACCCGGTTCCCCCGGGTCGTTCGCTTTCTGCTGACCGCCCTGGCGGCGTTTCCCTTCAGAGCCCTTCTTACTGCCGGATTCCTGTGCCACTATTCGGTCCTTCCTTCGCCGAGTTTTATTCTCTCATCACTCGAAGCTACAGAATCAGTCTGGCCGCCGACGCGCCCAGAGCGGCGGGGAAACCGAGCACGAGCGTTGCCATGACGAGTTCCGCGGCGGCCGCGCCGTCCAGTCGCCCGAAAGTCCAGAGCACGTAAAGACTGATGAGGAGCGCAGTGGCATACCCGACGATTGTGAAGCGCAAGAAGACATTCCAGAAGAAACCGGCGGAGAATATTGACGCCCTCCGGCCTCGCTCGACTGAGCAGATGAAAGCCTGCATGATCGCACAGAGAGATGACGGCGAGCCCGACGGCGTGCCACCCGGTCATCCTGTGCCCGATCAGCACCATCTCCTCGGTCGGGGCGAGCTGGAAGGCGAGGAAGATGGCCCCCACGCCCATGAGGAATACTTTGGCCCCATACCCTTGCCGGCGTCTCTTCTCCTTCTTCGTCTCCTTAACGTCGAGCTGCCTTCGGGCAAGTATTGCTCCGATGCTGCCCGGTACGGCGTGCAGAGAGATTTTGCCGATGATTTCGTTCGCGGACATGCCCGGCTTTATGATGCCGAACAGCGTGAGCATCGTACCCGCGACCGTGTACCCGACGGCGCAGGCGACCAGTGCGTCGAGAATCTCTATCTCGAAAGTCTCTTCGCCGCCTTCGAAGTACGATAGCCCGACGACGATTAAGAAGACGACAGCCAGGAAAAGAGCGAGCCGGGATCTATCCATATAAAACCCCAGCCACCACATCTCCATAGTCATCAGCAAGGGGAAGGAGAAGAGGATCGCGCCGCCGAAATCATGCGCGAGATCAATCCCAAAGTTATGGTTAAGATTCTGCTTCGACCCGGCGCGCTCGTGCCCGCTGTTTGAGTTTTTAACCACGCCTTATTATTTATTGTCGCCACCGGATTAACAACCTGCACGAAGCGCCTGGCGTTGCGCCTCACGGACGCGCGGCCTAAACAGCCGAAAGTAGTTTAGGAATAATCCGAGTGAACATTTCGCCAACTTTGCAGAGCCGTGATCTCCCTCTGCCTATTCATACCTGAGCGCGACCATCGGGTCTATCTTCACCGCCCGCCGCGCGGGCAGGTAGCAAGCAACAAGCGCGACAACGATCAGCAACAGCGCGATGGTCGCGAACGTCACCGTATCGGTCGCGCTCACCTCGTAAAGCATACTCTTGATCAATCTCGTCAATCCGATTGCGCCGCCTATCCCGAGGGCCACACCCGTGACCGCGAGGATCATTCCCTGCCCTATCACCAGCCGCAATACGTCACCGGCCTGCGCCCCCAGCGCCATGCGGATGCCTATCTCGTTCGTGCGTTGCGAGACTGAATAACTCATCACGCCGTACAGCCCGATTGATGCCAGCAGCAGCGCGAGCAACCCGAAGAAACTGAACAGCCGCGCAAACAGCCGCTCCATTCTTAGCGATTGCTCGATCTGCTCAACCTGTGTTTTTACATCCGACAGCGGCAGGTTAGGTTCCGCTTCGCGCACCGCTTCGCGAATGGAGGCGACCACGGACGAAGGCTCGCCCGACGTGCGCACGTCGAAGCTCATCGAGCCGACCGCGTTCTGTTCCTGTAGCCACGGAACGTAGAGGGTGGGCTTCGCATCCTCGCGCAGGCCGGCGTACTTCGAGTCCCGCGCGACGCCTACGATTTCAACTTCACCCGGCTTGTCAGATTCAAAGCCGAAGCGCCGGCCTACGGGGTCTTCGCCTGGAAAGAACTGCTCGGCGAACGCTTGATTGACGACCACCACTCTCTGCGCGCGTGAGTCGTCCTGCGGGCGCAGGCTGCGCCCCAAGAGTAGAGGGACCTCCATTGCCTCAAGATAGTTCTCGCGCACATGGTGTATCCAGACTTCTCCGGTCGGTTCTTGCTGCGGACCTGCCGCCCCCGGGAAATAGAGACCTCTGCTGCTTATACTCCCCGAAATCAGCGCGTTGCGGGTGAAAGTGACGGAGCGCACCCCGGGGATCGCTTCGATGCGCTCGAACATGTCCCGGTAAAGACTAATCAGTCGATCACCTTTATAGCCGAGGAGGTTCGGATCGACCCTGAACAACAGCAGGTCGTCGCGGTTGAATCCTACGTCGATGCTTTGCAGGTTGTTCAGCGTGCGAAGGATGAGGCCCGCCCCGATTAATAGCACGAGCGACATCGCCACCTGGACTACGATCAGAGACTTGCTCAACAACGAGCGCGATACCGCGCTCGAACCTCTGGCCGCTCTCTTTGAGCGCCGGGGTGAGATCGATCCGGGTCGAGCGCAGCGCGGGCGCGATGCCGAACAGCAATCCGGTCACGAGCGAAAGCCCGAGCGTAAAGCCGAACACGCGAAGGTCGAGCCTCGGATCGAGCGCGGTCATCCCCTGCCCTCCCCATAAACCGACTGCCAGCAACACGTCCTTTATCCACATCGCGAAGATGATCCCTAGCAGGCCACCCAGCGCGGCAAGCAGCACGCTTTCCGTCAAAAGTTGCCGAACCAATCGCGACCGGCTCGCGCCCATGGCCAGCCGCACGGCGATCTCTTTATGCCGGGACGCGGCGCGCGCAAGCAGCAGGTTCGCGACGTTGGCGCACGCGATCAATAAGAGCACCCCTACCACGCCGAGCATCAGGTAAAGCTGCGGCTCATAGTAGCGGCGCGTATCCATCTCGCCCTGACTGCCCGAATCAACCAGGAGACGCGGGTATTCCGCGGGCTCAAGCATTGGTATAGGCCGCCCGCCCGGGCTTTGCGCCTGGACCTGACGAGCGGCGCGATGCTCGATGACCGTTTGTTGAAAAAGGCCCTCGAGCTCGGCGCGCGCCTGTTCGGCAGTTGCGCCCTGCTTCAGCCTTCCCATCAGCCTTAACCACCACTGCCCCGCCCCCGTCATCCGCGAGCGTCCGGAGCTTACCTGCGGCTCCATCGCGAGCGGCATTGTAATGTCGGGCGACGAGCCGACCTGCATCGCCCCATCAAAGCTCGGTGGCGTGACGCCTACAATTGTGAATGGAACGTTATTGAGGCTGATCTGCTTGCCCAGTATGGATTGATCGCCGTCGAACTGGCGCTGCCAGTAGCGATGACTGATTACCGCCACCGGACTTGCTCCCGGCTTATCATCGTCATCCGTTATCGCGCGACCGAGCACAGGCTGTACGCCGAGACCGACGAAGTAATTGCCAGAGACGACCTGCGCCCTGGCAACATCGGCCTGCCCGTCGATATTCACGTTCACGCCTATGCCGGAGAAGACGAAGATATCGGACAGCACGCTCTCCTGCTCGCGCAAACGAATGAAGGTTTGATAAGGGAACGACGTTCCCGTGGTCATGCCCGTCGCCGGGTCGACCTGTGTGCTTCCGTTATAACCGCCGAAGCTGAACCCCTTCACCGTCTGCGATTTGAAAAGCACGAGGCGATCAGGCTCTTTTACCGGCAGCTTCCTGAGCAACACCGCGTCGATCACGCTGAAGAGCGCCGTGTTTGCGCCGATTCCCAGCGCCAGCGACAGCACGGCGATTGCGGTGAATCCGTAATTTTTCCTGAAGATTCTCGTGGCGAAGCGCAGGTCTTGAGTCAGGTTTCCCATCGAATGACCTCCAAGGTTTCTTCGGCAATCCGGCAGTTAATCCGGACATCTCCCGCTAATTACAACTACTCGCCGTCGAGACGAACCGTTGAGAAAGAAAGCGGCAGGCGCGGAAATTCTCTATCGGCGCAAACGGCCCGTCAACCGATCTAGCCACGAACTGAGGCGCAATGAGGAAGCCAGGCGACAATACATATCACCTATCCGTAAAACCTTTACGATATTCTTATAAACCTTTTATGACTTCCTTATGCGGGTCGCCTTACCATAATGCTTTGACAGTTCGACTGCCGAATTTGCTCAACAAAGCTATGGTGCCGACACGACCCTAAATGTTTCCACTTGGCCGCCATCCGGGTATTCAGAATAAAGCAGTAGCGTGCCGACAATGCCTATGGGAAGACCTCGGCAACCACCTTTCCAGCAGACTCGTCTGGCTAGAGGGGATAGGTGCATACCTGTGCGTTTACTGCTGCCCTGCATGCTCCAGCCCCGACCTGGCATATAAAGGCAAGCTTTTACTCTTCCGCCCCCACCCCGCGGCCGACCCTGAGTCACCTGACACACAAAGCTGTACCCGGATGGAGGAGTGCTGCCGGGACCAGGACAAAGCAGAAAGATAGATTATGAACATAGATACTGTAAGCACCCCGAAAGCGAAGAAGTCGCCAGCGCAGATCAAGGTCGTGGTCGCCACTTCTGTGATGCTCTCGTTTATTTCTTTCTGGCGAGCGGCGGCCATCGTGCTTAATGACCTTGGCTCGTCCGCCTTTTATGTCGGCGGCATCTCCGAGCAATTCGTCGGCAAGGCTGCTCCGTGGTTCATTCTCGGGGTGATGTTATTCAGCTATGCGGTGCGCGCCCTATACATAGAATCCTCTTCGATGTTCACGCGAGGCGGCGTTTACCGCGTGGTCAAAGAAGCAATGGGCGGAAAGATGGCCAAGCTCAGCGTGTCGGCGCTCATCTTCGACTTCATACTCACCGGGCCTATCTCAGGCGTTTCCGCGGGCCAATACATAGTCGGGCTCATTGCTCAAACGGCCACCTATTTCGGGCAGCCATGGGAGCCTTCGGTAGGAACTACTAACATGCTGGCGGCCTTCATCGCCGCGCTCGCAACCCTTTATTTCTGGTGGCGCAACATCAAAGGCATTCACGAATCGAGCGACGACGCGCTCCGCATTATGTATGTCACGACTGTCATGGTCGTCATTATGATCCTGTGGAGTTGCCTGACGCTAATCGAGCGTGGCGGACAGCTCCCTCCCCTGCCGCTGCCGGGTAATTTAAGCTTTGATCCGGGGGCGCTCGGGTGGCTCAGACCCTTGGACTGGTTCGCAAGTGACGGCGAGCGGTATAAGATTGCCGACACCGCTCCGAGCTTCATCGGCTTTGTGGGGCTGATGATAGCGTTCGGCCACTCTGTTCTGGCGATGAGCGGAGAAGAGACCCTTGCCCAGGTCAACCGCGAGCTTGAGCATCCGAAGCTAAAGAACCTGAAGAAGGCCGGATGGGTCATCTTCATCTACTCGCTACTATTCACGTCGCTGGTATCGTTTTTCGCAGTCGCGATCATACCGGACGAAACCAGACCTCAATTCTTAAACAATCTCATCTCCGGGCTGGCCGTAAGCTTCGTCGGGCCGGAGTACCTCAAACTGCTATTCCAGGCATTCGTCGTGATAGTCGGATTCCTGATGCTATCAGGCGCGATCAACACCTCGATCATTGGCTCTAACGGCGTGCTTAATCGTGTCTCGGAAGACGGGGTACTTACAGAATGGTTCCGGCAGCCGCATAAGAAGTACGGAACGACTTACCGCATAATCAATCTCATAGCGATTCTCCAGCTCATCACGATCTTCGGTTCGAGGGGGAACGTCTTTATCCTCGGCGAAGCATACGCCTTCGGTGTCATTTGGAGCTTTACGTTTAATGCCGTCGCCACGCTGGTCCTGCGTTTCAAGCGCCCGGAAGCGCGCGAGTGGAAAGTGCCCGGAAATGTGCGCGTGGGCCGTGTACAGGTGCCGGTTGGCTTGATCATAATCGCCCTGGTGCTCTTGTCGATTGCGCTCACGAACCTGCTGACTAAAGAGGTTGCTACGATTGCGGGAGTAGCCTTCACCGGGATTTTCTTCATCCTGTTCACCGTATCGGAGAGAATAAACCAGCGTAAGCAGGACCGGACGCTTGCGACCCTGGACCGTTTCCAGCTCCAGCATCAGGAGACGATCAGCCAGGAGACCGTGGGGGCGCGGCCCGGCAATATTCTGGTAGCAGTCCGAGACTACAACACGCTCGCCCATCTGGAGCACACGTTGAGTCACACCAACACAGGGGATAAAGACATAGTGGTAGTGACGACGAGAGTAGTCTCAGGGCCCGACGGCGGCGAACGCGAGATGTATGACGAAAACCTGTTTACAGACTACGAGCAGAGGCTATTCACCAGGGTCGTCGCGCTGGCCGAAAAACACGGCAAGCCGGTCGATCTCGCGGTGGTACCGGCAACCAATATTTTTGATGCGGTAGTACAGACGGCGTTGCAATTGGATTCATCCGAGATAATCGCGGGAAAATCGGCAAAGATGACCTCGCAGGAACAGGCGAGGCAGTTGGGGCGGGCCTGGGAGCGGCTGCCCCAAAAACCTCGCCGCCAGGTCCGCTTTAAAGTCGTCGAGCCCGGAGGCCGTGAGCATACGATATACCTGGGCGCGCACGCGCCGCACCTTACAGAAGAGGATTTAAATCTCATCCACGCAATCTGGCTGAAGGTCAGCAATGTGCCCAGTCGCCAGCGGGTTCACCACCGGGATGTTGTGCGGGTAGCGCTTAACAGGTTGAAACGCGACCTGCGCGGGGAGACTGATGTGATGCTGGATTTTTATAAGTTGGAACAGGAAGAAGAAAAGGCAACACGAACAGAGAGCCGCGATGATAGTAGCAAACCGAACCAGGAATAAAAGTATGGTTTCTTCCGCCTCGATTCGCATGGCCAGTGTTGGGTGTTTATGGGCCTTGCTATGCAGCGGGATGCTTACGACAGCCCGAGCGCAACAAACCTTATTTAACGTGCCTAGCACGGACGTGCTTGAACCGGGTAAGGTTTATGGAGAACTAGATGCCGCTTTGAGGCCGTTCAAGCCACGCTTCTCGTCGTATGTGCCGCGCGTCGTTGTGGGGACTGGGGGCCGTGTCGAAGTCGGGATTAATGTTACTGGCAATGTCCAGCCAGGCCCTGATGCGACTACGATAGTACCTACAGTGAAGTGGAAGGGTATACGATGACAGGGAGAATGGCTGGGCTATTGTGTTAGGGCAGAACCTCTATATTCCTGTCCGCAGGCGCTCTTATGACCTGGGGGGCTACAGCTATATCAACTTCAGTAAGGTATTCAAGAGTAAGACCCGCCTGACGTGCGGGAGCTATCACTATACCAGTGATGTGGTTGTGCCAGACGCGCAGCGAGCAGGAGGCCAGTTTGGCTTCGAGCAGTCTTTTACAGAGAAGTTCTCATTCCAGGCGGACTGGATAACAGGCAGACACGCGAACGGGTACTTCACCCCCGGCCTTGTGTACAAGCCAAATCCAAAGCTGACCGGATACATCGGGTATTCGATGGGTAATAGCAATATCACAAAAGGAAACCACTTTTTCTATCTGGAAGTGGGATTCAGTTTTAACTGATTGCTATTGTGAAGGGGGTGAACTTCAAGTGTCTTCACCGGGGTCATAACGATAGCCCACCCATGGCTCTGTAAGGATGTATTGAGGGTGTTGCGGGTCGGGCTCGATCTTGCGGCGCAACTGGTTTATTACGACTCGCACGTATTCGGTCTGGTCTGTTCACTGCCAGCCCCAGACTGCCTGAAGCAGCTTGCGGTGCGTCATTACTTTGCCGGCATTACTCACCAGGTATTTCAGAACGTCGAACTCTTTTGGCGTGAGCTTCGTCTCTTTACCGGCTATCAAAACACGCCGCTCGGCGCTGTCGATAAATACATCCCCGACCGTTAGCACCGGGCTATCGGCGTCGGATGCAGGTGAGCGGCGGAGCACGGCGCGGACGCGCGCAAGCAGCTCGTTCATGCCGAAAGGCTTTGTCACATAATCGTCAGCGCCGAAATCGAGCGCGGCGACTTTATCGCTCTCCGACCCTTTTGCGGAGAGGATGATAATCGGAATCGAAGTAACCTCTCGCACCCGTTGGCAGACCTCCAGACCGGACATGCCTGGCATTACCAGGTCGAGGACCAATAGATCGGGCATCTCTTTTCGTATCTCTTCGAGTGCCTCTTTACCCCCGGAAGCCGTCCTCACCTCGTAACCCCGCGCGGGCAGGCCCGTACGCATCACCCGGAGGATTTGAGGCTCGTCATCGACTACAAGAATTACTGGTCGTTTAGTCATTAGAGAGTCGGGTATCAATACTGTTCATTGGCTGCTACCGAATCGGTCGCCTGTCTCCGCTCTACCGGCATGGTAAAGACAAATGTTGCTCCATGCTCCGGGGTACTCTCAAGCCAGATATTTCCGCCATGCGCCTCGATGATGCCGCGAGCGATGGCCAGCCCCATTCCGGTCCCTCCACTCTGGCCCTCGGATAGGCGAGTACCGCGATAGAATTTATCAAAGATGCGACCGGTCTCGTCGGGCGCGATTCCCGGTCCCTGATCGCTGACGCTGATGGTCAGGCGGTGATCTTCCGCAACTGCCCGAAGAAGAATCTGACTGCCGACAGGAGAATACTTCGCGGCATTCTCGACAAGATTTGTAAGCGCCTCCGCGACAAGGCGCGAATCGATCTTTACCAGCGATTGCCCGCTCTCGTCATTGACTATCACCCGATGGCTTCTAATTGATGGAGAGCACCTATCGAGCACATTACTGAAAAGCTCTTCCATAGAGGTCCATTCTTTCCATATCCGCAGTTCTCCCGCTTCAATCCGCGCCATCTCCAGCAGGTTTTGAACAAGGTGAGTGAGGCGGCTGACCTCTTCGCTGATAATCAGGTGAAATTCATGCAATGCTCGTCTGTCCCAATCGATCTCCTCCTGTAGGAGATTATCGACCGCGGCCCTGATGGACGTGAGCGGGGTGCGCAGGTCGTGCGAGACTGAGGCCAGCAGCGCCGACTTTAATTCGTCACTCTGCCTTAACACCTCCGTGCGACTCACCTCTTTGAGAAAGCGGGCGCGTTCAAGGGCAAGCGCCACGAGGCCGGCTATGGCCTCCATCGTCCCGCGTTCGAGAGTAGCCGCGGTCATGACTATTACGCCGACCGATTTTTCCACTACCTTTAGGGGAACATACGCGATACTTCTCATCTCGTCAGGTTCACCCGCAGGCTCTCTTTCATCACGTCCCCGTGTACCGGTGAGTAGCCGTACTTCTCCCGTTGTAAAAGCATCATTAATATCTGTTTCATCGGGCGTGAACCCGTGCGGCGAACTCGTATCCACGGCAATGGCCAGCTGCCGCCATCCCTGCATGCCATCCGGTACGAAGATGGCGCAATAGCTGAACTGGAAGACTTCTAAGACCTGTCTTGCTACTGCCGATACGGCCGTCTCCGAATCTGGCTTTGCAATTATATCCTTGCTCAGCTCGTACAACTTCCAGACCTCTTCGCGACGCCTTTCAGCATCGCGCGCGCGCGACCTTGCGGCAGAAGAAAGTTGACTGGCAGTAAAGGCAGTCACCAGAAATACGAAGAGCGCCACCCAGTTCTCCGAGCCGTGGATGGATAGCGTGCCGAAGGGAGGCAAGAAGAAGTAGTTAAAGCAAAACATTCCCGCGACGGACGCCAATATACCCGGCCCGAGGCCATATGCGGACGAGGTGGCAAGCACGACCAGCAGAAAGCTTAATGCGACACTGGTCGAATTAACGCCCGTCACAACCAGCTTGTAAAGAAGAGTGACGAGAGCCACCCCTGTCACAGGGGCCAGATAACCTATCAAGCTTTTGCGGGCCGAGGTGTGCATTCCGTACTCAGTATACTACCAAGTGGAATAATGCCGCGGCCCACGATTCTTAAAAAACATACCTTACTTTTCATTCTTATCTCTTGTCGCGCCGTACCCTTTTCCAAACTATGAAGCGAGCAATAGAGAAATAGAGATACATTTCGATGTCTTTAAAGAAGACTATAAGCTTCCGCCTGAACGTAAGGAACAGTTCGGTCAGGCTTATCTCCTTAGCTCTTGACCCTATCAGTATTGAGGTATCGTCATCTCCCATATATTTAATCTAGTAGAGGTCACATAAGGAAGTAATAAGACCGGCGTAAAAAAGTTATAAGGAAACCATAAGGAATTCGTTTTTTGACACTGCCGAATTGTAAAGGCATGTCATACTTCCTGCCTGATCAGTGAGTCGATGTGGCACGCGGTAGAGGGCTTGTGGACGACCTGCCAATTGACGAAAAGAGCGACCAAGTCTGAAAAGACCTGTATAAGTATGGGAGACAATCAGAAGGATAGATCGCCGGAACCTGGCCCACACTCTAAAGACCCTCAGGGCAAATACCTGCTCATCCTTTCGCTTACCGCGCTCGGCGTCGTCTACGGCGACATCGGCACCAGTCCGCTTTATGCCTTGCGGGAATGCTTTCACGGGCCTCATTCCGTGGCGGTGACTCCGGCCAATATTCTCGGCGTGCTGTCGCTGATCTTCTGGTCTCTCATCATCGTCATCACGATCAAGTATCTGGTCTTTATCCTGCGAGCGGATAATCACGGTGAAGGCGGCATACTTGCGCTAACGGCGCTTGTTACTCCGGTGCGCGCCTCGGCCGAAGGCAGCCGGTGGCTGCTTATTATGCTGGGGCTGTTCGGAGCGGCTTTGCTTTACGGCGACGGGATGATTACTCCCGCAATCTCTGTTCTGAGCGCCATCGAAGGGCTGGAAGTCGCGACGCCCTTTTTCCAGCCTTACATAATCCCAATAACCATCGGCATCATTATTGTGATCTTCCTATTTCAGTACCGCGGAACGGCGCGAGTAGGCGTAGTCTTCGGTCCTATCACGCTGGTATGGTTTTTAACACTGGCGGCGCTGGGCATCTATCACATTATCCAACAGCCGGGCGTGCTGGCAGCTATAAACCCTCTGTATGGGGTACGATTCTTCATAATCAACGGCTGGCACGGATTCCTCATTCTGGGGTCGGTCTTCCTCGTCGTTACTGGCGGCGAAGCATTGTACGCTGACATGGGCCATTTCGGGAGAAAGGCGATCAGGCTTGGCTGGTTTGCTATTGTGTTGCCCGCGCTAATGCTCAACTACTTCGGGCAGGGGGCGCTGCTGATCAGCAGGCCGGAGACGGCAGCGAACCCTTTCTATCAGATGTCTCCGGGCTGGGCTCTCTACCCGATGGTTATTCTGGCTGCCGCCGCTACAGTGATAGCCTCGCAAGCCGTAATATCGGGATCATTTTCACTCACGCGGCAAGCGGTCCAGCTCGGCTATAGTCCGCGCGTTGATATTGAGCACACTTCCATTGAACAGATAGGGCAGATATACATCCCGGTCGTAAACTGGGGCCTGATGATAGCGTGCATCGGGCTGGTGTTGGGGTTCCGCTCCTCAAGCAATCTTGCGGCCGCCTACGGCGTGGCTGTTACTACGACGATGGTGATCACGACTCTACTCTTCTACGTCGTGGCCAGGAATTGCTGGAAGTGGAGTCTGCCCAAGGCCCTGCTTTTGTGCGGGACTTTTCTGGTCATAGACCTTTCGTTCTTCGGGGCTAACATCCTGAAGGTTCCGCACGGCGGGTGGTTCCCGCTTGTGGTAGCCACGCTCATATTCATCGTTATGTCAACGTGGAAGACCGGCCGTCGCATTTTAGGGTACAGGCTTGAGGAGAGCGCCAGGCCGATTGAAGATTTCCTCGGCCGTCTTCAAGCGGACTCAATAGTGCGAGTGCCGGGGACCTCCATATTTATGAGCGGGAACCCCAGAGTTACTCCGCCAGCTCTCAGCAAGAACCTCAAGCACAACAGAGTCCTCCACGAGGATGTGGTGATTTTAACTGTATCGACCGAAGAAATCCCGCACGCCGCGCCGGACAGGCGCGTAAGCGTCGAAGACCTGGGCCAGGGGTTCTATCGCATAGTGGTGCGTTACGGATTTATGGAAGACCCGAATATTCCGGAGGTGCTGAAGACGATAGATATGCCCGGCCTGAATCTGGACCTTGAGCATGCGACGTTCTTTCTGGGGCGCGAAAGGTTGATCGCGACGAAGGAAAAGGGGATGGCGCTCTGGCGAGAGAAGATATTCGTATGGATGTCACGAAATTCGCGAGAAGCGACATCGTTCTTCTGTCTCCCCCCCGACCGAGTTATAGAAGTAGGAACACAGGTGGAATTGTAGCCCGGTTCTAAGTAGTGAGGTGGTGTATACGCATTGGAACCGCTTCATTGAATTCCCTGGTCCGTTCAATATCCTGTCTGCCGCCGGGCCTGGATAGCAACATATTCACCCTCCACCAGGCGTGCCTCTATTTTGGGCAATCATCGTTTGGCATGCCGGGGGGTGTTAACGGCCTCTCGAAGATTAGAAAGTACATCTTTTTGCCGTACTCAGGATCATAAAACCCTGGCCGGCTCTCTTTGAAGACAAACCCCTGGGAGGCTACTTCTTCACGCACCAATGCGGCAGGAATGACGTGCAATCTGTGGTATTCAGTCCGGGGCCTGTTGGAAGGCCCTTCGCCGTCAATAATCGCCAAACGCCCGCCGGGTTTCAACGCGCGAAACACCGCCTGCATCATCCGGTCATACTCGCGAAATTCATGGTAGGTGTCAACGATCAACACCATATCGAGATCGTTCGGCAAACGAGGGTCGGCGCTCTCTCCGAGAGTTGGCTCGACCTGCACAAGCTTTTCGCGCTCCTTACGTTCGCGCACTTTACTGATCGCCTTCGGGTCAATGTTTACCGCGAAGACCTTGCCTTCAGCGCCCACGCGGGCTGCGAGGTGGAAAGTGAAATAGCCGAAGCCGCTGCCGATGTCCGCCACGCGCTGTCCGGATTTCACCCCCAGGGCGTCAAGCACTTCGGCGGGCCTTTGCCACTGATCCCGTTTATTCTCTACCGTCTGACCTAGGGCGACGTGCGCTGCCGCGAATGCCAGAAGGGCGGCTATTGCAATGCGTTTCATTCGTTGGTCTCCGTAATGAAATTGTGGCACGATTAGCCTCTTTATTTATTACCCATATGGCGCGACTAAGTTCCAAAAATTGATCAGGGCAGCGGTTTATCACGTCACATCGGCGGGCGCGCGGGGCTTGCAGGTTGATAAGTACACGGCTGCCGCGCTCGCGCTTTTGCGCCTGGCGCTTGCTCAAGAAAATCGTCGCCTGCTTGCTGCGCGAGTGCGGCCTGACAATTCACCGGCTTTGACAGCCACGATACGGTCCCTCTTTACGGCTTGAACTGCTGACGCTTCCTCTCCTCTACGGCCTCTATTCTCTCCTCCATCTCTTTATTGTACTCCGTATTCTTTACCCTTATTGACCCTCCCGCTCCCTGTACGCCTGCTTCGATCTCTACCCCTTTACACATCAGCTTCTTGTTAGGATGTTCGTATGAACCTACCGCCCACCCTTGCGCTCTCGGCAGCCTCAATGTCTCCGCAAGCCTGTTCGACCCATTCATCAATAGTCCTCCACGTCGGGCCAACATACGAGACGTTATAATCTACTACCTGCCCCTTATAAACGCCGACCGAGACCGAATCAATCCCGGCGAACTGCTCGCTGCTGCCGTCACTGGTTGGGTTGAACAGTAAATAAACAGCCTCATTGCTGGTACCCGCTCTCGCTCTCTCAAGAGCATTGGCCATCTCCCTCCTTTTGCTGCTGGCCGGGAACAAGGCGAGTAACTGTTGAAGGCTCATGCCCAGTCTAATGCCACGAACGGCCGGGGAATTGGCTACTGTGAAAGTGCAGTTAGATTGAGCAAGCTGATGGCTGGTCACTAGAGCATAAGCCGGGATCATAGTTAGAGCAATGGTGAAGAGACTAACAACTGTCCTTTTCATGTTTTCCTCCTGTTTTACTGTCAGGGCATCACGTTGATCGGCGTGATCAAGGCCGCGCGATGTATATCACAGGTCGGGATGTGGTTCAATATGGCAGGTGCGGTAGACGACATGGCACGGCTCATTCAACAACGACTTGTAGCACCCGTAAGGAGAAGACCCGGTTGAGAAGCGTGATAGCAGAGCTTGTGTCGAGTATGGCCCGACACTCCCGAGAGGAGGCCGACCTTGACACCCTGAGCAAATATTGTGATAGAGTCAGACTTAAATTAGAGAACGCTACCTTTGAATCAACGCGGCTCGTTTTTCAGGCTCTCGGCGCTGAGGTAGTCACGGATGGCAGCCGATGGGAGGCTCAGTTCCGCTTTCAAGACAACGAACAGGAGAGTGCAAAGGATTTTAGTATGTCAGGACATTCTAAATGGCATTCGATCAAGCATAAGAAGGGGGCGATTGACGCCAAGCGCGGCAAGATGTTTTCCCGGCTCATAAAAGAGCTGACGGTGGCGGCGCGCGTCGGCGGCGGCGACCCCGCGGGAAATGCCCGTCTGCGCAAGGCTATGGACGACGCCAAGGCGATGAACATGCCCAAGGACACGATGACGAACGCCATAAAGCGCGGCACGGGCGAGATCGCGGGCGCGGCCATCGAGGACATCACCTATGAGGGCTACGGGCCGGGCGGGGTCGCCATCTTCGTCGAATGTCAGACCGACAACCGCACGCGCACGGTGGCCGAAATACGCCACATGTTCTCTAAGAACGGCGGCAACCTCGGGGAGTCGGGCTCGGTCGCGTGGATGTTCCAGAAGAAGGGCACGATCATCATCGACCGCGTGGCGGCCGACGAAGAGAAGATCATGGAACTGGCGCTCGAAGCCGGCGCCGAAGACGTGAACGACGACGAAGAGTCGTGGGAGATCGTCACGTCGCCTGAGGACTTCAACACGGTGCTTGACGCGATAAAGGGCGCGAGCATAGAGCCGCTCTCATCCGAGATCGTCATGCGGCCGACGAACTCGGTCCAGGTGACGGGCGCGACCGCGCAGCAGGTCCTGCGATTGATGGAATCGCTCGAAGACCACGACGACGTCGCAAGCGTGGCGGCGAACTTCGACATTCCCGCCGAAGAGATGGAGGCGGCCGGTTGAAGAGTTCCGCCGGCAACGAGCGCACACGCACGCGCGTGCTCGGCGTTGACCCCGGCAGCGAGACGACCGGCTACGGAGTGATAGAGAGCGACGGGCGCAGCTACGAGCTGATAGAGTATGCCGGGATACGCGCCCCGGCGCGCTTCCCCTTCCCCGAACGGCTGCTGATAATAACTCAGAAACTCGAAGAGGTCATCGAGCGGTTGCGTCCTCGCGTCTGCGCGGTCGAAGAGACTTTCTTCGCCGTCAACGTGAAGACCGCGCTCAAGCTCGGCCACGTGCGAGGCGCGATACTCGTGACGGCGGTGCGCTGCGGTCTTGAAGTCTTCGAGTACTCGCCGCTGGAGATAAAATCGGCGCTCGTCGGTTACGGGCGCGCCGAAAAGCATCAGGTACAGGAGATGGTCCGAATACTACTGGGGATGAAGGAACTCCCGCAGCCGCTCGACGCATCCGACGCGCTCGCTACCGCCATCTGCCACATCAACATTGCCTCGACCCAGGCGCGGCGACCCCAAGGAAGAAGGGGTGAAAGGGTGAAGGGGTGAGGTATTGTATGTAGATGGGCATCTGAAATTTGAAATCGCATATCTCAGAAGCTCACCCCTTCACCCTTCATCCCCTCCCCCTGACTACTCTTCTCTTGAGCGGACTGGACAGCCAAGGTAATATATTAGTGTTATCGGGGCCGGCGGTTTCCCACTGCGGGATTTTCCGTCAAGGACTCACCCCGGAATTTGCTAGAGCGCCCTTACTAGTAAAGAAAAGTTTTTGGCCATGAAGGACCTCTACGCAATCCTTGGACTTACTCCCGGCGCAACGTCCGCTGAAATCAAACTCGCCTATCGCCGCCTCGCGCGCAAATGCCACCCTGACGTCTCGACATCGCCCGACGCAAACGCCCGGTTCGCCCAGATCAACGAGGCGTATCACGTCCTGAGCGACGCTCATCAGCGCTGGGCCTATGACCACGGTCTCTACGCCGAGCAGCGCACTTTCTACGCGTCGAGGCAGGCGGAGGTCGTCGCCAAGCAGCGCCACTTCGACCGCCTCGTCGAACGAATGGCTGGCCCACAACCGGCAGGAAGAGGCGGCGCGCGCTCACGCCGTCCTCATAGTGGTGCCGCTATTTCTATCGGCCTTTTATGTGATGGCGTCAAAGCCTACTTTTATAGAGCAGTCGGCGTTATTCGGCCGTGTCATCATACTGTCGCTCGCCCTGTACGGGCTGATCTATCTGGTCAAGAACCTCTCTATTGTGCTTGCCCGCTACACCTATGAGGTGCCGAGGAGTTTCACATCTGTCTTTCGCGAGGAGCAGCCTCAGGACAAGCCGATCAGCCGCAAGGCCGGGTTGTTCTTCCTGATATGCGGATACATTGTCTCGCTCGGCCTCGGGTACGTCGTCAGCAAGCTTATGCCCGGCCGCTATGCTTCTACGATCTCGGCGGGCACGCTGCTGGGCGCATTCCTCTACCCGCCCATCGCCGTGCTGATCATCGGAAGCCTGCGCCGAATCGGCAACTTTTTTAACCATATTTGAAGGGCTTGTTTTACCCGCAAGGCTGAACTATGAACTATCTCGATCTCCCCATAGGCGCGCGAGTCCCCGACCGCTTCAACGTGGTCGTCGAGATACCGAAGGGCAGCGCCAATAAATACGAGTACGACCCCGAGCTTGGAGTATTCAGGCTCGACCGGACGCTCTATTCGCCCATGCATTATCCCGGCGATTACGGGTTCGTGCCTTCGACGATGGCGGGCGACGGCGACCCGCTCGATATTCTGGTGATGGTTGAAAGCCCTAGCTTCGTAGGCTGCGTCATCGAGGTGCGGGCCATCGGGATGCTTGTGATGTGGGACCAGGGGAAAGAAGATCTCAAGGTGCTTTGCGTCGCCACGCACGACCCGCGCACGGAATCTATTCACAACTACACCCAGTTGCACCCGCACCGCTTGCGGGAGATAGAACATTTTTTCAGCATCTATAAAGAGCTTGAAGGCCGACAGACAGAGACGAGCGGGTGGCGCGACGCCGAAGAGGCGCGGCGCGCCATCATAACCGCGCACGACCTGTTTAAATCCGCCGATAAGGCCGGCCAGTAGATACCGCTACTTCTTAAAAATCCGCTTGGCGATTGTGCCTATATCGGATTTCCATAGGCTTCCCTGCCCTTGCATGCCCTTGGCCTTGCCGCCAGCCGCTATCTCGCGCTTCGCCCCCTTATTATCGGGATCAATCTGAAGCGCCTCTCGGAAATAGATCTGTGCCTTTTTCGCAAGGCCCACCTCTTTGTAGAGCAAGCCAAGCTTGAGCCGTATCTGTGCGTTGTATGGCTCAAGCTCCGCCGCCTTCAGCAGGTGCTCCTCGGCTTCGCGCCGCGTGCGCGGGTTGCGGATCAGGACGCCGCCCAGGTGGTAATGGTAAGCCGCCCGCGACGGGTCGAGCTTTACCGCCTCGCGCAGGAGGTGAACCGCCACGTGGTAATCCTTCCGCTCGAAACACGCGCGCCCCTGGCGGTAAAACTGTTCGGCCGTCTGGCCCGGGTTTGCCGGGGCCGCGCTGCCTGGCGGCCGCCGCCGGCTGCTGCTGAGCGGGTTGACCGCTTCGGCCGCGGGCGCTTCGAGCGGGCCTGAGCCATTCAGTGGCGGAGCAGCCTTCGGGCCGGCCTTGAGGTCGCCCGACCCGTTGTCGCCTTGCGAAGACGAGGCGGCTGTCGCGACGGCCGGGTCGGAAGGCGGGACCAGCGGCGTAGTCTTGAGCGGGCTTGTCGTGAGCGGGCTCTTGGAGTTCGCCGGTTGGTCGGGACTCCTCAACCGGTGGTCATAAGCCGAGCGCTGGCGCGGGTCGTGGAGCGTTTCATACGCCTGTGTAACCATCGAAAAGAGCGCTTCGAGCTTCCCGCGCAGCTCGGCGTGCTCCGGCTGGTGATAACGGTCGGGGTGAAATTTTTTTGCCAGATGATAGTAAGCGGCCTTTATGTCGGCGGCCGAAGCATGGCGAGTGATTTCGAGCACGTCGTAGTAATCGGCAGATACGTAATAGTGGAGCCTGCGCGTAACCTCTTCTCTGAGGCGGTCGAGCGAATCGTCGGGTTCGGGTTCGCCCTGCTTCTCCCCCGCCTCTCTGCCGAGCAGCTTTAAGAAGCCGGCCGCGACCAGCGCGCAGATGGCCCGGCGCGCGTCCTCGTCGGTGATGCCGCTCAACATCCCCACGTCGCTCACGGCCGTCGGCGAATCTATCCTGGAAAGGATGTAGCTTTCGATAGGGACAAGCCGTCCCGAATCGACCTGGGCCATCCCCGCCCGCGCTCGGGTCACCACGCTCGTCGACGGCACGAGTATCTCGGAGACGGCCGGGTCCGCGGCGGCCCGGCGCGCGCCTTCGAGTATCATGTCGGTCGCGCTTATCTGAAGCGTCACTTCGTGCGACGCGCGTATGCGCTCGTCAAAAACGTAATCGCCGTCCGTCCACTCGAAGAGCGAGAGCATGATCTCTGTGACCAGCTCGCGCACCCGATCGCGCATCTCTTCCTCGGTGAGCGCCCCTATCTCGACTAAGGCCGCGCCCAGCCGGTTGGCCTTGCCCGTCTGCTGCTTCGCCTGCTCCATCTGCTCGGGAGTTACGCGGGCATCCTTGACGAGTTTGCGGTCCAGCTGCTCGTTCGCAAGATTGCTTATGGCAAAGACGGGCGCGCCGTTGTCAAAAAAGATGGCCTTGATCGCCTTGCTGCGCGATACGCGCAACAGGCCGCTTGAGTTTTTCCTGGATATCTCGCGTATCAGGTCGGGTATTAGCTTATCGCCTAGTTGTCCTTGCACGAACGCTTCCTGACTGGCGATCAGCTACGGGGAGCGGTAGCATCGCGCGTAGCACGTGTGGACCGGAGGGGCAGTCGGCACATTCTAATTTGAAAGTGGGCCCGGCGCAATAGTTTAAGCTGACTCCCCCTCCGCCGAGCCTTAATTTAGGGCCTGCTCGCGCCCGCGCTAGATTGACTCGGATTATCCCAGGGGCTACCATAATAGCTCGCACGCCTGTTGACTATGAATGACCCACATCACACATCGACCAACACGCATGAAGCCGGCAAAGACATGCGCCCCGGCGACAATGGCCCGGAGTCTCATCGAAAAATATTCGACGTGCTCGCTCGCATAGCCCAGGGCGACCTCGGATTCCGCGCCGAGACCGGCGACCTGAAATATACGAGCGAGGACCGGCAGCTGCTTCTGAACCTCGACGGGCTGTCGCGCCGGTTGCGCTACATCGTCGGGCGTCTGCAACGCGCCGCCGATTCGATAGAGGCGGTGGTGGGCGAGGTGCTGCGCGGGACGCGCACGCTTTCGACCGGCGTGCTCGACGAAGCTCAATCCGTAGAAGAGACCTCCAGCTCCATCTCCGAAATAAACGCGTCGATGCACTCGGTCGGGGGCAGCCTCCAGACGCTCTCGAACCTCTCGCAATCGACCTCGACTTCCGTCATGCAGCTCGCGACCTCGATCAACCAGGTCTCGGAGAACGCCGACGAGCTCGCGCAATTCGTCGAAGAGACCGCCTCGGCAATCGAGCAGATGGCCGTCAGCGTGCGCAAGGTCGCCGAGTTCGACGGAGGCGCTCGCGGAGTCGGCCGAAAAGACCGCGCGGGCGATGGAGGCGATTGATGATTCGACCCGAAGCATCGGCGAATCGGTCAACGATACGACGGTGCTATCGGAAGAAGTGGCGCTGTCGGCCGAGTCCGGCAGCCGGGTTGTGGCCGAGACCGCGGCGAGCATGACGAAGATAAAAGAGGCCATCGACGCCGCGACGGAGACGATAAACCGGCTCGGCAAACGGTCGGAGCAGATAGGCGAGGTCACGCACGTCATCAACGAGATAGCCGACCGCACGCACCTGCTCGCGCTAAACGCGGCGATACTTGCGGCGCAAGCGGGTCCGCAGGGCCGCGGGTTCCGCATCGTCGCCGACGAGATTAAAGAGCTGAGCGAGCGGACGGCCGCCTCGACGCGCGAAATAGAAGAGATGATAAAGGCGGTGCGCGAAGACGTGACCGAGACAATCGAGCGCGTGGCCGTGGGCGGCCAGCGCGCCGACGAGGGCGTCGAGCTCGCATCGCGCGCTTCGGAGCTGCTAGTCGAGATACGCGAGAAGACTAACGCTACGTCCGACCGGATAAAACTGATCGCGGACTCGACCGCGATACAGGCCGCCGAGAGCCACACGGTGCTGGAGGCGGCGGACCTCGTGCGCCAGCAGGCGCGGGGGATCGAGCGGGCCACGAGCGAGCAGGCGCTCACGAGCCGGCACATCGGCGAGCGCGCGCTGCATATGAGCGAGCTGACCGAACAGGTGCGCCGCGCGACGGGCGAGCAGGCGCAGGTATCAAAGTACATTGCCGAGGCGATGGAAGAGCTTACGATGGTCGTAGAGCAGATCCGCTCCGCCTCTACCGAGCAAGCGAGCGGGGCCGACCAGGTGCTTCGCGCAATCGAGACTATCAAGGAAGTGGTGGGGCGCAACCAGGCTTCGATTTCCGGCATCAACAGCGCCGTTAACCTGCTCGTGCGAGAGGCCGAATTGCTCAACCGCGAAGTCGAGATGTTCGAGCTGCCGACGGCCGAGCGCGGCGGCCACTTGAGGTTCGGCCTGCGCTCCTCGCATGTAGAGATGGACCCGGCGGCCGTCTCTTCCATCTCGCGAGTCGAGGTGCTGTCGAACATATTCGAGGGGCTGGTGCAGTTCGGCGAGCGCGCGGAGATACGGGCGGGGCTCGCCGAGCGATGGGAGATATCGCCCGACGGGCGCGTCTATACATTCCACCTGCGCGAGTCGGCCCGCTTTCACAACGGGCGGAGGGTGCGGGCCGAAGATATCAAATATTCCTTCGAGCGGCAGATGCGCCAGAACGAGAGCGCCTCGGCATGGGTCTTTCGACCTATCGTGGGCGCGGAGCAGTTTATCTCGGGCGAGACCGACACGGTCGCCGGCATAAAGGTAATCGACGAGCAGGCGATAAAGCTTGAGCTGATCCAGCCGGTCGCCTTCTTCCTATCGACGCTCTGCATGGATTACGCATACATCGTCCCGCGCGAAGAGCTTGAAAAGCCCATGTCGGATTTCGCCATTCGCCCGCTCGGCGCGGGCCCGTTCCGCGTTACCGAGCCGGTGTTAGGAAAAGAGATAAACCTGGAGCGCTTCTCTAATTACTGGGACGCCGAATTGCCATACGTTGACCGCCTGACGGTGCGCTTTGGCATGAGCGCGGAAGAGATATACGAAGCGTTCCTCGCCGGCGAGCTTAATTACGTGAGCGACCTGCCGCTGACCTATCTTGAAGAGCTTAAGCAGCGCGAAGAGGTTCAGGTGCTCGAAGCGGTCCAGCTTCAGACGCGCATGCTCGCCTTCGATTGCGAGCGTCCGCCGCTGTCGGACAAGCGCGTCCGGCAGGCGCTGTGCTTCGCCATCAACCGCCAGCGCTTTGTCCAGGAGGTTTTCGGCGGGATGGCCGAGCCCGCGGTGGGTCCCATCCCGCCGGGAGTGCTCGGTTATGACGCGAGCGAGCGCGGGTACGAGTACGACCCGGTCAGGGCGCGCGCGCTCATGGATGAGGCAGGCTACAGCAGCGGGTTCGACACCGAGATATGGTGGCCGCAATCGGTCAATTCGGCGGTCGAATGCCTGAAAGACGATCTGGCCGAAATAGGAATCCGCGCGGAGTTCCGCTACGTCGTCTCGGCGGAGATGCAGCGGGCGCTCAAGCTGCGGCTGGTGCCGATAGCGGGGCGCGACTGGTACGCGGATTATCCCGACCCTGACAACTTTACTTACGTGCAGTTCAACTCCCGCAACCGCGATCTCTTCATAAATACATACTCCAGCGAAGAGGTGGACCGTTTAACCGACGAGGCGCGGTCGCTGATGAACCGCGAACAGCGCTCGGCGATTTACCGCGAGGTGACGAGGATTCTACTCGAAGACGCGCCGTGCGCGTTCATCGCGCACCGCCATAGCTTTGTGGCCTACCGGCCCGAGCTTGAAGGCGTGACCCTGCACCTGCTCGCGCCATTCATCACTCCCAAGAATCTCTGGTTTGCAAAGAACGGGGATAAGTAGCTTAGTCGCCAGGATGCCTAACAAGACCTACAGCGTGACAGTGACTATGCCTGACCTGGCCGCGGCGCACGCGGAGCAGGAGACGAAGGTGGAATCTTCGAGCTGGGCGGGCGCAATAAAGCTGGCCTGTGAAGAGATAAGCCGCCGGCCTCACGTCAAAGGCAAGCACGTTAAAAGCGCGAGCATTTACTTTACCGTTCTTGAAACCGGGCTCGACAAAGAGGCCAGCCGCGGCCGCCACCCTGACAATAACGCGGAGCCCTCCCAGGGACTCCTTTTCGACATATAAGCCGGCAGATCACCTTGGCCGGGGCCGACCTGATGGAGGTCAAACACATGCCAAAGGTTAGCGTCGAAGACGTGCTTTGCACAAAAAGACCACGTGAAAGACAGAAGTCTGTAGCCCCGTAGATACCGTCTTGAAAGTCAAGAGGCAAATGTCGGATCAAACGCCTTTCCCGATTTCAAGACGCCATAGACAAGGTGCAGCAATTTGCGCATCGCCGCACCAATGATCTCCATCGGGCGCTTGCCCCGCTTCTCCAACCGGTGGCAAAACGCCCGGATGATCGGGTTGTAACGCTTGGCCACGACCGCCGGCATATACAATGCCCGCCGCAGTCGCGCATTACCGGTCTTTGACAACTTTGTTCGTCCACCCACACTCGTCCCCGACTCGTGATGCCGTGGCGTCAGCCCGGCGTGCGCGGCGACTTGTCGGGCACTGCTGTAGCCTTCCACCTGCACCTCGCTCAACAGCCAGGCGGCGGTCGTTTCGCCGATGCCCGGTATACTCAATAGCAAGTCGTGGTCACGCTTCAGGTGCGGGTGTTGATCAATATGGTCTTGGATGAGCTGCCGCAGCCGCAAAATCTCATTATCGAGAGCGGCGATGATCTTTTCGAGCGACTCGCCGACCAGCGTCTGCTTGCCGGCCTGCTCAAGGCGATTGACTTCCTGCTGGCGCATTTCCTGCAAGGCTTCTAGCCGCCGCACCAGACCTTGCAATTGCTTGATTTCGGCAGGGGGTGGGGACCAAGCTTCAGGCTGCTGCTGCTGACAGAAGCGGGCGATGAGGGCGGCATCGAGCTTGTCAGTTTTGTTGCGTTGCAACTGGCTTTGCGCAAAGCCCTTGATGCGGGCTGGATTAACGATGCTGACAGTGTGGCCGGCGTCGTGGAGAAACTGCGCCAAGTCATCGCCATAGCTGGCCGTCGCTTCCATACAAGCGTGCAGGCGCTTGGAGCGATGTCTGACCAGCCAAGCTTGCAGTTGCCTAAAGCCCGACTCGGTGTTGTCAAAGCGGTGATGGTGGAGTTTGCCGTCGTGCAGCAGGGCGGCCTGGAATGTGGCTTTGGCGATATCGATGCCTAAAGTTGGTGAATGCATGAGGATAGCTCCGGGACTAACTCGTTGAGGCCAACCTTGCAAATACAGGCTCACAGAAGAACTGGGCCTCAGATACCGTCCGACCTTGCGAGCAACGAGTAAGGGCAAGCGGTCTAGTCTAAGGGACAGGCTCGCGGCCTTAGGGGCGACGCAAACTCAGCTTGCCCGCCTATCCAAGCGTCCTTGGATAGATTTTTGTCAGTCGAGGCTGACTTTTTCAAGATACAAGGGGCGAGATGTTTATAGGGACAGATTAAATCTACATTTCGAGCTCCATCAGGAGCGGGATGTGAACATTCCGCCCCTCCGGGGCTCAGGATTCTATCAACACCGTATCTTCTATAGACATTTCGTCCCTACGGGACTCTTATCGAAACACTTCTTGCGCAAAGCCGGTCAGCACGATTAATCCGTAAGCGGCCCCGATAAGCCTACCCGACGGCGTAAACAATTCAGTGCTGGTAGTAATATTACGGAAAGTTCGGCAACTTTCCTTTAAGGCACTCAATAGTGAATGCCGATTCGACGTGGATGTTAAGTTGGGATGGTAGGATTACCACTGGTTGCTCACTCAACGACGGGCAAATTCGGCGATGGGAGAAATCTCTCCCCGCTACCTACCGCTCATCTTATCCTTATAAAAACCCAAAACTACGGTAACTTTATTCGCTCGAAGGAGAAATCAATGAGACAAAGAGAATATTTTCAACATCCGTTAAACGCGAAATGGAACTTCGGATTGATGCTTCTCGCGCTGTTGACCTCCGTTTGTCTTATCCCGGCAGACGCGCGGAGCCAGCCGCGTAAGTCGCCGTCACAGAAACCGAGAAAGGTGGATGGGGTCAAGCAGTACACGATCGAGCAATTCATGGATACTACCTGGGTTGGCGGCAGCTCTTTTTCACCCGATGAGAAGTCGATCATGTTCCATAGCAACAAGACGGGCATATTCAACGTCTATACGGTTCCGATTACGGGCGGCGCGCCAAGACTGCTGACCAATTCGACGAAAGAGAGCATCTTCTCAGTTTCTTTTTTTCCGCGGGATAGGCGCTTTATCTACACCTATGACCGGGGCGGGGATGAGAACAGTCACTTATACGTGAGGGATGAGAGTGGGCAAGAGCTTGACCTGACCCCCGGCGACAAAGTGAAGGCTAACTTCATCGATTGGAGCCACGACAGGAAGTCATTTTTCTATTCGGCCAACGGACGTGACCCGCGTTTCTTTGACATCTACGAAATGAGCCTTGCCGATCTCAAGCCCGTGTTGCTCTACAAGGACGAGACGGGTTATCAGATCGGCGACATCTCCAAGGACAAGAGGTACATTGTATTCGTTAAACCCAATACGACTGCCGACGCAGACCTGTACCTTTACAATACCGAGACGAAGGGGATGAAGCACCTCACACCGCATGCGGGCGACATCAACTTCAGGCCGCAGGCGTTCGACGTGAATTCGAAACACCTCTACTACCTTACGGACGAAGGCAGCGAGTACAAGTACATCGCGCGCTACAACCTGGCGACTGGCAAGAGCGAGGTAGTGGAGAAGGCCCCGTGGGACATCATATACACCCAGTTTTCGCAGGGCGGAAAGTATCGCGTCGTTGCCATCAATGAAGAGGCACGCACGAAGATCAAGGTTTACGAGCAGTCGACCGGGAAACTCATCCCGCTGCCGCAGCTGCCGGGCGGGGACATCGCGGGCGTTACGATCTCGCCTAGCGAGCGATTGATGGCCTTCTATCTTGACGGTGACCGCTCGCCGAGTAATCTTTACGTTTACGATTTTGCCTCGAAGAAGGTGACACAACTGACCGACAGTCTCAACCCCGAGATCGACCCTGCCGATCTTGTTGACACGCAGATGGTCCGCTACAAGTCTTTCGACGGGACGGAGGTCCCGGCAATTCTCTACAAGCCACATCAGGCGAGCGCGTCGAACAGGGTCCCGGCCATCGTTCGAGTGCATGGCGGACCGGGCGGGCAGGCGCGCGCCGGTTACAAAGCGCAGATTCAGTTCCTCGTTAACAACGGATACGTCGTCCTCGATATCAACCACCGTGGGTCGGGCGGCTACGGCAAAACTTTTTTCACCGCCGATGATGGCCGGCACGGGCGCGAGCCGCTCTGGGACTGCGTAGAGGCCAAGAAGTACCTGGCCTCGCTCGGCTATGTTGACGAGCAGAAGATCGGCATCATGGGCGGCTCATATGGTGGCTACATGGTGCTGGCTGCTCTCGCTTTCAAGCCGGAAGAGTTCGCCGTCGGCATTGACATCTTCGGCATCTCGAACTGGGTGCGGACGCTGCAATCCGTTCCGCCCTATTGGGAGGCGTTTCGCAAGGCGCTCTACAAAGAGATAGGCGACCCCGCGACCGAGATGGAAAAACTGCGGGCCATCTCACCGCTCTTTCATGCCGAACAAGATTCGCAAACCCTTGCTTGTCATTCAGGGGGCAAACGACGCGCGCGTCCTCAAGCACGAATCGGATGATATAGTCGAAGCCGTTAAAAAGAACGGCGTCCCCGTTGAATACACCCTCTTTGACAACGAAGGGCATGGCTTCACCAAGAAGGCGAACGAGATTCGTGCCAATAAGGCGATCCTGGAATTCCTTGACCGTTACCTGAAAGGGAATGGGGCAAGTATGTAAAGAGACCTCGAGCCATCACCGAGGAGTCTTACGCGGTGGTCGGGGGATAAGACGCGCGGGGAGACCCGGAGGAGTATTACACTCGCTGCCCGGATGAAAGGCGTGCCCCGACAACTCATCTGAAATCGCGAATCATGACCACGTCATAAATAGATTTGCCGCGCGTGATGTGGAAGACATCACGCGCTCCTTTATATAGGTGGTATGACGCACGATCTCGGAGCGCCCCCCCCCGGTAGCAGCGGCTCTTGCGGGCACAACTATCTTTTTTTGACCGCTACGATCTCTTACCTGTTTTCGTCTTCGGCTTTTTGGGGCTTGTGACCTTCGGCGCGCCTCGCTCGATTGTCGGAGTGGGCTGCGGGGGCTCAGCGCCGGACGGAACGATCCACAACTCGGTCATTGACTCTTCGCGGTAGCCCCCATCCGTCGTCAATATACGGCCGGGATCAAGCCCACGTTTTTTAATGAGGTAATTCTTCGCCCTGGCCGCCGCCTTCTGCGCGTCTCCGGGCCGGCTAGCCTGACCGCCGTAAGAGATGATGTAACCGCTCGCGGTCGGATCCATCTGTAGTTCCAAAAGGAAATTGTCGAGCCGGGCGTTCTCGTCTTCAGCCCTGATCTTGCCGAACTCGTCGAACTCGCGACCCACCGCCTTCTTCAAGATGCTGACCGTGCACGACGATGAAGTGCTGCACGACCTGTCGAATCCCCCGACATCCACTGTCGCCGTCACCGTCATATCCCCGGCAATATCTTTTGTGTTTACCTCAATGGTACTTGTGCCCTGGCCTGACTCTATAGAGCTGGCCGATACGGTCCAGTTGAAAGTCGGCGTTACTTGCTGGTCGCCGCCATTCAAGTTGACTGTAAATGTCAGTTTATCGCCGGGGAAGACCGTGTCAGGGCATGCTACCTTTACGGTCGGGCAGTTGGATTGTGAAGGCTGCGCAGGCCGAGCCGAAACGGGGGAATTGATATTCGCGCTAAAAAAGAATAGGGCGACGAATAATAATGCTATCGCGGATCGCCTGTCGCTGAGTCTCATAGTTAAGTTCTCCTGAGTCTTGATCTAAAATGTTTGTCGGTTATTCCCGTAAGGCTACATAAGAGCATATTTAAAGACAAATGTCAGCGGCACATGATCTATTATTACTGTTCAAGTGCGGCGCGCACGCGATTCTCAAGCTCTACGGTAGCCTTTGTACTACGGTGGTAGGAGGGGAGCGACTCGATTGCTTCGAGCGCCTTGCCGAATGCTTCGCGCGCCTCGGCAGTTCGACCGGCTTGCCGCAATATTTCGCCGCGGCGGGCTAACCATCTCTCTTTGCGCGGCGACTGCGCGGCAATCCGTTCCAGGCGCGCGAGCGCCGCGTCATAGCGCCGGATGGCAACTTCCAGGTCTATAGCAAATAGTTCCAGCGTGACGACATGGCCGAGCCTTTTGATCCCTTCGTCGATACCGCTGAGCGCCTCGTCGCGGCGGGCGGGGCCTTCGGCCGTCAGCGCCCGTGCCCGCTCGATATAATACTCAGGCTTTGGCTGTGATGAATGCTTTATTGCCGCTGAGTAGTCGTTGGCAGCGGCGCGGTACTGCTTTAGTTTCACCAGGAGGCGAGCGCGCGTAACGAGCGCTTCGACTTGATCCTTATGAGCCGATAGATAGCGGTCAAGCCATGACTTAGCCTGCCGCAGCTTGCCCGCTTCGAAAGACATCCCGACCCCGACCAAACTGCACCGCATCAAGACGCGGGTCAAGCATCTCGGCCCGCCTGTAGTCTGATAGCGCCCGCCCCCACTCGCGGTGGAGCCTGTGCAATTCCCCGCGCTTCAGATACAGCTCGGCATTCCTCGGCTCTTGCTTTATACGCGTCGTCACTTCCGCGATCTGCTCATGAAGGCCCTCATGCGCTCCCGCGGCTGCCGGCCAGAGCAGGGACACGGCCACGCAGGCGATAACGATAACGAGTTGCGCGGACCCGCCCGTCCGCCCTCTTGTCGGTTCTGCTCCGATCATAAGCTATCTCTTGAGCGTCTTTGCCACCGCTATATTCGATCAGCAAATGCCGGCCGAGTTGAACGCCCTTACTCGATACCTGTAGGTCGTATTCCTAGCGAGACCTGTATTGATGAAAGTAGTCACGCCCGCGCCGACCTGAGCGACCTGCGCAAAGTTTGTGCAGTTGACTCCGACGCACCTATCTACCTTGAACAGGCTCTCGTTGTTTGAGTTGTCCGCCCAGGCGAGATTGATCTGGGTGGCCGAGACTGTTGTCGCCGTTAGCGCGCCCGGCGCCGCGGGCGGAAGACCTAAGGTCGTCGCGCCGCCTATTGCCGCCGACGCGGGGGTCGTGTGGCTAACGGCCCCGGCCGGCATGTTGTCCCTCCACACCTCCACGCCGTTGAGATAAACGACCGCGCCATCATCCCTCACCAGGCTCAGGGACAGGCTCGCCAACGCCGACGCGTCGGCGACGTTAAAGGCATGCCTGAAATATGTCGTTATGAACTTGTTATTAGGATCGGGGCCGAAGCCGAGAGTAGTTGCCTCATCTCCGTCACCATATCCCAGTTGCGCGGGGCCGGATGCCCAGGCAAGAGTCGTTAAAACCGGATGACCGCCAGGCGGTGCCTTGATTGGTGCCGTCGTCTAAGTATTTCCAGGTAGCGCCGGCGGGAATGAGGGTTATGGTTGCGCTTCGAGACTGCTGTACCCAGGCGCAGCAGACTACGATGAATATCAGGAGTATATGCGAAGGGATTGCCAGGGCTCGCCTTCGGTTTAACAGCTTGAGCGCGGCACGGATTTGAGTATCCATATTATGCCTGTCGGATGAAATATCGACTTCAATTGTGAGGTGGGCGGAAAACTGAATTGAGAGGATAGCATGTCCCTGGTGGGATGGCTATTGTTTGACCCCGTAAGGTGGCAGAGGTTTGCGCGGACCCGGCGACTTTCTGTCCTCCGCGAATAGGGCCTCGGTTGATTATTTGTACTAACGATACTGAGTTGCCGAACCTTGCTTTCTATAGCCGCAAGAACTGTGAGGTTTCTGCTTTATCTCTGGCCGAGCCCGGTTTCACTCGCGTCAGCGGTCAACGCCGGATGGCCGGAATGATCTCTCCACCCACGATCCGTTCTCCCCATCGACCCCAGATCCCGCCTTGGCGATAGTTCCCTCCGGTGAAAACGACCACTAAATCGACTTCGGGGATCACGATCAGGACCTGAACGCCATTACCTGTCGCCGCGTATCCGGGGTCAACGCGCTGCCCGGAACGCACCCCGCCCAGGTTCCATGCCTAAGCATCATCGCCCTCGCCATCGGAATCCCCGAACTGCTCCGCGCTGAGTCCCGTCGTCGCCGGCGAGATATGCCTGCGAGCCGCGGAGGCTGGCGATACACGTAAGGCGGTTCGCCCGGAGGGCGCGGGAAGAAATTCGCGGCCTTCTCCGGCGTACGGCGCTCGAGATCGAGAACGCAACCGACATCGCGCCAGAAAATCTGGAGACCGTCCGGCGAGCGAGCGAGCGTCGCACTGTGGATGATCTCGGGCCACTCGGTAAGCAAGTTGAGAGTCTTTCGGGTACGGGAAGTCTTTGCGGGATATTGCGAGGCGGGGGACAAGATAGGGGCTTCTCTTTAACATATAGTTCAAACTCTGCTTCAGAGAAATCTTTGAATGGATGATAACGTCTGCGCATCAGATCGCGCGAGTAGGTGCAGATCGTCTCGCCAGCCATCGCCGCGCGGCATTTTGCGGGCGTCTTCCAAGGCAGTCGCAATGCATGCGATTACCGGGCCCTTGCCCAAGTATTAAGCACCCTTCCGGGATCGCTACCTATTCGTGCCTGAGCGCCACCATCGGGTCTACTTTAGTCGCGCGGCGGGCGGGCAGGTAGCAGGCCATGAGCGCGACCACTAACAACAGCAACGTAATAACGATGAATGTGGGGATGTCGGTCGCGGTCACGCCAAAGAGCAAGCTTCCCGCCAGGCGAGTCCCTGCGTAAGCCACTATCAATCCGATGACCACGCCTATAGCGGTCAGCGTCATGCCATGGCCGACTATCAGCTTGAGCACATCGCCTGGACGCGCGCCCAGCGCCATACGTATGCCTATTTCACGCGAGCGCTGCGTCACGGTCCAGGCCATCACCCCGTATATGCCGACTGTCGCAAGCAGCGCCGCGAGAAGCCCGAAGACACCCGCCAGTACCGCCATCAGCTTATTGCCAAATATAGACTCTTCAATCTGCTCGCGGAGCGTCCTCAGCGAATGGACGGGAATATTCGGGTCGAGTTGAGCGACTTGATGGCGCAACGCGTTGGCCAGGGCCTCCGGCTCCTGGGTCGTGCGCACGTAGAAAGTAATCTGGCCGATATTCGGGTCTTGAGTGTAAGGCGTGTAAATGAACGGGCGGATTTCGCCGCGCACGCTAGAGTGCTTTGCGTCTTTCGCCACGCCGACAATCTCAATGTCAAGCTTGACGTTGTCGCCGGCGCCGAAAGCCATCTTCCTTCCCAGCGGGCTCGCCTCGCCGAAGTAGCGTTTGACAAACGACTCGCTGACTATAACCACTTTCTGACTCTTCGAAGTGTCTCGCCTGTTAAACTCACGCCCGCTAATGAGCGGCACTCCCATCGTGGCGAAGTAATCCGGCCCAACATCGTTGCGAAAGGGGCTCATGTCTTCGCCTTCGGCGGGGGTGTATCCTTCAATCGTGATGTTTGACGAAGAGTCGTTATCGGCAAAGAGCGGAATCTGAGCCGAGCTTATCGACTGAACGCCCGCCATATTGGCCAGTCCATCTTCGAGTTGATTGAAGAGGGCGATGGTGCGGTCGGGGTTATAGCCGTTCAGCTCCGGCGCAATCGAAAAAGCTATCAGTCGCTCAGTACGAATGCCAACGTCCAGGTTTCTCAAATTATAAAGGCTTCTCGCGAACAGCCCGGCCAGCAGGAGCAGCACAAGCGTCAGCGCAATCTCGGCGACCACGAGCCCCTTGCGAAACCTCGCGTGAGACTTGCTCATCGAGACGCTGGCCCCCTGATCTTTGAGCGTGGTCGCCAGGTCTGTTCGCGTCGTCTTCAGCGCCGGCATCAACCCGAATATGAGGCCGGTCAAAAGGGCCAGGCCGAAATTGAAAGCGAGCAGCTTGTAATCAAGCTCGGTCGAAAGGGTGCCGAACCCTTGATTGGTGGGCATCCAATGCAGCAGCCCAGATATGGTCCACATCGCGACGAGCAGACCTAACACGCCGCCCGCGAGCGAAAGTATCAGGCTTTCGACGAGCAGTTGACGGACGAGCTGCCAGCGGCTCGCGCCAAGCGCCTGCCTGATTGCTATTTCCTTCTGGCGGGCCGCGCCGCGAGCTATGAGAAGGCTCGCGACGTTGGCGCACGCGATCAGCAGCACCAGTCCCACCATCCCCATCAGTATCTTCAACGGCGTGCCCGCTTGCCTTTGAAGTATCTGCCTGCCGCCCGACCCGTCTTCCAGCAGGAGCTTTTTGGAGATGAAACGTTCGAGCCTATCACCGGTCAGATTCCTCTGAAGCGGGACCTCGGACTCCAGCAGACTTCTATAAAGCGGCTCAAGACCCACCTTCCCTTGCTCGCGGCTAACGCCGGGCTTAAGCCTTCCCAGGATGCTCACCCAATAATCTCTGCGGTTACTCAACCCGTCCCAGTTCGGCGTCATCTGCGCCTTCATCATGATGGGGACGAAAAGGTCCGGGCGCTGGCCTACCTGCACGCCTTCAAAACCGGGCTGGATTACCCCGATCACAGTCATCACCTGTCCGTTGACGATGATTGTCTGGTCAACGACCCCCGGATCTGACCCAAGCCGCCGCGACCAGAAGTTGTGACTCAGCGCCACGACAGGATGTGCGCCCGGCGTAAGGTCGTCATTGGGAGTGATGGTCCGGCCGAGAATGGCTTTCACTCCGAGCGCGTCAAAGTAGTTGCCCGATACAAGCTCGCCCTCCGCGCGTTCCGTCTGTCCTTGATAGGCTATGCTCACCGAGACCGGGAATCGCGCAAACAAACTGCTGAATACCTCGTTGTTGTCGCGCAGGTCTTTGTACATCGGGTAAGTGAACGACTCTCCGCTATCGTCCGTATCGCTCCATACGCGACCTTGTTTCGGGCCCGGCGAATTCAGAATAACCAGCTGGTGCGGGTCCTGTACCGGCAAGGACCGGAGCAATGCCTGGTTGGTCAGCGAAAAGATCGAAGTGTTGGCCCCGATGCCGAGCGCCAGAACAATTATCGTCACGGCTGTGAACAGCGGCCTCTTCAACAGCATCCTGAGCGCTAACCGGACCTCTTTGATGAAGCTATCCATAAACCATCTCCCAGTAGTGAATAGTGAAAGTTGATTATAATTGCATCAATCACACCTGGCCATTCACTATACGTCTTTCGCCATTTTGTGTTCCCTATTCAAGCACACCGAAGCGCGATTATCGGAGCTGAATCACAGGGCGTAAATGGATACTGTTTTTATCCCGACTATGCCGGCGAAAGGACGAAGCGTTTTCCTTAAGTCTCGCTCCGCGAAGTTCAGCTCGTTGACCCAAATCAGGCTTTGGTATAGATTAGCTCGCGCCTATTTGGTCCCAATCCATCACTAGGAGAAATCAGGTGAAAAGAACAATTTCTTGCATACTAGCAATCTGTCTGTCTGGCTTCATTGCCTGGGCACAACAGCCAGCGGCGAACCAGGCCGGATTGGCCCGGCAACAATCGAATGCACCCGATCAGCTAACCGGATTGACCGCCGCGGAGGCTCTTGAGCTTATGGAGAGCGGTCAGTTGAAGAGCGAGGACTATGTCAGGGCTCTGCTGCAACGCGCTGACAATCTTCAGGGCTTAAACGTCTTCATCTCGCGAGACTCAGAGGCCGCGCTCGCCGCCGCCCGGTTGGCCGATCAGCGCAGAGCATCGGGCTTGCCTTGCGGGCGGTTGAACGGCCTTCCAATCATTGTGAAAGACAATATAAACTCCGCCGATCTGCCTACGACGGGGGGAACGCCTGCCCTTGCGACGAATCGCCCTACGAGCAACGCAGCCGTTCTTCAGAGGCTGCTCGATGAAGGGGCCATCCTGATGGGCAAAGCAAACATGCACGAGCTTGCCTTCGGAGCAACGAACAACAACGCGGCTTTTGGCGCTGTTCAGAATCCCTATGACGTGAGCAAAATCCCTGGGGGCAGCAGCGGGGGGACGGCTGCCGCCATCGCCGCCGGGATTGTTCCGGTCGGTCTGGGCACGGACACCGCCGGCTCGGTACGCGTTCCCGCTGCTCTGTCCGGCACAGTCGGCTTTCGGCCCAGCGCGGGACGATATTCAAGAGACGGGATCATGCTCATCTCTCAGACGCAGGACAGGGTGGGAACATTGGCGAGGTCAGTGCGGGATCTGGTTTTGCTCGACCGCGTATTGTCTGAGGTAGGATCGAAAATCCATAAGGTCCCTCTGCATGGTCTGCGCCTCGGCCTGGATCGCGCTAACTTTCTCAGTGGAGTTGACCCCGAGATTGCCGCGATGTTTGAAAGCGCGCTGGACGATCTCAGGAATAAGGGCGTTGAGGTCGTGGAGGTTAGCCTTATGCCTCCGGCTACTTACCTCAGCACTATCGCCGCTCTCCGATTCTCAGTCGGCTTCTTTGAGGCGCCCGCGAACCTGACCAATTATCTGCAAGGGGTCAATCCACCATTGACGTTGCCACAGATGGCCAGCCAGATTGCGAGCCCCGACGTCAGGCAAATCTTCTTCGGCTTCCTGCTGCCCGGCGCGCCGCTGGCTATCACGCCCCAGGCTTATCAAGCGGGCCTTGCGGCGCGCGCCCAATTGCGAAGCGCCTATCAAACCGTCATGACAAATAATCAGCTTGACGGTATGGTCTTCCCCACCACGATTCTACCGGCCAGGCCCATTGGACAGGAGATTGTGCAAGGTCCGGACGGCACGTTCGCTCCCGCGACATTGATATACTCACGCAACGTCGTGCCGACTGCCTACACGGGTCTTGCCGGTCTTACCATCCCCATCGGTCTCACAAACGCGGGCTTACCGGTCGGGCTAGAGATCGATGGTCCGGAGGGGAGCGACGAAACCGTATTGGGTATAGGTCTGTCCCTGGAGAAACTATTCAAGCGTTTGCCATCGCCGATTCCTTGATACACGCGGAAGACATCAACCCGCCCGTTTAAAGAGATCGTCGAACAAACCCAAAAGTATTTTTTTGACAAAATCTCTACGTGTGTAGTAATCTCTACACGCATAGAGATTTTGATTATGGCGAAGAAAAGCGTACCCGAACTCGGGCCACTCGAATTCAAGCTGCTTCGCATTCTCTGGAAGCACGATTCGCTCACCGCGCCGCAGGCGCTCGAAGAGTACAACCGGCAGGCACAGACGCCTCTGGCATATACGACCGTTATGACCCTGCTCGGGAGGCTGGCGGAAAAGGGAGTGCTAAATGTAAACCGCGAGCGCCAGCCTTATCGCTTTTCGGCGGCAATCAGCCGCGAGCAGATGCTGCGCCAGCGGGTCCGTGACTTCGTCAACCTCTTCTTCGAGGGGCACCCTCTCGACCTGGTAATGCGGCTGGTCGAAGAGACGCCGCTGTCGGAAGAGTCGGTCCAGAAGCTCGAAGATGTTTTGCGCGAGCACCGGTCCAGATCGAAGCCGAAGCGTCGGTCCTAGGAGCTTACATGCCGGACCAAACAGTAGCGGAGACTCTGATTTATTACGGCGGTTTGGCGCTGATCCATGGAACCGCGCTCGCGCTCGTAACATGGCTACTTTCCGCGATCATTCTGCGCCGGTCGCGGCCCGCGCTTCAGGCGGCGCTCTGGACTCTCGTGCTGATAAAGTTTCTGCTGCCCCCGGTGCTGCCCGGCGAGATTGCTATGAGCGGGTGGATCGCTCAAGCAGTTGCGAGCGCGACCGCCGCCGAATCCCTGAGCCCTGAATCGCCCTCACTGGAACTGACGCGGAATGACACCGCTGACTCTATGGAATACACATCCGCGCGGGCTACTCTGAACATATTCGCCTCTTTGATACTCGCGGCTTATCTGCTGGTTGTTATCCTGCTAAGCAGCCGCGCCCTGCAATCAATCCTGCGCACGCGCCGCCGCAGCCGCGCCCTGCGGCCGGCGGATCAGAGATGCAGAGACGAAGTGATCAGGCTCTCGGCATCGATCAACCTGAGGCGGCCGCCCGAAGTGAAGGCCACGGATGAAGAGATGACCCCTTACGTGTTTGGCCTCCGGCGCGCCGTGCTTGTTCTGCCTGACCGGCTAATGCAAACGCTTACCAAGACAGAACGGAGGGCGCTAATCCTGCACGAGCTGGCCCATGTCCGCCGCAAAGATCAATTGATTCGCTGGTTACAAACTGTTGCCCGCATCCTCTTTTTCTTCTTTCCCCCGGTGCTCTGGGTCTGCCGCCGCATAGAGCACTTCGCGGAGATGGCATGTGACAGGTGGGCAATAAGTATCTCCGGAGTCGAGCCGTATGCATATGCCGGCGCGCTCGTCAGCGTCGTCAAAGATCGAAGCCAGCAGTCGCGGGCACACGCGGGACTGCCGCTCGTCAGAGGCACACAGTTCTTGGAGGAACGGTTGCGCGCAGTCTTGCGCGAGGACGCAAAAGGATCGCCGGGGCTTTCCGCGGGCGCGAAGGCAGCGCTTACGGGCTGGTCTCTTTTCGCATTGGCGGGTGGCTCCGCGGCAGAGTCGCCCAAAAAGAAACCCGACCTGCCGCGGGTAGAGGCGAGAAAAGTTCAAGAGGTTTCGCCGCCCGCCGGGGCGGATAAGAAGGATGGATCGACTATGACACCCTCCGGCGAACGTTCCGCCCAAAGTCCGGGGAGGGTGCGGACTCAGACAAAACAGACCGGGCGACCAGGGCAGCGGCAAGCAACAGAGATTGATCCGCCGGTGATAAAAGATAGACCGCTGACTCCATATGAGGAAGGTTTTCTTCTAGGCAAACGCTACTCCGAAGAGCGCGCGAAGTGGTCGCGGGCCAACGCGGCGGCGACCGAGGCGAGTGAGAGAACGACACGGCCGCGCGACGTGCAGAGCAAGCGCGAGATCGAGTTACGAATGCAGAGGTTGATCACACAACCGCCGCGCCAATAACAGACTAGCCCAATCCGGCGAGCCGGCCCGCGCGATTAAGATCCGCCGGGTACGGGCGAAGTGTGCCCGAATTGAAAGGAGAGGTCTTTATGAGACGACGCACACCCTTGGAGGTACTCATCCTTCTCTTCTTTTGCATCGCTCCGGTTAATGCGCAGACTCTAGATGAAATCATCACCAGGCATGTCGCCGCCACCGGGGGTATTGAAAAGTGGAAGTCGCTCGAATCTCTGACAATCATCAGCCGGTCGGATCAGTGGAGTTTCAATCTCTACTGGAAGAAGCCGAATCAGATCCGCATTGATGTGCTCTTGGGCCAATCATCAAGGAGTCGTGACGTGCGGAGTTTCGATGGCGAGACAGGCTGGCGCATAAACCCGATGGAAGGTTCCGAAGAGCCGCGGAGCATGTCCGACAAAGAGACCGCCGGATTGCGCGAAGAGGGCGATTACTTGCGCGAGCTGATTGATTACAAAGCAAAGGGACATAAGGTTGAGCTTGTCGGGAAAGAAGTATCGGACGGCAGTCCTGCCTTCAGGCTGAAGCTGACAAAACAGAGCGGAGAGATCATTCACATCTTTCTGGATGAGAAGACCTTCCTTGAAATGAAGCGATTGAGAAAGTCCCGGTCCCCCTGGGGAGACGACGTGGAGCACGCTATAGAGCTGGGCAATTACCGCTCGGTGGGCGGGCTGATGCTGCCGCACAGCGTCGGCAACGCCGTGCGCGAATACGAAGTGAACAAGCCTTTGGATGACGCCTTTTTCAAGATGCCCAAAAAGAAGGCGAGCGATTTAACGGAGCAGGTGCGCGACGCCGAGGGCCGGGCGCGGTTGTTGGCTGAAAATCCGGAGGCCGATCTTGATAAGGATGGGAAGCTCACGCTTGAAGAGGCATGGGTTTTTCTCAAGAAAGGCAAAGCGGCGCAGGAGCTCTTGCCTGTCGGCTCGCCCGCTCCCGAGTGGACGCTGAAGGACGCGCAGGGCAAGCAGCATAAGCTCTCGGACTATCGCGGGAAAGTTGTGGTTATCGATTTCTGGGCCGTGTGGTGCATTCCCTGTCACCAGGCCATGCCGGGGCTACAGAAACTGCACGACGATTTATCGAAGCGTGGTGTAGTCGTGCTCGGCATCAGCACCGGCGAGCGAGGCGGGGACCCTCAGCGGCTGATGAAAGAGCGCGGCTTCACATACGGCCTGTTGCTTAACGGCGAAACAATAACCGAAGCCTACCACGTGGTGGGGCTTCCCACTATTTACGTTGTAGGGGTAGACGGGCGCATCATTCATGCTGGCTTCGGCGCGAATGAAATCGCGCAACAGCGCCGGAAAGGTTTCATCGAGGACTATCTTACACAGCACGGAAAATAGCAGCCTTTGCGTGGCTCGATAGGGCGCGCGGAGAGCGGGACTTTTTACTGGTCTTGCTCAAATTGATACCCCTGCTAGACGCGCCCTGCCGGAACGAGCTTATGCTTGAATACTATATTCCCAATATCACGAGGGCGCTCCAGCACCGTCTTATAGATCCAGGTGTAATGGTCCGCGGCCCAGAATTCCATTACTTGTCGTGCTTTTAATTCTCCCAGTGTCTCTCTGACAGCCCTGTACTCCAAATAAATCACGATCAGATGTAGGTATGTGGATTCTTCATTGCTTGCGCCTTCGGGAAAGCTAACCGGGGCCCTGGGGAACATGACGCGGAGTTCTCTTTTTGCTTCCTCGGTCTTATTGTGGTTTTGCGACAGGAACCAGTGAATCTGTTCGTGAAGAAATGTCGAAAGAAGCAATTCATCATCTTTCAGATGGCGTGTACTCAGGGTAAGAACAGGGTGGCTGTGTGGTATGGCCTTTTCGTCTATGAGGACAGACCTGGTGAATACCCACCTGGCCACGTCGTAAGTTTGAAGTATTCTTTGCAATTGATCTTTGGTTTGTTGTTCCTCTTTACCGCCAGACTTGAGAGCAATACTGATATTGCTCTGTGCGTATAATGAATTGCTCGCAAACAAAGCGATCAAGGTCAGGAGAATTATTCTCTTCATTAGTCTGCTCCAGCTATGTTAATTCGAGGTTCAACCCCTCATTTCCTACTACCTCCAATCGCCTGAAAGCGTTGAGAATTAAAGATGGGCAAATAATTCGAATGAAACATTCCCTTCGCGCTGCGCTGCGCGCGTTTGTTAGCCGTCATCTTTCATAAAACATTCCCCTCAATACTCGCCAGCGCATACCTGCGAACATCCGGGTGTAAGTCGGGGTATCTGCGAAGGTATCTGTTTATTAGCTCCGCTTTTTTAGGATGGTCAATATGCCCCTGACGAAACACGATGCTCTCATCGAAGAAATCCCCTACGCGACGGCCAAACAGTCCGCCGCTCCAGAGACCCGCGATGCCGCGGTCAGCGTACCGCCCGGCCTTTGCTCGCCCCTACGGCGAACGAAACCAGAAGCACGAGAATCAGAGTTGGCTTGATTTGACGACTCATAGCTGTCTCTCCTCTCATTTTTCAGTTGTCTCCTCAATCTAAGCAGAGCGGCCGGGCGCCCTGTTTTCTTTTGTATCGCTTTGCCCCGACTCGACGGCCAGGTGATGCACATAAACCATCTCGCCGCCGAGCCAGCCTGATATAGAAATCAAAATGACTCCCAGCACCGAAAGCAGAACAGGAACGGTAAAGCTCCCGTTCACCATCCGCGATCCGTCATTGGTTCGCAGGTAAAAACTGGCGGCGAAGAGCAGCAGGGCGAGCACATTCAGGCGGGCGTGCCAGCCCGCGATTTTTGAAACCTTCGGGTCTTTGATCGAGAAGTAATCAATGATGCCCGGCACGGCTGCCAGCACCGCCCCGACGATACCTGCCGCCAGTGTGTAAAATGCAATCCAATCTCTCCAGATGGGGTTGCCGCGCCACAGGTAGATCAAGTCCGCGGCCAGAGAAAAGAACCACAGAGCAAAGGGGAATGGTATGAGCATCGGGTGTATTGGATGACTTCCAATGCTTGCCGGAGTCCTCATAGGCACCTCCTTTTAGCCATAGCCCTGCCGCCTGTTTATGAGAAAAGCATTACCGGCTCATCGAACATTCGGTAAGGCTAGAAGACCGCTCGTTCTTGTCAACCGCCGTTTCTACAGGCTTCACGGCGATTGCCCGCGGTGAAGCCTGTCCGACTACGGCGAACCTCGTAACTGCGCTAAAGCGACAACAGGTACTGAACTAAGTCATTCTTCTCTTGTTGGGTCAGCCCCAATCCTCGAAGGTTGTTATAGTGATTGACGACGTCGAGCAACGTAGCAAAGCGGCCGTCATGGTAGAAGCCGCCCTTCTGGTGCGTCCAGACCCCCTTCAATGGGGATGTCCGGTAGCGTTCATCAGGTGAGCGTTTTGCCTGAAAGTCATCTACCCCGACCTCGGCGGGCGTGTGCATATTCCACCCCGGCTCTGTGAACAGGGGCGGCACGTGACAAACAGCGCACTGCGCCTTTCCATTGAAGATCATTTGCCCGCGAGACGCCGCGTCGGCATTGAAACTGCCCGCGGCAGGCGTCGGCGCGGGAATTGCGAGTTGATAAAAGTGAAGTGCGGCTAGCTTGGATGTAATCAGGTCGGGTGTATTGCGCACATTTCCGAAGCCGTTTGCCGCGGCGATTGGAAACTTAGCCGCGTTGTTGAGTCGAGGATCAAAGAAGGTTCCCTTTCCTTTCATCTCAAGATTAGCGACGAATGCATTCCAGTGAGAGACCGACCCCCAGCCCGTCCATGTGTGCAGATTAACTCCGGCAAGGCCAAAGGCCGGCGGAATCAAGGTGGCCGCTGACATTCCTGTGTTGGGGTTTACGGTTTTGCCATCAAGGATCAATTCAGCGTCGAATTTACCCGGTCCCCAACTACGCACCACCTGGCGCACAGTATCCTGAGAAACACCTAGAAGGGTGGCGAAAGGGCTCAGGTCGGGTGCGAAGGCTATGATCTCGCCGACATTGAGATCGCGGTTAGCCCACCCATCCAGCCTATTGCCAATTCCCGGAGCCAGCGAGTTATCTACTGTAGAGTGACACAGCGCACAGGTAATACCAACGGAGGTCAATGAGTCGCCCTGGAAGAAACCCTTAACGCCCACAACCGCATCGAGCTTTAACAGAGCAACCGTGACAGCAGGATCATCAAGATTGACCCTGCCCCTTTCGATATCTCTCTGCAGCGGTCTGGGTAGCGCGTCAAGGTCTACTTTCAAGCCCAGAGATAATGCGAGGGTGGGACTCAAGCCAGGACCGACCCCTCCTAACCCTGCGCCCTTGATTGCCTGATGAAGCATGAGCATATCGCCCCAGAACGCTTCGTCGCCGAAGGTATCGAAGCGAAAGATCTCCCTGCCCTCATCAATCATCTGCTCCGCGTTAACGCCGATTTGATCGTCGAAGTTTTTAATTTTTTGCTTCGCGGCTTGAATCTGAGCGGCGGATTGATCCTGGGCTCGGCCTCTGTCAATGGAGAGCGATAGAAATGCGACAACTGCCAATAGGATCACTACCAAAGAGAGATGTTTCTTGGTGTGCATACCACGGATAATGCCATCGCCTTCGTTTCCCGGTTTATTACGCGCAGTAACATCTTTGTTAGGCGTGATTGCTTGTTGCTGCCCGTCTTTTGTGGATGCATTGAATCGCTCGTCACTATTCCCCATTACCTTTTACTCTCCTCAAGATTGGTACGCGTCCACAGAAATGACTCTTAGACCTGTCTTTGCATCGGGAAGGATCGCGGCATCCGGTTAGGTGGGTTAGCTCGTCTGGTTCGCTACCTTATCCTGCGACGCATTTTTTAGTTGCGTCCACATCGTAGTGCCTTCCAACATTTTGGTTGCGGCCCTTATCAGTTAGTATTAACTGTCATGTCACAAGGGCTTAGCCACTACAGTATTAGCGTACCTGCTAAGTCAGGAATTGTAAAGGAGATTCGATGAGCGATCCGAACAAGTATAAGGGGCTGCAATTCGCCTGCGACTGTGTGTCGGCGCATGGCGCGTACAGCGACCCATGGGCCAGCATCTCTAAGAACAAGTTGCTCCCAAACGGCACAAAAGAAGACATTTTGAACTCGGTATATAAGCTGCCCAAAACGGTAGCACAGCTTGCTAAAGAACTTGACCTTTCTCAGCCAACTATTCATAGGCACATCAATGAAATGATGGCGAGTGAGTTATTGCGTGAATCTGAAGAGTGGGAGAGAAGGTATCCCACGGAGCGTTATTACGAGCCGAACTTTCCTGTCGTGAAAGCTGAGGAGCGCGCCGCGTTTGAGGCTATTTGCCAGGAGATGGCCGAGCGCGTGGCCGACCTGTTTGAGAAGCGACGTAAACAACTGGAAAGCGCCTTTGATAAGACCGATCTTGCAAACCGGGGATGGACATTTACAGATATTACGCAATACCTTTACGCCAGCGTGCAGCGCGGAGCGCGCGAGATGCTTGAAGAGCGCGGAACCCTCCCGCAGCGTGAAAACCATAGCAATGGTGCGGAGTGGGTTTTTTGGGCAGAGGAGGGCGGCTCGAATAAATAAGGATCGCCGGCTGATAGATCGCATCATATCAGCCTGTACAGTAAGTCAAGATCAGAGTCTTACTGCAATGAGCAATATCAACAAACGCAGATGTTGCAAGGCCACGGGGGTCTAACTTCCCGGTTGGCCGGATGTGGGTTGTACCAATGATTATATAAGTCTGCCTTCACGCTCCCCGGACAGGCTTGTCAGGCGTACTTTGTTGAGATAGCTCGCTCACCCCTACAACCCTTCGAGACCTGCCCGCATGAGTTTCCCTATTATTCGCTTACGGCCGCCCGGTATGATTGCGATGCGCTACAACAGAGTTGCCCCGCCCGCTGTCAAACCCATAGAAGAGATTATCTCGGAGGCTAGAGTTTGCTCGACCTCTCGCGCCACTACCCGGTGGCCGAATGAGCTATATCTTATATTGTTAGGCAGAAAGACCTCCCCGCCATGGTCGGATAAAGCCCCCAGACAGTCTATCATCGACACGCCCTGCGCTTTGCTCAGGCGGCGCACCATGTCGTTTACGGATGACCAGAGCGCTGGCGACGGAATTGTGTAGCCTGCCATCGTCGCATCTTCGTTAAACCGGCCCGGCCCGATCAACACCACCCGGCAATCGCTGGCCTTGCAAAGCTCGATCCCCTCTTTGACCAATCGCTCATACTCATCAAGTGCGAGCGGCGGCTGCCATGACAAAAACTTGTCAAGTGGGGTATCCGCCATCACGTTATCGGCTCTCCCCGCGCGCCTCGCTTCGAGTTTCTGGAGAAACGACCGGGCCGTGTTTACCACCTCCGGCGCGATTTCATAGATCAGATTGACCCGCGTATAGGCCGCGGCGAATGTCGCGACAACGCTGATCACGACTATGTCCGGCCGGGAAAATAGCAGCCGGTGTTTAAGGATGGGTTTCAAACCTCTGGGGTGGTATAGATGTTTGAGATCAAGCCTCAATCTCAGTTGCGGAAACTGGCGAGTGAGATTGGCCGCGGCCAGGCTGACGAAAGTCGATGACCTGTCAACCCCCTCGTAGCCATACTGGATACACTGTCCGAGAAAAAGGACGCGCCCTGCGCGGGGATGTCCACGTCCCCGGGGAGCGCGTGCTCGTCGCCTCCGACGGAACCGTCGTGCGCTACAGCACGGATCGCGGCGCGGCCGATCGGATCGACGACACGGACGCCGACGGAGATGGTCGACCCGCGCCGTCCAGGCGGTCCTTCTGGGTCTCGAGGATGCGCGGACGCTGGCCGCCCGGCTCGACCTAGCCTCCCCAGGCCCGGCCGACGCGCTGCTGGTGCAGCTGGGCGGCGTGGGTGGCTACGTGCTCCAGGCCGGCCCGCGCGGTCGCGGCCTGCTGGTGCTGGACACCGGGCTCGAGGGCGGAGCGCGCGCTTGCGCGCGCAGGCGCTCCACCAGGAAGCCCACCGCTGGCTCCCGGCGGGGATCGCGGCCGAGTGGTCGGAGGCCTTCGCGAGCTTCGCGGAGCTGACGGTCCTCGGTGCCGACGAGAGGCGCCTGGCATCGCTGTCGGCACGCTTCGGCCGGCTGAGCGAGGGACTCCTCGCCCCCGACCTTGCGCTCGCGCCCGGAAATGCCGCCTGGTTCGCGTTCGTGCACGACGCCTACGGCCCCACCGCCGTCCGGCTCACGGCGCAGGAGCTCGCGGCCGGACCGGCCGATGGGGCCGGCGCCCTCGATCGCGCGCTGCGTCGCGCCGCCGGGGTGGGTCTCGAGCCGGCCTTCCGGGAATTCCAGGTATGGTCGGCGCTGGTCGGCCGGCGAGACGACGGCCGCCACTTCTCGTTTGCCGGCCGAATCGACGGTCCGCGCGACGCCGCCTCCGCCGAGGGACTGCCCGCCCTGTCCGTGCATTCCGATCCGCCGGTGGCAGCGCTGGAGCGGCCACGGTCCGCCTGGTCCCGGCGAGACCACGGGCGGGATCACCGTCCGCTTCGAAGGGGAGAGCGGGGGTACCTGGAGACGGATCTGCTGGTGGGTTTCCAGGACGGGCGCCGGCACCTGGTTCCGATCTCCCTCGACGAGGACGGCCGCGGAGAGGCTACGGTGCCGCTGGCGGGAACCAACGAGGTGCTGCTGCTGGTGCGCAACCTCTCGCGTGCCGGGGAAGCCTTTCATCGCTACACGTGGTCGGCCCACCGCGAGCGCGCCTACCCCCTCGAAATGCTCGCCCTCGCCGTGACACTCGACGCGCAAGGCATTCGCCACGTGACCTGGGAGACGGCCGGGGAGCGGGACATCGTGGGCTTCGACGTGGTCCGCGTGCGCGTGGGCACGCGCGAGCGTGTGCGCATCAATCCGGTCTGGATCCCTTCCCTCGGCGATCCCGAGGCCACGGCCGCCTACGCCTTCGACGATCCCACCACCGACGCCGACGCCTCGTACGTCTATCGGATCGAGGCGATCACCGCGACCGGCCTCGTGAGCACCTCCGAGGCCGTCCTGTCCCGCTCCGCCGCTCCGTAGACGTTCACCTCCCTCAGCGGGCGAGGTCGTCTATAGTGCCGCGCCCGCGACAGGAGGATCCGTGAACGCGACGGGAAGCCCGGAGGAAACTCTCCGGGAGGCGCTACGCGCCGCCGCGACCGAGGCGCTGGGGACGCCGCTCGAGGAGATCCCGCTCACCTACCCGCCCCATCCCGGGCTCGGCGATCTGGCCACTCCGATCTGCTTCGAACTCGCCAAACGCTTGCGCCGCCCCCCCCGCGCGATCGCCGAGTCGCTGGTGGGTGCCCTTCGCCTGCCCCCGGGATCGCGCGCGCCGAGGTCGCCGGCGCCGGCTACGTCAACGTCACCTTCGACCGCACCGCGCTGCTGCGGGCCTCGCTGCGCGAGCCCACCGCCGACTCCCGCGGCGCCGGTGGCAAGGTGATCGTCGAGCACACCAACATCAATCCCAACAAGGCCGCTCACATCGGCCACCTCCGCAACGCCGTGCTGGGAGACACGCTTGTGCGGTGCCTTCGCCGCCTCGGCCACGACGTGGAGGTGCAGAACTACATCGACGACACGGGCGTCCAGGTGGCGGATCTCGTGGTGGGTTTCCTGCAGCTGCGGGGGCGAGGGGTTGCCCGAGGTGCTCGCCGCCTACGGGGAGGACGCGCTGGGCGCCCGCGGCGAGCGCTTCGACTACCTCGCGTGGGACCTCTACGCCGAGGTCACCCGGTGGTTCGAGGAGGACCCCGCGCGCCGCGCCTTCCGCCAGCAGGTCCTCCACGCCATGGAGGAGGGGAAGGGCCCCGTCGCGGAGCTCGCGGCGCACGTGGCCCACCGCATGGTGCGGCATCACCTGGCCACGATGGCGCGCATCGACGTTCGCTACGACCTCCTCCCCAGGGAGAGCGACATCCTGGCGCTGCGCTTCTGGGAGGATGCCTTCGCGCGCCTGCGCGCCTCGGGTGCCGTGCACCTCTCCGAGACGGGGAAGAACGCAGGCTGCTGGGTCATGGACCTTCCCGACGTGGAGCAAGGTGCGGGTGAGGACCAGAAGGTGATCGTGCGCAGTGACAGCACGGTCACCTACGTGGGGAAGGACATCGCCTACCAGATGTGGAAGCTGGGCCTGCTGGGGCGCGACTTCTCGTACCGGCGGTTCCCCTGGTTACCGGATCCGGAGCTGTACCCGCTGTGGATGACGACCGCGCGCGATGGTGCCGACGGCCATCCCGCCTTCGGCGCCGGCGCGCGCGTCTATAACGTCATCGACACCCGTCAGGCCTACTTGCAGCGCGTGGTGACCCTGGGCCTGCGGCGCCTGGGCTTCGAGCGCGAGGCCGACGCTTCCGTGCACTTCGCCTACGAGATGGTGGCGCTGACCCCCACCGCCGTGCTCGCCCTGTTTCCCGAGCACCCGCTCAGCGACGAGGACCGGGCGCGTCCGTATCTCGAGATGTCGGGTCGGCGGGGACTGGGCGTGCGGGCGGATGACCTGTTGGACGCGCTGCATGCGAGGGCCGCGGAGGAGGTGCGCAAGCGCAACGCCGCCGCCACCGACGACGCCGTCTCCGTCACCGCCGGCAAGATCGCCGTGGGCGCGCTCCGCTACTACATGCTTCGCTTCTCCCGGAATCGCGTGGTCGCCTTCGACCTCGACGACGCGCTCGCCTTCGAGGGCGAGACCGGGCCCTACCTGCAGTACTCGGTGGTGCGCGCCCGCAACATCCTGGGCAAGGTGGCCGAGCGCCACGGCTCGGGCGCGATCGGCGAGGACTGGCTGTCGGGAGCCTCCCTGGAGGCGCTGCCCGAGGATGCACGGGCCGATCACTGGGTCGTCCCCTCCCTGCTGGGACGGGTGGAACCCGTGCTCCGCCAGGCGGTCGAGGCGCTGGAGCTTGCCTCGGTCGCCAAGCACGCCTACGTTCTGGCACAGGCCTTCAACTCCTTTTATCACCGGTGGCCGGTGGCACAGGAGGGAGACGAGGAGGCACGTCGGGTCCGGACGGCCATCGTCCGGGTGTATCTCGCGGGCATGACTCGGCTGCTCGGGCTGATGGGCGTCGCGGTGCCGGACAGGATGTGAAGCGAGGAGGGGCGGCGTGCCGTTGCGGATCCTGATCCTTGGCCAGGTCGCGTCCGATCTCGACCTGCGCCTGCGCGAGGCGGCGCCGGGCGAATCGGTGGAGCCGGTCGCGATACAGACCGGCATTGCCGATGCCGCCGCCTGCCTGCGTCTGCTCGAGCCCGATCTCGTCGTCGTGGGCGAGGGAACGCCCTTCCGGTGCCGCGAGCTGGCCGAGGCCGGACGCGAGGGGCGGCTCCTGGTGCCGCTCCTGTCCACCTCCTTCGATCCCCATGCCGACCTCGACCTCCAAGACGGCGGTCGCGAACAGGCGACGGTGCTGCGCGCCGCGATCCGGCTCGCGCGCCTCCGGCGCCTCGCGCGCAGCGAATCGACGCCGGCGATCGGCGCCGAGGCGACCCAGGGGCTGCGCCGGCTGTCGGCGGAGTTCACGCGCGCGCTCCGCTATCGCCATCCCCTGGCGGTGGTCGTCCTCGTGATCGACCGGGCGGAGGAGATCCGCGAGACCTACGGATCGGACGCCGTGGTCGGATTCGCCGCCGCCCTCGGGCAGGCGCTCGCGGACACGCTGCGCACCGCCGACTTCCTGTTCCGCGCCGGCGAGTTCGAGTGGGTGATCGGCCTCCCCGAGACCCCGGCGGCGGGGGCGCGCGTCGTCGCGCAGCGGATTCGCACCCGAACTCGCACGCTGGTCCACAAGGCCACAGCGGTGGACGGCCGGCCCGCTCTCCCCCTCAAGGCGACGGCAAGCGTCGGCGTCGCCGACGGCCCCGGCCCCGACGTGGGCGCGGCCTGGACCTGCTGACGCGCGCGCGGGAGGCGGTGGCCTGCGCCCGGCGATCGGGGGGCGATCGCGTCGCATTCGCCGGCGTCGCCCCAGACCCCGACCCCGCGCGGACCTGACCGGCGGTGCGGATCCGCCCCCGCAGGGAGGTCCGTGGCGCGCGCTTGCGCGTGGTATCCTCCCTCGCTCGGCCCACGATGGGCTTCACGCCGGATGGGATCGTCGTTCATCCATGATCCTTCGACGCGCGCCGCGGATTCTCTCCGCTCCTCTTCTTGACCTTCCTGGTCACCTTTTCGCGGCCCGGCGCGGCATCGTCCGTTCCCATCCTTCCCTTCGACGAGGTCGAGCCCGGGATGAAGGGGACCGGTCGCACCGTGTTCGCGGGAACGACGATCGAAACCTTCGACGTCGAGATCCTGGGAAAGCTCCCCGAGATCGGCCCGGATCAGGACCTGATCCTCGCCCGCTGCAGCGGCGGGCCCCTCGCCCACACCGGCATCCTCGCAGGGATGAGCGGCAGCCCGGTATTCGTGACGGGAAGCTCCTGGGGGCGGTCGCCTACTCCTGGGGCTTCACCAAGGACGCGATCGCGGGGATCACCCCCATCGAGGAAATGCTCGCGGTCGCGATGAGGAACGAGTCGCCCCGGCGAACGCGCAGCGCCGATCTCCCCCGGCAGCCACTGACCTATCTGCGTCGGCCGGACCGCTTGATCGCCTTCTTCGATGCTCGCCGCCTCCTGGCGCTGGCGCCGCGCGTCCCCGCCGCCACCTCTCTGGCGTACCGCTGGCGGTGGCGGGTTTGGGGGGAGTCGGGTTCTCTGCGGGTGGCGGCCGATCTGGGACGCGCCGGGTTCGTCCCGATGCAGGGGGGTGGCGCCGGCTCGGCCGCGAAGGCGGCCCCTCCTCGCCTGGAGCCGGGCTCGCCGGTGGGCGTCAAGCTCGTCCGCGGAGACGTCACCCGACGGCCACCGGGACCGTCACCTGGGTCGACGACGACGCCGGCCCCTCGCCTTCGGTCATCCCCTCTTCAGCCTGGGGGCGGTCGATCTGCCCGTTCGGCGCACGCGTGGAGGCCATCCTCCCCAGCCTGCTGCAATCGATGAGGATCGCGACCCCGCTCGCCGAGATCGGCTCCTTCCGACAGGACCGCGCCACCGCCATCTTCGGGCGCCTGGGGGGGTCCCCCAAGATGATCCCGGTGCGCCTGCAGCTCGGCTCGCGGCTGGGATCCCCCGAAGACCTTTTCGTTCGATGTGGCCGACGACCCCCTCTGTGGTCCTGCTCCTGATCTGGGCGCTCAACGGCGTGCTCGCCAACCAGGAGCGAGTCGTCGGGAGCATGACCCTGGGCTTGCGCGAGGGGTCGGTCATCCGCCTCGACGGCCAGCAGGAGGTCGAGCTCAGCAACGTGTTCGCGGGGTCGACGGCGCCCTATCACGC